>JBLLNR010000033.1:0-14826 GCA_048058875.1 Methylotenera sp. | reverse complement strand
AAAAACTCGAAAATTCATTGTCTCATCTCCCAACCTTGAAGGTTTGCATTCCAATAGTTTGCCATAGCATAACATAACATGCCATATTATAACATAACACAACATAACGTGAATCAGCGCAACATAACATAACACAACACATACAACACTACATGACTAACAATATCACAGAATGACATAACACAACATAGCATGACATAGTATAGCATAGCATAGCATAGCATAGCATAGATGATGATGATGATGATGATGATGACGACCGATTAGGCAAGTAACATCGAAGTTGGACCGTAGACTTCTGACCATGATTAGTTTTGGGAGTACGATTCGATTTCAACATTGCGACTCGAGCAACGAGTGATGTATTCTTCGTACTTCTACTTTTTGACAGCAGCTTATGAATATTTTGCGGACGGGTGCGTTTGGTGAGAGTCGAATGTGCATTTGTGCGACTAAGATGTATGCATTAAGCCTTTATGTTAGTCTGAAATGTGGTAATTTTTGCGAGTCTGGTCTCAATATAATGGTGTCGAACATGCAAAGGAGTATCTTTTGCCACAGCTAAGCCAATGTCATCCAAGTACCTAAACACGCTTCATTAGGTCTTTGAGAGCAGCTGTGAAAAGAGAAAGATGCCGCCGTCTTCACAGGGCCAACTTCGCCTCCAACAATTAGTTTAGCAACATGGCGGAAGTGACATGGTTGGAATTTTAGCGCTAGCATCCCTATGTTGGCGAAGCTCAGGCGGAAGGTAAGGAAAGCTTTGGAAACGTGCGTTGCTGCAAAGGATGTGTCGCTGCAGAAGTCTGTAGGATGAGTGTCCGCGAGTACACGGCACCGAGCTAAGTGTCCCAATTTAGTTCTAAGCCGATCGATTGTCGCCGAATGTTTTGGTGGCAGCGGCCACTTTGATGGCGAGACGATGTGACTACAGAGCCGAAATGCCATGCACAGTTTTGCGGGGAAGCAGCTAGGCTTGCCTCGTCAATCTTACAGCCCTCGTTGTTCAAATACCTTCTGCCAGGTGGCAAGTATCGAAAATAGGTTCTGGGCAGCGAGAAATACAAGCATGGAGTTCCGAATGTTGGCCCCGTTACGCAGTTAGGGGATGTAGGCCCCGTTAGGCAGTTAGGCTCCGTCAGCCCTGAATATGCATCGAGGGTGTTTGCACATGTCATATGAAGTCATGTGCGGTGTCACGTGCCCATTTTACTTAGAGTTAAAGGAAATTCTTGGCGTCGGATCTGTTCAGGAGACGCGTAAGCTTGCCTTTTGTGGACACCTACCCGCAAAGTACCCGCAAACTATCCACAAATTCCATCCACAAATTCCAAAGTGCTATTTTTTACAGTAAATTGGATTTTCATTCATAAATTGAGAATCTCTAATTCGCGCGTAGCCATCCACAAATCCAAAGTATTGTAAAAAATAGGACTTTGGAATTTGTGGATGGAATTTGTGGATAGTTTGTGGGTACTTTGCGGGTAGCCATCCACAAAACGCCACTCCGATATTTCTGGAAAACATATACTTTAGTAAAATGCCTTGCCGTATTCGTAAACAGGCCTCAACATCTGTCATGAAAGCAAAATGACAGATCCTATTTTTTGAATTGATTTCGACGTACTTGTAAGTCAAACATGAAACTATGAAAAACTCGAAAATTCATTGTCTCATCTCCCAACCTTGAAGGTTTGCATTCCAATAGTTTGCCATAGCATAACATAACATGCCATATTATAACATAACACAACATAACGTGAATCAGCGCAACATAACATAACACAACACATACAACACTACATGACTAACAATATCACAGAATGACATAACACAACATAGCATGACATAGTATAGCATAGCATAGCATAGCATAGATGATGATGATGATGATGACGACCGATTAGGCAAGTAACATCGAAGTTGGACCGTAGACTTCTGACCATGATTAGTTTTGGGAGTACGATTCGATTTCAACATTGCGACTCGAGCAACGAGTGATGTATTCTTCGTACTTCTACTTTTTGACAGCAGCTTATGAATATTTTGCGGACGGGGTGCGTCGGTGAGAGTCGAATGTGCATCTTGTGCCAGAGACTAAAGATGTATGCATTAAGCCTTTATGTTAGACTGTTGACGGAAATAACTTCGCAAGTGAAAACAGGAACTTGAAAAATGAAAAGTGAAAGACAGAACATATTCGATGACGGTGTTGTTGTATCGTCTTGACCCCCGCGCCCCGAATTTCAATGTTGATTTCGTCTTTTTCCGTTTTTCAAAATTGGCCCTTTCCTGGAAATAATTTCGCAAGTGCACGAACAGCCTTTTTAGTAAGCGAGAAGGTTATCTGCATGCAACATTGAAATTCGGGGCGCGGGGAACGCGCATTGTTGCATGACTTTTGATTGCATTTGGAAAGAGAGCGGTCGCTCAATCAGCAAAATGCTGGGCTTGTTTGACTTGCGAAATTATTTCCGTCCACTGTCTGAAATGTGGTAATTTTTGCGAGTCTGGTCTCAATATAATGGTGTCGAACATGCAAAGGAGTATCTTTTGCCACAGCTAAGCCAATGTCATCCAAGTACCTAAACACGCTTCATTAGGTCTTTGAGAGCAGCTGTGAAAAGAGAAAGATGCCGCCGTCTTCACAGGGCCAACTTCGCCTCCAACAATTAGTTTAGCAACATGGCGGAAGTGACATGGTTGGAATTTTAGCGCTAGCATCCCTATGTTGGCGAAGCTCAGGCGGAAGGTAAGGAAAGCTTTGGAAACGTGCGTTGCTGCAAAGGATGTGTCGCTGCAGAAGTCTGTAGGATGAGTGTCCGCGAGTACACGGCACCGAGCTAAGTGTCCCAATTTAGTTCTAAGCCGATCGATTGTCGCCGAATGTTTTGGTGGCAGCGGCCACTTTGATGGCGAGACGATGTGACTACAGAGCCGAAATGCCATGCACAGTTTTGCGGGGAAGCAGCTAGGCTTGCCTCGTCAATCTTACAGCCCTCGTTGTTCAAATACCTTCTGCCAGGTGGCAAGTATCGAAAATAGGTTCTGGGCAGCGAGAAATACAAGCATGGAGTTCCGAATGTTGGCCCCGTTACGCAGTTAGGGGATGTAGGCCCCGTTAGGCAGTTAGGCTCCGTCAGCCCTGAATATGCATCGAGGGTGTTTGCACATGTCATATGAAGTCATGTGCGGTGTCACGTGCCCATTTTACTTAGAGTTAAAGGAAATTCTTGGCGTCGGATCTGTTCAGGAGACGCGTAAGCTTGCCTTTTGTGGACACCTACCCGCAAAGTACCCGCAAACTATCCACAAATTCCATCCACAAATTCCAAAGTGCTATTTTTTACAGTAAATTGGATTTGTGGATGGCTACGCGCGAATTAGAGATTTTCATTCATAAATTAAGAATCTCTAATTCGCGCGTAGCCATCCACAAATCCAAAGTATTGTAAAAAATAGGACTTTGGAATTTGTGGATGGAATTTGTGGATAGTTTGTGGGTACTTTGCGGGTAGCCATCCACAAAACGCCACTCCGATATTTCTGGAAAACATATACTTTAGTAAAATGCCTTGCCGTATTCGTAAACAGGCCTCAACATCTGTCATGAAAGCAAAATGACAGATCCTATTTTTTGAATTGATTTCGACGTACTTGTAAGTCAAACATGAAACTATGAAAAACTCGAAAATTCATTGTCTCATCTCCCAACCTTGAAGGTTTGCATTCCAATAGTTTGCCATAGCATAACATAACATGCCATATTATAACATAACACAACATAACGTGAATCAGCGCAACATAACATAACACAACACATACAACACTACATGACTAACAATATCACAGAATGACATAACACAACATAGCATGACATAGTATAGCATAGCATAGCATAGCATAGCATAGCATAGCATAGTAGATGATGATGATGATGATGATGACGACCGATTAGGCAAGTACATTGAAGTTGGACCGTAGACTTCTGACCATGATTAGTTTTGGGAGTACGATTCGATTTCAACATTGCGACTCGAGCAACGAGTGATGTATTCTTCGAACTTCTACTTTTTGACAGCAGCTTATGAATATTTTGCGGACGGGGTGCGTTGGTGAGAGTCGAATGTGCATCTTGTGCCGGACACTAAAGATGTATGCATTAAGCCTTTATGTTAGTCTGAAATGTGGTAATTTTTGCGAGTCTGGTCTCAATATAATGGTGTCGAACATGCAAAGGAGTATCTTTTGCCACAGCTAAGCCAATGTCATCCAAGTACCTAAACACGCTTCATTAGGTCTTTGAGAGCAGCTGTGAAAAGAGAAAGATGCCGCCGTCTTCACAGGGCCAACTTCGCCTCCAACAATTAGTTTAGCAACATGGCGGAAGTGACATGGTTGGAATTTTAGCGCTAGCATCCCTATGTTGGCGAAGCTCAGGCGGAAGGTAAGGAAAGCTTTGGAAACGTGCGTTGCTGCAAAGGATGTGTCGCTGCAGAAGTCTGTAGGATGAGTGTCCGCGAGTACACGGCACCGAGCTAAGTGTCCCAATTTAGTTCTAAGCCGATCGATTGTCGCCGAATGTTTTGGTGGCAGCGGCCACTTTGATGGCGAGACGATGTGACTACAGAGCCGAAATGCCATGCACAGTTTTGCGGGGAAGCAGCTAGGCTTGCCTCGTCAATCTTACAGCCCTCGTTGTTCAAATACCTTCTGCCAGGTGGCAAGTATCGAAAATAGGTTCTGGGCAGCGAGAAATACAAGCATGGAGTTCCGAATGTTGGCCCCGTTACGCAGTTAGGGGATGTAGGCCCCGTTAGGCAGTTAGGCTCCGTCAGCCCTGAATATGCATCGAGGGTGTTTGCACATGTCATATGAAGTCATGTGCGGTGTCACGTGCCCATTTTACTTAGAGTTAAAGGAAATTCTTGGCGTCGGATCTGTTCAGGAGACGCGTAAGCTTGCCTTTTGTGGACACCTACCCGCAAAGTACCCGCAAACTATCCACAAATTCCATCCACAAATTCCAAAGTGCTATTTTTTACAGTAAATTGGATTTGTGGATGGCTACGCGCGAATTAGAGATTTTCATTCATAAATTAAGAATCTCTAATTCGCGCGTAGCCATCCACAAATCCAAAGTATTGTAAAAAATAGGACTTTGGAATTTGTGGATGGAATTTGTGGATAGTTTGTGGGTACTTTGCGGGTAGCCATCCACAAAACGCCACTCCGATATTTCTGGAAAACATATACTTTAGTAAAATGCCTTGCCGTATTCGTAAACAGGCCTCAACATCTGTCATGAAAGCAAAATGACAGATCCTATTTTTTGAATTGATTTCGACGTACTTGTAAGTCAAACATGAAACTATGAAAAACTCGAAAATTCATTGTCTCATCTCCCAACCTTGAAGGTTTGCATTCCAATAGTTTGCCATAGCATAGCATAACATGCCATATTATAACATAACACAACATAACGTGAATCAGCGCAACATAACATAACACAACACATACAACACTACATGACTAACAATATCACAGAATGACATAACACAACATAGCATGACATAGTATAATATAGCATAGCATAGCATAGCATAGCATAGATGATGATGATGATGATGATGACGACCGATTAGGCAAGTAACATCGAAGTTGGACCGTAGACTTCTGACCATGATTAGTTTTGGGAGTGCGATTCGATTTCAACATTGCGACTCGAGCAACGAGTGATGTATTCTTCGTACTTCTACTTTTTGACAGCAGCTTATGAATATTTTGCGGACGGGGTGCGTCGGTGAGAGTCGAATGTGCATCTTGTGCCGGACACTAAAGATGTATGCATTAAGCCTTTATGTTAGTCTGAAATGTGGTAATTTTTGCGAGTCTGGTCTCAATATAATGGTGTCGAACATGCAAAGGAGTATCTTTTGCCACAGCTAAGCCAATGTCATCCAAGTACCTAAACACGCTTCATTAGGTCTTTGAGAGCAGCTGTGAAAAGAGAAAGATGCCGCCGTCTTCACAGGGCCAACTTCGCCTCCAACAATTAGTTTAGCAACATGGCGGAAGTGACATGGTTGGAATTTTAGCGCTAGCATCCCTATGTTGGCGAAGCTCAGGCGGAAGGTAAGGAAAGCTTTGGAAACGTGCGTTGCTGCAAAGGATGTGTCGCTGCAGAAGTCTGTAGGATGAGTGTCCGCGAGTACACGGCACCGAGCTAAGTGTCCCAATTTAGTTCTAAGCCGATCGATTGTCGCCGAATGTTTTGGTGGCAGCGGCCACTTTGATGGCGAGACGATGTGACTACAGAGCCGAAATGCCATGCACAGTTTTGCGGGGAAGCAGCTAGGCTTGCCTCGTCAATCTTACAGCCCTCGTTGTTCAAATACCTTCTGCCAGGTGGCAAGTATCGAAAATAGGTTCTGGGCAGCGAGAAATACAAGCATGGAGTTCCGAATGTTGGCCCCGTTACGCAGTTAGGGGATGTAGGCCCCGTTAGGCAGTTAGGCTCCGTCAGCCCTGAATATGCATCGAGGGTGTTTGCACATGTCATATGAAGTCATGTGCGGTGTCACGTGCCCATTTTACTTAGAGTTAAAGGAAATTCTTGGCGTCGGATCTGTTCAGGAGACGCGTAAGCTTGCCTTTTGTGGACACCTACCCGCAAAGTACCCGCAAACTATCCACAAATTCCATCCACAAATTCCAAAGTGCTATTTTTTACAGTAAATTGGATTTGTGGATGGCTACGCGCGAATTAGAGATTTTCATTCATAAATTAAGAATCTCTAATTCGCGCGTAGCCATCCACAAATCCAAAGTATTGTAAAAAATAGGACTTTGGAATTTGTGGATGGAATTTGTGGATAGTTTGTGGGTACTTTGCGGGTAGCCATCCACAAAACGCCACTCCGATATTTCTGGAAAACATATACTTTAGTAAAATGCCTTGCCGTATTCGTAAACAGGCCTCAACATCTGTCATGAAAGCAAAATGACAGATCCTATTTTTTGAATTGATTTCGACGTACTTGTAAGTCAAACATGAAACTATGAAAAACTCGAAAATTCATTGTCTCATCTCCCAACCTTGAAGGTTTGCATTCCAATAGTTTGCCATAGCATAACATAACATGCCATATTATAACATAACACAACATAACGTGAATCAGCGCAACATAACATAACACAACACATACAACACTACATGACTAACAATATCACAGAATGACATAACACAACATAGCATGACATAGTATAGCATAGCATAGCATAGCATAGATGATGATGATGACGACCGATTAGGCAAGTAACATCGAAGTTGGACCGTAGACTTCTGACCATGATTAGTTTTGGGAGTACGATTCGATTTCAACATTGCGACTCGAGCAACGAGTGATGTATTCTTCGTACTTCTACTTTTTGACAGCAGCTTATGAATATTTTGCGGACGGGGTGCGTCGGTGAGAGTCGAATGTGCATCTTGTGCCGGAGACTAAAGATGTATGCATTAAGCCTTTATGTTAGACTGTTGACGGAAATAACTTCGCAAGTGAAAACAGGAACTTGAAAAATGAAAAGTGAAAGACAGAACATATTCGATGACGGTGTTGTTGTATCGTCTTGACCCCCGCGCCCCGAATTTCAATGTTGATTTCGTCTTTTTCCGTTTTTCAAAATTGGCCCTTTCCTGGAAATAATTTCGCAAGTGCACGAACAGCCTTTTTAGTAAGCGAGAAGGTTATCTGCATGCAACATTGAAATTCGGGGCGCGGGGAACGCGCATTGTTGCATGACTTTTGATTGCATTTGGAAAGAGAGCGGTCGCTCAATCAGCAAAATGCTGGGCTTGTTTGACTTGCGAAATTATTTCCGTCCACTGTCTGAAATGTGGTAATTTTTGCGAGTCTGGTCTCAATATAATGGTGTCGAACATGCAAAGGAGTATCTTTTGCCACAGCTAAGCCAATGTCATCCAAGTACCTAAACACGCTTCATTAGGTCTTTGAGAGCAGCTGTGAAAAGAGAAAGATGCCGCCGTCTTCACAGGGCCAACTTCGCCTCCAACAATTAGTTTAGCAACATGGCGGAAGTGACATGGTTGGAATTTTAGCGCTAGCATCCCTATGTTGGCGAAGCTCAGGCGGAAGGTAAGGAAAGCTTTGGAAACGTGCGTTGCTGCAAAGGATGTGTCGCTGCAGAAGTCTGTAGGATGAGTGTCCGCGAGTACACGGCACCGAGCTAAGTGTCCCAATTTAGTTCTAAGCCGATCGATTGTCGCCGAATGTTTTGGTGGCAGCGGCCACTTTGATGGCGAGACGATGTGACTACAGAGCCGAAATGCCATGCACAGTTTTGCGGGGAAGCAGCTAGGCTTGCCTCGTCAATCTTACAGCCCTCGTTGTTCAAATACCTTCTGCCAGGTGGCAAGTATCGAAAATAGGTTCTGGGCAGCGAGAAATACAAGCATGGAGTTCCGAATGTTGGCCCCGTTACGCAGTTAGGGGATGTAGGCCCCGTTAGGCAGTTAGGCTCCGTCAGCCCTGAATATGCATCGAGGGTGTTTGCACATGTCATATGAAGTCATGTGCGGTGTCACGTGCCCATTTTACTTAGAGTTAAAGGAAATTCTTGGCGTCGGATCTGTTCAGGAGACGCGTAAGCTTGCCTTTTGTGGACACCTACCCGCAAAGTACCCGCAAACTATCCACAAATTCCATCCACAAATTCCAAAGTGCTATTTTTTACAGTAAATTGGATTTGTGGATGGCTACGCGCGAATTAGAGATTTTCATTCATAAATTAAGAATCTCTAATTCGCGCGTAGCCATCCACAAATCCAAAGTATTGAAAAATAGGACTTTGGAATTTGTGGATGGAATTTGTGGATAGTTTGTGGGTACTTTGCGGGTAGCCATCCACAAAACGCCACTCCGATATTTCTGGAAAACATATACTTTAGTAAAATGCCTTGCCGTATTCGTAAACAGGCCTCAACATCTGTCATGAAAGCAAAATGACAGATCCTATTTTTTGAATTGATTTCGACGTACTTGTAAGTCAAACATGAAACTATGAAAAACTCGAAAATTCATTGTCTCATCTCCCAACCTTGAAGGTTTGCATTCCAATAGTTTGCCATAGCATAACATAACATGCCATATTATAACATAACACAACATAACGTGAATCAGCGCAACATAACATAACACAACACATACAACACTACATGACTAACAATATCACAGAATGACATAACACAACATAGCATGACATAGTATAGCATAGCATAGCATAGCATAGCATAGATGATGATGATGATGATGATGATGACGACCGATTAGGCAAGTAACATCGAAGTTGGACCGTAGACTTCTGACCATGATTAGTTTTGGGAGTACGATTTGATTTCAACATTGCGACTCGAGCAACGAGTGATGTATTCTTCGTACTTCTACTTTTTGACAGCAGCTTATGAATATTTTGCGGACGGGGTGCGTCGGTGAGAGTCGAATGTGCATCTTGTGCCGGAGACTAAAGATGTATGCATTAAGCCTTTATGTTAGTCTGAAATGTGGTAATTTTTGCGAGTCTGGTCTCAATATAATGGTGTCGAACATGCAAAGGAGTATCTTTTGCCACAGCTAAGCCAATGTCATCCAAGTACCTAAACACGCTTCATTAGGTCTTTGAGAGCAGCTGTGAAAAGAGAAAGATGCCGCCGTCTTCACAGGGCCAACTTCGCCTCCAACAATTAGTTTAGCAACATGGCGGAAGTGACATGGTTGGAATTTTAGCGCTAGCATCCCTATGTTGGCGAAGCTCAGGCGGAAGGTAAGGAAAGCTTTGGAAACGTGCGTTGCTGCAAAGGATGTGTCGCTGCAGAAGTCTGTAGGATGAGTGTCCGCGAGTACACGGCACCGAGCTAAGTGTCCCAATTTAGTTCTAAGCCGATCGATTGTCGCCGAATGTTTTGGTGGCAGCGGCCACTTTGATGGCGAGACGATGTGACTACAGAGCCGAAATGCCATGCACAGTTTTGCGGGGAAGCAGCTAGGCTTGCCTCGTCAATCTTACAGCCCTCGTTGTTCAAATACCTTCTGCCAGGTGGCAAGTATCGAAAATAGGTTCTGGGCAGCGAGAAATACAAGCATGGAGTTCCGAATGTTGGCCCCGTTACGCAGTTAGGGGATGTAGGCCCCGTTAGGCAGTTAGGCTCCGTCAGCCCTGAATATGCATCGAGGGTGTTTGCACATGTCATATGAAGTCATGTGCGGTGTCACGTGCCCATTTTACTTAGAGTTAAAGGAAATTCTTGGCGTCGGATCTGTTCAGGAGACGCGTAAGCTTGCCTTTTGTGGACACCTACCCGCAAAGTACCCGCAAACTATCCACAAATTCCATCCACAAATTCCAAAGTGCTATTTTTTACAGTAAATTGGATTTGTGGATGGCTACGCGCGAATTAGAGATTTTCATTCATAAATTAAGAATCTCTAATTCGCGCGTAGCCATCCACAAATCCAAAGTATTGTAAAAATAGGACTTTGGAATTTGTGGATGGAATTTGTGGATAGTTTGTGGGTACTTTGCGGGTAGCCATCCACAAAACGCCACTCCGATATTTCTGGAAAACATATACTTTAGTAAAATGCCTTGCCGTATTCGTAAACAGGCCTCAACATCTGTCATGAAAGCAAAATGACAGATCCTATTTTTTGAATTGATTTCGACGTACTTGTAAGTCAAACATGAAACTATGAAAAACTCGAAAATTCATTGTCTCATCTCCCAACCTTGAAGGTTTGCATTCCAATAGTTTGCCATAGCATAACATAACATGCCATATTATAACATAACACAACATAACGTGAATCAGCGCAACATAACATAACACAACACATACAACACTACATGACTAACAATATCACAGAATGACATAACACAACATAGCATGACATAGTATAGCATAGCATAGCATAGCATAGATGATGATGATGATGACGACCGATTAGGCAAGTAACATCGAAGTTGGACCGTAGACTTCTGACCATGATTAGTTTTGGGAGTACGATTCGATTTCAACATTGCGACTCGAGCAACGAGTGATGTATTCTTCGTACTTCTACTTTTTGACAGCAGCTTATGAATATTTTGCGGACGGGGTGCGTCGGTGAGAGTCGAATGTGCATCTTGTGCCGGAGACTAAAGATGTATGCATTAAGCCTTTATGTTAGACTGTTGACGGAAATAATTTCGCAAGTGAAAACAGGAACTTGAAAAATGAAAAGTGAAAGACAGAACATATTCGATGACGGTGTTGTTGTATCGTCTTGACCCCCGCGCCCCGAATTTCAATGTTGATTTCGTCTTTTTCCGTTTTTCAAAATTGGCCCTTTCCTGGAAATAATTTCGCAAGTGCACGAACAGCCTTTTTAGTAAGCGAGAAGGTTATCTGCATGCAACATTGAAATTCGGGGCGCGGGGAACGCGCATTGTTGCATGACTTTTGATTGCATTTGGAAAGAGAGCGGTCGCTCAATCAGCAAAATGCTGGGCTTGTTTGACTTGCGAAATTATTTCCGTCCACTGTCTGAAATGTGGTAATTTTTGCGAGTCTGGTCTCAATATAATGGTGTCGAACATGCAAAGGAGTATCTTTTGCCACAGCTAAGCCAATGTCATCCAAGTACCTAAACACGCTTCATTAGGTCTTTGAGAGCAGCTGTGAAAAGAGAAAGATGCCGCCGTCTTCACAGGGCCAACTTCGCCTCCAACAATTAGTTTAGCAACATGGCGGAAGTGACATGGTTGGAATTTTAGCGCTAGCATCCCTATGTTGGCGAAGCTCAGGCGGAAGGTAAGGAAAGCTTTGGAAACGTGCGTTGCTGCAAAGGATGTGTCGCTGCAGAAGTCTGTAGGATGAGTGTCCGCGAGTACACGGCACCGAGCTAAGTGTCCCAATTTAGTTCTAAGCCGATCGATTGTCGCCGAATGTTTTGGTGGCAGCGGCCACTTTGATGGCGAGACGATGTGACTACAGAGCCGAAATGCCATGCACAGTTTTGCGGGGAAGCAGCTAGGCTTGCCTCGTCAATCTTACAGCCCTCGTTGTTCAAATACCTTCTGCCAGGTGGCAAGTATCGAAAATAGGTTCTGGGCAGCGAGAAATACAAGCATGGAGTTCCGAATGTTGGCCCCGTTACGCAGTTAGGGGATGTAGGCCCCGTTAGGCAGTTAGGCTCCGTCAGCCCTGAATATGCATCGAGGGTGTTTGCACATGTCATATGAAGTCATGTGCGGTGTCACGTGCCCATTTTACTTAGAGTTAAAGGAAATTCTTGGCGTCGGATCTGTTCAGGAGACGCGTAAGCTTGCCTTTTGTGGACACCTACCCGCAAAGTACCCGCAAACTATCCACAAATTCCATCCACAAATTCCAAAGTGCTATTTTTTACAGTAAATTGGATTTGTGGATGGCTACGCGCGAATTAGAGATTTTCATTCATAAATTAAGAATCTCTAATTCGCGCGTAGCCATCCACAAATCCAAAGTATTGTAAAAAATAGGACTTTGGAATTTGTGGATGGAATTTGTGGATAGTTTGTGGGTACTTTGCGGGTAGCCATCCACAAAACGCCACTCCGATATTTCTGGAAAACATATACTTTAGTAAAATGCCTTGCCGTATTCGTAAACAGGCCTCAACATCTGTCATGAAAGCAAAATGACAGATCCTTTTTTTGAATTGATTTCGACGTACTTGTAAGTCAAACATGAAACTATGAAAAACTCGAAAATTCATTGTCTCATCTCCCAACCTTGAAGGTTTGCATTCCAATAGTTTGCCATAGCATAACATAACATGCCATATTATAACATAACACAACATAACGTGAATCAGCGCAACATAACATAACACAACACATACAACACTACATGACTAACAATATCACAGAATGACATAACACAACATAGCATGA
The DNA here is from genome assembly GCA_048058875.1 of Methylotenera sp. Classification (GTDB taxonomy): domain Bacteria; phylum Pseudomonadota; class Gammaproteobacteria; order Burkholderiales; family Methylophilaceae. Next base: position 1,833 of record JBLLNR010000033.1, on the reverse strand, counting down.
CATAGTATAGCATAGCATAGCATAGCATAGCATAGCATAGCATGATGATGATGACATGATGATGATGACGACCGATTAGGCAAGTAACATCGAAGTTGGACCGTAGACTTCTGACCATGATTAGTTTTGGGAGTGCGATTTGATTTCAACATTGCGACTCGAGCAACGAGTGATGTATTCTTTGTACTTCTACTTTTTGACAGCAGCTTATGAATATTTTGCGGACGGGTGCGTCGGTGAGAGTTGAATGTGCATCTTGTGCCGGAGACTAAAGATGTATGCATTAAGCCTTTATGTTAGTCTGAAATGTGGTAATTTTTGCGAGTCTGGTCTCAATATAATGGTGTCGAACATGCAAAGGAGTATCTTTTGCCACAGCTAAGCCAATGTCATCCAAGTACCTAAACACGCTTCATTAGGTCTTTGAGAGCAGCTGTGAAAAGAGAAAGATGCCGCCGTCTTCACAGGGCCAACTTCGCCTCCAACAATTAGTTTAGCAACATGGCGGAAGTGACATGGTTGGAATTTTAGCGCTAGCATCCCTATGTTGGCGAAGCTCAGGCGGAAGGTAAGGAAAGCTTTGGAAACGTGCGTTGCTGCAAAGGATGTGTCGCTGCAGAAGTCTGTAGGATGAGTGTCCGCGAGTACACGGCACCGAGCTAAGTGTCCCAATTTAGTTCTAAGCCGATCGATTGTCGCCGAATGTTTTGGTGGCAGCGGCCACTTTGATGGCGAGACGATGTGACTACAGAGCCGAAATGCCATGCACAGTTTTGCGGGGAAGCAGCTAGGCTTGCCTCGTCAATCTTACAGCCCTCGTTGTTCAAATACCTTCTGCCAGGTGGCAAGTATCGAAAATAGGTTCTGGGCAGCGAGAAATACAAGCATGGAGTTCCGAATGTTGGCCCCGTTACGCAGTTAGGGGATGTAGGCCCCGTTAGGCAGTTAGGCTCCGTCAGCCCTGAATATGCATCGAGGGTGTTTGCACATGTCATATGAAGTCATGTGCGGTGTCACGTGCCCATTTTACTTAGAGTTAAAGGAAATTCTTGGCGTCGGATCTGTTCAGGAGACGCGTAAGCTTGCCTTTTGTGGACACCTACCCGCAAAGTACCCGCAAACTATCACAAATTCCATCCACAAATTCCAAAGTGCTATTTTTTACAGTAAATTGGATTTGTGGATGGCTACGCGCGAATTAGAGATTTTCATTCATAAATTGAGAATCTCTAATTCGCGCGTAGCCATCCACAAATCCAAAGTATTGTAAAAAATAGGACTTTGGAATTTGTGGATGGAATTTGTGGATAGTTTGTGGGTTGCGGGTAGCCATCCACAAAACGCCACTCCGATATTTCTGGAAAACATATACTTTAGTAAAATGCCTTGCCGTATTCGTAAACAGGCCTCAACATCTGTCATGAAAGCAAAATGACAGATCCTATTTTTTTGAATTGATTTTGACGTACTTGTAAGTCAAACATGAAACTATGAAAAACTCGAAAATTCATTGTCTCATCTCCCAACCTTGAAGGTTTGCATTCCAATAGTTTGCCATAGCATAACATAACATGCCATATTATAACATAACACAACATAACGTGAATCAGCGCAACATAACATAACACAACACATACAACACTACATGACTAACAATATCACAGAATGACATAACACAACATAGCATGACATAGTATAGCATAGCATAGCATAGCATAGATGATGATGATGACGACCGATTAGGCAAGTAACATCGAAGTTGGACCGTAGACTTCTGACCATGATTAGTTTTGGGAGTACGATTCGATTTCAACATTGCGACTCGAGCAACGA
>JBLLNR010000032.1:0-13514 GCA_048058875.1 Methylotenera sp. | reverse complement strand
ACAGAATTTAGCTAAGCTATAGGGCCTTAATAGGCTATATAATGGCAGAAAAATTAAAGGTGAAATATGATTGGGATTATAGGCGGAACGGGTTTAACGCAATTTGATAACTTAGAAATTATTAGGCGTCAAATAGTACGCACACCATATGGTGATGCTTCACAACCCCTGATTTTTGGAGATCTAGGTGGTGTAGAGGTGGTTTTTTTAGCAAGGCATGGTGGGGGACACAAAATACCACCGCATGCGATTAATTACCGTGCAAATATATGGGCACTACATTCTGTCGGTGTTGAAAGCTTGTTAGCTGTTGCCACAGTAGGCGGGATAAATAAATCACTTAATCCTGGTGATATTGTATTGCCGCATCAGATTATTGACTACACATATGGTCGTGAAAACTCATACCACGATGGTGTTGAGAAGCCAGTTATGCACATCGACTTTACGCAACCTTATTCTGCATCATTACGCGACTTATGCAAAAGAGCTGCTGCTAACATTAGGCAATCTCTTCAAGATGGTGGAATTTATGCCTGTGTGCAAGGTCCTAGGTTAGAGACAGCTGCAGAGATTGATCGACATGAGCGTGATGGTGCAACCATCATTGGAATGACGGGTATGCCTGAAGCAGCTCTCGCTAGAGAGCTGGGATTGAACTACGCAGCATTGTGCCCTGTTGCAAATCATGCAGCAGGTAGAGGTGAAAGTGCTGAAAACATTAGTTATGAAACGATGTTGCAACAGTTGAGCATTACAATGGAAAAGGTACGCCTTCTTATAAAAGAAGCAGTGACATTATATTAATTTATGGCGATTAGAGACGTATTACGCATGGGTGACCCTTTATTATGGCAAAAAGCTTTGCCAATAGATGAAGTTGATACACCTCAATTGCATGCGCTAGTTAAAGATATGGAAGACACCATGGCTCATCTTAACGGCGCAGGCCTTGCTGCACCGCAAATCGGTGTGAGTCAGCGCTTAGTCATTTTTGGCAGCAAGGATGAGACTCTGAAAAATCCCCGCTATCCAGATGCTGACTATGTGCCATATACAGTTTTAATTAATCCTATCATTCGTCCAATAGGAGAGGAGATGGAAGATGGATGGGAAGGCTGCCTATCGGTGCCTGATATGCTGGGGGTCGTGCCTCGTTATCAATCTATTCATTACTCTGGTGTTGATCTGTACGGTAAACCTATTGATCGAACTGTAAATGGTTTCCATGCAAGAGTGGTTCAGCATGAATGCGACCATCTTGATGGAGTGTTATATCCCATGAGAATCAAAAATTTTAAACAATTTGGCTTTAAAGATGCACTTTTTCCTGATTTGGATATTCACGACACGTAATTCTTTGCTATAATTCGCCCTTCGCGGAAGAGTGGCAGAGCGGTTTAATGCAACAGTCTTGAAAACTGTCGTGGGTTCACGCCCACCGTGAGTTCGAATCTCACCTCTTCCGCCAACATACGATACCAGTGTTGTAACACGCAAGCACTCGTTTTTTATCGTTAAGCGTTTAATCTTTCATCATTTAAGCGTTGACGATATTTTTCTAATTTGTTCTGATAGTCTTCAGCATCACCATAATCCAGAAAGTGAATATAGCGGTTGTGTGTGCCAATTATTTTGTGTGCATGTTTGATAGGGCAAAAATACTGCTCTGTTCTTGCGACAATTTCGTTGATATATGCAATGATGCCAGCACCATATGCACAGTAACTACAATGAAATTTTTCTATACAATTCAGATAGTTAAGATGATGCCTGTCAAAAACAACATAATCGCTACGCCGTACCTTTTTGACTCCATAGATTGGGAAACAAGTGATCTGATAAAATGTGATGAATATATCTGCAATAACTAACGGAATAATCATGCTGTAAATTATTGGACCTGTTAATAAATTTTGCGGTCTATTGGTAATCAGCCAGTGAAAAAAATTCCTTTTTAACCTTTTATGAGTATCTTTTATTGATTTTTCAAATTCAATACGTTTCCCTTTAATTTGAAAAAAAATACTAGATGGCTGCTCACTTAGGGCTTCTCTTAACTCGTCCTCCAGTTTAGTAATCTGACTCAGTAGCTCATTCACTCTGTCATTCATTCATGTTCCCCATGGTATTATGACTAGCTGCAATTTCATTTAGATCAACAGTCTCTAAATAGTCCGGAATATAAGTTTCCCAGTCTAATTGTTCTTTGATTCGTAATCGCAGTGCATCTGCTGCTATTGGCTCACCGTGTGTAATAAACGTTTGTTTTGGTGGCTTGTCAAAATGCTTGAGCCAATTCATGATTTCATTGACATCAGCGTGTGCAGATAAGCTGTTAATTGAGCTGACTTCAGCACGTACTGGAATATACTCACCATGAATTTTAATTTCTGTAGCACCATCAACCATCGCTGCCCCTCTAGTTCCACCAGCCTGAAATCCGGAAAATAGTATGGTGTTGCGTGCATCAGGAGCAAACGCCTTAAAGTGATGGATAACGCGACCGCCCGTGCCCATGCCACTACCCGCGAGAATAATCATGGACCCTTTTTTTTGGTTAAGTCTTTTCGAGTCTTCGACGTTTGTTATGATCTTTGGTGTCTTACATAAAGCTTCAGATTGCTCAACAGATAAACGGTGTTCTCCTGGATGATTATCAAATATAGCAGTAGCTTCTAGTGCCATTGGGCTATTAAGATAAACAGGTAAGTCATTAGGAATAATGTTTTTCGATTTAAGTAAATGAATATAATAGAGTAGTAATTGAGCCCGACCAACTGCAAAACTAGGAATAATAACTGCGCCCCCACGTTGTATGGTTCGATTAATAATGTCAGCTAATTTATCAAGCGGATCCTCAGTTTCGTGCACTCTGTTTCCATAAGTGGACTCCAGAATTAAATAGTCAGTGTTTTTTACAATCGCTGGTGCTTTCATAATCAAGTCGTTTTGACGACCTAAGTCGCCAGAAAATAGAATAGATTCTTGATTATTGTTGATGTAAACCATCGCAGCACCAAGAATATGACCTGCATTTAATAAATGAAATTTTAATGAACCACCCAGTGACTGTTCTTGTGCATAATCTACAACCTTGAGAAGTTGCAGGCTTTTCTGCGCATCTTCTGGCGTATATAAAGGTAATGCTGGCTTATGTTTAGAGAACCCATGCTTGTTCATATATTCAGCTTCTTGTTCTTGAAGCCTAGCACTATCCATAAGCAATACTTCACATAAGTCACGGGTTGCGGATGTACAGTAGACTGGTCCGTTAAAGCCATTTTTTACAAGTAAAGGCAAATATCCTGAGTGGTCGATATGTGCATGAGTCAGTATTACCGCATCAATGTTTTTGGGGCTAAAAGGTAAAGGCTTCCAATTACGTAAGCGTAATTGTTTAAAACCTTGGAATAGACCACAGTCAATAAGAATCTTTTTACCATCAACTTTTAATAGGTATTTTGAACCTGTAACAGTGCCCGTTGCCCCAAGGAATTGTAGATAAAATTCTGATTTCATTAGGTTCTTTTTAAGTGTGGTCGTTAGCTATAGTATATCAACTGTATCTTGTTCTTGCTAAATTAAAAGCATAAGTGTGACTTTATTACACTGAATGGTTGCGTTGATTGCTAATAGCCGCTGGATGCTAAAAAATGCAGTAGGCTGATTTGTATGCACAAAATTGTGACTGGTGTTTAATTAGGGTGATATCGCTTATATGGAACTCTAAATAGAGCCATATTATGCAATGACGCACTAGTGGTTACGGTAGACCTTTTCTTCTGCGGTATACCAATAGTGCTCTGGGGACTCCTTAAAACCATCCTGCTCTGCAAGAGAGTATGCTTCCTCTCTAATAAGCCTTTGTAATTCATTTTCAAATGCGACTGGGAATTTGCCGCTTGGTTGCGTCAGTTGTTTAAGTGTATGGTGAAATTCCTTTACAGGTTTTTTGGCGGTATTTTTCATCATATCTTCTCACTCTCTATATTGAGCTGACCATGATCATTTACTCAGCTGGCCATAAAAAAACTATGCGTTTATGCTTTTTATTATCAATATTGACTTTATATTCTTTACTAACACCATTGTGATCAGCTGTAATCAGATATCTGTTATCTGGTAAATTAACAAGTAAAAAAGGACCCTCAGTGTATACATCTAGATATTTCTTCTCTTTTTTAGTATCCGTGATGACTACTCTTACATCTGCAATATAGTTTTCTTTTTCGTACTCATCTGATTTTTCAACCAATACAATCTCCAACGGGAAGTTGTTAGCGATACTTTTCATCATTTCTGCTTCATCAACACAAATGCCACCTGTTACATAGCTAATGGCTGCATCTTCTTCTGTACCAATTGGCATTAGGTTGAATTCATTGGCGTCGCATTGGTAGGTCTCATTGTTTGCCGCAGATTTCGCTTCTGCAGCCAATGCTAAGCTAGGAGCGGATAAGCAGGCCATGATTAATAGTTTGATTAATAGTGATGCATTTTTCATTATCAGTCCTTCGTTTGCTATAAAAACATGCGATTACGCATCGTAAAATTTTAAAATCCAAATACAACTATACGCTAATTCTATTTGATTGTTATCCGTGTAAACCCTTATAGATGTGCACGAGAAAGAATATTTAGCCACCTGTGGTCGGTGTCAGTAGATGCATACTAGTATTCAATATTTATTGTGATGCTTTTGAAGCAAGCAATAGAATATATATACTTGCTTGCTTCATTAATCGCACCTCTTTACTCGATGAGGTCTTTATGTATGTATTGCGTTATTTCACATTAATCGTTTGTTTGGATGAAGCTTTATTTTTTGGTAAAGTGACTTCCAATACACCATCTTTTAGTGTCGCAGTTATTTTTGATGCATCAATATTGCTAGGGACTGAAATTGAACGAGCAAAAGAGGCGCTTTGTATTTCATGGCGATGATACTCACCTTCCTCTTTTTCTTCTTCAGTTTTCGTCTGTCCTTTAATGAGTAGCATGTTGTCGTTTAGTGTTATCTCCACATCCTTTTTATCTAAACCTGGTAGCTCAGCACGAACCAACATCTGGTTTTTACGATCAATTAAATCTATTTTAGGAAGCCGAGTGCCTTCAATTTCAATACTGGGGAAATCCCGCATGTGCCAGATTGTGGGCATGTTCCAACCATTACCAAAAAAACGGTCAAAAGCCTTTTCCATTTCAAGTATTGGATGCTTTAACAATGAACTTTCGTTTACATTTTTATTTTTCACTTGGATGCTTTCCTTATTTGCCATATTTGCTCTCCTTAAAAAATATTTATTAGAAATGTATGCTGCTAAGTGTTGAGGGGCACACTAAAGTTGGCAGACTTCTAACGTGGACGATAATTTACAGTTACCGCTCTCTTTTTTAAATGCGTGTAAACACGTAAGGGTAAACCCTTATTTCTAGATCTGTTCTCTATATTGATAACCTAGGATAGATTAGATTTTATTCTTGCCCGTATTTTGCATATACTACTGATTAAACTTTATCTGTCATTAAAATTTAATTTTGACTAAGTCATTAAAAAATTTAAGCTTTTGTAAACTTTTTGATTCAATCGCGGATGCTACTTTGCTCGTTAATGAGCAAGGCCAAATTGCATTAGCTAACGAGTCAGCGGAACAATTGTTAGGTTATACAGCTAGTGAACTAGGAGAGCTTTCTGTAGAGGCACTCATACCTAAAGTTTATCGTGAACATCATGTGTTTTTAAGGGGTGATTTTTCCAAGAATCCAGTAAAACGTTCAATGGGTAAGGGACGAAACCTTATGTTGCTTACAAAAAACGGTAGTGAATTGCCCGTAGATATCACCTTAAGCCCTTTAGAAAGTAGCCATTCAGAAAAATATGTTTTAGTCACCATCCATACAATTAATCGGTTGCTGGAGGTTGAGTCTTCACTTAAGGTTAGCGAAGAGCGCTTACGACTTGCGAAAGCATCAGCCGGGCTAGGCGTATTCGACATTGACCTACTGAGTGACTACGTGCAATGTGATACCTTGGTTTACAAGTTATTTGGTTTTCAGAGAAATAAGCCGATTGGATATCATCATTTTGTTGAGGCAATAAATGTGCTGGATCAAGCCAAATGGCAAGATATGTTTGAAGATGCGACAACGTCATTGAATGATGGAGACTATCAAATTGAGTTTCGCATCAATAATCAACAAGACCAGACTACACATTGGCTTTATGTAGCGGGTAGAGTTTTTTCTGACAAAGGGCAAGCGGTGCGCATGCTTGGTGTGGTGCAAGATGTCACTAGGCAAAAGCGGTTGCAGCAAAAAATGAATGAGCAACGCATTGATCTGGAAACCTTATCAAAAACACAAATAGCTATCCAGACAGCATCAGCAATCGCACATGAAATTAACCAACCATTAGCTGCAATTTCTGCTTACAGTGAGGTGGCTTTGTATGCTCTTAAAGCAGATAAGCCCGATCTGGAGAGACTTAATCGCAGCCTATTAGGTTGCGTTACCCAAGCACATCGGGCAGGCAAAAGCTTACATGAGCTGATGGAGTTTTTACAAAAAGGGAAAATTGAGCTCTCGGTGATAAATTTGAATGAAGTTGTTCTTGAGGCGCTAGATATAACTCAGCATAATGGTTATGGTGGATTTAACTCCACATTGGATTTAGAGCCTGAATTGCCAAGAGTATTGGCTAATCGGACACAATTACAAAAAGTACTCGTAAACTTATTACGCAATGGCGTTGAAGCAGCACATAATATGGGGATCCCGATTGCTGAAATTCAGGTTTTGGTTCGCACACATGCGGAGCTGAAAATGGCCGAAGTGATTATTCAGGATAATGGACCTGGTCTTACCGATGAGGTTAAACAGCGTATCTTCGAGCCTTTTTTTACGACTAAAGAACATGGTGTCGGAATGGGTTTGGCTATCAGTCGCTCTTTAATCGAGGCAAATGGTGGACAGTTATGGTTTGATGTTAATAATCGCGAGGGTGCGGCTGTTCATTTGACCTTGCCATTTGCAAATAATGAAATCACAAACTACTGATGACAAACGCGACTATTTTTATTGTTGATGATGACCCTGCGGTTAGAGATGCGCTCTCTATGATGGTAGAGCAAGAGGGTTACGCGGTTAAAACCTTTGAAGGTGCAGAAGCATTTTTATCAGCTTATCAGCAAGAAATACTTGGCTGTGCAGTTATAGATGTGCGTATGCCACAAATTAGTGGTTTGGCGCTGCAGAAAATAATGATAGAAAGACAGATTCTTTTACCAATTGTTTTCCTGACAGGGCATGGAGATATTCCAATGAGTGTAGATGCTATTAAAACTGGCGCCTATGACTTTTTAACTAAGCCTGTCACAAGAGAAAAGTTACTGGCATCTATACGTTCCGCAATTATTGAGAGTGACAAAAGACTATCAGAGCATGCAAGTATTCAAGAGGCTAAAAGCTTGCTTGTGGACTTAACTGATCGCGAAAGAGAAGTGATGTTGTTAGCAATAAATGGCTTTCCTAATAAAGAAATTGCACGTCGATTAAATATTAGTCACCGTACAGTAGAGATTCACAAGTCAAAAATTATGCATAAAACTGGCGCTATTAATTTATTAGATTTGGCTAGTATCGCACGTGAAGGTGGCGCGTTCGATTAATTCGATAGCAGAATAACAGTAACTTTTTTGCCATAAAGTTTTCTGTATAGGTGCTTGCGCGGATTATATCTTTGCTCAAATATTGTTAATTTAACAAATTTCAGTATATCCGATTCGAATGTTGAATTGAGGTCTGGTTTGAGTAAAAAAATGAGTGAGCTAAATGTATGTGAAGCGATTTTAGCACGAAGGTCTGTTCGTGCTTACACTACACAAAAAGTTGAGGCAAAAAAGATACGCAGCCTGATTGAAGCAGCGGTTAGAGCACCTACCGCAATGCATGTTGAGCCATGGGCATTTGCAATCATACAAGATAAAGTAATGCTAAAGCAGCTGTCTGAAATTGCAAAAGAGAGGCTAAGAAACAGGTTAAAACAACCATTAGGTTTGAATGATGATTTAATCCAACCTGATTTTAATGTATTTTATGACGCTAATACGTTAATTGTCATCTGCGCCAACACTGAAAATCCAGATGCGTTTGCAGATTGCTGGATGGCAGCTCAAAATTTAATGCTTGCAGCACATGCAATCGGCCTTGGTTCTTGCGTCATCACCCAGGCTTTACCTGCACTAAACGATACTAACATGAAGCCGCAACTTGGCATTACGGCACATTATGAGGCAATTGCACCTATTGTAATTGGTTATTCTGACACAGAGTCTCCAACTGGCCGACGAAAACGCCCATTGATTTTATCTTGGTTAGAAACTGATTCTGAACACTAACAAAGGAGATTGGATGATGTATAAGAATATTTTATGTCCCGTAGATGGAAGTGAAACCTCAAATCGTGGCATGCAAGAAGCAATCAAGCTTGCTAAAGATCAGCATGCTAAGCTAATGTTTATCCATGTTTTTGATGCATACTTTCCAATTATAGATGGCGTTGGCAATTTTACTCCTGTCGATATCAAAGAAGTTTTAAATGAAAATGCACAGGCAGTCATTGCTGAAGCAAAGAAGATTGCAAAAAACGCTGGCATTGAAGCAGAGTCAAAGGTGCTGGATAGTGTCGGTGGAAGACCATCAGCCAGTATTGTCGATTATGCTAAAGCTTGGTCAGCAGATATCATCGTTATGGGGACACATGGGTTGCGTGGTATTAATCGTGTCGTGATGGGTAGTGATGCAGAAAATGTAATAAGAACCAGCTCAGTGCCAGTATTACTGGTTAATATGGTCAGTAATAGTTAGTTAAAAGTGTATTTCCTTAGGAGATAACGATATGAGCTACTAGCACTATCTATTAAAATTCTATAAGAAAAAAGGTTTGTGATAAACAAGGTAGATGTCAGTGCGTAATAGCTTAAAAATCGCAACATTTAATATTCATAAAGGCGTTAGTAGTTTCAATACGCGCCTAGTACTTAATAAACAGCGCGAGTTAGTCAGAAACCTGCATGCCGATATTGTTTTTTTGCAAGAGGTTAGAGGAGAACATAACAGGCATAGCAAGTTAACTTTAAATACACAATATGAATTCCTTGCTGACAGCATCTGGCACAATTATGCTTACGGGAAAAATGCCGTACTATCTGGAGGACACCACGGTAACGCCATTTTGTCCAAATATCCTATAATTAAATGGGAAAATGAAGATGTTTCTGCAAGTTTTGTAGAACAAAGAGGATTGCTACATTGTGAAATTAGTGTGCCAGAATGGCATGAGAATCTGCATTGTATTTGTGTACATTTTGGGTTGTTTTCACTATGGCGTCGTAAACAATTGAAATCCTTGAATGTGCGCATTAATCAGCTAGTGCCAAAAAATGCGCCACTTATTATTGCAGGCGATTTTAATGATTGGAAACAAGAGGCAAGTTCATTATTATCTGAGCAGCAGCATTTGCAAGAGGTATTTAAAATGAGGCATGGCGCGTATGCAAGAAGCTTCCCATCTCTTTTACCAATGTTTAAATTAGATCGTATATATGCGCGGGGTTTTACGATTCAGCACTGTCAAGTGCATAGCGGTGCAGTGGTTGCTAATTTATCTGATCATGCCGCATTAACTGCAGATTTAGTACGCTTATGAGCCAGTTTTTAGCAGACAATCAAATAAGCCTGCTATGTAATGGGACAGATTATTTTCCAGCACTGATTTCCGCTATTCATCATGCAAAGCATGAAATTTACTTACAAACGTATATTTTTGAACTGGATAAAACAGGTAAACGTGTAGGAGAGGCACTCCAACAAGCTGCAAAAAGGGGGGTTTGCGTTTATTTATTGCTTGATGGCTTTGGTTCGCGGACATTGTCAAAAGTATATGTTAAAGAGTTAATGGATACTGGCGTTGAGGTTCTGTTTTTTCGGCCAAAAATTTCTCCATGGACATTAAAGCGAAGCCGATTAAGGCGTTTACATAGTAAAGTCAGTGTTATTGATGGCGCAACAGCTTTTGTTGGAGGTATTAATATTATCGATGATAACAACACGCCTTCACATACACCACCTCGAATCGACTACGCTGTCCAGATAAGCGGCCCGTTAATAAAGGGCATTCATGCAAATGTTAAATCCATCTGGAGTGGTGTATGTCGTAGACAGTTTTATCAAACAAGACAAATTGCATTTAACATAGCACATAAGCAGTCTACTGCAGGAAATGTGCTTGCAGCGTTCTTGGTTCGTGATAATGTTAAACATCGTCGTGATATTGAAAATGCATATTTATCTCTTATTGAATCTGCTCAGTCAGAAATTACGATTGCCAATGCCTATTTTCTACCTGGGTTACGGTTTAGGCATGCATTAAGAGATGCTGTCGATAGAGGGGTAAAAGTTAAATTATTGTTACAACAGCGCACAGAATATCTATTTCTAGACTTTGCCACTAGAGCGCTATATAGCAGTTTGTTATCACAAGGTATTCATGTTTATGAATATCATAAAAGTCACATGCATAGTAAAGTTGCTGTTATCGATCAGCAGTTTTCAATTGTAGGCTCCTCTAATATTGACCCATTTAGCTTATTTTTATCACTAGAAGCAAATCTCATTATTAATGACCGATCATTTACTGATCAACTAGCACAGCATTTGAAGCAAACGATTGATACTGGCGCAGTATTGATCACCAAAGATGAATGGCAGAAACATCATTACGTTAAGCGCCTCTTGTCATGGTTTGTTTATGGCTTTATTAAGGTAATACTAGGAGCGATAGGCTATCCAGAACATGCCTAATATAGGTTAATGTAAGTGCTAGAACGTAGAGACAAGAAGTTTATTGGCCACTAATATAGAACCATTACGATGCACGTTTAGAGGAGAGCATGATGACAGAAAGTAACAAAAAACTGATTAAAGATATAAAAGTTGTTTTAGCTGATTTGGAAAAGGTGCTTAGCGATGTCAAAGATAAATCTAGTAAGGAAGCAACGGAATTAAAAGATAATTTCGTAGAAAAACTAGAAAGCACAAAAGAAAAGCTGATTATCGCAGAGCAAGATTTATTGAATAAAGAGCAAATTGCCGCTGAAATGACAGATAGTTATATACGGTCAAATGCATGGAAAGTTATTATTGCAGTTGCAATAGTGAGTTTTTTTATAGGCTATTATGCTTAACTGTTGGATGACAGAAAATACTGCGTTTTGGTAAGCTATATACTTATACTATAACGATAAAAAAGAAATTGGCTAATCCATGCGTTCTATATTAATCGCTCTTTCATTAGTGTTGGTAGTTGCTTTATCAATATGGTATTTCTCTAATCCAGAGCCAGTATACGTTTCGCTAACGACGGTGAAGCTTGGGCCTGTAGAGTCAACAGTTGCGAATACCAGAGCAGGCTCTATCGAAGCATGTCAGCGTACTCGGCTTTCGCCAATTATAGGTGGGAGAATTGACTATCTTGGCGTTAAAAAAGGTGATTATGTAAAAAAGGGTCAAGTCTTGATCCGGTTGTGGAATGACGATCAAGAAGCACAAAATAATTTAGCCTTGGCACAGGTCGAAACTTCACGCAAGCGCTTAACAGAGGTTTGTAGTTTGGCAGATAGTGCAGAGCGTGAAGCGGATAGAATGAAAAAATTGCAAGCACGCGGCTTTATATCTGAGGGTGCTGAAGAAAAAGCAAGATTTGAAGCGCAATCTCGTCGGTCATCCTGTGATGCAGCTCAAATGGACATCAAACAAGCACTAGCAAGGGTCAAAATCACTCAAGTAGAAAAGGGCAGAACGATCTTAACTGCTCCATTTAATGGAGTTGTGGCAGATATAGTAGGTGAGTTAGGCGAATATACAACCCCATCACCACCTGGTGTTGCAACGCCGCCTGCTATCGACTTAATTGACCCGTCATGTCTTTATGTGGAAGCGCCGATGGATGAAATTGACGCACCAAGAATCAAGGTCGGTCAATCTGCGCGTATCAATTTAGACGCATTACCCAACAAGACCTTTATGGGAAAAGTGAAGCGCGTGGCATCATATGTTGTTGCGGTTGAAAAGCAGGCGCGTACGGTTGATATTGAAGTCTCATTCAATAATGAGAATGATATTCAACAACTTTTAGTTGGTTATAGTGCAGATGTAGAAGTGATTTTAGATAGCCGAGATAATGTGCTACGCGTGCCTACGTCTGCTTTTATCGACGGGAATAAGGTGCTTGTTTATCAGCCAAAAACACAAAAATTAGAAGAACGAAGTTTAACACTCGGTATTACTAATTGGGAGTACTCACAAGTAATCAGCGGCTTAGAAGAAGGCGAGCAAATCGTGACTTCTTTGGAGCAAGAAGGCGTTAAGACAGGCGCAATTGTAACACCAGCGCCTGCCGGAAGTTAATAATGGAGAGCCATCAAGCCCTTATCGAACTGAAAGGTATTAATCGATTTTTTCGACTAGGAGACAGTGAAGTTCACGCGCTTCAAAATGTCAACTTAACGATTGGTCAAGGGGAGTATATCTCCGTAATGGGGCCATCTGGTTCAGGTAAGTCCACATTGTTAAACTTATTAGGTTTGCTTGACCAGCCCAATAGTGGAGCCTATTTGTTAAATGGCAGGGATGTTACTACTTTGAGTCCAGATGAGCAGGCCAAAGTACGCAGTGAGCGTATAGGTTTTATCTTTCAAAGCTTCCATTTAGTTCCGCGATTATCTGCAGCAGCTAATATTGAGTTACCGTTAATTTTATCAGGCATAGACGTGGTTGAACGTTCAAAGCGGGTTACACAAGCAATTAATAATTATGGTCTTGCCGATAGAGCCAATCATAAACCAAATGAATTATCAGGAGGACAACGTCAACGCGTGGCGATTGCGCGTGCAACAGTTACAAAGCCTGCACTATTGTTGGCAGATGAACCAACTGGCAACTTAGATAGTGCGACTGGTATTGATGTGGTGAATTTATTAGAAGAGTTAAATGTGCAAGGAATGACCTTGGTTGTCGTCACTCATGATCAGTCACTGGGTGAAAGAGCTAGACGGCAAATTAAAATGGTCGATGGAGCCATTGCAAGCGATAAAAATAAAGAAGCATCATGAAACTAATAGATGCATTGCGTTTTTCCTACTACGCTATTCTTGGCACTCCATTACGTTCTGGTCTGTTAATTCTTGCGATGTCGATAGGTGTCGCTGCTGTTGTGTTACTGACAGCTTTAGGCGATGGCGCAAGACGTTATGTTGTTGATGAGTTTTCTTCAATTGGTACAAATCTAGTGATCGTTTTTCCTGGGCGATCTGAAACAGGTGGTTTTAATCCCGCTAACTTAGTCACTAGTACACCACGAGACTTAACTGTGGAGGATGCAGTATCACTTTTGCGGTTACCTAATGTAAAAAGAGTTTCACCTATTTTAGTAGGCACAACTGAAATCAATGCAG
>JBLLNR010000031.1:0-13586 GCA_048058875.1 Methylotenera sp. | reverse complement strand
AGTGATTGTGTGGATCAAAACCGCCTTTAGCGATTTGAGAAGCAACAAAAAAAGCACCTTCAGTAACAACACGCGCCCCAAGCGGTATTCCATTTACTTCACGAAAATGCCCAAGCGCTCTTCCAAGTTCAATTTCAACTGGCATAAACTCATTCGGATGATCTTCTACAAATATGGTCCAATCTCCATCGGCACTTCGCATCAAAGCACTTTCAGGTAAAGCTGTGACGGGTTTTTCTGTTTGGAAATTAAAATAAACCTCAGCAAATTGTCCTGGATGTAAGCGATGCTCTAAATTATTTATTAACAAGCGCACCGTACGTGTGCGGGTAACAGAATCTATTGTGTGAGCTTCTTGAGAAACTTTAGCTTGTACACGAACATCACCTGCTACAACCTCCGCAATTGTGCCAACGGGTAAAGATAAAGAACGATCTGCTGGCAAATGAGCTTCAACCCATAATTGCTCCTCATCAGCTAGAGTCATTAGTTGTCCACCCGCTTCAATGTGCTGCCCTTGCTTAAAATCATCTGAGAGAACGGATCCATCGATTTCAGCACGAAGGATATACTGACCTAGAGTTTTTGGGTCTTGAGACTTCAGTGATTGTAAATCTGCCGCAGAAAGACCGTAAGCAAGCAATGTTGCTTCAGAAGCTTCTAAATTAGATTTGGCGCTAATAAAACGCTGTTCACCCACAATTTTTCGCCCTAGCTCACTCACACGCTGCCATTCAGGCCAAGCAGTACGATAATCCGCCTGTAATTGAATCAGCTGTTCGCTGAACAATGTTACTAAAGGTTGGCCTTTCTTTACATGTTCACCTAAAGCAACATGGCGACGGAGTACTACAGATGAAATACGAGGTGATACTCTGTAACTTGTATAACCATTAAATAAGATTTCACCTGGAGCATAAAGCTGGTAATCGACCTTTTTAGCCGTGAGAGACTCAATTTTAATATTTGCCAAATTTATTTGAGTGGCATTCAGTGTAGCTGAGCTGCCTTCTTCGCGCCCTTCTTCATCATGTGCATGTTCAGTTTCTTCATTATGCTCATCATGCTCATCATGTGCATGTTCAGTTTCTTCATCATGTTTATCATGAGCACTATGATTATCATGACTCTCAATTTGATGGGAATCATGTGGCTCATTATTCTCTGCGTATTCTGATGCAGGCATTATTTTTTCATGATCATGCTCGCTATGATTTGACGTTTTAGCATGGCTTGGCATCGAAGCAAAGCCAGCAACAATTAAAGCAATTAATGTTTTGTTCATATTATTTATCCTGTAATCAATTCGTTGGCTTAAGCTTGGCTAATAAATCTAAATGGGTAATTAAGTCACCTGACTGCTGCAACATCTCTATTAACGCCAGCCTGGTTTGCTTTTCAAGATGTATACCGGCTTGTAGGCTATCGGTACGTTGATTTAATGCCTGCAAATAGTCTGTGGTAGATAAATCACCACTTTGCCACTGGCGCTCCAACAGCTCAGCACTATTATTTACCCGCCCCTGCACTGTTGTCTGCCAAAGAAGATATTGTTCCTGGTAACGCCTCCAAGCTGTCTTAGCTGCTTGCCAGTTAAAACGTTGCTTACGATAGACCGCCTGAAATCGGGCTTCATGTTCAAGCGCTGCGCTATTTGCGGCACGCTTTTCAGCACTAAAATTGTTACGAACATTAAGAGGCATTGAAAAAGTTAAGCCGATAAGATTGTCACCACCATCTCGCCCAGCATTCACACCAAATGTTGGATCTGCCTTCACAGCAAGACGTGCAGCTACAGCTTCCTCATTAGACACTTGCCATTGAGCATGAGCATTTTGTACAAGAGGGTGCGACAACAGGTCATTATCAGAAACATCTGCAGGCTCAGAAGGCCAAAATGCTTCTGGTATGCCCCCCTTGTTAGCAGTCCATTGCGGCAGTAATTCGCGCACGCTATTTTCTGCTTTTTGCAAAGCGACCTCTATCTCTGCGGCCTGTGCTAATTGTTGTGACAACGACAGAAATGCAAGCTCGGCATCAATACTTCCAATATCACCAGCTTTCTGACGCTTCACAGCCAGATCTAAAAGGGTATTAAGTTGCTTTTTTTGATCTTCAGCAATACTTGCAGCCCTTTCAGTAGTCTGCCACTCAACCAATGCTGACAAGGCAACTGCTGCCTTTTCTAATAATTGCTGCCGATAGTAAGCATCAGCTGCAAGCCGCATGAAAACGGCTTTGTCTTGCCCCACACTACGTCGATCCCACCAATCAACAGTTTGTTGAATACCGAGTGTAAAATTGTTGTCTTGACCACTTCGTCCTAGCTCTGATGAAAACTCAGGATTATAGAGTGGTTGTTCTAAGCCATCAGCGCTTGCATTTGATCCAGTCCACTGCTCATGAGCTGCAGCAACATCTGGATGTTGCTGCAGTTGAGATGCTAACCAAACATTCCAGTCAACGGTTTCAGATTGAGCAATTTGTGAAATAAGTATTACAAAGACTCCCAGCGCTATACGCAGGGAATAGATATTTTTTTTCATATTTATACCTTAGAAATAAACTAATTTAGGGCGCTTTTCTAGAATTAAAGAAAAGCGTGCTTTAAAGTTTACTTAGGCAAATAGGAGGGCGAAACAAGGAGGCAAGGTATACGGATTTTGGATCATTGAACGAATAAACCCAATTTTTTTGTGAAATCTGTACCGGTGAAGGTGATATTATACTAGCTTGAGCGGCATAAAAATGCCCATGACAACAATCATCCAATGAAATAGTGGATGTATCCAATAAATTGATATAATTCTGGTAGGAATGACTGGTTTCTAAATGCTCAAATTCAGAATGACTAGCTGATACGGCCCCAATAGATTGCAAGGTCATCAGAAAGACAAAAATATATCTGATATATTTATGAGCGTTAGTAATCATTGAAGCCTTATTGAGATAGTAAAGTGCGCAAACAAACTAACAAAAGATCAAATTAAATTCAATCTTTCGCTAAGAGAAAAATTATTAAAAGGATTTCAGGGTGTTTTTGCAATTAATTATTTAGACGAGAATATAATGCAAAAAATTATCTACTTAATTTCTATTTTTCCAAATTAAATAAAAAGGCGATTGCTTTTCAATAAAAAAAATATGGTTATAATCAGTCTATCTGTGTACGCTGGGGTAAGCGGCAATAAGGATCTTTTTCATTTTGATCTCCAAATTTTCCATGTACACAGAACCCAAAAAAAAACAAAACAATACATAACTATTCGATCAGTATTTAATGGATATAGTTATTATGATGATTCCCTATAAAAATTCGCCTTAGTTACCCCTGCGACTTCCTTATAAAGCCACCCTACTCTCTTCATTGATATATTTATGAATTTAAACTAGTTTTTCCAAGTATTTATTACAATACATAAATCGAAAATAGCTTTAGACCCATTATCCATTTAAATAAAACCGTGATAGGCCAAATAAAAATCAACCAACTTGATTAAATATATAGGTTTAAAAAAGGAAGTAAGCTAGAAGAGATTTGTATGGCTGCTGTATTCTGCAGCCATACTTTTGAGTTGAAATGTATTATCAATCAATAATACTAGAAACCCTTGGACCAGCTTACAAAAGCTTTAGGGTCATTACTTCCTGACTCTTGCTCAGCGGAGCTTAGGCTAAATGTAAAATCACCAAAATCTCCCGCTGACTTACCTAAGTCGACTTGATAATGAGCATAACTAATATCACCAACACCGACATTACCATCTGCATCAAACTCATACATTCCTAAAGTTAACGCCCAAGTCCAATCTTGCTCCAATTCCCCACCAACACCAACATGGATATATAAATCTCCTGCATCAAATGCATTATCTTTATTATCGTCGCCTGCATTGACCGTATAGGCTAAACCAGCAGAGAACATTCCCATATTAGCTTTGCCGTATATCTCACCAAAATTGATATCAGCATTACCGTTACCAGGGTAAGCATAATAAATATAACCAGCGTCATATTTAACATCCCCAGCCTCACCTGCAAATCCAAAGTAAACATCTAACTCATGCCCACCACTAACGTTAGAAGTCCAAGTTCCAGCATAAAAACCACTCTCATTAGTATAATCAACTCCACCAGAAAGGGCTGCATCATCCGCAGTTTGAGTTACACCTCTCCAAACGTAATTACTAGATGCAGTAATATTCGCACTTATTTCAGCCATTGAAGAAGTTGATAGAGCCGCAGCTAATATAAATGTTGCACTACTAATCGGTAGATTTTTTTTCATATTATTACCTTTTTATTATTTATTAAGAATATTCCCAATTTATTTAAGCAATCTAATTGCTAAAATAAATTTAGACCATTATTTATAATCAAACAACCCAGTCTATTGCTTTAAAGCATACAACTAAGTAGCTACTTTATTATGGACATGATCGAACTGACTCACCTCCCCTACTAGAACAGCACTTAAAGTAAAAATTAGTATAAAATCTTCAATGCATTAAATAATCGTAACAAACTGATTTTTAAACAAATAATTCTATAATGAATTAGAATAACAAAAGCAGGACTAATATAAATTGCATTTTATTTTTCTCAAGATATTAAGCTGTTTTCTTTTCTCAATTGATATAAAAACTTATTGAATATCGCGCTATGAGACTGAGCTTCAATTTTTATATGACCAAAATGAAAAGTGAATTTAGATGAAAAATAACCAAAATATTTTTTCAATCCAGATGACGCTTCAAGCGTTAACCTTTTCTATGCTTATTATCATTACCTGCTTTGTTTATATATCAGTTATGACGCGCCTTACTCACTAAGCAATAATATTATTACAACCCATAATACGCACTTACAAGATATATCAGCTCACAGACAGGGGCCTTCGCATTCAAATGAGCATTCTGAGATATGCCATTGAAATACCCATAAATAGCCAAAATTTCAGACAAAAAAAGACCGCTCTTTAAGCATCGGCCTTTTTTAGACTAGCTACCCCTTATAATATTCAATTAAAATAAATAAGCTGCACCAATTGCTAGCGTATCAAGATCGGAATCTTTTGCTCCATTAAGATCAGTCTGCATTAAGTATTCTAGATATAAATAAGCATTGTCAGACAAGTTATGCATTGCCTGAACATAGATATCTGTTTGATCTTCAAGCGTCGAAGCATCAAATGAAATCATTTGATAACCTAGAGCAAAGCTATTCTGCCCCATTGCATACACACCCAACAAACCCCAAGCATCTTGCGTATCTTTTGTCGTTTCATACTGTGCAACTAAAGTAAGGTCATCAATATCATAATGCACACCTAACCCCAGAGTATCTTCAGCCTTTGCAAAACCAGGTTCAGCATCACGACCTAGAGCGTAAGCTAAGGCTACCTGCAAATTATCCATGGCATATTTAGCAGCCAAAGCACCACCAAAGTTAGTATCGCTATCGATAGGAGCAGTTAAACCTAAAGTTATACCTTCAGCAATTTCAGGTGACACATATTGCAGATTATCGCCTTGATCTAATTTAACTGTAGCGCCAAAACCAACGATCTCATCAATGTCTGTCATATCAACCCAATCATAGACAGTTTCATCAGAACCGACCTGAACCGAACCAAAGTCACCTTTAAGACCTATATAGGCTTCATCTATCTTATTAATACCAGTACTTGTGCGTTTGTCATCAGCACTAAATTCAAATTCAGCTTTTGCAAAAGCAGTAACGCCTTCAGAAATAGCATGCTCATGAAGAAAGCCAAGAGTAGAACCATTATCTTTTAATTCATGATCAGTATTAGTGCTGTCATCTGTACTTACATGAGCAAATTGAACAGCTCCGTAGAAAGTTGGCATAGAATCAAGTTTTGCGGCCAAATCAGCAGCTTCTGATGTAACGTCCGCGGCCATGGCATTACCAGCAAGAGTCGCTGCGATAGCTGAAGCAATAAGGGTCTTTTTCATTTTTGTCTTCCTTTTTTCTGTTTTTAAAAAGTTTTTAGGTTTTCACCAATCTTTAGACCATTTAGTTCGACTTGCATCATCACACCTGGTCTTATCATTATTATTCTGCTCGGCAAGCGTCTTCACGCCCTTCCGTTTAAAATATGTCAGAAATATGTCATTCGCAATTATGTGACGCAATTCCAACATAAATTTCATCTTCCGTAACTTACTCTTTCCTACTAAACTGCTCTCAAGGCCTTGCTGCATGCATCTTGCGTAAATCTTTTTACCCTTAAGAATCATTACAAAGTATTTAGCTTTTAATCAAACTCTTTCGATTATTTATCTCAATGCCGCGTATCATATTCAATATTTGTTGAAAAATAAACAGCTCATTTACTATAAAACAATCAGTTACATCACTTTATTAAATAAGCACTTTAATACTTTTCAGACCATCAATAAAAAAATTACAATATTTTTTCTTTATATTTCATCTAAAAGATTCTTACAAAATCTCTTACAACTCTAACATGAAGGTAACCGGGCCATCATTTATAAGCGACACCTGCATATCTGCACCAAATTGGCCCACACTGACGGAAACAGACGTTTTTTTTGCTAAAGAAATAAATTTTTCATACAACTCCCGGCTCTTATCAGGCGAGCCCGCACTGGAGAAACTCGGCCGCAAGCCCTTGTTTGTATTTGCAACTAAAGTGAATTGAGACACAATTAATAGCTCGCCTTCAACCTGCTGGACATTTAAATTCATCCGACCTTCATCATCCGAAAACATTCGATATGCCAACACCTTTTGCAGCATTTTCTCGCAGATAGCTTCATTATCCCCCTGGTTTATACCTAAAAACACCAACAAACCTCTATTAATCTGACCGATAATCGAACCATCTACTGACACC
Organism: Methylotenera sp.; assembly: GCA_048058875.1. Classification (GTDB taxonomy): domain Bacteria; phylum Pseudomonadota; class Gammaproteobacteria; order Burkholderiales; family Methylophilaceae. Next base: position 6,703 of record JBLLNR010000031.1, on the reverse strand, counting down.
GAAGCTTCCTTTACCCGCTGAACTAAAACCTTCATATCACTCCTTTTAAGCCACCCACTTTTTCAAAATTAGTTTCTGGGATCTTACCAGCATAAATGGCAAAACAAGCAGACAAAAAAAAACCAATCAACATAACGCCGATTGGTTTTTAAAACGCTATCAGTGAAATATTTACTTCTTCACGCCACGCTTACGCTCGTTTTCTGTCAACAACTTCTTACGCAAACGAATGTGGTTAGGCGTTACTTCGACTAACTCATCATCTTCAATAAACTCAAGCGCTTGCTCCAGAGTCTGCTTAATAGGTGGTGACAATACCAAGTTCTCATCGGTACCGGCAGCACGAATATTCGTCAGCTGTTTTGCTTTGGTCGGGTTGACAGTTAGATCGTTCGCACGAGAATGAATACCGATAATCTGGCCTTCATAAACTTCGGTCGCATGACCCAAGAATAAACGACCACGTGTCTGCAAAGTGAACAGCGAATAAGCCAGCGTTTTACCCTTCATCATAGAGATCAGTACACCGTTTTGACGGGATACCACCTCTCCTGACTTCACTGCATCATAGCGATCAAAGACGCTCGTCATGATACCGCTACCAGAAGTTAGGGTTAGAAAGTGACCTCTGAAACCTATCAAGCCGCGCGAAGGCACATTGAATTCTAACTTCACACGACCACGACCGTCTGGCTCCATATTTGTTAACTCGGCTTTACGTAAACCAAGCTCTTCCATCACTGAACCTTGATGATCTTCTTCAATATCGATAACCACATTTTCATAGGGCTCTTGAAGCTCTTCACCAACCATCTTTTCAACAACCTGCGGTCGGGATACAGCCAGCTCGTAACCTTCTCGGCGCATAGTTTCAATCAAAACTGACAAGTGCAGCTCACCACGACCTGACACTTTAAACTTATCAGCCGTATCACCCTGCTCTACTCTCAACGCTACGTTATGAATCAGCTCTTGATCAAGACGGTCTTTGATATTTCGAGAGGTCACATACTTACCATCTTTACCTGCAAAGGGTGAATCATTCACCATAAAAGTCATGCTGACCGTAGGCTCATCTACCGTTAGTGGCGGCATGGCCTCTACATGCTCAGGGTCACAAAGCGTATCTGAAATACTTAAGCCATCAATACCATTAATACAAACAATATCACCCGCTGTCGCCTTATCCGTATCAATTCTTTCAAGGCCATGATAGCCCTTAACATTCAATACCTTACCTTTACGTTCTTTACCGTGTAGGTCTTTAATAACAACTTGCTGGCCAGGTGACAACGTGCCACGAACAATTCGACCGATACCGATAACACCCACATAGCTATCATAATCCAAAGCCGATACCTGCATCTGCAAAGGACCTTCAGGGTCAACTTTCGGCACAGGTACTTTATCGATAATCATTTCAAATAGCGGCGTCATATCTTCTGCTAAATCATCCGCTTCCATACCCGCCACACCATTTAGAGCCGATGCATAGATAACCGGAAAATCTAACTGCTCATCTGTTGCCCCCAAGCGATCAAACAAATCAAATACTTGATCCATCACCCAGTCTGGTCTTGCACCAGGACGATCCACTTTGTTGATCACGACGATCGGGTTCAAGCCTTTTTCGAATGCTTTTGAAGTCACAAATCGGGTTTGAGGCATCGGGCCATCAACGGCATCAACAAGAAGCAAAACCGAATCGACCATAGATAAAACACGCTCAACCTCACCACCAAAATCAGCGTGCCCAGGTGTGTCGACAATATTTATTCGGTAATCATTCCAGCGAATAGCCGTGTTTTTTGCGAGGATTGTAATACCACGCTCTTTTTCCTGATCATTGGAGTCCATGACACGCTCTGCACCCTGATCTTTTCTGTCTAAGGTGCCAGACTGGCTCAATAACTTATCAACAAGGGTGGTTTTGCCATGATCAACGTGCGCGATAATGGCAACATTTCTAAGATTTTCTATCACAATCTGTCTACCTATCTCCCTAAACAACAGGGATTAAAAGAAAAAACTGGGTTAAAAGTGGACGCGAATTATACAGGAAGCCATAGAGTTTAGAATCTAAATACGCAAGATTTTGCAAATAACTACAATTATTTATGTAACAAGGCTGAGAACGCCTTTTTTCAGACCATAACGAACTGCAAGGACGACAGATTTTCACATAAACCAACTACAAATGCACCACAATGAAGCGCCAAAAGACAAGGCGCACCACTATGACGCACAAATTGTTAGGCTCAGGCTCTCGTCTCAAATTTAGAGCTTACATTTCAGGCACTTACGAGCAAAGCAAAGTTGGCAACCAATTTGCTTTATAAAAAACACGTTAAGCGTACTTTTTCTTGTCTCATGGACAAACAAAATAGTTAGGGAATATTCGAGATAGTCATGCTATTCTCGCTTTTTTTCCTTTACGGGCAAGCTTCATTGTCATTTAAAGGCTTCTCATCAAAGCAAAATCTTATTTTCTTTGATGCCTTCAAGGACATTCGCCAGCCTAGCTCGTTACATAAAATAAGCCGCAGCGCTGAACAGCCTCAGCTTGATTAAAATAATGAGACAACGAAACTTGTTTCAAACACTTATCCACTATGGAGAATTTAGAATGTCAGAGAAAACTATCGGTCTGATCAAAGAAAACGATGCCGTTTGGGTTGATCTTCGTTTCACAGACACCATCGGTAAAGAACAGCACGTTACTATTCCAGCTGCTATCGTTGATGAAGACTTCTTTGAAGAAGGTAAAATGTTTGACGGTTCATCTATCAGTGGCTGGAAAGGCATTAATGACTCAGACATGATCCTTATGCCTGACGACAGCACGTCGGTAATGGATCCTTTCACCGAAGAAAGCACCGTTATCCTTCGTTGTAACATTGTTGAGCCTTCAACCATGCAAGGCTATGACCGCGACCCTCGCTCTGTTGCACTTCGCGCTGAAGAATACTTAAAGTCTACGGGTATTGCTGATAAGGCTCTTTTCGGCCCTGAGCCAGAGTTCTTTGTATTTGACGATGTTAAGTGGCACGCAGACATGAGCGGCGTTAGCTACGAAATCAACTCTGAAGAAGCAGCATGGAGCAGCAAAAAAGCAATTGAAGGCGGTAACACAGGTCACCGTCCATTTATCAAAGGCGGTTACTTCCCCGTTCCTCCCGTTGACTCACTTCACGAGTTACGTGCTGCAATGTGTGGCGCTATGGAAGCAATGGGCCTAGAAATTGAGGTTCATCACCACGAAGTTGCAACGGCAGGTCAGTGTGAAATTGGTGTTGGCGCCAACACACTTGTTAAGAAAGCGGATGAAGTTCAGATTCTTAAGTACTGTGTACACAACGTGGCACATGCTTATGGCAAAACAGCGACATTCATGCCTAAGCCAGTGGTTGGCGATAACGGTTCTGGTATGCACGTTCACCAGTCTCTATCCAAAGATGGCGTTAACATCATGGCAGGTGACGGCTATGCAGGACTTTCAGATGAGTGCTTATTCTACATTGGCGGTATCATCAAGCATGCTCGCGCTTTAAACGCATTCACTAACCCTTCAACTAACTCTTACAAGCGTTTAGTTCCTGGTTTTGAAGCACCGGTTATGCTTGCATACTCTGCGCGTAACCGTTCAGCATCAATCCGTATTCCATACGTAAACAGTGCAAAAGCGCGTCGTCTTGAAGCTCGATTCCCTGATCCAACAGCTAACCCATATCTTGCATTCTCAGCTATGATGATGGCTGGCCTTGACGGCATCCAGAACAAGATCCACCCTGGCGATCCAGCAGATAAAGATTTATACGATCTTCCAGCAGAAGAAGCTAAAGCGATCCCAACTGTTGCAAACACGTTAGAGCAAGCATTGAATGCTTTAGAAGCGGACCACGAGTTCTTAACTCGCGGTGGTGTTTTCTCTGAAGACATGATTGCTGCCTTTATCGATCTTAAGCGTGGCGATGTCGAGCGCATCAACATGACAACTCACCCACTTGAGTTCGAAATGTACTACTCGCTATAAGTCACCAGCGAACTGTTTTGGGCTTGCACTTTTCGCAGCCCAAAACACCCAAAAGCCCAATCAGCCTTTGATTGGGCTTTTTTTATGTACGAGCATCTTGCTCAAAATGTGATCTTCTGCAAAATCTTCTCCAATTAAGGCCCTCCTTTCCTTTTTAGATTTTAATTCTGATACTATTATTCACTTAAACGTTGTTTCGTGTATTGGAAAGGCTATGGCGACTATTTCGAATTTAACTTTGTTCAACAATCAGAGTACGACAATTTTCTCACCCTTGGTAGAAAGCCCCTTGGGAAAAGAACTGAGCCATCTTGATAAAGCAGATAGCCAGGCAATACCTGAAAACATATTATTAGAAATACAAGCTATTCAAGATGCCCTCCTTAGTGATGAGAACTTCGACTTTGCCTCCTTGGAAGCCACCCAGTCTGGTCCAAGCTCGCAAACTCCTCCTCCCAATAACGATAAAACCAGCCCTACACCTATTCTTTTGGAAGAAGATGCCATCGATTTTCACTATCGAAGCGAAATAGATTCGAGCATTTCCGAGAACAAAGCTGAAGAACAAATAACACGAAATGATGATTCATTTAGCAACGAAGGCTCAGAAAACCATTTCAGCCAAAACGCTTCCTCTCAGTATTCCGCTTCAGCCAGTGAAGATTTCATCACGCAAGCAGAAGGCACGATTAGCATCACGACTAACCATCAGGCTCAATCAATAGAAGCTGATTTTGGAACCCTATCAATAGATAGTTCTGGCCACTGGGTCTACAACTTAGACAATCAGCATGATGATGTGCAATCTTTGGCGGCTGGCTCTTCTTTAAATGACAACATCGAAATTGATATCGGCTTTGGAAACACTGCTCAACTCACCATACAGATCAATGGTTCAAATGATCAAGCCGTTATTTCAGGCGTCAAAAGCAGAAACATACAGGCGACTGAAGTAACTGAACTAGACAATACCGCTCTTCCGAGCGTGAGTGGCAAGCTGGCCATTTCAGATATAGATAGTGGCGAAGCCCGGTTTAATACTAACTTTGATATAACAGGCAGCTTCGGAACAGCTGAAATAAACGCCCAAGGTGATTGGACCTACACGCTAAATAATTATGCCGATGCAGTTCAGGGACTTAAATCTGGCGAAAAACTTGTTGATTTATTTACCATCAAAACACTGGATGGCACCAAACAGCTGATTCAGATTAACATTGACGGTACCGATGACAACCCCATTTTAGCGGGCAAAAACTTTTCAGCCTTAGACTTGGAAACTGAACTGTTCACTCAAGGCAGCCTGACAATAAACGACCCCGACTTTGGCGAGTCATCATTTCAGGCACATTCGGGCATTAAGTCTTCTTTAGGCTTTGGCATTGCCGAAATAGACACGCAAGGCAACTGGCTCTATTCAGTAAACACTGAGTTTGCATCCGACAACATGATTAGTCAGGGTCAAACACGCATTGATAGCTTTGATGTATTTACCTTTGATGGCACAAAACAAACGATTCATATTCCGATTCAAGGCACTGACACTCCGGTGTTTTCTGCTGCAAATGAAAGCACTGGAACACTTGCGCTTAATGACCTTATCGAAGATAGCCGCTCTGAAAGTGTACTCTCTAAGTTTGACTCCCCTGCAGCAAGCCAAGAGTTAACAGCCACCCCCTCTCAAGCTGAGGCTCTGACATTCATGAACAGCGATCAAGGCACTGCGATCGGATTAACTAGCAATCTCAATGACATCACCATCAGCTAAGCAAGCAATAACTGCCACTATAAGGTTTCATCATCTGATAAAGGTGAAACGGACTGCTCACCCAATTGTGATCGTAGCGCTTCCCGCGCAAGCAACTTCGTTTGAACAGTTTCAGGAAGGTCGGTGAATAAAATCGTCCCCTTTCTGACCAAAACAGCAATCAGATCCTCAGTCACTCGGGCAAGTCCAGCATCAGAACTCGATAAAGCATGAATAATATCGTCTGTGGAGTGTGACTCAGGCATCCTTTTATTCCCCTGCATGTTCCAACTGCAAACTCGCCAATAACCGGCTTTGCAAATGGAGTATTTGAAACTTCGACAAGCCTAAAGATCGCCTTGCTTCATGCAATTGATCTTTGGCGCGAAGCAATTCGCTTTCTGCATCCAGTAAGTCGATCAGACTTCGCTGACCTATATTGAATTGTTGCGCATAGGCTTTCTTTGTCGTTTGCGCAGATTCAACATAGTCCTGTAAAAAATCCACACGTTTCGCATTTGATTGATAACTATACCAAACTTGAGCCGCTTCGTTTTTAATATCACGGTATACGTCATCAAGCTCATATTTTAATGACTGGGTTTGAAGCTTAGCGACTCTTTCATTTGCTCGATCTGCCCCTCCCTTGTAGAGGTCGTAACGCATTCTTAACATAATAAAAGCATCACTATTACGACCAGAAACGCCATCTATATTTTCATTCCAAGAAGCGCCTGATTCTAGATATAAGGAGGGATACCGCGCACTGATGCTCGCTTTTTCAACAAATGTTTGGGCCTCAATTTCTTTCGACTTTGCTTGTAGAAACACGTTATTTTGGAGGACTGAGTTGACTAAATCCGCTTCACTTTCAGGCATTTTGTAAAGTCCATCCTGGAAACTTATTTGTCGCCCTGGACGCT
>JBLLNR010000030.1:0-19605 GCA_048058875.1 Methylotenera sp. | reverse complement strand
AGAAGCGGAACAAGCGTTAGCGACTGTTGATTCAGAGTTTGGACGCACGACCGATCCGGTTCGTATGTACATGCGTGAAATGGGTACAGTAGATTTGCTGACTCGTGAGAGCGAAATTGAAATCGCGCGTCGTATTGAAGACGGTTTGAAACATATGGTGCAGGCAATCGCTGCATGCCCGACAACGATTAGTGAGTTGCTTGCAATTGTTGACCGTGTTGAGAATGATGAAATCAGTGTTGAAGAGTTAGTTGATGGACTGATCGATAACGATATTGGTTTAGATAAAAACTTCGAAACTGATTCTGCCTCAGATAAGATATCTGACGATGATGATGAGGGTGACGACGATGATGATGAGTCGGCTGAGGAGGCAGAGGCTAAGGCTGATGCAATTTCCAAAGAGGCTTTGTCACGCTTAAGAGAAGAGGTTTTGGCGCGATTTGCTGTCATTCGTGAAACGAATGCCAAGATGAATGAAATTCGGATGAGCAGAGGCTCTCAGGATGCAGAGTACAAAGCATTGCACCAAACGGTATTGCAAGAGCTAATGGTATTCCGCTTTTCTGCCAAGCAAGTTGAGATTTTATGTGGGCAAGTGCGCGAGCTAGTGCAAGACGTGCGTACGCACGAAAGAAAAATTTTAGAGTTTTGCGTCAACAAATCTGGAATGTCACGCCAATACTTTATTAAGAGCTTCGTCGGCAATGAGATTAACCTAGCGTGGTTAGATCAAGAACTTGCTAAAAATGAGCCTTATACAGAAGTATTAAGTCGATACAGAGACTCAGTGATTGATCAGCAAGACCGCCTAATTGCACTACAAGAAAAAATTGGTTTGCCTATTAAAGAACTGAAAGATATTAATAAGCAAATGACTACGGGTGAAGCAAGAGCGCGTAGGGCAAAGCGTGAAATGATTGAGGCTAATCTACGTTTGGTGATTTCTATCGCAAAAAAATACACCAATCGTGGTTTACAGTTCCTTGATTTAATTCAAGAAGGCAATATTGGCTTAATGAAAGCAGTTGATAAGTTTGAATATCGCCGCGGGTTCAAATTTTCTACTTATGCGACATGGTGGATTCGGCAGGCGATAACAAGGTCTATTGCGGATCAGGCGCGAACAATTCGTATCCCGGTACACATGATAGAAACAATTAATAAGATGAACCGTATTAGCCGCCAGATACTACAAGAGTCAGGGGTAGAGCCAGATCCGGCATTATTGGCAGAGAAGATGGAGATGCCTGAGGACAAAATTAGAAAAATTTTGAAAATCAGTAAAGAGCCAATCTCTATGGAAACACCAATAGGCGATGATGAGGATTCTCATTTAGGTGACTTTATTGAAGACACGACGACACTAGCACCAATGGATGCCGCTGTGTATGGTAGTTTGCGCGATGCGACATCGGAGGTGTTAGAATCATTAACGCCACGCGAGGCAAAAGTTCTCAGAATGCGATTTGGTATTGAGATGAATACCGATCACACACTAGAGGAGGTTGGTAAGCAATTTGATGTTACACGTGAACGGATTCGTCAGATTGAAGCAAAGGCATTGAGAAAGCTGCGTCATCCAACCCGTTCTGAGCGATTAAAAAGCTTCCTTGAGACAGGTCAAGATTAGATTTTAAAAAGTTTATGGCCCTCTAGCTCATGCTTGGTTAGAGCAGCGGACTCATAATCCGTTGGTGCCGTGTTCGACTCACGGGGGGGCCACCAAATTTAAAAGCAATGTAATTTTGTTTTTATATAACAATTATTATTAGAGGAGCATGAATTGACTACAAAATTGGTACTCGACTATCTTAAAAAGCACGGGCAAAAATTGGATCGTGAAATTGCAAAAAGTACTGGAATTTCCTTAAAGCAGGTACATGACTCTATCGCGGAGCTAGAAACAAACAAGGCAGTTTCGAGCTGCAGTGTAACTAACTTTGAAAACGGTGTAGCGATTGAAGGACGGTTATGCCGAATTTCTGGTTATATACCGCCAGCAGCGCCAGGTAGAAAATCATCTCCGCAACCAGCCTCGACATAGAGCAATTAACCTATAGGTAGAACGGCTTACATTTGTAAGCCGTTTTTTTTTCGCTTAGATGTTGATGCTGAGTTTGTTAAGTAACGGACATTAAACACTATTTATAAATAAGAAAAATTACAGATTCAAGAGGATGATTAGACCTAATAGTTATATAAGTACTTAAACAAATGAAATAGGAGTAGTATTTTTATTATATAAATTCGAATTTATATAACTTAATTGTTAGGCTTTAAGAATAACATAATAATATCAATAGCTTGCCATTATATGGGTGTATAGTATTTTGTTGTGTTAAGCCTAATTTCTGGTTGCATTTAGATGAAGTAATGAAATCTACGTGTGAACAAAGAAGAGCTAAGAAAAAGAAACTATTTTATTCGTAACCATTATTTTAGGAGCTTATCATGAATGCTATCGTTGATTTTAATCAACTCAATAACACACAATATGAACAAATAGATACAAGGTTTGATGATGAATATGGTGTGGTTTGGTCAATTATGCACCCAACACCGAGGCCTTGTTTTAATAAAGTATGCTTATCAGAACTGCTCCATCATCAGAAGCAAATTCGCAAAAATAATGGCGTAATCACTGAAAAAGGTAAAACAAGACAAATTAATTATCACGTGTTTTCATCTAGTATAAGTGGTATTTACAATTTAGGTGGTGACCTTTCTATTTTTAAGCAATTAATTTTAGCTAAAGATAGAGATAGCTTGCTTGAATACGCAACGTTATGCATTGACAATGTCTGGACCTTTTATGAAATGCAGGCGCCAATTACGACAATTGCCCTTGTTCAAGGGCAGGCGATGGGTGGTGGCTTTGAAGCTGCACTGTCAGCGCACATTATGGTTGCAGAGAAGAGTTCTGTGATGGGCTTGCCGGAAATACTCTTTAATTTGTTTCCGGGTATGGGAGCTTTAAGTTTTTTATCTCGTAAAATTGGATTACCAGAAGCTGAAAAGTTGGTGCGGTCTGGTAGAACATATACGGGAGAAGAGTTATATAGAATGGGTATAGTAGATGTGCTGGCAGAGGATGGCCAGGGTGAGTTTGCAATGAATAATTGGATAAAAAAGAATCACAAGTCATTAAACTCAAATCAGGCTATAACACGTGCAACTCAGCGCGTTAATCCATTAAAGTACGAGGAGTTATATGATATTACGCTTACGTGGGTCGACGCTGCTTTAAATCTGGAGGAGCGTAATTTAAAAGTGATGGAGCGATTGGTTAGAGCTCAGAATACGAAAGCAAACACAGATGTTGCACCAATTACTGATAGGCAAACAGCATAATATTACTTGGTTGCCACATCAGGCCTTCTCAGATAGTCCTCGATGGCTATTGTCAGTTTTGAGAAGTCTGAATTAACAGTTTCAAGCAATATATTAGATTCATTCGTATTGGTAGAACCGCTAATTTTACTTAGCGCTTCTACAGAGCTTGCCAATTGCAACGCACCTACACTGAGGCTATTTCCTTTGAGGGCATGGCAGTGGTCCTGTAATTCGCCAAAATGCTTTTTCTGCACCGCATGTGAAATGTTTTTAATCATTTTCAAGGAGTCAGCAAGGTAGTTTTTCAAGAGTCGATGCATAAACAAGTCATCACCTGAACCAATTTTTTCGAGATCTTGCAATGTTTTTATATCCAATGAGACGTTGTCTTCAGACAAGTCACTGACGACCTCAATTGGCTTGCTTGAGTTAAATGCAGAGTTCATCCATGACTCTGCAGTGTCAGGAGGAAGCGCCAGTATTTTTTCAATTGACTTGAACAACGAAGTTGCTTCGATTGGTTTTGTTAATACACCATCAAATCCTGCATCAATAGCCGCTTGTTTAGTAGGCAACGTAACGTCTGCTGTAAATAAAAGAAAGCGGGTAGTTTTGTCAGTAGGTTGGGTAAATCGGTAGAGTTTAATTGCGTCGATGCCGTTCATTCCTGCCATGTTCAAGTCAGTGATGACTAAATCGAATTTGTTAGTTTCTAGTGTATCAAGCATGTCTTCGCTGCTATCAACGACATTTACATTGTGTCCAGGCAGTGAAAGTAGTCGTGTAATGATTTTTTGATTAGTGACTTCATCTTCACAGACTAGAATATTGAGTGGCGTAATTTCCAGCGATCTAATTTCATTACTTATAACTGGTAAAGTGGGCGTGATGCTGGTGATGCTGGTGAAGTCTTTGTCGAGTAGCAAATCAAACCAGAACCGAGTACCAACGCCTTCGGTGCTTTCAAATTTAAGCTCGCCTCCCATTGCTTCAACCATGTCTTTTGCAATTGTTAGGCCCAACCCGCTACCACCAAATTTTCTGGTAGTACTGGCATCTGCTTGCGTGAAGCTTTCAAACACTTTTTCTTGTTTATCTTTCGGGATTCCAACACCTGTATCAGCTACCTCAAACCTGATTTTAGATTGCGTCTCAAAATCTTCTAGTAATGTCGCTGATAGTGTTACACTGCCTTGTTCTGTAAACTTAATTGCGTTGCCCATTAAGTTAGCCAATACTTGGTGTAAAACGACAGTGTCTCCTTTGATGGTCGTAAGCTTTTTGGAAGTATTGCCAATAAGCTGTATATTTTTTGATTGACCTTGTACTTTAAATATTTCGACTGTGTCGTTAATTGTTTCATCAATAGAAAGCGGTGCATTCTCTATATGTAGTTTTCTTTCTTCAATTTTAGTGAAATCCAAAACATTATTCAGTAATGACAAAAGCAACTTAGATGAGCTCTCAAGTGTTTTAAGTAAATCTAGTTGATCGCTGTTTAATGGCGTGCTTCTGAACAGGGTGCTAATACCTATAATGCAATTTAGAGGAGTGCGAATTTCATGACTCATATTGGCGACAAATCTAGTTTTAGCTGAATTTGCTTCTTCGGCCCGTGCACTAGCTAGTTCAGCTCTTAATTTTTCTTCATGTAAACGCGTAATTAGCTTGCCAACATATATAGGTAGTGCTACCAGCATTAAAATAAAACCTGCAACAATTGGCTGGTGTTTGGCCCAAAAGGGGTTGACTTGTGTTGCAAATATAAAACCGATGATGCTGATAATCTGGGAGTGATATAAATATTTGATACCGAAGCGAAATCCATTTCCGAACGTTACCCATAGGTATACACCTATCAATACAACAGCGATGTCCCCTGCAAGAGATAAGAAAACAGATGTCCCAACAACATCAAGCCAATTGCCCAATAATCTTCTATTCCGAGAAGGCGCTCTCGCTTTGCTGATGACAAGAAATAATATGGCGGCAAAAAAATCAAATACAATCAAACAATAAAATCCAGCTACTTCACTTTGTGTAAAATGAGGATTATTAATGAATGAAACTAGCAAATAAATAGTAAAAAAAGCACCGATAGCCAGCCTTGTCAGACCTTGCTCCAACTCTATCTTGTCGCAATGTGATTGTGCTTCTTTATACCAATTCTTTATTGTTAATAGCATATTATTGTATTTCTAGATATTTATGGTCGTAGAATTGCTTGCTACGATCAAGCAAAAAATACGCCATATTTGCCAAGCTAGTGGGATTTACTGGTTTTGTAAGGCAAGCGGAGGCGCCAGCTGCGATGAGCTCTTTATGCAGACTCTTGTCTTTTAGTACGGATATGACAATAATTGGCTTAGGACCAGCCGAATTTGTCCTATTAATTGTTTCGACAAATTCCATACCATTCATATTCATCATTCTAAAATCTGTCACAATTAAATCTACTTGGCGCTTACTCATCCAGCTCAGTGCTTCGACTGGGTTCGTCATCGTTACAACATTAAGGTTTAGCTTGAGTGATTTAATGATGGCTGCATGAATTGACAATACTGTTGGTTGATCATCAATAATCAAAACTGTTTGTTTGAATTTGGATGCGCTTCGAATATTACTAACGGCCATGTTCGCACTGTTACCTAATGCAGCTTTATGCCTTGGTTGTCAAATATAGCTTCAATTGTTTTGCGAATCGAAAAAGTAATACTCACCAAATCAGGGTCGAAGTGTTTGCCACTTTCAGACTCTAAATATGCAAATGCTCTATCCATTGACCATGCTTCTTTGTATGGGCGTTTGGTTGTTAGTGCATCCAAAACATCGGCTATGGCTACAATCCTAGCGGATAGTGGTATTTGGCTGCCTCTGAGCTGATAAGGGTAACCTAAGCCATCGTAACGCTCATGATGAGCGAGTGCAATCTCCCCGCCCATCTGCAAATATTTTGATGGGCTATTTTGCAAAATTTCATAACCAATGACAGGGTGTTTACGCATAATCGTTTTTTCTTCTTCTGTTAGCGGGCCAGTTTTGAGTAGAATATGGTCTGGTATGCCAATTTTACCAATATCATGTAGCGGCGCCGATAACTCAATAACTTCGGCATCTTCCTCTGTAAATCCTAGTGCTTCTGCGATAGCCTTGCTATATAAAGACATGCGTTTGAGGTGTGTGGCAGTTTCAGAGTCTTTATGCTCTCCTGCACGAGCCAACCGCATGAGGGTTTCTTTTTCTCTGGCACTGATTTCAGCCGTAGCTAGTTTGACTTTTTGTTCTAATAAGTCGCCACGGCTTTGCAGTTTTAATTGTTGTTGGCGCATGGTTAATAGATTTTTGCTTCTTGCAGTACACTCATAAACATCTACAGGTTTACTTAGAAAGTCCGCTACTCCAGCATCTAAAGTAGCATAGCGCGTTTCTGAGTCCCTCATAATCGTAATCATGATGACCGGCACATTTTCATAGTTTGGAATGGCTTTGAGAAGACTCGTAAAGTCAACACCATTCATTTCTGGCATTACATAATCAACGAAAACAAGATCCGCAACATGTTGTGTTGCCCACTCGAGTGCTTTTTCTGGGTCATCTTTCTCTATTATTTGAATTTTAGGATTAATACTTCTGACAACATGCGACAGTATGGTTCTACTAGTAGATTGGTCATCTACTACCAAAATTGAACTGTGGTTAAGTAACTGCTGGTCTATCATTAATTCATCCTATGTTTTGTTGCTTTGCATCTTGTGACTTAAAAACTATCGCAAAATTTAATGTAAATTAGTATACGCTTGAAATAAAGTAAGCACTATAACTAGATGCTTACTAATGGCTTGTTACGCCAACAGGTTAGTGCTTGAGGCTAATTCTGATTTATACTTGGTTTTAAGTCAAATGCAATACAGATGCGCTTTTCATCTGTCTGAAAAGGGATGGTGCGATGGAACAGAGATGAGGGAAACAGTACAATGTCTCCAACTTTAGGTAGCGTATGTGCCACTGGGAAGTCTTGTTCAGTATGCGGCGCTATTATCGGGTAATTGTCGCCATGGGTGCCGTATTCAAATGCTCCTTCTTTACCATCACTCTGTGGTATCGAAAGATAGACGGCACCGCTGATCCAGCCAATTTCATGAATATGAGAGCTTAAATTACCGCCTTTCTGCATAATTACATACCAAGAACTTGTAAACTCCAGTGATTCAGGGAAGGACTTGATTAATTCACAATCAGAAGAAGCAAAGTGCGCTTTGTAATTTCTGAATTCTTGCTTGACAAGGTCCGCAAGTTTTCTAAAAGAAGCTTCAGGTCGTTTGAATAGATTACCAGCAGACTGCTTACCGTAATTCAACATGCCTTGCACACGTTCAGCAATGTCAGCATGTTCAATATCATACAATAGTTGTTTCAGAAGCGGACTGTTAGGTTCCGCCAACTCATGAATGCTTTTTTGATAGACATGGTCACAGCCATTTTTGCAAAAATTGTAAGGGTTTTTCTGATTGAAATTAATCGCATAGTGTGTTGACAGTGTAGCAATAAAAGGTGAGGTATGACGCGTATAACGTACAACATTGTCCAGCGTTGTTTTAAAATCTTCATAGCGTTCTGCTTTGTATAGACAATACATTTGACGCGCCTGCCAATCATCCAGTTGTGAACGTTCAAAAAAATTAGCTGCTTCACTATATTTTTTTGCTAAATATAAAAACTCTCCCATATTGTAGTTGGCATTTGGATGATTAGGGTTTCGCGCTAAGGCTTCCTGATAGTTTTTAACGGCTGCATCCATATCGCCAGAATCGCGTAATGTTTCACCTAAATTGTTATAAGCGTCAGTATAGTTAGGGAATAACGCAATAGCGTTTTTATAGCTGGCGATGGCATCGACTAAATTTCCTTTGTCTCTTAGCACTGTGCCAAGGTTGAAATAGCCTCGTGCGTCTTGTGGGTTAATTGCCAAGCCTTTTTGGTAGCTGCTGATTGCTTCATCAAGCTGCCCAAGTCTTTGGTACACTGTACCTAGATTGCCAAATGCTTCAAAAAATCTTGGATTAAGCTTGATAGCATTTTGATAGCTAGAGATAGCTAACTCGAACTGGTTTGTATTTGTGTAAGCAAAGCCTAAATTGAAATATAAGTCAGGTTTTTTTGCATCCAACTTAATTGCTTGTTCATAACTATCGATAGCTTCTGCAAATTTTTGCTGACCATCCAATGCCAGTGCTAGTACATGATGCAAAATAAATGCGTTTGGGTGCTTACTTATAAGTCGCTTTGCAGTTACCTCTGCATCAGCAAGCTGTCCACTATTGAGTTGACTAATTAACTGTTGCGTTTCGTGTTGACTTGGTTGTGATAGGTTGCTCATATTCTGTAAGGTAAAGCTAAAAACTATTTTTCTCTAATCTTTCTGCTAGACGCTTTAATAGATGCATTGCAACTTTGGGATTATCAGTCAGCATGGCGTCTATATTTTCAGCGTGAATAACAATAATACGTGCCTCGTCAGAAGAAACAATTGCATTTGTTGTGCTTGGCTGTTTTGTCAGAATAGCTGTTTCTCCAAAATAATTTCCTGCAGTTACCTTTCTAATGATGCCATGTTCACTGCTTAAATGCACCTCCCCAGATACTAGATAATATAGGTTGTGATCGGAATTGCCAACTTTAAAAACAGTCTCATTTTGATGTAAAACCATGCCATAGCGCTGCATCAATGCTTCAATGTAGTTATGCTTATCTGGTGTTTTGCCGAACAGCCCTTTAAGTAACAATACATCTTGCTTTCTCAGTGTAGCAATGAGTACTGAACCAAGCAAAAAGACAGCAAAATTTACGTATAGCCAAGTGATGGATACAAACATGTTTTTCATGCTGCCGAACACTGCGCCAAAATTTTGATTAATGGTTAAGAATAAACCAAATGCTGGGCGCATCAGCACCCATAATAATGCTGTCAATAAGGCGCCGATGAAAATATGGCGAGCAGCTACTCGCATAGGGAAAAAGAGCTTGTAAAAAATCGCGATAAGAGACGTTGTGATTGCTAATGTGATGCTGCCCCCAACATAGCTCAAAATGTTTTTTGGTAAATGGGTCGCTAAAAATTTGATGATTTCTTCGACAATAAAACCAGCTGCCGTGAATGCAAAAAACAGTAATAAAATGCCCAGTACTGAAATAATGTCAGTCAGCTTTCCCTTGAAAAAAGATGGTATTTCTTCAATTGAAGAAATGCTGTAAAAGGACGAACGCATAGCTCTTGCTAAAGGCGTAATGGTCCAAAGGAGTACGAACAAACCTACAGCTCCCCAAGCGGCCTTGGAGTTAGATGCTTTGTAGACTTCAGTCATAATTTTGCCACTGAAGTCAGGCATAATATTACTCGTTAAGATAGCTAGTTTTACGATGGCGTAATCAGATGAAAAGACAAGATGGCTCAATAGGTAAAAAATAAGTAGCACGAGTGGAATCAACGCAAACAAAGCGTAGAAAGATAGAGATGCTGACATACCTAAAATATTGTGCCTTGCAAAGCCAGCAAGCGTTTCTCTAATAACAAAGAGCAGCGTGTCATATTCCTTTTCAGAATAGACAACTAGCGGTTTGCTGATAACAGGATGCTCTATCAGAAATCTTTTCAGGCTTTTTTTGTCGTTTTGCTTGACCATGGCTGCTATATTTGTTTACGCTTGTCTCTAATTTAGCTGGCTCAATTTTACAGAGACTTAAACTTTTCTGTACTAGCAATAAGTGCGGAAACGACACCAGGTTCCATAGCTGAATGACCAGCATTTTGTATGATGATATATTCTGCATGGGGCATTGCTTTCGAAAGCAGCCAAGATGTCTGAGGTGGGCATACCATATCGTAGCGTCCTTGAACGATAGTCGTGGGGATGCTACAGAGTTTAGTGCTTGCTTTTAAAAGGCTATCACCATCAATAAAACATTGGTTGCGAATATAGTGGATTTGCACGCGTGCTCGTGCAACATCTGCCATTTGTTCCTCTTTTGATAATGTTGCAGGGCTTTTGGCCCGAGTTGCAGTATCTGGGGCAGCTTGTTCTAATCGCATGATGCTGCTTTCGTAGTTGTTCCACGCGGTTGCTGCTGCATGGCTAATAGTGATGTCGTCAGAAGCAATACGTTGCTCGAATGCAGTTAAAACATCACCGCGCTCGTCTGAAGGCAGGTATTCAAGTAGTGTTTGCCATACATCTGGATAAAAATGTTGAATATCGCCAAGAAACCAGTTCAACTCAGAAGGCCTGCTTAAAAAAATACCACGCAAGCTTAACGACGTAACGCGATCTGGGTATTGAGTGGCATAGCTGAGTGCAAGCGTACTGCCCCATGAGCCGCCAAAAACATGCCATTTATCTATCTTTAAGTGTAAACGCAGCGCTTCCAGATCGTTGACAAGGTGTTGTGTGGTGTTATGCGAGAGTCCGCCTTGTGGTCGACTTCTGTTACATCCTCTTTGGTCAAGTAAGATAATGCGATAATAGGCTGGATCAAAAAAACGGCGTTGTCCTGGGTTGCATCCACTACCTGGACCACCATGAAGAAAGACAATGGGATGACCACTGGGATTGCCACATTCTTCATAGTAGATCTCATGAATATCATCCACTTTTAACCAGTTATGGTGATAAGGTGTAATTTCAGGATATAAATTGTAAGTAGGCTGACACATTTCTAAAATACTTCTTTCTAGTTGATTTATATACGAATTTCACTTTTTGCAGTACAAATAAAATAATTTTTTTTGAAAATTGTAAATAAATTGTAACCAAAGTGTTGCAATTGGAAATTATTTGTTTTATATTGCAATCCTCACATGTAAATGTGAACAAAAAGTTTTTTTAAGTCTGCGGTAATTAGTATATAGGTTTCATCCTTTTTACTAAAGAAGCGTAAAGATTTAAGAATGCTTATATTTAAAACCCTTAGTAATTAACTTTGGAGATCAACATGCAAGTAAATAAAATTAAGCTAGCTTTAGGCTTAGTAGCAGCATCAATGGCAATGCCAATGGTGGCTTCAGCTGCTGCAGACCAAGAAGCGGCAATGAAAGATGCTAACAACTGGGCACACCCACGCGGTCAGCACAACAACCAAGGCTACAGCTCACTAGCACAAATCAATAAAGGTAACGTAAAAAACCTTAAAGCTGCTTGGACATTCGCTACTGGTGTTAACCGTGGTCACGAAGGTGCTCCACTAGTTATTGGCAACATGATGTATGTACATACAGCATTCCCAAATAACGTATACGCACTTGACTTAAACGACAATCAAAAAATCGTATGGTCATACTTCCCTAAACAAGACCCATCAGTTCAAGCAGTTCTTTGCTGCGATAACGTTAACCGTGGTCTTGGTTATGGCGATGGTAAAATTTACCTACAACAAAACGATGGTAACTTGGTTGCTTTAGACGCTAAAACAGGTGCAAAACAATGGTCTACACTTGTAAACGATCCTAAAGTTGGTGCTACAAACACAAACGCACCACACGTGATCAAAGACAAAGTATTGACAGGTTGTTCTGGTGCTGAGTTTGGCGTACGTTGCTTTATCGCAGCATACAATGCTAAAGATGGTTCATTAGCATGGAAAGCTTACTCAACTGGTCCTGACTCAGAAGTATTAATCGGTGAAGGTTTCAACTCTGCTAACCCACAATGGAGCGCTTTGTCAGTATACAAAGACATCAACGGTGGTAACACAGAAGGTGGTTCATTCGAAGCACTTAAAGAAGGCGAAATCAAAATCGGTGAAAAAGACCTTGGTGTTCGCACATGGTTAAAACCACAAGCAGTTAAAGATGGTTGGCAACATGGTGGTGGTTCTGTATGGGGCTGGTGGCCATATGATGCACGTACAAACCTAGTGTACTACGGTACAGGTAACCCATCTGTTTGGAACCCAGACGTACGTCCAGGTGACAACAAATGGTCAATGACTATTTTTGCACGTGACTTAGACACAGGTATGGCTAAATGGGGCTACCAAATGACTCCACACGATGAGTGGGATTATGATGGTATTAACGAAGTGATCCTATTTGACAAAGGTGGCAAAACATACGCATGGCACCATGACCGTAACGGTTTTGCATACACATTCGATGCAAACGATGGTTCATTAATCGCTGCTGAGAAAGTGCATCCATTTGTTAACTGGGCAACACACGTTGATATGAAAACTGGTGTTCCACAAAAATTGGCATCAGCTTCAACTCACCAAGACTACAATGCTAAAGGCATCTGCCCAGCTGCATTGGGTACTAAAGACCAACAACCAGCTGCGTACTCACCAAAAACTGGTTTGATTTATTCTCCACTAAACCACGTATGTATGACATACGAGCCAGTTGAGTCTAAATATGTTGCTGGTCAACCATGGGTTGGTGCGACATTAACAATGTTCCCAGGTCCAGATGGTGTGATGGGTGGTTTTGCTGCTTACAACCCAATGACCAACAAAAAAGTATGGTATAACAAAGAGAAATTCTCAGCTTGGGGTGGTGCTTTAACAACTGCTTCAAACCTAGTGTTCTACGGTACTCTTGATCGTTGGTTCAAAGCATTGGATGCTACATCAGGTAAAGAACTATGGAAATTCCAAGTTGGTTCTGGCGTGATTGGTAACGCATTCACATATGGTCATAAAGGTAAACAATACGTTGGCGTGCTATCAGGTATCGGTGGCTGGGCTGGTGTTGCGATGAACCTTGGTTTGACTAACTCAACAGACGCACTTGGTGCTGCTGGTGGTTATGCTGAACTAGTGAAATACAACGCTGCTCCTGGCGGCGGTGCACTATCAGTATTTAGCCTATAATTTAGTTCCTAACTAAATTTAAGTTAAATTAGTTTAGTAATGCAAAAGAACACCCCGCTTCGGCGGGGTGTTTGTTTATATAAAACTATCATTGATAAATCAAATATACAGATGAGTATACATCTAAGACTGAATTGGTTAGAATTTCATTGTGAGAATTAATGGTTTTAACTAAGCCAAGAACTTTCATCGCTGTATATACTCTATGGTACACATAAAGTATAAACATAACTGAATCATAAAAGGAATTCGAAATGTTAAAACAAGTCCAAAAAATTGGCGTGATTGCAAGTTTTTTATTTGCAGCAAATGTTTCAATGGCCGCTGCTATTGATGAAATCCCTCCACTCAATCCAGATGAGGGTAGGCCAGGTGAACAGGCGAGAGTGCCATCATTGGATGAATTCGTTGTTTGTACGGATCCAGACAATATGCCGTTTTCAAATAACAAGCAAGAAGGGTTCGAAGATAAAATCGCAGCAGTAATCGCAGAGGATTTGAAAGTCCCACTTAAATTTATGTATGCGTTTAATCGCTTTGGTTTTTTAAGAAATACTATTAAAGCAAGACGCTGCGACGTTATTATGGGCGTGCCACCTGATTATGATCCATTACTTACTTCAAAACCCTATTATCGTACAGGTCATGTGTTTGTATGGCGCAAAGATAGTGGTTATGACATAGCTGATTACAGTTCGCCAGATTTGAAAAAAGGTTTGGTGGGAGTTACAGACAAGTCACCTGCAACTGTACCTCTTAACGATAATGGTATTATCGGAAATGCTAAGCCTTATCGTATTCAACGTGACTTAAATAAAAAACCAAGTGAGATGATAGATGACTTGGCTAGTGGTGTAATCGATGTAGCTGTTGCATGGGGACCTATCGGAGGTTATTTTGCTAAAAATTCATCTGTGCCGATGGTCGTTAAGTTAGCTCCTGAATATGAGAAGACCAATGCAAGGGGTAAAGAGTATTGGAATATCTCGATTGGCGTTCGTCATGGCGATAAAGAGCGATTAAGAATGATCGAAGGTGCTTTAGATCGCAACCAAGATAAAATCATGCAAATACTAGCAGATTACGGTGTTCCTACAGTTCCTGTGGTCGAAGGCGATAATATTATGAAAACCTTTAAAGAGAATAAAAAACAATTGCGAAAGCAGGGTGACTAGCGCCTAAAAGTTTAGTAGAATGTTCGACTTATTTGAGTCATGCAAAATCAAAAGTTCTGTCAACCAAATAATTAATTGTTCGTTAAATGATCGTACGTTCAAATACAAATGTAACGTCGTTCATTTTGTTAAGTAGATACAGGGAGATCACATGTTAGGTAACAAAGCATTGAAGTCAACTCTAGTGGGTGGCTTATTAACAATTGCAGGTTTGGCATTTTCGTTTCAAGCTAGTGCTGCTTGCGATTTGGTTTCAACAGTAGATGGGAAACCATTAAATATTAAAGCAACACCTGAAGATTCAGATGCAGCTAAAACATTCTTGGAAACTTGCAAAAATCCGTACAATGAGATTTTTGAAAAAGACCCAAAAGCATTGAAAAAATTAGGTAAAAGAGCATACAACTACAACAACTGTACAGGTTGTCATGGCGGTAAACTTGAAGGCGTGATGGCTCCAGGTTTAAGAAAACAACCTACTGGCGGACAAAGTCAGTGGGATAACCAATGGGTTTATCCAAAAAATGCAACAGATAAAGGTATGTTTGAAACTATCGCTGGCGGTACACCAGGTAAATCTGGTAAAGGCACTATGTTTATCTGGCACAAACAATTACCTGGACATACTGGTGATGGTTTAACAACAGATGAAATTTTGCAAGCAATTGCTTACATCCGTACACATTATGAAGGTACAGACGGTAAACCTTGGTTGAAATAAATTAAAACTTGTTTTTGCTGAGAATGGCTACACGATGTGTAGCCATTTTTTTTGATAAAATCTAAATAACAGGTAAACTATTAAGTAATTCAAATCAATATATATTCAATAGTGGTGATGAAAATAACATTTTAGGAGTTAGGGAATGAAGGGTATTAAGATAAGCGTTACGTTATTAGCGTTAGTGACTATGTTGGCTGCATGTGGTAACAATGAATCAGCGCCAGAGACCAAGGCAGAAAGTGCGGCTGTAACAGTAGAGAACAATACAAAAACAATCTCTTTTGTCGATACACAAGAAGGTAAGCCACTTGAAATTGATCATGCTTTATTTGATACGCCAGCAGCAAAAGAGTTTTTAGCAACAGGTAAAAATCCGTATGTCAGTGATGAAGAAGCGATTGCGAGAGGTAAGAAAATTTTTGGTCTTTACTCTTGTACACAGTGTCATGGACCAACCGCGCAAGGTCAAGTGGGTCCTGGTTTAGTTGGTCCAACATTTAAATATCCTAAAAATGCAACTAATAAGGGGATGTTTGAGACAATATGGAACGGTACAAATGGTGGCATGGGCGGCAAAGGTAAAGGCATTATGACACCAACGGATGGTATGACACCTGATGAAGTGCTTAAAGTGATTGCGTGGATTAGAACGCAGGGATCTGAAGGTTTAACAGGTAACGAGTAGTTAGTAAATTTACCACGGCGCACTTGCTGTCTTATTGTCTGCGAGTGCGTTTTGGTTTATCTTCACAGTGCAGTATATAAATAGAATAAATAAATACTTATGACGACTGATAAGTTGCATCAAATTGTAATTGTTGGTGGTGGCGCAGGGGGCTTAGAGCTTGCTACACGTCTAGGCGGGTGCTTGGGCAAAAAAAAGAAGGCGGCCATCACTCTGATTGACTGTAGTAAAACACATGTGTGGAAGCCATTACTTCATGAGATTGCTGCTGGAAGTATGGATCCAGAAAAGCATGAATTGAATTATTTAGCGCAGGCACATTGGCACCATTTCAAGTTTCGACTTGGGCGTATGAATGGCTTGGATAGAAAAAATAAACAGGTTCTATTAGCACCCTATCATGATGAAGATGGATTTGAGGTAATTCCAGCCAGAGGTATCCCTTACGATACACTGGTAATTGCTATTGGTAGTACTACCAACGACTTCAGTGTAAAAGGTGCTTTAGAGTACTCAACTGCATTAGATACACAAGATCAAGCAGAGCGATTCCATCGAAAACTACACAATGCATTGGTACGTGCACAAACACAGGCTTCACCAATCAAAGAAGGACAACTAGATGTTGCTATAGTTGGAGCTGGGGCTACTGGAGTAGAGTTAGCAGCTGAATTGCACAATACGACTCGGGAACTAGCGGCTTATGGTTTAGATAATGTTGATGCTGAGAAGGATATTAAGATTTCCATCGTTGAGGCCAGCCAACAGCTACTACCTGCGCTACCACAGAAGCTCGCAGCATCTGTGGAGTTGGAGTTAAGGAAGTTGGGTGTACAAATCTATAATGGCGAACGTGTTACAGAGGTCACAGAACGTGGTGTACATACGCATAGCGGTCTATTTATCCCAGCCGCTTTGGTGGTGTGGGCTGCAGGAATCAAGGCGCCAGATTTTCTTAAAAATATCGCTGGTCTGGAAACCAATAGTATTAACCAATTGGTGGTGGAACCAACCTTACAAACAACGCTTGATAAGGATATTTTTGCTTTTGGCGATTGTGCTGCTTGTCCCTGGGAGGGGCATACTTCAAATGTGCCACCACGTGCGCAAGCTGCACATCAACAAGCTTCTATGTTAATTAAAACAATGAAGAATCGTGTAGCTGGTAAACAGAAGCTTCCCGAATATAAATACAGAGATTACGGATCTTTGGTTAATTTAGGGCGTTACTCGACCGTAGGTAACCTAATGGGCGCAATTTCAGGTAGCTCAATGTATATAGAAGGTTTGATTGCGCGTTTAATGTATCGGTCGCTATATCAAATGCATTTAATAGCGCTACATGGTTTCTTCTCTGTCGCATTACAATCTTTGGGTCGCTTTATATCTAGAAGAACCGAGCCACATGTCAAACTGCACTAGCGAGTTAAAAATGTATTATTTAAACGAAGTTACTTTACACTAACGTTTCGATAAACACGGTTTATGATGCTCATACTCAAAATAATGAATATTCCAAAAGTTGCGGTAATGATATTAATTGGCAAATTGGCTTTCACCATGAGTAAGTAAAGACCTAACATTATCAAAATGCCAATATGTTCATTGAAGTTTTGAACAGCAATGGAATGCCCAGCACCAATCAATAGATGACCTCTGTGTTGTAATAAAGCGTTTAGTGGCACTACGAAGAATCCACTAAGTGCGCCAATGATGAACAGTAACAAACCAGCGATGGCCCAATGTGTAATAAATACCATTGATACAACTAAAGCACCCATAACAATGCCGGCAGGCAATACTTTAACTGATTTCTCTAGTGTAATATAACGTGAAGCCAATACAGAGCCAATAGCAATGCCTATTGCAACCATGGCAATCAGTTGGGTTGATTGTTCAATAGTGAAATTTAAAATAATTGCAGCCCAAGTTAAAACGACCAGTCTTAAAGTAGCACCAGCTCCCCAGAAAAGGGTGGTGACTGCCAATGAAACCTGACCCAAAGGATCTTTCCATAGCGTCAGAAATGCATGCATAAAATCTTTCATGATATAAAACAGTGAACGCTGCTCTGGCTTGTGGTCTATGGGAAGTTTGGGTATGTAATAATTAAAGATAGCAGCAGCAAGATATAGTGCACCAATAATCCATACTGCAGTTTGTAAGTTATTCGACGCCAGAAAACCACCTAATATAGCACCAAAGATTATAGCAGCTACTGTGGACCCCTCCATCCATCCGTTGGCTTTCACAAGCAATCTACTGGGGAGTAGTTCTGTTAATATTCCATATTTTGCTGGAGAGTAAGCTGCAGCGCCAATCCCGACAATGCCATATGCATAGAGTGGTTGCATGCCTAAAATCATCGCACCGCAACCGAAAACTTTGATTAGATTTGAAAAGAACATGACGCTACCTTTAGGGTAGGCGTCTGCAATTGAACCTACAAAGGGCGCTAGTAGAATATATGAAATGACAAAAAACTGCTGCAGTAATGGTGTGTGCCATTCAGGCGCGCTAATTGATGCAAGTAGCGCTATTGCCGCAAAGAGTAATGCATTGTCAGCAAGTGCGGATAAAAACTGTGCGATTAGAATAATGTAGAACTTCCTCGCCATTTTACGCGCTTGCATGCTTGTGAAGCCTCATTATCATCATCCAATGTCTTGATTTATAGTGCTTCGGCAGCAAAGTCTGCCAGTCTTGACCGCTCACCACGTATTAATGTCATATGTCCATTGTGGACCCAGCCCTTGAATCTGTCGACAACATATGTCAGGCCTGAACTGCCTTCTGTTAGATAAGGGGTGTCAATTTGTTCAATATTCCCTAGGCAGACTACTTTAGTACCAGGTCCAGCTCTGGTTATCAATGTCTTCATTTGTTTGGGTGTTAAGTTTTGTGCCTCATCAATAATGAGGAATTTATGTAAAAAAGTCCTGCCACGCATAAAGTTTAACGACTTAACTTTAATTCGCGTACGAATTAAGTCTTGGGTCGCTGCTCGTCCCCATTCGCCAGCCTCTTCATCGGTTTTGTTCAAAACATCTAGGTTATCTTCTAACGCGCCCATCCATGGCGCCATTTTCTCTTCTTCAGTGCCAGGTAAAAAGCCTATGTCCTCACCCACCGGTACTGTAACCCGCGTCATAATAATTTCGGAATAGAGTTTTTTATCTAGTGTTTGGGTTAATGCGGCTGCTAGCGTGAGTAGCGTTTTGCCTGTTCCCGCTTGCCCAAGTAGTGTAACAAAGTCTACTTGAGGATCCATCAACAGGTTCAAAGCAAAATTTTGCTCACGGTTGCGCGCTGTAATTCCCCAGACATTGTGTTTTGGCTGTGAATGATCCTGAATTACCTCTAAGACAGCGCTATTGTCTTCAATCTTACGGACAATAGCGTGAAATGGCTTCTCATAGTCATAGTATACAAACTCATTAACGATAAAACTGCTGACTAGTGGTCCAGTAATACGATAGAACATATTGCCAGATTCTTGCCAGGACTCCATGTCTTTACTGTGGTTTTCCCAGAAATCTTGCGGTAGCTCTTTGCAGCCACTATAGAGTAAGTCTGTGTCTTCTAGTACTTTGTCATTAAAATAATCTTCTGCTGCCAGCCCCATTGCTCTGGCTTTAATACGGATATTGATATCTTTACTAACCAAAACAACTTCGCGGTCAGTGTGAAAGTTATGTAAATTTAATACGACACTAATTATTTGGTTGTCCGCCTTGTTACCTGCCAACCCAGGTAACTCCGCTGTAATTTGGTTGGTTTGCAAAAATAGTTTGCCAGTTACGTGTTTGTTACCCTGAATGGCT
>JBLLNR010000029.1:0-40441 GCA_048058875.1 Methylotenera sp. | reverse complement strand
CCTCTAGAGCAAATTTTACCTGGCAGAATGGGTTTGGAAATGCGTATGATCATTGCAGGTGGTGAGCAAATAATTTACAAGCTAAAAAAGGTTAGAGGTGATATATTTAAGCATCGACCAACACTTAAGGCTTGGGACTGGCCGCTGATATTGCTCAAAGCCCTCCTTTAAAAACTTATGACACCTCAGCAATATTGCAAAGAAAAAACAGCAAAAAGTGGTTCCAGTTTCACAGTCAGTTTCATCATTTTAGACAAAATTAAACGCGAGGCAATGACAGCGCTATATGCCTTTTGTCGTGAGGTAGATGATGTTGTTGATGAGTGTACTGATTATAATGTTGCTCAAACCAAATTAAACTGGTGGAAAAACGAAATTGATCGTCTCTACGATCACAAACCACAGCATCCAGTCAGTTTTGCTTTACAGCCTGTTATTGAACAATTTGATCTAGCAAAAGAACATTTTCATGAAATCATTGATGGTATGGAAATGGATTTACGATTCAATCGCTATGCTGACTTTAAGCAGCTACAGCTATATTGTTACCGTGTAGCAAGTGTAGTTGGGTTATTAAGTGCACAGATTTTTGGCTATCAGAATCGCAATACAATTAAATTTGCACATGACTTAGGCATGGCATTCCAATTGACAAATATAGTTCGAGATGTCGGTGAAGATGCTCGCAGAGGCCGCATTTACCTGCCACTGGATGAGTTAAAAAAAGCAAAAGTTTCAGAAGAAGACATTCTAAGCAGCAAAAAGACACCTGAAGTCAAAGAGCTAATTGAGTATCAAATAGAACGTGCTGAAAGTTTTTACGACAAAGCGCTACGTGAATTACCATTGGAAGATGCTAAACAGCAACGTGCGGGATTGATGATGGCTGCTATTTACCGCACCTTACTGCGTGAAATTAAGGCAGACGGTGCGGAAAATGTACTTACGCATAAAATCGCAATTCCCCCATTTAGAAAATTAATATTGGCATTAAAAGCATTTTTTAAGTATTCTTATACACATGTCTAAATCTTTGCATGTTGGAATCATTGGTGGTGGTATTGCTGGTTTATCTGCATCAGTAGCACTAGCAGAAAAAGGTATTGCAACGACTATTTTAGAAGCTGGTTCACAACTAGGTGGTCGTGCACGTAACGTAGCTGTTGAGTTCAATAGCCAAGTAGTTCAGTTGGATAACGGTCAACATATCTTACTTGGTGCCTATTACGAAACTCTTAAATTACTTAAAAAAATTGGCGTTGATGAAAAGCAGGCCTTATTGCGTTTACCGCTAACGTTAGAAATTAAGTCCCCGACAAAACCGCATGCATTTAAACTACATGCACCAAATACATTACCCTTTCCAATCAACCAACTATTTAGCTTTTTGTTTTGCAAAGGGCTATCGATAAGCGAACGATTAACCCTAATCAGTTTCATGCTGAGATTAAAGCAGTCTCATTTTCACTTAGCATCAGACCGGCCCCTGCTAGATTATCTTATTGAACAGCGACAACATCTAAATACAATCAAATTATTGTGGGAGCCACTATGTTTAGCAGCATTGAATACTCCCATCAATACTGCCAGCACTAAAATCTTTCTTAATGTGCTTAAAGACACCTTTAGTAGGAGTAAAGCTGACAGCCAACTATTGTTGCCTAAACAGGGTTTATCAGAGATTTTTTCGCAACCAATATTGAGTTATATACAGTCTCGCAGTGGTAAAGCACTGACTAACCACCGCGTTAAATCAATTTTGCCAACTGAAACCGGTTTTCAGGTCACTAGCAAAGACAAGCCATTTAATTTTAGCCATCTCATCTTGGCAACGTCTGCCCTCAGGCTGCAAGATGTAGCGGCAGGATTGCCTAGATTAGCAGGAACAATCGAAACGACGAAACAATATCAATATCAGCCCATCTACACGGTTTATCTGCAATATCAAAGCGATGCAAAACTACCTAGACCCATGATTGGACTAACAGACACAACTAGCCAATGGGTGTTTGACCGTGGAGAATTATATGGTCAGCATGGCCTCATGGCTGTCATTATCAGCGCAGAGGGTATCCATCAAAAATTAACGCATGACGCTTTATCACTGAAAATAGCTAATGAACTACATCAAGCATTCCCAGATCTTAAAAAACCATTATGGCATCAAGTGATAGCCGAAAAACGCGCTACATTCGCCTGCAATGTAAATTTACCAAGACCTGGTAATAGCACTAGAGAACCAAACATATATCTAGCAGGAGACTATACTTATGCAGACTACCCTGCAACGATTGAAGGTGCGGTCAGAAGCGGTATTAATGCCGCAAGTATGATTGTTGTTTAATTACTTTTCAAATAACTCAATGCTTGATCAATTCGATCAACTGCGATAACTTCCATGCCTTTAAGTGTAGATTTAGGTGCATTACCTTTCGGTATAATCGCTTTTGTAAAACCTAGCTTAGCCGCTTCTTTTAAACGTACTAACCCACCTTGAACAGGTCTCACTTCACCCGCCAGACCAACTTCACCAAATACAATAAGTTTACTGCCTAACACTTTGTTTTTAAATGAAGATATGATAGACAATAATACGGCTAAATCCGTAGCAGGCTCACTAATTTTAACGCCACCTACTGCATTGATAAATACGTCCTGATCAAAACAGGCTACACCTGCATGCCGACTTAAAACTGCAAGCAACATAGCAATACGGTTCTGTTCTAAACCAACAGACAATCGCTTCGGGCTGGCCGCGTGGCTACCATCAACTAACGCCTGAATTTCGATAAGCAAAGGCCGTGTACCTTCCATTGTCACAGTGATGCAACTACCCGCAACTTGCGTTTCATGATGTGATAAAAATAATGCTGATGGGTTAGAAACTTCGCGCAACCCTTTTTCAGTCATGGCAAAAACACCTAACTCATTCACCGCTCCAAACCGATTTTTAAACGCTCTTATCAAACGGAAAGTAGAGTTTTGATCACCTTCAAAATACAACACGGTATCAACAATATGTTCTAACACACGCGGACCTGCTAAAGCACCCTCCTTGGTTACATGGCCAACCAAAATAACGGTAATTCCTAACTGCTTTGCTAAGCGTGTTAATTGTGCAGAACATTCACGTACCTGTGCAACAGATCCAGGTGCAGATTGTAGCGCTTCTGAATAAATTGTTTGAATTGAATCGATAACAGCTATTCGTGGTTTATTTTCCTGCAATGTCGACAGTATCTTTTCTAAATTAATTTCAGCCAGCAAATCAACTTCATTCGCATCTAGCCCTAATCTTTTCGCCCGCATAGCAATCTGTTGTGGCGATTCTTCACCACTCACATAGATTGCTTGACTTGTTTTTCCTAAATGGCACAGCACCTGTAACAGCAACGTTGATTTACCAATACCAGGGTCACCTCCAATCAGAATGACTCCCCCTTCAACCAGACCACCGCCTAAAACGCGGTCAAATTCAGCAATATGGGTTGGTTGACGACTAACATCTGCCGCTTCCACTGCACTCAGTTTTTGCAGACGGCTACTTTGTGCCAAACCTTCAAACTTGTTTGCATATCGATTGGTGCCGGTAGGTAGCTCTGCAATACCTTCAACCAGTGTATTCCAAGCCATACAGCTTGGGCATTGCCCTTGCCACTTTGGCTCACTCGCTCCACATTCAGTACAAACATAAATACTTTTCACTTTGGCCATCATTCAACAGCCTTCAGAGGTACACGCGGCGCAACTGCACACAACAGCTCATAACCAACCGTGCCGCTGGCACCCGCAACTGAATCTACGGGTATAGTGTTGCCCCATAATTCAACAGAAGATCCAACATCCGCCTCTAATATGTCGGTCAAATCACAAAAGAGCATATCCATTGACACCCGGCCAATCGTTCTCGTTATTTTTCCTGCTACGGCAATAGGTGTTCCTGTTGGCGCATGGCGTGGGTAGCCATCAGCATAACCACAAGCAACTATTCCTATACGCATATCTCTCTCTGCCACAAATGTTGCGCCATAACCAACACTATCACCCTTTGTTAAGGACTGTATCGCCAAAATCTCTGAAGTGAACTGCATTGCCGGCTGCAAACCAAAATCTGCCGCTGGAACTGTGGAAACAGGTGTAGCGCCATAGAGCATAATGCCAGGTCGTACCCAATCTGCGTGTGCTTCTGGATACCGGAGAATAGTAGCTGAATTAGCTAATGAAACTGGATTCTTCAAACCTTCTGTAGCTTCTATGAATTTCTTATGCGCTAGCTGAATACCAACTGACTCATCTGCTGTAGCGAAATGCGTCATCAATGTTATGTTAGCAACATTTTGACAGTTTTCTAATTGTTCATAGGCTGCTGAAAATACGGAAGGTGTAAATCCTAATCGGTTCATCCCTGTGTTCATTTTAAGATGAATGCTGATAGGCTTTGCTAGCTTAGCGTGTTCAAGCATCTTTATTTGGGCATTGTTATGGATAACGATGCTGATATCAAAACTAGCAGCAATACCAAGTTCCTCTTCATCAAATACGCCTTCTAAAAGCAATATTTGCTGATCAAAGCCAGCTTCCCTTAAGTCAATCGCCTCACTCAAATTGAGTGTGGCAAAAGCATCAGCAGCAATCAATGCATGCGCTACTGGTATTAGTCCATGCCCATATCCATTTGCTTTAATTACAGCCATGATTTTTGCGTGCTGTGCATGCTGCCTGACCACGCTCAGGTTGTGTTGCAAGGCTTTAGCAGAAACAGTAGCTTGGATTGGTCTCATGTCTTACTCGTCTGGCATATAATCTGCATTTGCAAAATCTTCAAATCTTGTATTTGCACCAATAAATGTCAAACGAACACGCCCAATCGGACCATTACGCTGTTTACCTACAATAATTTCGGCTGTACCTTTATCAGGGCTATCTGGGTTATACACTTCGTCACGGTAGATAAATAAGATCAAGTCAGCATCCTGTTCAATAGCGCCAGATTCGCGTAAATCACTCATCACAGGGCGTTTGTCGGGCCTCTGCTCCAATCCACGGTTGAGTTGAGACAACGCAACAACTGGCACGTCTAACTCTTTTGCTAATGCTTTAAGTGAACGGGATATTTCTGAAATTTCTGTTGCGCGGTTTTCTGTTCTTGTTCCAGCGGGCGCCGCCATCAACTGTAAATAGTCGACGACAATAAGCCCAAGCTTTCCAGTCTGACGATGCAGACGTCTTGCACGCGCCCTTACATCAAAACTACTTAAGCCTGCACCCTCGTCAATAAAAATTGGTGCTTCGTTTAGTCGCCCAAGTGCGGTAGTGAGCTTTTCCCAATCTTCATCCTGTAGTTGTCCTGTACGCATACGATGTTGGTCTAAACGTCCGATTGAGCCAATCATACGCGTCGCTAATTGTGTTGCGCCCATTTCCATTGAAAAAACAGCAACAGGTAAGCCTGTATCTAAAGCAACATTTTCTGCAATATTAATCGAAAATGCAGTTTTACCCATTGATGGTCTGCCTGCGACGATAATCAAATCACCACCATGTAATCCTGAAGTCATTCGATCGAGATCTGCAAACCCTGTTGGAATACCAGTTACCTCGCTTTGATCTTCACGGGAAAACAACTCATCAATCTTTTCAGCAACTTGTGGCAACAGCTCTTTAATATCCTGAAAACCTTGACCACTTCTATTACCACCCTCAGCAATTTGAAAGATTTTGGCTTCAGCTTCGTCTAATAATTCTTGTGCATCTCTACCATTCGGATTGTAAGCACTGTCTGCGATACCTGAGCCAACCGTCACCAACTTACGCATAACGGCTCGCTCGCGGACAATCTCAGCATATCGCCGTATATTTGCTGCAGTAGGTGTATTTTGTGCTAATGAACCTAAATAAGCGATACCACCAACACTAGTAAGCTCTGCGGTACTCTCAAGCGACTCAGCAACAGTCACAATATCTGCAGGACGGTTACGCTC
The DNA here is from genome assembly GCA_048058875.1 of Methylotenera sp. Taxonomy (GTDB): domain Bacteria; phylum Pseudomonadota; class Gammaproteobacteria; order Burkholderiales; family Methylophilaceae. The sequence continues at coordinate 34,460 of JBLLNR010000029.1, read as the reverse complement.
GATTAATTTGGCAATATGCTGATAGATAGTTTTGTGATCATGCTGATAAAAATCATCGGCAGTCAAAATATCGGCAACTTTATCTAATGCTTCATTTTCTAGCAATAAGCCGCCGATGACGGATTGTTCAGCTTCAACTGAATGCGGAGGAAGTTTTAACGAGTCTAGTTGTTGTTCTGCCATAGGTCGTCATTATACGCACAAAGCAATGCGCAGATAAGATAACGGACATGAAAAAAGGCGAACCAAGTTCGCCTTATTCCCTAACACATTTTGAAGACTAAGTTTTATGCTTCAGCAACGACGTTGACAGTGATATCGACTACTACGTCATGATGCAGCGCGATACTAACTGGGAACTCACCAACTGCTTTTAGTGATCCAGCTGGCAAGCGTACTTCTGATTTTGCTACTTCAACACCTTTCGCTGTTAATGCACTAGCGATATCGTGGTTTGTAACAGAACCAAACAAGCGACCATCTTCGCCTGCTTTTTGTGCTATCTCAACTGATGTACCAGCCAGTTTTTCGCCACGTGCTTTTGCAGCGCTTAAAATATCAGCTTGTTGTTTTTCTAATTCTGCGCGACGCGCTTCAAATTCTGCTTTATTCGCGTCAGTGGCACGTTTTGCTTTACCTTGTGGAATTAAAAAATTACGACCAAACCCATCTTTAACTTTTACGATATCGCCTAAGGCGCCCAAATTAGCCACTTTTTCTAATAAAATAACTTCCATTTTTATTCTCCTTAGCCTGGGTGCTTATCTGTATATGGTAACAATGCCAAGAAACGTGCGCGCTTAACGGCTTTAGTTAACTGGCGTTGGTATTTCGCTTTTGTACCTGTCATACGCGCAGGAATAATTTTTGCGTTTTCTGAAATAAAATCTTTCAGTAAATCGACATCTTTGTAATCTACTTCTTCAATGCCTTCTGCACTAAAACGGCAGTAGCGGCGGCGTTTGTACATATCTCTTGCCATGTTGAACTCCTAATCTTTTCATTTAGATATAAATCTAATATTTATATCAATTCAATTTTTTTAATATGTAATACCAGTTGTGTACTTTTTGCGCTTTGTTTAGCTATAAAGCCAAGTGCATTTAACTTTATACCGAGTTTTATGTTCGTATTAGCTAAATCACCGATGGCAACCGCTTTTATTTCACATTCCACTTTTCGTTTGTAACCAGCTTCTATATCTTCAGAATCATGCTTGATTACAAACCTTAACAACGGTAATCCGGCTGGTGTGTAACGTAAGTCATCTATTTGTATGACTTGCCCGCTAATCGCCAGCTTATTCAATTTTTACTCAGCAACCACTTCAGCTGTGTCTTCTTCCGAATCTTCAGCGTCATCAGACTTATCTGCTGAATTGCTCAATACTGATTTAGATTTTTCCTCTTTCATCATTGGGCTAGGTGCAGTCACTGCAGTTTTTGTGCTGAATGTTAAATGACGTAATACAGCATCGTTAAATTTAAAGCCGTGCTCTAACTCTTCTAACGTTGCTTGGTCGCATTCAATATTCATTAACACATAGTGCGCTTTATGGATTTTGTTGATTGGGTATGCCAATTGACGACGACCCCAATCTTCTAAACGGTGAATCGTACCTTTGTTAGTACTGATAAGTGTGCGGTAACGCTCAATCATTGCAGGCACTTGCTCGCTTTGATCAGGATGCACAATGAATACTACTTCGTAGTGACGCATGAAATCTCCTTATGGTTAAAGCCACCCAGCCAGCCCTTTCATGTTAGGCAGTCGCTACTAAAACGACTTTGTGGTGTGACAAGGTTTGTGTAAGGGCGTGATTATAGTGAAATTATGTTTATGAATCAAATGCTTTATTGCAAAGTATCGTAATAAAGGCTGAACCATAAAAGAAATTAAATAAAAATGTATTTGGGTTGCAAGCCAAGGCAGTGCATAATAAGCGCTCTTAATAGAAAAACAAGGCTTAAATTAGCCTCTCATTTAACGACAAATAAGGATACAAAATGGCAGAAGCAAAAGGTTTAGCAGTTCCTGTTAAAATGAAAAGTGAGTTAGCAGCATTGACAGGTGCAGATGCACTTCCACGTACTGAAATCACAAAAAAAATCTGGGATTACATCAAAGCCAATAAATTACAAACAAAATCAGTGAATGGTGCGCCAACAGGTGAGGGAAAATATATCGTTACAGACGCTAAATTATTACCAATTTTCAAAAACACAAAATCTACCAGCAAATCTGGTAAGTTAACTGATTTAACAAATATCAAAGAAGGCGAAACAGTCGATATGATGCAAATGGCTGCTATCGTTGGTGCAAACCTAGCATAAAGTTTTTCTCTGGCCTGTTATAAGGCAAGCTAATAAATGAGTCATAAACTGCTTTCGTAAAAGCAATAATGACTCATTTTTTTATTTGGAGTTTATTGATGAATATATCTGCAGTGCTTTTCGACGTTGGGGGTGTTTTAATTGAGTTGGATGGATTACCTTCCCTCGCAAAGCTTTTAAATAGTCAACTATCTCATGATGAAATCTATAAAAACTGGATGAGTTCACCTTCAGTCATCGCCCACGAAACAGGAAAGCTATCTGCAGATGAATTTGCCATACAAGTCGTTGAGGACTTGAAGATAGACCTATCGCCAGATGCTTTTATGCAGAATTTTGCCACTTGGATAGTCGGTGCATTTCCCAATACGCTCGAGTTACTCGATGAAATTCCCTCGCATATCCCAGTAGCCGCTCTAAGTAATACGAGTGCTGCTCACTGGGTACATGTAGAAGCGACCGGTTTGACAGAAAAGTTAGACCATTTATTTCTTTCACACGAAATTGGCCACCTAAAACCTAATCATCAAGCTTTCCAGGCAGCTATAGATGGGTTAAAGCTACCAGCTGAAGAGGTTATTTTCTTTGATGACAATATTGATAATGTCAATGCTGCTAATGCTTTTGGTCTGAAAGCACATCAAGCGTTTAACCCAACACAAGCCAGACACATACTCAATCAATACGGTCTAATTGAGGTAATCTAGACTGTTTGCTTGCATCTAGCATGCATGCATATTAAGCTTGCTTAAAAAAGATAAAGGCACAACAACTGAGGAGCGACAAATGAAACTGGAGTCAATAGCACTACATCACGGATATACATCTGAAGCGACAACTAAAGCAGCAGCAGTTCCTATCTATCAAACTACTTCATATACATTTGACAATACACAACATGGCGCGGATTTATTTGATTTAAAAGTTGTTGGCAACATTTATACCCGCATCATGAATCCAACTACAGACGTATTGGAGCAACGCGTAGCTGCAATGGAAGGGGGTATTGCTGGTTTAGCGCTGGCATCGGGCATGGCAGCCATTACTTATGCCATTCAATGTATTTGCGAAACTGGTGACAACATCCTGAGCACAAGTCAGCTTTATGGTGGCACATATAATTTATTTGCGCATGCTTTTCCGCGTCAAGGAATAGAAGTGCGCATGATCTCACATGACGATTTTGCTGGTTTTGAAAAAGCTATTGATAGCAAAACAAAGGCTATTTTTTGTGAATCCATAGGTAACCCTGCTGGCAATGTCGTTGATATACAAAAATTATCAGAAATTGCACACAAACATGGTATTCCTGTGATTGTCGATAACACCGTTGCAACGCCTTATCTATGCAGACCTATTGAGCTTGGCGCAGATATCGTTGTGCACTCTTTAACAAAATATATTGGTGGCCACGGCACATCGATTGGCGGCATTATTGTTGACTCAGGAAAGTTTGACTGGGCTGCTAATAAAGAAAGATTTGCGGTACTAAATGAGCCAGACCCTTCTTATCATGGTGTTGTATACACTGAAGCGTTAGGTCCCGCTGCCTATATTGGTCGTTGCCGTGTCGCACCATTAAGGAATACTGGCGCTGCGATCTCTCCAATGAATTCATTCCAAATTTTACAAGGCTTAGAAACTTTAGGATTGCGTATGGAAAGACACTGCGAGAATGCAGAGAAGCTTGCGGAATTCTTGCAGAACCACCCTAAAGTGAGTTGGGTTAATTATGCCGCACTAAAAGATAGTCAATATTATGCCAATTGTCAAAAAATTACGCATGGTAAAGCATCAGGAATTTTAAGCTTTGGCATTAAAGGTGGTGCCAAGGCAGGTGAACAATTTATTGATGCACTAGAAATGATTTTGCGTTTGGTCAACATTGGTGATGCAAAATCTTTGGCTTGTCACCCTGCTTCAACAACGCATAGACAATTAAATGAAGAGGAGCTAAAAAAGGCTGGCGTCAGTGCAGATCTAGTCAGAATTTCTGTTGGGATTGAGAATATAGAAGATATTATTGCTGATGTAAGCCAAGCTTTAGATAAAGTTTCTTAAATTTACGTTATTGTGAATGTTATGCTTTAGCTCGCGGTAAGAGCATCAAGTATAGCATTCATGGATAATCAATTAGTTAGCATTATTATTTTGCTGAGCTTTACCTTCTAGCCGCTTGTCCTCCTTAGGAAGCTCATAAGCATCGGCTACGTAACCTGGCCCCTTCATGACCATAATTAAGAAGCAACCAATGGCTAACACACCGACAAAAAACCAGTAGGTAAACATTGCGCCTAAGCACACATAAATTGTTTTGTATTGTGTAGCTGTAATGATTGTATTGTTAATATAAATGATAAAAGCAGGAGAAAGAATTAACAAAGTGCCTACAATAAAAATCAATGGAATTTTTCTGAGTATTGGCCACTCGATTCCAACAGGGTATTGCGTCGTATTGGGTAATTTTTTAAAAAAATCAATCATAGGGTCAATATCTATATTTAGCAAACATATCAATCGGATAACAGTTACATTACGCCTTTACTAGAGTTGATTACTTGATGCAAATCAACCATTAATCTTTTATCAAATCAACGAAACGATTAAAATCATTGCACTTGGTAACTAAAAAATATATGTTCTGTCATGATTTCAGACCAATTACGCTTTAACAAAACCATCGCTGACTTCGATGCACTCAATGCGCTAGACCCAAACAAAGTCATAGTGAACGGCATACAAAAACCAAAAGAACTGGTTTATGCGCAAAGAATGACAGAGATGCTTGAACGTTATGCACCAAAATCTTCTGAATCACTTAAATTAGCGACACGCGCACAACATATAAAACGTTGGGTTATTCCACGCAATGATTATCCGATGACAAAATCGGGTTATTTACAGTGGCGCGGTAAATTAAAAAACTTCCACGCTGAAACCGCTACAGCAATACTCAAAGACAATGGTTATGATGAGGAAACGATAGAAAAAGTTTCTGTTTTGCTCAAAAAAGAACATTTGCGATCAAACCCTGACACGCAAACGCTTGAAGATGTGATTATCTTGGCCTTTTTGGAACACGATCTTGAAGCTTTTGTCGAAAATTATAGTGATTATCCTGAAGAAAAGTTTTTAACTATTTTGCGTAAGTCTTATCTTAAAATGTCAGATCAAGGTCGAGCAGCAGCACTGAGTTTGATAAAGATTCCAGAACACCTTTTACCTGTTGTGATAAAAGCAGTTGCTTAATTCATATCAAACTTTTTCTAGCTATGCCAGCCGCTTTAAACTCGCACGGCAATTAAATCGCCATCATCACTTCTATCTTGGTCCAACGAACTCTGGTAAAACGTATCATGCACTGAATGCTTTAATCGCAGCTAAAAGCGGTGTTTATTTGGCACCATTACGTTTATTAGCAATGGAAGTCAGAGACAGACTGTTACAAGCAGGGATACCCTGTAACTTAATCACGGGTGAAGAACGCATTTTTATAGATGGCGCACAACATACTGCATCGACAATAGAAATGATGCACAGCACCAAACCGGTGGATGTAGCCGTAATAGATGAAATACAAATGTTACAAGACCCTGACCGCGGACCAGCTTGGACCGCTGCATTAATTGGCGTTCCTGCCAAAGAAGTATTTCTTTGCGGATCTAATGCAGTTACTTCTCTTTGTACTCAGGCTTTAGAGTTGCTAGAGGAGCCATATACGCTTAGCTATCTAGCACGTAAAACACCCTTGATTTTTGAAGAAAAAAGTTTATGTGGTCCACGATACAGTAAATCCAAACTAAAACATCAACTAAATAAGGGCGATGCACTCATTACATTTAGCAGAAAAGATGTATTAACACTCTCTGCAAGATTCAGAAATTGGGGTTTTAAAGTCGCTAGTATTTACGGTGCCCTTTCCCCTGAAGTGAGACGATATGAGTCAGAGCGCTTTTCATCAGGCGAAGCCGAAATATTAATAGCAACTGATGCGATCGGAATGGGGCTCAACTTACCCATCAGACGTGTTATCTTCGCCAATATCCATAAATTTGACGGTGTTGCCTCTCGATTACTAAATGCAACCGAGGTTCGTCAAATTGCAGGCAGAGCTGGACGTTACGGCGTGTATGAAACAGGTTATGTAAATGTACTGGAAGATGACGAACAGATCCACATTCAGCATATGCTTAATACTGATGATACTGCTAGCATAACCCACTTGCCAATATCAATACAAATCAGCAACTTAAAAAACATATCTGATAAAATACATTCAAATAAATTAGCAGAGTGCATTACCTATTTAATAGACTATCAGTTTAAAAAAGATAATCTATGTGAAATAGCTCATACTGGCACGCAATATACACAAGCCCTTATCGTAGATGAAATAGCACCTAACATGGCATTTAATGATAAATTTTTATTAGCTTGTGCGCCACTCTCTATTCAAGTGCCAATCGAAAAGGATTATTTTATCCAATGTATTCAAAGCATTGTCCAAGATAAGGAACATCCCATCCCTGTGGCACCTAATTGGCTAAGTGGTGGAAGCGATAAGCATCTTGAGGAAGCTGAAATTCTCAACCAACATATTAGCTTGTATGCTTGGCTGAGTTATAAATTCCCCACTATCTTTACTAATCGGACTGCTATCCCAAAACTTAGAAATAAAGTCACCAATTACATCAAACAGGCTTTGTTAACGCAAAAGGGGTTTGGGGACACAAGTAAAGAAATCGAGCAAAATAAAGGGTTTAATAAATAATACCGTTTAAGCTGAAACACCCAAGGCTATCTAGCTGAACGCCATTTAATAATCTTTTACAATCTTTTCTTTGTACATCAGTATAATTTATCTGGCAGTAATAACTTTATGCGTTTTTAAATTAACGTTTACAGGAGGTTATCATGCTTTCATCTAGAATAATAAAAAGAACATCGATAGCGCGAACCGAACAAACCAATCCTTTTTCTTATACTGGACAAAGTGTAAAATCTAGTCTTGACTATGACTTCGCATTCCAACCCATCATTAACATGCGAAACAAAAGCATATATGGGCACGAAGCTTTAGTTAGAGGTGTTAATGGAAGCTCAGCTGAAACCGTTCTCCATCAGATAAAGCAAAAACATCAATTTGATCAGGCATGCCGCGTTAAAGCAATTAAAACAGCCCATGCTGCCAATATAGAAGGAATGCTTTCTATCAATTTTATGCCTAACGCAGTTAATAACCCTGCAAGATCATTACTCACCACACTGGAAGCTTGCTATAGCTACAACTTCCCTACGAAAAACATCATTTTTGAGTTCAATGAACAAGAGCTGGTTGAGGATGCGGCACACATCGTTAACATAGGTCGTGAATATAAAAAATTGGGCTTTAAAACAGCAATAGATGACTTTGGTGCTGGCTACGCAGGTTTAAACTTTATTGCTAATTTTCAGCCAGACATCCTCAAAATAGATATGCATTTGATCAGAAATATCGATAAAAACCAATGCAAACAGGCTATTATCAAAGCAGTGGTACAGATGTGTGAAGAGCTCAATATCACGATTATTGCTGAAGGGATTGAAACAATAGCCGAAAGAAATGTACTTTTGGATTATGGTATTTATATGTTCCAAGGATATTTGTTCTGCAAGCCTAGCTTCAGATCGCAAGGCCTTGTTAATAAGGCTGCATGGTTAACATAACACTGTGAGACGAACCGGATACTCTTAAAGTAAATCTGTCAGCCGCATATGCGCCATTATCTGTCCATGATCTGATGCTAATTTATTATAAGGCGCATCCGCATGTGCACCGTCGGTAATGTGATCATTAAACACACTAAAGTAATCCATCACACCAATATTATTGGCAGAGCCTTGAATAAAATGTTGTGACATTAAAATTTGATCAATACTCTCATAGACGCCCCCAAAGGTTGAGGTGTAAACCATGTCTCGCTGGCTGCGCTTGATAAACTGCATTTCGGCGCTGATAAGCTGATATTGCTCAATTTGGGCACGTATAACAAGATCATCTTGCTCAGAATAGCGATCACTTCTATGTTGCGCATCATGCCTACGCATCCACGCGTAATTCTTAAAAGGCCTTTCACCTTTGATGATGGATGATGAAACAGAATATTCACTATCATTAAAATCACCAAGCACCATGACTGGATTATCTTGCACCAACTCCTCTGCAATCAACTTACGAAGAACATAGGCTTCTGCACTGCGGCGCAGCAGTGCACGCAATTCACCCAGTGCTCTTTGTGCAGGTAAATAATGAACCAAATCAGCCTCTGGCGCATAATCCTCACCTACAGGTCTGATATATTCACCTAGCTTAGATTTAAGATGACAATTAAATACAGTAATCACGTGATTACCAATTTTTATTTTTGCTCTAATAATTGGCCTAGACAGACGTGCTAAGGTATAACTACCTGCTTTCTCGTGGCTGTTATAACCATCATCAGGAAAATCGATGGTCACTGGGTTTTCAAGCTGCTGAATCACTTCTGGTTCGCCCTCAAAACCATAACGTGACAATATAGCTATGCCAGGCCTTCTATTGCCAGGTTCGCCGTCATTAACATTAGACGCAAAACACAGTTGCGCTTTGTTGTAAGGCGCAAAATTAAGCTTTTTAAAAATCGTTTTTTGATGATATCCCTTAGATGCGTCTGGAATAACACTTGCATTTAGCGTTTCGCCAAGTAGATCAGTCTCATCAAGAACCGATTGTAGAGATGTCTTATCGAATATCTCCTGAAAGCAAACAATATCGGCATTCATCGTTAGCAACTGATTGGCTAACCAGTTTTGCTTCCAGGCATACTCTTCCGAAGTATAAGATTCAAAGCGATAATATTCTTGATTTGGCCTTATGAGATTTTTTACGTTAAAACTGCCAATGGTAAATTCTGTCATCACGTATTTTCTATTCTTAAACAGTCAAATATTTTAGCAGACAGTCTTAATGCTGACGTAATCCGGTTAAATTCATCATCATTTGTTTTATTTTGCGGCTACACCTTTAACCGTTGCCAAGCCTTGTTTATTCCAAGCTAAAATACCTCCCTCTAGATTAAGCACTTGCTTAAACCCTGCCTTTAATAAGTTTGCCCCAGCAATATTAGATCGCCTGCCGCTTCTGCATTGAACAATAATTGGTCTATTTTTATATGCTGCTAATTCATCCAACCGGCTTTCCAACTGAGCTAAGGGTATAAATAAAGTACCTTCAATATACTCTTCGTTACGCTCGTCCTGTTCACGCACATCGACAATAATCGCTTGTTTTTTATTCAGCATATCGGCAGCTTGATTTGCTGACACAGTTGCCACATCGTTAGAGCATGCTACGATTAACAACAACAGCAACGTAATGGCTCCTAACTTGAATAGTTTGTTTAAATACATCTAATCTCTCCTTTGCTCTTAATAGACCCAAGACCACTAAAGTTTACATTGGTTGCTCATTCGTCATTTTTTAAAAGTTTCTATTACTTTTAAAATCAAAATCATAGCAGACAGAGCTACTGTAACTGCATTAGCAATAATAATTGGCCAGTCATTTTTCAGTAGCCCATAGACTAACCACAAAGCAACGCCAGATGTAAAAATGGCATACATCGGTAATGAAATGCCTGATAAATCACGTGTACGGTATGACTGTATGGCCTGAGGTATAAAAGCGATGGTTGTGCATGTGGCAGCAAAACTGCCAATATAGTCAGTGAAGTTCATATTTTTTATACTTTATAAATTACTTTATATTACTTATATATTCAATTAATATATTTCATCAATTACCCAAGTATTAGCATTTTTTCTTGCAGCTTTTTCAACTGATCGCGATACTCAGCAGCTTTTTCAAACTCTAAATTCTTGGCTGCGTCATGCATCGCTTTTTCAATGCGTTTTAGTTCTTTGGTCAGTTGTTTTTCACTCAGGCTTTCATAATTAGCTTGCTCTTGCGCTGCTTTACGCTCACGCTTTCCTTCATCCATGTCATAAACGCCATCAATAATATCCTTGATACGCTTGCTAACACCTTTTGGCTCTATACCATGTTCTTTATTAAAAGCAGTTTGTATAGTTCGGCGACGATTCGTTTCATCCATTGCCAATTTCATGCTCTTGGTAACACTATTGGCATAGAATATTACTTTACCGTTTAAGTTACGTGCAGCACGACCTGCCGTTTGAATCAGTGATCGCTCGGATCGTAAAAACCCTTCTTTATCTGCATCTAACACCGCAACCAATGAAACCTCAGGAATATCCAAGCCTTCACGCAGCAAATTAATACCTACCAACACATCAAACTCACCCAAGCGTAAATCACGAATAATCTCCACACGCTCAACTGTATCAATATCGCTGTGTAAGTAGCGCACTTTCACACCATGCTCACTCAGATAGTCCGTCAAATCCTCTGCCATACGCTTGGTTAGTGTTGTCGCTAATACTCGCTCACCTACCTCTGTTCTAAGTTTTATTTCGCCCAGCAAATCATCTACTTGTGTATCTGCTGGTTTTACAATGATTTCTGGGTCAATTAACCCTGTTGGTCTTGCTATCATCTCTACAACTTGCTGTTGATGATTCTTCTCATAATCTGCTGGTGTAGCGGAGATAAAAACTGCTTGCCGCATGATACGTTCAAACTCTTCAAACTTAAGTGGACGATTATCCATCGCCGAAGGTAAACGCCAACCATAATCGACCAAATTGCTTTTTCGCGCCCTATCCCCTTTATACATCGCACCAATCTGTGGAATAGTGACATGACTTTCATCCAAAATCATTAGCGCATCTTGTGGCAAATAATCAATCAATGTAGGTGGCGGTTCACCTGGTTTCGCACCTGACAAATGCCGTGAGTAATTTTCAATTCCCTTACAAAAACCAATCTCATTCAACATTTCTAAATCAAAGCGCGTGCGTTGCTCTATGCGCTGCGCCTCTACTAGCTTTTGCTCTTTTACAAAAAAATCGACACGCTCACGCAGTTCTGTTTTGATGGTTTCCATCGCTCGGAGCGTAGTCTCTCTGGTTGTTACATAATGGCTTTTGGGATAGATGGTAAAGCGCGGTATTTTGTTAAAAATCTCACCAGTTAAAGGGTCAAATAATGAAATACTTTCCACTTCATCATCGAACAGACTCACTCTCACAGCAGTTTCATTATTTTCTGCTGGGAATATATCAATCACATCGCCACGTACTCTAAAAGATCCGCGGCTAAAATCAAAATCGTTGCGCTGGTATTGCATACCAATCAAGATTTCGATTGCATCTCGCTGAGGCATTTTGTCACCCTGCTTTAGGTGTAAAACCATGGCGTGATAATCTTGTGGGTCCCCTATGCCATATATAGCAGAAACTGAAGCGACAATAATACTATCTTCACGCTCCAATAAAGCTTTAGTAGCTGACAATCGCATCTGCTCAATGTGGTCGTTAATACTAGAGTCTTTTTCAATAAACAAATCACGTGAAGGCACATAAGCCTCAGGTTGGTAATAATCATAGTAGCTAACAAAATACTCGACAGAATTATTTGGGAAAAACTCTCTAAACTCACTGTAGAGTTGTGCTGCCAATGTTTTATTTGGGGCCATCACAATAGCTGGTCTACCTAGGCGAGCAATCACATTCGCCATTGTATAGGTCTTGCCAGAACCTGTTACACCAAGCAATGTTTGATATTTCAAACCATCTCTTATGCCCTGCTCTAGCTGTTCAATCGCTTTCGGCTGATCTCCTGCAGGCGGAAAAGGCTGGTGTAGCTGATATTTACTGTTTGGAAAGGTAACAATCACACTTCATCTCTAGATTAAAATCAACAGTAGATTCTAACAGGCTTTAGCCATAATGCTCAGGTCATCTTTTTCATCAAGATGATTAAATGTAGAACTTTGTTTACAGAGCGGAGTCAGTGTTAATAGAAAATTATTCGAGATCACAAAAATATTATGCAAATCATTATCCTTTTTTGCGCTTTATTAGCAAGCGCACTACCTGCTTATGCCTACGACAAGCAAGCACTTATAGAGTCTTACTTTAGTACCGTAATGATACGTGGCTACAATCAGACAGGCGGGCTCGCCTATGGCTCTGGCGTTGTTGTTGATAAAGATACCGTCATTACCAATTGTCATGTGTTCAGAAGTACCAATCAGCCATGGATATCAAGAGGTCAAGATACCTATGCAATTAAGACTGTTAGGGCAGACACATGGCACGACTTATGTTTAGTTACAACGGACCCACTGCCATTACAAGCTGTCAGGATAGGCAATAGCATCTCACTCAAGCGTGGTCAAGAGGTTGCTGGTATTGGGCACTCCAGTGGATCGCCCGCACCACTCACATCAACTGGCAACGTACAAGGCTTGTATGATGCAAATCCTGGCAAAGTTATTAGAACGAATGCCAAATTCCTCATGGGTGCCAGCGGAAGTGGCTTATACGATATGAATGGATATTTAGTAGGCATTAACACATTTAAAACTGCAGGCAGAGGCGGTAGCATCCATTTTGCATTGCCTGTGGAATGGTTAGAGGTACTGAAAAAACTACCTGAGGAAACAAAATTTCCAATAACAGGAAAAGCACTTTGGGAAGAAGACGAAGATAAGAAGCCCTTTTATATGCAAGCAGCTGTGCCAGAGTCTCGTCATGATTGGCCTAAATTGCAAGAAGTGGCAACAAGATGGACAAATGCAGAACCAAAAAGTCCTGATGCCTGGATTGCTTTGGGTGTTAGCCAAGAAAAACTCGGCAATACGGACTTAGCTAAAGAATCTTACGAACAATCCATCGCTTTAGATATGAATAATATTGAGGCTTTGATGAAAGTGGGCGATTTAGCCAAAAAAAGTGGTGATCAAAGCTCGCTTAATCATGTCTACGCGGAACTGATTAAAATCGATAAAGAAGTTGGCGAGCAATACAAAGCGTTTAATGAATGTAATGCAACTTGTTAATAAAAAGCCCCTCACGGGGCTTTTTTATTTGCAGAAACAAGCTTACCTAAACCAGTAATTTTTGCGTACAATATAGGGTTAAATTAAGATCTTTATAAAAATTAAACACTATCTCGCATTAAGGAAAGCGCATTTTGGCAAACTCTTCGTCTCAGTCGATTCTCTCAACACGCGTATTAAGCATTAAAGAATCACCAACCCTTGCAATTACAGCAAAAGCAGGTAAATACAAAGCAGAAGGTAGGCCTATTATCGGGCTAGCAGCAGGTGAACCTGACTTTGATACGCCACAACACATCAAAGATGCTGCCAAAGCTGCTATTGATGCGGGATTTACTAAATACACACCTGTTACGGGTATTCCTGGCCTTAAAAAAGCGATAGTTTCTAAATTCAAACAAGATAACAATCTGGAATATAACGTCAATGAGGTCATCGTTGGCGTAGGTGGGAAACAAACCATTTTCAACCTTTGCTTAGCAGTTTTAAACAAAGGAGATGAAGTCATTGTTCCAGCACCTTACTGGGTGAGTTATGCGGATATTGCATTGGTTGCGGAAGCAAAACCAGTGATTATTGAATGTGGCATTGAGCAAGCGTTTAAACTAAAGGCAGAACAATTAGAAGCAGCAATTACCCCAAAAACAAAATTGGTGATGCTCAACTCTCCTTCTAATCCTACTGGTGCGGTTTACAATTTGGATGAGCTTAAAGCATTAGGTGAAGTCTTACTTAAACACCCGCATGTATTGGTCGCTACGGATGATATGTACGAGCATGTCAATTTAACAGGCGATAAATTCTACAACATCCTAAACGCTACACCTGCGTTAAAAGACCGCTGCATCGTACTAAATGGTGTTTCTAAAGCTTATTCTATGACTGGCTGGCGTATTGGTTACGCTGCTGGCCCTGCTCATATCATCAACGCCATGGGTATATTGCAAAGCCAATCAACCAGCAACCCTACTTCTATCTCACAAGTAGCAGCGCAAGCAGCATTAGAGGGCTCACAAGACTGCATCACCCCTATGGTAGAAGCATTTAAAGCGCGGCATGAATATGTAGTGAATCGCTTTAATGCTATGCCAGGTGTAAAGTGCTTAAAAGCTGGTGGTGCATTCTATGCCTTCCCAGATGCTCGTGATGCAATTAAAAACTTACTCAAAGCAGGTAAGATTGCTCAAGCCACTGATATGGCATTTGCTGAATACTTATTAGAACAGTTTGATGTTGCCGTGGTGCCAGGTTCGGCTTTTGGAGCCGAGGGTTATTTTAGAATCTCCTTCGCAACCAGCATGGATAACTTGATCGAAGCGTTAAGCAGAATAGAAAAAGCTTTAAGTTAGCGCTCTAGCCTATTGTTTTTAATCTCCTCCAAACAACCCTTTTTTAAGTTTATTAAGGCCCTCACTGGCCTTAATACCTAAACTTGTTCCAACGCCAGGGCCAAGCACGGCAGTTCCTACTGCTGCCCCCGCTAGCGCAGCTTTAGATGGCAATACTGTCGGACTGTTTAGCGTTCCAGATACAGCAAGCGGCACTGAAACCAAACCTGCACTTTTTTTAATTTGGACATCAATCAAGCCATCCAACTCATCTTTTGGAGATACTCTTACTTGGCCAGCCGCAGTTAGCAGTCCAGAATTAATTTGAAGTTTACTTAATTTATACTGTTTTCCAGATACATTAAGCTTGCCAGAAAACTGATCGAATTGTGTTTCACCACTGAAATCTTTTTGCTTAACCAATAAACTGGCCGCTTTTATTAAATCAACGCCATGTAATACACCGTTATCCACTTTGAATGTAAAATCAGCTAATAGCCCATTGGCTAAACTTTCTGCATTTTTAGCTTGCGCTGAAAAACCGCCTTGACCATGCAGACTGCCACTCATATAAGTATCGGGACTTATCATACGGCTTGGCTGAGCTAATGATAGATGTTCAACTGTAAAATCACCTTTTAATTGCCAGCTCTTAGCCCACCTCAATATCCCTTTTCCAGACACATTACCTTGATACAACGAAAGATTAAAGCGCGAAATATCAAGCTGACTTCCTTTTAGTTTTACCATCATGTCAAATGTGCCCGCATCAATCTCAAACTTCATATTGCCTGGTAATTCAAATTGATTTATCGTCAGCACCGCATGATGGTTTTCCCCTTCAGGCGTCAATGCCATATGAATCTTGCCATCGGTTGAAGTAACAGTCGCATGATTCAACTGATTATCTTTCAAAGTAACCAATACATTACTTTCAGGAATCTTGCTATCGGGAAAATCCAAATTTAAGCGCTTGATCTCAAGTTTTCTTAATATGACAGGAGCAGGTTCAGTGCTGGAACTGTCTTTTGACAACAAATCGTAAATCCCAAGGGCAGATTGCTTAAGCTTTACATCTTGTAACTCCACATCGATGATACGCTGAGACGAAAATAATGTGCTAAGGGTTGGCGTAATGACAACCCTGCTAGCGTGTGCATCTTTTGATTCACCAATCTCAATCCCGCTTATGCTGACATGTGGCGTGGGTAGAAAAAATAAATCCGCTTTCGAGAGTGTTATAGGCACACCGAGCGCTTTGCTCGCCATTGATTCGGCCTGCAATAAATAGGTTTCAAGAGAAATAAAAAAAGGCAGAACCAATAAAATTAACAACAGCCCTAAAACCCATATTCCTAACTTTTTATATTTTTGCATTACCTTGTCCGATAAATTCACAATTTGTTAAAAAATTATCATGTAACGATTGACCTAAAAGCGCTAAGCCAGTATTATCACGCCTTCACCGATTCCCCAATAGCTCAGTCGGTAGAGCAACGGACTGTTAATCCGTGTGTCCCTGGTTCGAGCCCAGGTTGGGGAGCCAAATAAAATAAAAAGGCGCTTCTCAGTGCCTTTTTTTGCGTTTATCGATTTTATACATAAATGAATTCATCAATTAATGAATTCATTAATTTTTTCATAAACCAAGTCGGCTATTTTATCTTGCCCAACTAGGTTTGGATGAGCACCATCAAAAGTATCTTGATTGATATCCCAAGTCAGGAAAAGAGGAATAACTTTTATTTCTAAGTTTTCTTGACTTAGATCGTAGGCGACTTTCCAAGTGAGGTAATGCATTAGATCATTATAGTCACCTGGTATTTGTATGATGATGATTTTAACCTCGCTATTGTTACTACGAAGAAGTTTAATAATCTTTGTTAATGGTTCTGTGATGGTAGATTCGGAAACATCTGCTTGATCATTGCTCCCAAGATGGATGATTGCGATATCAATGTTCTCAAGTGCCTGAATATTTGCAGATAACAAATCAGCAACTTCTTTCGTTTTTGCACCATAGTAGCCTTCATGATCTGAATCGAAACGACTAGGCCATTGGAAATTTTCATCAAGCCCTTTATGCTGGGTACCAATAAAATCCGCTTTTATCGTTGGGTGATTACTTAGCCTGTTTTGTAAGGGTAAGCGATAGGTATACTCATTCTTATGATGACCGCCTTGCGTAATTGAGTCTCCAATACATAATATGCTAACGCGCTTTTTTTCTTCAGTAGCGGAAGTTGATGTGATAACTATTAGCGAAAGTAAAAGTATTAAATTTATTGATATTTTCATCATATGATCTCAAAAACATTAGTCAACAACACGTTTTTTAGTGTTTTGGATTGGATTGCTTTGCTTTCAAGGCTTCAATAGCACATGATTTATTTTCACAACAATCTGCAAATTTAATTAATCTCAATATCTGCCGTTACCTATTTGTTAGGGTTATCACATATTTTAAAGAATTAACTCCACACTGTATCTTTTATGACAATTTATGAGGTATTAGTATCCCAGGTTTCGTGTTATCCATCTAATTAGGGCACGCTGTACTATTTGAGTGTGGTAAATTACATTTGTAAAACATCTAAAAATAATACGAACGGATGATAATGATTAAAAAATAGACTATTAAAAAAATCTCATCAATGCAATCTTTTAAATACTTACACAACAATAAAACAGTGATTTACCCTCTGTTAACACTGATTGTTTGCTTACTCATAACTTATATTGCATTTAGTAAAGCCAAAACTGAAGTTGATGCAGATAGACAAGTCTACTTTGATTTTAGAGTTCGCGAAGCAATTAACCTCATTGAAAACCGTATGCAGACCTACGAGCAGGTGTTACTAGGTACGGCTGGTTTATTTAAGAGTTCAAAAAAAGTTGAACGTAACGAGTTTAAAGAATATGTCGAAACGCTTAATCTGGCTAAGAATTATCCAGGGATTCAAGGCGTAGGATTCTCTTTAATTATCTATCCCGAGGATAAAAACCAACATACAAAAGCAATTCGTAGTGAGGGATTCCCTAGTTACACAATCTGGCCCGATGGCTCGCGCGATATTTATACCTCTATCATTTATCTCGAGCCGTTTTCTGATCGAAATCTGCGAGCTTTTGGGTACGATATGTTCAGCGAATCTGTTCGACACTTAGCAATGCAAAAAGCAATTGATACAGGCAAAACACACCTTTCTGGGAAAATAAAACTTGTACAAGAGACAGGCGAAAAGGATCAAGCCGGTTTCTTGATGTATCTTCCTATATACGAAAATAGCCCAAATATCGAGACTCAAATGGAACGTAGAGATAAGATTATTGGTTGGGTCTATTCACCATTTCGTATGAATGACTTAATGGAAGGTCTTTTTGGAGAATACGCAGAAGATTTAGACATTCACATCTATGACGGTGAAGCACAAACAGATAAATCACTCATGTACGACTCAGACGGGTCATATATCATACCCAACGAGCAAAGTAAGACCATTAACTTAGAAATCGCAAATCATCCATGGACAGTTCAAATTCATCCCTTACCTTCCATGAATTTACGTGTTGACAACACCAATCCACACTTAATTCTTGCAATTGGCGCAATCATTAGCGTACTTCTCTCCTTATTGATATGGTTTTTAGTTACAGGTCGCGAGCGAGCTATCAATATTGCAACACAAATGAATGCTGACTTAATGTATCAGGCACAGCGCCTTACCAATATTCTAGAGGGGACTCGTGCAGGTACGTGGGAGTGGAATATTCTAACTGGTGAAACGCATTTTAATGAGAACTGGGCTAAGATGATTGGATATGAACTAAAAGAACTTGAGCCTATTTCCATTAACACATGGCTAAAGTTTGTGCATCCTAAAGACGCACAAATATCAGAGGCTCTCTTAGCAAAACATTTTTCCGGTGAATCGGCCTACTATGAATGTGAAGCACGCATGAAACACAAAGATGGGCACTGGGTATGGGTGTTGGATCGTGGGAAAGTAACATCTTGGTCCCCAGATGGCATGCCTCTATTAATGTCAGGTACTCATCAGGATATAAACGAACGAAAGCAGCTTGAATTTGAACTCAAGCGACAGGCACATCTTGACCCGCTTACTGGCTTATCAAATCGCCGTCATTTCTTAGTGCAAGGAGATGTAGAATTATCACGAGCTATCCGTAGCAACTCAAAGCTATCAGTACTGATGTTGGATATTGACTTTTTTAAGAAGGTGAACGACTCATATGGTCATCAAGCTGGTGACAGCATCATTCAAGCGCTAGCCAAAGCTTGTCAAGATACAATACGTAAAATCAATGTAATTGCTCGTTTAGGTGGTGAAGAGTTCGCAATCATTCTACCTGGCACCAATGCTTATGATGCTATTTTAGTTGCGGAGAGATTACGAGAGTTTGTTGCCAATATGGAAGTAACCATCCCCCCTAACTTATCAATAAAAGTGACGATATCTATTGGCATTTCAACATTGGACAACAATTTCACTAATATTGATACATTACTCAATCAAGCTGATAAAGCATTATACGAAGCAAAAAAAACAGGTCGCAATAAAGTATGCATTCACCAAACTGATTTAGCGGTTATTACAATTTAGCTTAGTAGTAAGGAGTTTGTTTAATAGCGTAAATACCGTTCTTTATTTTGAATTAGTTCGCTAGATAGATACCAAGACTGGAACGCAACATTGCGAATCCCTAAAAACCGGTAGTGCTCGCTGCTAGTCCGATGATTATGCTAATAATATTTTAAAACTTATTAGTACTAATATGACCCCACCAAACAACTCAGCTTTACTTTCTAGCCATGTTCCGCTTTTAGTACCAACATAGACGCCAGCAAAGCTAAAACAAAAGGTTGTTATACCAATAATCATACAGGCAAGTAATGGATTTACATCCAGCAATGTCAGTGTAAAGCCTGCGGCTAAAGCATCAATACTTGTCGCAACGGCAAGTGTTAACATAACCCTATGGGTAATGATGGAAATATCTTCTGCTATCCCCTCCGCAAATGATTCATAAATCATTTTACCGCCAACTGCTACTAATAAAACAAATGCAATATACGGCGCATATGACTCTACCCACCCCATTACACCCTTGCCGCCTAAATAACCTATTATTGGCATTACCGCCTGAAAAAAGCCAAAGTAAACGCCAGAAAATACCGCCAATGATGTCATTTTATCACGTTGCTTTGCCCCCAAACCAATTGATATTGCAAATGCATCCATGCTTAGCGCTACTGCAAGCGTGAGTAATTCCAACATATCTATAAATCCTGTCTATGAAAATATAACTGATAAATGTAGCACAACCATACGTTAAGCTGAGTTTTAGGATTTGCACATATCCATTATCTACGAGTTTAAAATAAAGCTTTGGCCGTTATAGTGACCCTAAAATTCACATATTTGTAATATTTTATTCTTGTGCTAAAATCCGCTCCGAAAGGGTGTCTGCAAGAGAACCTTTCAACTCAAACGAATAAAAACGTATTAAATTACAAAGCGCATATAAATAATTACAAAGCTTTTGTTCCTACCATAATAAAAATCAAGAATTTTTTACTTCAAAGTGAACTGAATTGCTCGATGAGATCTAAATCCATTAGCGTTTTTTTCGATGCAGCAAAAAGTTATGCATCTATAGCAGCGATTACGCTTATTAGCTTTGTATTATTGTCTATTATTTTGCAACGCTTTATTCAAGCTGAAGTGAAAAAAATAGAAGCAGTCAACGCTGTCAAACTAGCAGATCATGCTAATAATTTAAAAAGTCAACTAAACAGTGAACTTAATGCACTGATATATCTATCTAGGGGCATATCTAGTTTTTTAAGCGCCTATCATCATGAGTTGGACACCCAAAAAGTTGAATTGATGCTAGCTACTTTATACAAGGATGCAAAGCATATTCGAAATTTTGGTATCGCCACTGGGTATAAAATACGCTTTATTTACCCAGTTGAAGGAAACGAGAAGGCTCTTAATCTAGATTATCGACAGTTACCTGAGCAATGGCCGTTAGTCAAAAAAGCGATTGAGAGTCATGAGGGAGTAATGGCAGGCCCAATTAACTTGGTTCAAGGTGGCAGCGCATTAATTTACCGATATCCAGTATACATTCATAACGAGTACTGGGGCATCTTATCTACCGTCATTGATAAAGAAAGTCTTTTAAAAGAAATATTTAATCAAAACTGGAATGACGGTTTTTCAGTGGCAGTAAGAGTGAAGTCAGACAAAGGGTCAAACGCAAATTTAATTTATGGTGACCCCACATTATTTAGCAATAGCAAAGCACATATTACATTTAGCAATGTCCCAAATGCTATTTGGGAATGGGCTGTTATAGAAACGAAAAAAAATAATTCAAGTTTAGTTAACTTGGCAAAGTTTATGGCTTGGAGTATTAGTATTTTAATCGCTAGCGTTTTATTTTCTATTCTTAAAGACCGTAAAAATCTCGAAGTGGAAGCACACATTGATTCCCTTACGGGATTACCAAACAGACAGATATTAAACATACGACTTGATCATGCTTTAAAGCATGCGTATTTGAATAAAAAGCTTATTGCAATCATGTTTATTGACCTTGATTTCTTCAAAAACATTAATGACCGATTCGGACACGATATAGGCGATGAGGTACTGAAAACGTTCTCTCGTATTGTTGGAAACATTATTCGCTCTGACGACGTGATGTGTAGAATTGGTGGAGATGAGTTTGTAATCTTGCTTAGCGAGCTTAATTTGGCTAATGACGCTTCCATGATTGCAGATAGTATTTTTTCAGCGTTTGCTAAACCTGTTGTCATTAGTAACTATAATCTTAATATAGATTTGAGTATTGGTATTGCAATCAATACTGACGCAACCAAAGAAACCGCCAGAAATATTTTGAAAAAAGCCGACATTGCACTTTATGAGGCGAAATCATCCGGCAGAAATAAATATGTCATCTATAACGATTAATACCACTGTTTAAGTGTTAGACATCAAAATTTTTAGTGTTCATCTATTTTGATTATAATGTTTGTTATTTAACTGAATATATGCACATGTTTGCAAAGTCAAAACAAGCTACCTGGTTGCTGATTTCATTCTTGTTCTGCCTAACCTCATTACCTTCAGGTTATGCAAAAGACATCACCAATGAGCAGCGTGATGCTTATCAAGCACGACAAGATTATAATCAGAACAAGTCAGACTATGAAAGTCTGCTATCTCAAATTTCACAACAAGAAAAATACTTGGCTGAACAACAGCAAAAACTTGACCAGTTAAATGTTGATAAAGTGAAAGCAAAAGCAAAACTTGATCAATCGAAGCAGCATTTAGATGAGAAGGTAAAAGCTTTAAACCAAGTATGGGAGTTGCGCGATAAGTAGTTTCTCACGCAGTCATGCTACTTTCTTCACTCTTCTTACATAATCTTTCAAAGGCCTTGCTAGATAAAGGCTTAGCCAATAAAAATCCTTGTACAAAGTTGCAGCCAGCATCTGATAAAAGCTTAAGTTGCTGCTGTGTTTCTACGCCTTCAGCCACTACTTTAATCCCTAATTTGTGTGCCATTACAATCATTGCTTCGCAAATGGCAAGATCTTCCATACTATTAGATAAGTTCTTAACAAATGATTGATCAATTTTAATGTAATCAACATCTTTATTGACTAGATGAGATAGCGATGAATAGCCAGTGCCAAAGTCATCTAGTGAAATTTGCATACCCGCCTGACGCAAGGCACGAAGCTTATTTGTGACTAGTGCATTTTTATTTAAAAATACACTTTCTGTAATCTCAATAATTACGCTCTTGCCAGGAACTTTGTGTGTTTCTATGCATGATAGCCAATCCAATTTTGAGCTATTAGCAAGATTTAACTGGACAGGTGATTTATTGATGCTAATTTGAAATTCTGGATGAATGGTTTTACGCCAAACAGCCACTTGTTTCACCACCTGCTTAAACACCCAGTTACCTAAATCAATGATTAAACCTGCATCTTCTGCAACAGAAATAAAATCATCTGGGTTAATCAACCCTTGAACAGGATGATGCCATCGAATGAGAGCCTCTGCTTTTAAAATCTGATTCGATTGAACATCAATAATTGGCTGATATACCACTTGAAACTCGTTGTCTTGTAATGCTCTGTGGATATCATTAATCAGTGTGCCACGTTGCTGTGCTCTGTGCAACATGCTCTGATCAAATTTGACATATCGGTTTCTGCCCCGCTGTTTAGATTCATACATGGCAATATCGGCATACTTAATCAGTGCTTCGGCATCAATTGTTTCATTTGGATATGTCTCAACAATACCGATACTGCCTGTTACCTGTACCAAGTCATTACCCAATAAAAATGGCTCTGCTAGCTTACTCAATACTCTTGTTGCAACAATGTCTGTTGCATTTTCTTCTTTTAAGTCATTCAAGATAATCGTAAACTCATCACCACCCAAGCGGGCCACATTTTCTGAAACAACATCATCGTTGTTCATATATGCAATGGCATCGGTGCCTCTTAAACAACTCACGATGCGAGATGCAACCTCTTTTAATAAAGCATCACCCATATCATGGCCCAGTGTGTCATTTATTTCTTTGAACCGATCCAAATCTAGAAACATAAGCCCTAAAGGAGATTTGTTGCGTTTTATTTTCTTGAGATCATCTTTTAGTCGTTGCATAAACATAAATCGGTTAGGTAGCCCTGTTAAAGCATCAAAATTGGCTTGTCGCCAAATGATTTCTTCTGCTCTTTTTTTCTCTGAAATATCAGTTAATACAGAGACATAACCTTTTAATGCTCCCATCTTATCTTTTACAGGACTAATATGCCGTTGTATAGGTAGCACCTTACCTTCTTTTGTCACGCGTAATGTCTCTCCCCTATATACGCCTTGCTCTCTTGCAATCTCATAGACTTCATCTTGCGATAGTTCATTACCAGACTCTTTTTTCACACAGAGAGCTTCTTGAGTACCTTGTAACTCATCTAGCGTATAACCAAAAAGTTTAACAAAGGCTGGGTTTACATACTGACAGCGCAATTCTGCATCTCTCAAAACAATTGGCTCTTGTACTTGCGCTAATGCTTCATTGCTTTGCTGTAACTGATTGTCACGATCCTCAATCTTAGACAGCATAAGGTTAAATTCTTCTGTGAGAATGCCCAATTCATCAACGGTTTGATTCTCTACCCTGAGTGAATAATTGCCACTATTGATAATCTCTCGAATAGCATTTGCTAGGTTATGAATAGGCCCTAAGACATAGTCACTGGATTTCCTCAACATGATGTAACTCAATATGAAAAGAATACTTAACACGAATAACTTCATCAGCCATTGCGTCACTAATGTGCTCCATATTGAGCTCATATCCGCGTTAATTAAGAATAAACCTAATGTATCTCCATTAAACACAATCGGTCGGTCTATGCGGACTTGTGTCAACGGTAATGGTGAGTTTGAAGCGCCCTGGGCCTTATCTTTTTGATAGCGGACAAATTCATTCCCCTGTTGATCTAGTATCTTGGCATTAACAATTAGTTGATTGACATGCAACAGTTGCAAATTATCAATAGCGGCCTGTCGATCTTTAAAAACAATTGCTGGCGCGCTACTCGTTGCCATCATATCAGCGAGTATTATTAATTGCTGCTCTGTGGATTGCCTTGCGTATCTCACATCATCAATGATTGAGATTATCAAGCTAAGCATAATAGCCAACCCTGTCACTAGTAAGGACGTGATAATCAACTTATCTCTGACTGACTTTTTTTCTAAACCTGTTTGCATTTAATGCCTTTAATACACCTTAATTTAATCCCACAACTCGCTTAGCTAGCTTTAAGAGTTGTGCGCCAATATTGATTCCTACGTCGTTGATGCTTTTGACATTGGCCTCAAAACCAATGTGATCTTCATGCGTTATTAAACCGATCATGCCGCCATGATGAATAAAATTTACACTTTCGCTCACCGTTAATATCGGCAATGATTTGCATTTATTAAGTATTTTTTCAATGTTTTTTTTGTGCGTTTTTTTTATGTAAGCTATTTGGCATGTATGAATTTCAGTATCTTTGGGATTTCGCTTAATTACCAATGGCATTTCTAATGCAAGCTTACCAGTCAGCCCATCAAAACCATCACCTCCTTGCTGCCCGAAGACACATAAATTAAATTGGCTATGGTTAATAATATGTTCTGGCCAAGCGATAAATTTTGTGAAGTTGTATACTATGCCAGCTTTGATAGTATCTTCCCTTGTTGCAGCATGCAAAATGCTGACCACGCCCATTAACACAGCAAACTGTGCTATTTGGCAGCATCGTTTTATCCATATTTTGTGACTTATATTAATCATTTCTATTTTTTTGCAATAATCGAGCCAAAAGAACAAATGTCACGAATATGGCGTAAAACCTAGCATAACGACTCGCTAGTTAAGTGAATCAAAAAAAACTTGTGCGACCATTTCAACTAACCTGTCTATTTTTCAACAGTCCAGCTAAAACTCTGACAAATAGTGCTAAAACACTGTTCGACGAGAGATGATAGTTTCAAATATAATGCAGGCTATGATAAAAAACGAAGTTGACATTTTGCTTATTGGCGGCGGAATCATGAGCGCGACGCTGGGTGTTATCCTGCAACAACTTAATCCAAACTATCGCATCACTATGATTGAAAGATTACCTGATGTTGCGCTTGAGAGTTCTGACGCATTAAACAATGCTGGGACCGGACATGCAGGATACTGTGAATTGAATTACACACCACAAACTGAAAATGGCAGTATCGAAATAGAAAGAGCGCTGAGTATTAATGCAAACTTTGAAACTTCACTACAATTTTGGTCTAGTCTTGTTGAACGAAGCATACTTCCTGCGCCCGAGCATTTTATTCATCAAACACCGCATCTAAGCTTTGTATGGGGAGAAGAAAACGTTGCATTTCTTAAGCAGCGTTATGATTTACTTAAGCAGCATCACCTATTTGAAGAGATGCAATTCAGTGATGATTATGCGACTTTAAAATCCTGGATGCCACTGATTATGCAAGGCAGAGATGAAGGTACAGCAATGGCAGCCACTTATGTTCGACATGGCGCTGATGTAGACTTTGGTGCAATTACCAGACATCTAGTGTCATATCTGAAGCAACAGGAACATTTCACATTATTAACAGATACATCTGTCAAACAAATTAAAAAAGTACAAAAGTCAATTTCTGATAATAGTTGGCATGTGCAACTGCAAAACCATGCGGCAGAAAAGTTGCAAACCTTAAAAGCAGACTTTGTCTTTATTGGTGCAGGTGGTGGGACACTACCGCTGTTACAAAAAACTAAGATTAAAGAAAGTATTGGCTACGGTGGTTTTCCAGTCAGTGGTCAATGGCTTATTTGCCAAAATCCAGAAATCATTAAAGAACATCATGCGAAAGTCTATGGTAAAGCGCCAGTTGGCGCACCTCCTATGTCTGTACCGCATCTTGATACGCGTATTATCAATGGCAAACCCGCCCTACTTTTTGGCCCATTTGCTGGCTTTACCACCAAATTTCTAAAAGCCGGTTCAAAATTAGATCTTGCTATGTCAATTAAGAAAAACAACCTTAAAGCAATGCTAGGCGTTGGTAAAAAACATACTGATTTGACCAAATATCTCTTAAAAGAAGCAACACAATCGCATGAACAAAGAATGAATAGCTTGCGAACATTTATGCCGCAAGCAAAAAATAGTGATTGGTCATTGGCACAAGCCGGTCAACGTGTACAAATCATTAAACAGTGCGACAAAGAATGGGGGCGTCTAGAATTTGGTACCGAAATTGTTAGCGCACAAGATGGTTCTTTGGCGGCACTACTTGGTGCCTCTCCTGGTGCTTCTGTCAGTGCAAAAGCAATGCTAGATGTGATTGAACATTGTTTCCAAAAAGAGTTAAACCAACATGACTGGGCACATCAATTAAAGCTGCTGATTCCGGCTTACGGTAAGTCCTTAATTGATGATGCTGACTTGCTTCGCATCACACGTCAGCATACGCACAAAACATTACATTTAATTTGATGTATCTTTTAATTTATAGGCGAGCATTGCATCGCCTTCTTTAAAGCCCATAATCCGGTTACCACCGCTTGCTACCGCAATGTACTGCACTCCGTCCACAATATAAGATATAGGCGGCGCATTTACACCAAACGGTGATTTAGCTTGCCATAATAACTCGCCAGTTTGGCTGTTGTAAGCATTAAAGTTACCGTTACCCTCTCCCATAAATACCAAGCCGCCAGCAGTGGCTAAAGAGCCTCCCACCAAAGGCTGCTCGGTTTTGTTTTGCCATGCAATTTTACCCGTTGTTAAATCTATAGCTGATAACAACCCCCAACTTGGGTCATCCGTCGGCTCACTGGAAGCATAGCGAATTGCAGGATTTCCATCTTTTGCTGCAGTTTCATGCAAGGTATATTTAATAGGTGAATGGATGCCCGCTACAAAAGTCAGTTGCTTATCAGGGTCTACACTTACTGGTGACCAATTTGAGCCGCCAAGAATACCGGGGTACAAAACTGTCCCTTCAAAAGTTGCTTTTGCAAACATATTTTTTTGCGGAACAAAAGCCTCTGATTTAAGTAATAGCTCACCTGTCAGGCGATTATGAATATAAAACCAACCGGTTTTACCTGCTTGCCCAACAGCCGGAATTACTTTCCCATCCTGATTAAAATCGAACAATACAGGCGAGCTAGCTAAATCATAACCCCATAAATCATGTGGTACTTGCTGATAATGCCATTTACGCTCACCTGTGTTGGCATCTAATGCAATCAATGAAACTGTGTATAAATTATCACCAGGTCGAGAAACATCATTCATTTGTGGTGATGGATTACCAGTACCAAAATATAAAATGTCATGCTCACTATCAATCGCAGGCGTACTCCAGGCAGAGCCTCCACCTAAACTTGCTGCATCTGGATATTTTGCTAAATCCGCTTTTTCTGCAGCAATATCTCTGTCTAATGTAACGCCATCAGCAGTTGTCACTGTAAAATCACCTTCCCAGCCTGTCACAGGAATGGTGTCAAATTGCCAGACACGCTGCCCGTCATTGATATCAAAAGCAGCAAGAAATCCTGGACGTCCAAAGCGACCAGCTACCCCAATGACAGCGCCAAGAGGTGCATCATCACGTGGGTTGTCGATATGTAAACCATATCCAACACCAGTAATACCGATAATAACCTTACCTTTATAGACGACTGGTGCCATGCCAATGCCAATACCAGTCCCACCAGTTACTTTTCGTACCTTATTTGGGTCATCCTGACTCAGTGTTTCCTGACCTTCCCTACTGATAGCAGCTTCTGCTACGTCAATATCCCAAACCTTTTTGCCATTACGGGCATCTAGCGCAACTAAGCGAGCGTCAACTGTACCAATAAAAACTTTACCATCACTAACGGCAACTCCTCTATTCTGCGGGCCACAACACATCTTCCAGTCTTTGCGTCTTTCATGCTCATAACGCCACAGCTCTTTACCATTTGTTGCATCGACTGCAACAACATGATTGTATGGTAGTGAGAAATACATAACTCCTTGCTGTACAATTGGCGCCGTCTGAAAACTAGCAACAACACCACTATTGTGTTGCCAAGCCAGTGTTAAGTCTTTTACATTTTCTGTATTAATTTGCTGTGCATTAGAAAATCGTTGACTAGTGTAGTCGTTACCATAACTCGGCCAATCAATCTGTTTTTCTGTTATCTGATCGCTATTCATATGACAAGCGCCAAGTAAAACGCCAAGTAACAGAACTAAAGTAACAGTACGGATGATTTCTTTCATACAATATTCCTCAGATACAATGTCTTCATTATTACGCAAGTATACAGATAAGTATACCCCTTATGATGGTAAAAATACGTTTAATTGATTAGCATAAAGAGTTTTTTACTTAAAATTAACGCGATATAGTTAACTAGGACTGTAAACTTGTAATTTAAATTTAGGCACATCTATATTGGCAAATAAATCTTTAACAGCGATTGTCATAGGCGCTGGCATCGCAGGTTGTAGCACTGCTTATGCACTATCAAAACGTGGCATTGCTGTCACGCTGATCGATCGGCATGAGCAAGTAGCACAAGAGGCTTCTGGAAACCCAGTCGGCATGCTGTATCCTAAATTCAACACAGGCATTAGTGCGATTAGCGCCATAGCAGAGCGCGGGTTCGCTTATACATTGTCACTCCTGAGACAAATGTCGGCCAACCAAGAAATCTATCGTCTCTGTGGCCAAATACAGTTAGCAAATACAATAAGAGAAAAAGACAAACAATCACTGTTAAACGTTAAGCTTAAACAAGCTTTTGATATTCAGCCGTTGAATGCAAAAGAAGCTAGCCGTATTGCCAATATTGAGCTATTGAATGGCGGTTTATATATCGCAGAATCAGGGTGGGTTAAACCACAACTACTCTGCCAAGCATTAATAGAATCTCAGTTAATTAAAAAGCTAATGACAACATCAGCGATTCACATCAAACAGATAGAGGATTTCTGGCAAGTCACATTTCAAGAAAAATCAGCCCTAGAAACAGACATCGTTGTGCTGGCAAATGCCAACGATATTGTGCAATTTGAGCAATGTAACACCATTCCGATTACAGCTGTTCGTGGCCAAATTAATTTTTTCCCGTCGAATAGTGTCAGCAACGAACTAAAGACTATACTATGTACTGATCATTACCTAGGCCCTAATGTCGATGGGTTTCATTCTATTGGTACTAGTTATGCACCAAATGATATGAATCCACAACTAAGTTCTGTTGATACGAACGATAACTTACGTGCACTTAGTGCAATCTCAACTGCGCTATACAAATCAATCGATACTGATGAAGTGACAGGACGAGTCGCTTGGCGTAGTGCAACGCGAGATTACATACCATTAGCTGGTCAATTGATTAATAATCATCAATTAAGAAAAAAGCCACCGCGATATAACGACAAACCAACTAATTTGCCATGGTTAAAGGGCTTGTATATGAATGCAGGACATGGTTCTAAAGGATTAATCACAGCACCATTATGTGGGGAGTTAATTGCCAACCTAGTCAATCAAGAACCATTAATAGTTGACCCATTAATCGCATCAAAGATGAATCCAAGCCGATTTATGCTTCGTGAGATGGGCCTAAAAAAGATTGCCCAAAACTTATACGATATTTAGATTAAAATAACGTGATGGTCGATGTTAATCAATTAATACGTAATGCGCAATCCGCAAAAGATCAAGGTAATGACACTTTAGCTTTAGATTATTTTCAACAAGCACTTTCACTTTATCCAAATGAAATTGGACTGCTCAGTGCTTGTGGAAATTTATGCGTCAAACTGACCCGTTATGAAGATGCAGCTGGATACTTTAGACGCATTTTATATTTCAACAAAAGCCCTGAAGTTAGAAATGCACTTTGTTATGCATTACAAGCATTAGGCAATCAAGCACAATTAAATGCGCAATATCAAATGGCCGCAGCATGCTTTGAAGAAGCATTACAATACCAACCCGGCAATGCTGCCTATTGGTATAACCTTGGCAATGCGCAGCGCGAGCTACATCAATTTTCTACCGCTGCAAATAGCTTCCAGAAAGCAATCGCTTCCAACCCATCATTTGCAGATGCTTTCAACAATCTTGGTAATATTCAACGTGAACTTGGTCAGCTAGACCTAGCTATCGAAAGTTATCAAAAAGCGCTCAGTATTAACCCTAATTTGTTTCATGCCTTATCACACCTTGTTCATCAAAAGCAGCACATTTGTGATTGGCATGGTCAAGGAGAAAGTAGCCTGATGGCACAAATAGAACAGATTCGTCATTGGGTTAAAACTAAACCTGAGGCGCAAATTTCACCGTTTGCTTTTCTAGCTATGCCGTCGACTACAGCAGAAGAGCAAAAATTGTGTGCTAGCCATTATGTAGAGCAAAACTACCGTGCACTGTTTGATCTAGGTAAAAAACAAAATTATCAACAGAACAGTAAACCGAAGACAAAAATCAATATAGGCTATTTATCGGCTGATTTTAGACTGCATCCGCTTGCGTTTCTGATTACAGAGTTAATTGAAAATCACGACAGATCACGTTTTAATATTCATGCTTACTCATATGGCAAGGAGGACGAAACATCTGTCCGGAAGCGTTTGATAGAAGCATTTGACTCTTTTGTAGATATTCGCGGAATGAATGATTTAGAAGCTGCCACCAAAATTAACGCTGATCAGATTGATATTTTGATTGACCTTACTGGGTTTACTCAAAGTAGCCGAACAGGCATTGTTGCGTTAAAACCAGCAAGCATACACATTAACTGGTTAGGCTACCCAGGCACCATGGGAGCATTTAACAATAACGATAATGATGCATTATTTGATTATGTAATCGCAGATGAAACAGTTGCTCCAAATCCGACTCATTTTTGCGAGAAGTTGTTATACCTACCCTGCTATCAGCCGAATACCAAACGTGCGTTTTTAACCACTACCAATAAGGCAACGCATCAATTACCAGAGAACAGCTTTGTATTTTGTTGCTTTAATCAAACATTTAAGATTACCGCTGATGTATTCGCTGTATGGATGCGCCTGCTCAAACAGGTACCTGATAGCGTCCTTTGGTTGCTTGACTGTAATCAGTGGGCAAAAGAGAACTTAAGAAAAGAGGCAGTAAGCGCTGGCATTGATCAAAACAGGTTGATTTTCGCACCACGGATGCATTCTGATACACACCTAGAAAGACAACGCCATGCAGATTTATTTCTGGATACGACACCATATAATGCACACACAACAGCAAGCGATACTATCTGGGCAGGCGTCCCTATCGTCACATGGGTCGGCGATACCTTTCCAGCTAGAGTAGCTGCGAGCATACTCAAACAAGTTGGTCTATCAGAACTCATTTGTGAGTCTTTACTAGATTATGAACAAAAAGCGTTAGCACTAGCAAATAACCCTTCTGAATTGGATAAACTCAAAGCAACAATTAGTAATGCTAAAACACAATCCAATTTATTTAATGCGCATCAATTTGCACAACAATTAGAGGAACGATATCAATACGTTTGGCGGGCTTACTGTCAAGGCACTAGCCTTAGGCAATAAGCTTGTGATAAAGTCCAAACACCGTACTGAGTTAACAAACAATAGGAAGATATATGGCGGCATTTGACATTACCCCTGTGCTTAATTTCATGGTTGAAAAAGGAGGTTCTGATTTATTTTTCAGCACATCAACTGCTATTCATCTGGGCGTTGAGGGGGAAACCTTACCTATTAACAATCAAATTCTTCAGCCAGGCATGATTAAAGAAATTGCTTATGGCTTAATGAACGAAACGCAAATTAAAGAATTTGAAGAGACCATGGAATGCAATTTTGCAATCAGCAAAAAAGGTGTTGGGCGTTTCCGTGTCAATGTGTTCCGCCAGCGTGGCGAAGTTGGGATGGTCATTCGCCATATTAAAACTGAAATTCCAGATCTCAAAACATTGGGATTGCCGAACGTAATGAAAGACCTAATCATGCGTAAACGTGGTCTTATCCTAGTTGTTGGCGCAACGGGTTCTGGTAAATCAACGACACTAGCCTCAATGATTGATTACCGTAATGAAAACAGTAACGGTCATATCATTACCATAGAAGACCCGATTGAGTTTGTATATCACCACAAAAAGTCTGTTGTAGACCAACGTGAAGTAGGAATTGACACACATTCTTTTGAGAGTGCTTTAAAAAATGCAATGCGCCAAGCACCAAACGTTATTTTAATTGGTGAAGTTCGTGACATGCAGGGTATGCAACAAGCTCTAGCCTATGCAGAAACTGGCCACCTATGCCTTGCCACTTTGCATGCAAATAATGCAAATCAGGCGCTTGAGCGAATTGTTTCATTCTTTCCGCCAGAGGCTAAACATGGGCTACTGCTCGGTTTATCGCTTAACCTTGTCGGTATCCTCTCACAACGCTTAATTCCTGGAAAAGTAAAAAAACGTGTAGCAGCAGTAGAAGTGCTGATTAATACGCCATATGTATCTGATTTAATTAACAAACAGCGGTTAGGTGAAATTAAAGAGATTATGGGAGACAACAATGATATTGGTATGAATACATTTGATCAGGCTTTATTCAGACTGTTCTCCAATGGCGAAATCGATGAAGAAAACGCTCTCGCAAACGCAGACTCCAGAAATGACTTGTCACTCAAAATACGTTTTGCCGCCGAGGGTGCACGTGGTGGTTTTGAATCTTAGTCATTAACTTCTCCGATTGAAGCATAGATTGCTGCGGATACAATTAATGTGCCGCCTATCCACTCGTTAATGGCCATTGCCTCATCGGCTAAATAATAGGCGGCAAAAGCAGCCACAACGAGTTCAAATAAGAAAATCACTGCCGCTCGTGCAGCCGGCACATGCGTCACCCCATATTGTACGAACAAAGCACTCATGAATAGCAATAGTGCGACAATTAAAGCAAGCACAGATATATGAGCATTCGTATAAACAACTAATGTTGCGTTCTCTGATAGCACAAGCATGCCTGCTAATGACACAACCACAACGCCAACCCACACAGCAAATGATTTTGCTACGATGGTTAAGTGTGCAGATTTACGGGTAATGACATTCGTAAGTGCAAAACCCATACCGGCAGATAGCGCCAGCCAATCAGAGTGACTTCTAGGTAGTGGCATACTTTTTAATAATGACGTATCGTACATCATGATTAAAGCACCAAGCAAAGAGATAACTATCACCAGAATTTCCTTTATACCGATAGATTCTTTTAACCAAAAATGAGCCAGTATCAACGCCCAAACAGGTGATAAATAAAATAACAAAATAACACGCATCACCTGACCGTCTATCACAGCAAGGACATAGCTTAAATTGGTCCAGCCTGCTGCTAACATCAACCAAATCATACTTTTAGGCTGATTAAACAACCCTATCCAATGTCGCCAGAACACTAAACAACCAATCAACATCGCTATCAAGTAAGTATAAAAGCTCGCTACAACACCTGACATACCAGCAAGCTCCAGTAAGCGATAGGGATACCATATGATGCCCCAGACAGATGCGCCAAAAAGTAATCCAAATATCGCAAAAAAGTTTTTATTCTTACCGATGCTCACTATAATACTCACTTATGAATCCAAATATGAATTTGCTGCAACCTTATCCGTTTCAGCGCCTAAACACATTATTCGCTGATATAACGCCGAACTCTAAATATACCCCAGTTAATTTATCGATTGGCGAGCCCAAGCATAAAACACCAGAGATTATACAAGCTAGTTTCATAAAGCATATTAATGGTTTAGCCCATTACCCGACGACGAAAGGTAGTTTAGGCTTACGTCAGGCAATTGCCGACTGGGCGACAAAACGTTACAACATCCCAATGCTGGATGTTGAAAAACAAGTTATTCCAGTCAACGGCAGTCGTGAGGCCTTATTTGCTATAGCACAAGCAGTTATTGATAAGACTAAACCAAGTCCGGTAGTGATTAGCCCAAATCCGTTTTATCAAATATATGAAGGTGCTGCATTATTGGCAGGTGCTGGGCCATATTTTATCAATACATTATCTGAGAATGATTTCAAGATGGATTTCTCTGAAGTCCCGTCAGCTATACTCAATCGCACGCAGCTGGTCTATGTATGTT
>JBLLNR010000028.1:0-38056 GCA_048058875.1 Methylotenera sp. | reverse complement strand
TTAGCGGCAGGCGGCTTTTTAGAAAGCGCTCAAGTACACAGTGCACGCTATGGTACATCACAAAAAGCTGTTGATGATCCATTACAAGCAGGTCGTGATGTGATATTGGAAATTGATTGGCAAGGGGCAGAGCAGGTACGCAGAATTTACCCACAAGCCGTGAGCATATTTATTGTACCGCCTTCTTTAGGGACGCTAGCAAAACGACTAAGAGGTCGTGCGCAGGATAGTGAAGAGGTGATTGCTAAACGAATGGCTGCTGCGCGTGAAGAAATGCGTCACTTGGTAGAGTTTGATTATGTTACAATAAACGACGTATTCGACGATTCTTTGCAAGATTTGATTGCGATTGTTCAAGCGCAACGTCTTAAAACAAACATACAACTACAACGGCATCGCACGTTGATTCAAACATTGATTTAATTTAGAGGGTTACACCATGGCACGTATTACTGTAGATGATTGTTTAGATAAAATTCCAAATCGCTTTCAATTAACATTGGTTGCTGCTTACCGTGCACGTCAAATTTCAAATGGATCTGATCCATTGGTAAGCATGCATGGTTCTCGTGACAAGCCAACTGTCATTGCTTTGCGTGAAATTGCAGCAGGTAAAGTGGGCTTGGAACTTCTCAACAAAAGTTAACTATCCACCTTTAGCAGTATGCCTAAAACCGCTAAAAAACTGACAGCGGAAGCATTCCAGCTAGCTGAGCCACCCTTGTTGCCAGCTGATAATGAGGAATCACAACTCACCATACTGCTACGTGATTATTTAACCCAGGAAGAGATAGAACAAGTCTGGGACGCCTACCGCTATAGTGATGAAGCACATAAAGGGCAGGTTAGAAAGTCTGGTGAACCATACATAAGTCACCCCGTGGCCGTTGCCTGCATTCTTGCTAAATTACACTTAGATATTCCTACCCTGCAGGCAGCATTATTACATGATGTTGTTGAAGACACCGGTGTTGCATCTGCTGAGCTGCGCGAACGCTTTGGCAACCAAGTAGCAGACTTGGTAGAAGGCTTGACCAAGCTGGATAAAATCGAGCTACAGACTGCCGTTCAAGCGCAAGCCGAAAATGTTCGCAAAATGCTGCTAGCGATGAGTCAAGATGTCCGTGTGATATTGGTTAAACTGGCTGATCGTTTGCATAATATGCAAACTTTAGATGTAATGAAACCAGCTAAACAGAAGCGAATATCACATGAAACATTGGATATTTATGCACCAATTGCTAATCGTTTAGGTTTAAATGTTATTTATCAAGAGCTAGAAGATTTAAGCTTTAAATATATATATCCCAATCGCTATAAGGTTATCGAGAAAGCAATCAAAACGGCACGGGGTAACCGTAAAGAAGTAATCTCCAAAATTCTAGAGTCAATTAAAACGCAGCTAGCAGATGCAGGTATAGAAGCAGATGTAGAAGGTAGAGAAAAACATCTTTACAGTATTTACCGGAAGATGACGGGAAAAACGGTTAAATTGTCGCAAGTAAACGACATTTACGGTTTTCGAGTATTAGTCAGAGATACTGCTAGTTGCTATTTAACACTGGGTAGTTTGCATAGTTTATACAAGCCTATTCCGGGCAAGTTTAAAGATTATATTGCCATCCCAAAAGTAAATGGCTATCAATCACTGCATACAACGCTGTTTGGTCCATTTGGCACGCCAATTGAAGTGCAGATACGCAGTGTCGCAATGCACAACATCGCACAAGCAGGTGTGGCAGCACATTGGCTTTATAAAACAACCGATGCGCATTTAACCAAGCTGCAGCAGCAGACCCATCAATGGTTACAGCGTCTGGTAGAGATTCAAACAGAAAGTGATGATAGTCACGAGTTTCTGGAGCATTTTAAAGTCGACCTATTTCCAGATGAGGTTTATGTATTTACCCCTAAAGGTAATATTCTTGCTTTACCTAGAGGGTCTACCGCAGTCGACTTTGCTTATGCTGTACATACAGATGTAGGTAATTGTTGCGTTGCAGTAAAGATTAATCATGAGTTAGCGCCATTAAGAACAGAAATGCAAAATGGTGACCATGTCGAGATTATTACCTCCGCGCTTGCTAAACCAAATCCTGCTTGGCTTAATTATGTGGTGACGGGTAAAGCGCGTTCACATCTCAGACATTATTTAAAGACAATTAAAGTGACAGAGTCCGCGCATTTAGGTGAGCGAATGTTGAATATCGCGTTGAGAGCTTTGCATGTTGAGCCTTCTGAGATTAAAGAAGAGCAGTGGAAAAAAGTGATGCGAGACTATGATGTTAAGGATAAATCAGATATATTGGCGGAAATTGGTTTAGGTAAACGTGTTAGCTTGATGGTCGCACATCAATTACTCGCCAGTGCGCATGATGATTTGCACCTCAACAAAGCACAGAAATCATTTGATAAGATTACCATTAGAGGTTCAGAGGGAATGGCAGTGCAATTTGCACAATGTTGCAGCCCAATTCCAGGTGATCCTATTTTAGGCTTTATCAATAAAGATAGAGGCTTGGTGATTCATACGCACGACTGCACTGCGATTAGTAAATTTAAATTAGATCCAGATAAATGGTTAGACGTAGAGTGGGATGCAGACCATAAACGATTATTTAGGGTTAACTTACGTATTGTTGTGGAAAATCAGCGAGGCATGCTGGCAAAAATAGCAGCTGGTATATCAGAAGCTGGTTCAAATATTGATAATGTAAGTGCAGAAGAATCTGATGGTAGTCAATATTCTGTGATTAATTTTACTGTGCAGGTACATAATCGCGTGCATCTAGCAGAGCTGATTCGCAATTTACGTAAAATACCAGAAGTAGTACGTATTAATCGGGTAAAAGGCGGTAATCGGGATCAAAAAAGACAATAACTTCCTTATTCTTAGTAAAGGTCATTATGGCAGTCAGAGAAATAATCCAAACAAACCTAGCACCAGCAGCAATTGGTACTTATTCACAAGCAGTAAAAGTAGGTAAAACAGTTTATCTATCAGGTCAAATTGGACTTGATCCTGAACGCATGGAATTGGTTGATGGCATTGAAGCGCAAGTAAGGCGTGTATTTGATAACTTGAGTGCAGTAACACAAGCTGCTGGTGGATCAGTGGCTGACATCGTAAAGCTTAATATCTTTTTAACTGACTTAGGTCATTTCTCATTAGTCAACAGTATCATGGCTGAGTATTTTGCTGAACCTTATCCTGCGCGTGCAGCAGTTGGGGTGGCGTCACTGCCTAAAGGTGCATTAGTGGAAGCAGATGCAGTGATGGAGCTTTCATCGTTGTAATTATAGTTTTTTTGTTTAATAGATATTAGCGGAAGCATGCAGCTTAACGACCTAAAATCACTCTCAAAACCGCTAATCAATCATCTTGCCAAGCTAGGTATTCAAAGCCAACAAGACTTGCTATTGCATTTGCCGCTGCGTTATATAGATGAGACACGTATTGTTTCGATAAGGGACTTGCGTCTGGGTGATGCGGTACAAGTACAGGGTGAAATTGTGCATGCAGAAGTGAGCTACAAGCCAAGAAAGGCATTGATCGTTAGGCTGGAGGATGCAACAGGGCAAATTACCTTACGATTTTTGCATTTCTATCCGAGTCAAATTAATGCGCTAAAAGTAGGTAATCCAATACGTGCTTATGGTGAGGTAAGGCATGGATTTTTTGGTTATGAAATGGTCCATCCTCAATGTAAGGTTCCACGTGATACTACTGAAGTGAATGCGCAACTCACGCCTGTCTATCCAACCACAGCAGGTTTAACACAGCCAGCGTTACGTAAGGCAATTAAATCAGTCATATCAGATAATCTATGTAAAGAAACGTTACCGCCATTTGTCTATGCATCACTGAATCTACCTAGTTTTGCAGAAAGTATTAAGTCTTTACATTATCCTGAGCCCGATGCAAATTTAATCGCTTTAGAAAATAGAGTAACGCTAGAGTGGAAGCGTTTGGCTTATGATGAATTATTGGCACAGCAACTTTCAATGCGTAAGCATTATGCAAAAAGGCGTAGTGTTGATGCGCCTAAAATTGCACATTCTGCCTATTTAGTTGAGCAGTTGCTGCAAAACTTACCATTTAATCTTACAAAAGCACAGCAAAAAGTAATCAAAGAAATTAGTAGTGATTTGAAGCAGCCCCACCCAATGCAGCGACTATTGCAAGGTGACGTAGGTAGCGGAAAAACAATCGTTGCCTGCATTGCGGCAATACAAGCAATTGAGCATGGTTGGCAAGTGGCGCTGATGGCACCCACTGAAATTTTGGCAGAGCAGCATTATAAGAAGTTTCAAACTTGGCTTGATCCGCTCAACATTCGTATCGCATGGCTAACTGGAAGTCAAAGTAAAAAAGACCGTGCAAAGTCGCAAGAAGATATTTCGAGTGGCCTCGCCCAGCTTGCGGTTGGTACTCACGCCTTATTTCAAGAGGCTGTTCAATTTGAAAAACTAGGCTTAGCCATTATAGATGAGCAACACCGATTTGGTGTACAGCAGCGGTTGGCTTTGCGTAAAAAAGGGCAGCCAGAGCCACATCAACTGATGATGTCAGCAACACCAATTCCGCGCACTTTATCAATGAGTTACTACGCTGATTTAGATGTTTCTGTGATTGATGAATTGCCACCTGGCAGAACACCAATTACCACAAAATTGGTATCAGATTTAAGAAGAGAAGAAATTCTGGAAAGAGTAAGAGCTGCTTGCATGATGGGTAGCCAAGCCTACTGGGTGTGTCCGTTGATAGAAGAGTCAGAAGCGTTACAACTGCAAACAGCCACGGAAACGTATCAGGATTTAAAAAATAATTTTCCTGATTTACGAGTTGGTTTGGTGCATGGTCGAATGAAACCAGCTGAGAAGCAAGCTGTGATGCAGCAATTTGTATATGGAGAAACCCAGTTGCTGGTTGCTACCACTGTAATAGAAGTGGGGGTTGATGTACCAAATGCTAGCCTAATGGTGATTGAGCATGCAGAGCGGATGGGTTTAAGTCAGTTACATCAATTGCGTGGCCGCGTTGGTCGAGGCGCTGCAAAAAGTACTTGTATTTTGATGTATCAAAATCAATTGTCTGACATGGCACGTGCTAGATTGAAGGTTATTTATGAAAATACCGACGGATTTGCTATATCGCAAGCAGACTTAAATTTAAGAGGGCCGGGAGAATTTTTAGGTACAAGGCAAAGCGGTGTGCCTATGTTAAAAATTGCTGATTTAACTCGAGATGAAGCATTGCTTGAACATGCAAAAAGCATTGCTGACAGAGTGTTAAAAGAGCATCCACAAGCGGTTGATCAACACTTGCAGCGCTGGATGAGACACGCTGTCGATTTAGTGAAAGTTTAAGTGTTAATCTCATATCGTCGAAGCATGATTAGTATGATTAATAACAAACAATCCATTGCGATAACGGCAGGGAATAATACAGTAGTCAGGGAATAATGTTCTAACGCTAGAATGACTAATATATTCCTTACCAAGAATAATATGATAAATGACAGTGGCTCGGAATAGGGTGCATGATAGACCTTGCGAACTGTTGGAATAAAACCAACAGAATCAACGGTAGTTAAAACCACAACCGCCCATAATGGATCTTTTAATAGGTACCATAACAGCAAAGCGGACATTGCCATCACGAAGAAAATCCAATCTGATGTTGTAATCGATATATCACTACGTTTGGTATAGGCCAAGCAGGCGATTAGTATTGTAATGATGCCAGAAACCCCTATTGGCCAAGCGCCAACGCCACCATTATCATCTAGTTGCGCTAAAAACACGACGAAAGTTGTTGTGCCCCAGATAATCCATGAGAAAACATGTGGTTTGGTTTTCCCTTTCATAATTGAACTGATATAGGGAATAAATGCAAGTAAAGTTATTCCGATTGCCAGTGCGCTTAAAAAGGCTTTTAAAGTCATTGTCATCCTGAATTTCTTTAAACTAAATTAAATGTATCATAAATACGGAAGTGGCTTTATGCGATAATTCGTTTTGTGAAAGTACAGCTACAAAATGTCAAATTGCGCACCAAATGGTT
Organism: Methylotenera sp.; assembly: GCA_048058875.1. Lineage (GTDB taxonomy): Bacteria > Pseudomonadota > Gammaproteobacteria > Burkholderiales > Methylophilaceae. The sequence continues at coordinate 31,989 of JBLLNR010000028.1, read as the reverse complement.
AAGAAAACCCTTTTCTGCTTCAGCACTTCAAAATTGGTTGGTTAATGACACTTCGTTAACTGCGCGATTGCAAAAACGCTATCGTGATTTTTATGTTAAACCACTTTTTCAACGTGATGCTAGGCCCATACAGGATGAAGCGCGCATGTTAGCGTTAAGACCATCTACGAATGCTTATATTAGAGAAGTATTGTTAATAGGCAATCAACGACCTGTGGTATACGCGCATAGTGTTTTGCCGCATCGCAGCTTGCGTGGAACGTGGTATAAACTTGGCAGGCTTGGCAACCAACCCTTGGGTGCTGCATTATTTAAAAATATGCAAGTGACACGAACACCGCTCAGTTATAAAAAACTGTCCAGCAATCATGTTTTGTACCGGAAAGCCGTAAGAGAAATAGCGCATCCACCTGCATATTTATGGGCAAGGCGTTCTGTTTTTCGTTTGAAATGCGCTAATATTTTGGTCACTGAGGTTTTTTTGCCAGAGTTGTGTCATGAATAAACAGGTGTTGATTCGCAAAATAAATGCCTATGAGCGATTGATGCGCTTAGATAAACCTATCGGCATCTTGTTGTTGATGTGGCCAACCTTGTGGGCGTTATTAGTAGCAGGTGAAGGACAGCCTAATTGGCACGTCACTATTATTTTTATCACTGGGGTGGTTTTAATGCGCAGTGCTGGCTGTGTCATGAATGATATTGCGGATCGGCACTTTGATGGACATGTAGAGCGTACTAAAAACAGACCGCTTGTTATTGGAGAGGTCAGCACTAAAGAAGCGTTGTTTTTAGCAGCTGTATTAACGGTGGCAGCGTTTATTTTAGTGTGCTTCTTAAATACTATGACGATACTGCTATCGATAGTCGCTTTATTTCTAGCAGCAACTTATCCGTTAACTAAGCGTTTTTTGGTCATTCCTCAAGCTTATCTAGGTATTGCATTTGGGGTAAGTGTTCCGATGGCTTTCGCTGCATTACTAAATCAAATCCCTGCAATTGCATGGTGGCTAATGCTTGCTAATATATTTTGGGCAGTTGCTTATGATACAGAATATGCAATGGTAGATCGTAATGATGATATTAAAATCGGTATTCAATCATCGGCTCTATTGTTTGGCCGATATGATGTGTTTGCGATTATGTGCTCTTACATCGGCATGCTGGGAATATTTATTGGTATTGGACTAGCAAATCATTTTAGCGGCTATTACTACGTTGGCATCGCTGTAGCGACAGCACTTGTCATTTGGCAGTATCAAATGATTAAAAATCGATCCGAAATAAATTGTTTTAAAGCATTTCTCGCAAACAATTGGATTGGGTTTATTTTGCTTTTAAGCCTATTTGCCGAATACTATTTAAAATAATTCGATTAATATTTCTCAACCAATGTAAATTCAAAAGCAGTTTCATTTTTTTCCGCTTCCGCTTTTTCTCTGGCAATTCTTTCTGCTTCAGCCAATTCTTTCATTTTTTCGGTTTTTCTGGCCTCTAGCATAGCTTCCTTCTGTTCATTAATTGCCACCTTCTTTTGGTCGAGTTGAATCACTTGCGCAGAGCTAACATTATCCTGAGCGATGGAACGTAATAATACTAATTCTTCGATTAGATTCTTGGCTAGACCAGCGCGTGGCTCTAAACGGTTGTTATAAATCAAGTCTTCAAGATAAGTCACAGCAGCGGGCGTGTTCCAAACGGCTTCAAGACCGCTTGCTAAGTGAGGGAAGTCTTCTAATGATTCATTAGATGGCGAGTCAATTTTAGTAAAGTCATCAATCTTTATATTAAAATGTAATTTGCATTCTTCTGCTGTTTCTTCGTAGAGTTTCTGCAAATTCTCTTTAGCTAACAAATCTAGTAAGAATAACCAAATCGTGACTGATTGTTTTGGAAACTCTAATAAATGATTTTGTAATAGCTGGATCGCAAGTGAGCTACGTCCATGAGATAGAAAGACATCCGCATGATCAAGTACAGAAAATGCTTGATCATCCTCGATTAAGATGTTTTCTTCCGACGCTTTTGTTGATTCAAACGTACTTTCCATTGAGTTTGGGATGAGCTGATTATCTTCAAAAGAGTCTTTAATATCAAAGTCTACTTCGTTGAATAGTGCATCATTTTCAACTGATAACTCATCGGTATGCTCTTTTTCACGCTTGTTTGAATGAATCCAAATAGCCTCAGTATTATGCGTTTGTATGAGTGATTCGCGGCGACGTAGCCAGTTATACACTGTGTAACCACCGAATAAAAATAGGCCAGCACCAAATAATGGTAAAACACCGTTCATGCTAAAAGCAGATTCTGTTTTTGTAAGTTGCGCAGTTTTCATTTTATTTTCAGATTGCAACTTAAGATTTTGTTTTTGTAAAACAGTAATTTGCTCTTGCAAATGTGCTAGCCGTTTGTTCATAACGGTGACCTCATCCTCAATCGCAACTGATTCATTCATAGTTATTGGCATCAAGTCAGGATTAAAGCGCAACTCTTTGTCTAGACGCAATTTTGTTAAACCCGCCAGATTAGTGCTATAGCTTGTTCCAGATATAGAGAGACGTGGTTGTGTGTCAATAGATTGAATTTTTGTATTGGCTGCTACAGATTCAACTCCAGTAGACTTTTCTGCAGTCACAGGCACTGGTTTTTTATTGTTATGCGCATATTTTTTCTTACTAGTAATCGCTTTCTTTTTTTCTTTCTTCTCGGTTGGCACTACCTTTTGCTCATCTGCACCCGTATTGTTTGTAGAGGATTTGACATTGGTGTCAATATTTCCAACAATATTTGGTGTATCTATCACAGCGACTGGATTAAAAGTTGGTGGGTCTAATAACAACACAAAATCACGGCGTATACTATTACTACAGCCTGCAATGATAGATAAATTAACAATCGGCTCATTAACAATTTGATTAGTGGATAAAGACAATTTTGCGATATTACCTTTAGCTGGGTTAACAGCAAAATCAACATTGCTCACATTGCTGTCTGGGCCCAGACGTAAGCAGGACGTGTCTTTCAGGTCATCAGCACCCAGAATATTTAAATGTGCTTTAAATGGTTCGCCCAAGTTAGATTGCACAGTAATATCACTAAGCCCCAGTGCAAAACAGGGAGAGTGGACGCTAAACGCCATGATGCTTAACGCTGCCGTTACAGCATGTTTAATTTTCAGATTATGTTGCATATCGCTACTCATTTCTTAAACAATCCCATTAATGATATTGTATTGAGCAATTCACGTGCCAAGTTTGCATTATCATAAATTTACACTTAACTTACATTAAAGCAAACAAGGTGTAGTATCAATCCGTAAGATAAGAACATTAATTACATTTAGCTTATAAATTTGTTTGACGAGTTGCTTTCAAAAGCATATAATCCGCCCTCTTGATTTTAATTAGCTATATTAATGGTAGTAATATTATGAAAACGTTCTCAGCAAAACCCCATGAAGTAAAGCGCGATTGGTTCGTCATTGATGCAACAGATCTTGTTTTGGGTCGCTTAGCTAGTGCTTGTGCACATCGTTTACGCGGTAAACATAAAGCGATTTACACACCTCACGTTGATACAGGTGATTACATTGTTGTGATTAACGCTGAGAAAATGAAAGTAACTGGTGCAAAAGCAACTGATAAAGAGTATCACACGCACTCAGGCTACCCAGGTGGTATTTCAACAACCACTTTTAGTAAAATGCAAGATCGTTTCCCAGGTCGCGCACTAGAGAAAGCAGTTAAAGGCATGTTGCCAAAAGGTCCTTTGGGCTATGCAATGATTAAAAAATTAAAAGTATATGCTGGTGATCAGCATGAGCATGCGGCACAACAACCACAAGCATTGACTATTTAAGGTAAAAGAAGATGATTGGACAATACAATTATGGTACAGGACGTCGTAAAAGCTCAGTAGCTCGCGTCTTTATGAAAGCTGGTAAAGGTAATATCATTATTAATGATAAACCTGCAGACGAATATTTTTCTCGTGAAACATCACGTATGATTTTACGTCAACCATTGGCATTGACTGAGAATATTGAAAACTTTGATATCAAAGTTAATGTTATCGGCGGTGGTGAGTCAGGTCAGGCTGGAGCTGTTCGTCATGGTATTACACGTGCCTTAATTGATTTTGATGCAAGCTTGAAAAGCGATTTATCAAAAGCGGGTTTTGTTACACGTGATGCCCGCGAAGTTGAGCGTAAAAAAGTTGGCTTCCGCAAAGCGCGTCGCCGTAAGCAATTCTCAAAACGTTAGAGCAGTTTATACCCAAATTATTGGGGATGCTTACATCAAAAGGTCGCTTATGCGGCCTTTTTTGTTTCAGGTATGCTAGGATAATCAGATATGTCGAATAAAAAACTAAAAGTTGGTATTGTTGGTGGCACAGGGTACACGGGTGTTGAACTTTTACGTCTGCTCGCTAGCCATCCGGAAGCAGAGGTTGTTGCCGTTACATCTCGCGGTGAAGTGGGACAGGCTGTTTCCGAAATGTTTCCCAGCTTACGCGGTTATATAGACGTAAAGTTTTGTGATCCAGCCAATGCGAACCTTGGAAGCTGCGATATTGTGTTTTTTGCTACACCGCATGGCGTAGCAATGAGCCAAGCTACAGAATTATTAGCTACGGGTACAAAAATTATAGATCTTGCAGCGGATTTTAGATTGCAGGACACGACAGTATTTGAAAAATGGTACAAGATGCCACATAGTTGCCCTGAAGTTCTGCAAAAAGCGATTTATGGTATTCCTGAGCTCAATCGAGAACAGATTAAGTCAGCAGAGGTTATTGGCAACCCTGGCTGTTATCCCACAACAGTACTTCTAGGCTTAATGCCGCTTTTAGAAAAAAATTATGTTGACTTGTCAGCACCTATCATTGCTGATTCAAAGTCAGGCGTTTCTGGGGCAGGTCGAAAGGCAGAAGTGGGTACCTTGTTTTCTGAGGCAGGAGATAATCTAAAAGCGTATGGTGTTAGCGGTCATCGTCATCATCCTGAAATTGAAGCACAACTTAAAAAGTTGGCAGGCGATGAGTTGCAATTTATTTTTGTTCCGCACCTCATCCCTATGATTAGAGGGATGTTATCTACCATTTATGTTAAATTAACTGCAAACGCTAGCAAAGAGGATTTGCATTCAGTCTATGAGCAACGCTATAGTAACGAAGGCTTTGTCGATGTATTACCGCTAGGTGTACTACCAGAAACACGCTCAGTAAGAGGTTCTAATCAATTAAGGATAGCAATACAGCGGCAGCAAGGCGAATATTTAACTATTTTAGTTGTCCAAGATAATCTAGTGAAGGGTGCAGCCGGTCAAGCGGTACAAAATATGAACATTATGTTTGGATTGGATGAATATCTTGGTTTGCAAATTGTGCCACTAATGCCATAGATACCTGCTAATATATGAGGAAAATTGAGCGTAGAGTCCGAAATCACTATGGGTACACTGCCAGACGTGTTGCTGTAAAGGCTGACAGGCCGTGGTATTATCGATTAATTATTGGATTATTGTGCGTAGCTTTGGGTTTTGGTCTAGCTTATTTAATGCTCAGAAGTAGTGACTATGAAACGGTGAGCAGTCAGTTGGAAGAAATGAAGCATGAAAATAAGATGTTGGAATTTAAGCTAATTGAGGCACAACGTGAACTGCAAGTTGAGCTCGCAACAAACAATAATCTTGCTAAAGATTTAGCAAAAGTTCAAGATGAGAATCTGAAGGTAAAAGAAGATTTATTGTTCTACAAAAAAATGATGAAAAAATAGTGGCAAAAAGTCAATTAAAACAGCTAATTAAGGCAAAGAAAAAATGTTTGGTAAGAAAGTAAATAAAATTGATACTCGCATTGATACACTGGTAAGTCCTGATACCGTTATTAAGGGTGATGTCGCATTCACAGGTGGTTTAAGAATTGATGGCAGTGTAAAAGGCAATGTTCAAGAGCAAGAGGGTTCACAGGGCACCATTATTGTTGGCGAGAGTGGGCGTATTGAAGGGACAGTAACAGCAACAAAAATAGTCTTGATTGGTTCAGTTACGGGCCCTGTTTTTGCTAAAGAGTTTATTGAATTACAAACAAAAGCACGTATTACAGGAGATTTGCATTACAAGTCTCTGGAAATGCATATGGGCGCAGTTATAGATGGCAAATTAGTTCATACAGAAAATAATGAACCAGACATGTCTATTTAGGACTAAGATTACAAAGTAAGAATTAAAGGAGTAAATGATGAATACAGCAGCTGAACTAGTAGATATAGAAATACCTGCACCGTTGGTGTTTACTGACAATGCAGCCAATAAAGTTAAAGAGCTAATTGAGGAAGAGGGTACACCAGATCTTAAATTACGCGTGTTTGTTAGTGGCGGTGGTTGTTCTGGGTTCCAATATGGCTTTACTTTTGAAGAAGAAGTGAATGAAGACGATACGCAAGTACAGAAAGATACTGTTACGTTGTTAATTGATCCAATGAGTCTGCAATATCTGATGGGCGCAGAAATTGATTACCAAGATAGCTTGCAAGGATCTCAGTTCGTTATACGTAACCCTAATGCCCAAACCACTTGTGGCTGTGGTTCTTCATTTTCAGTTTAAAATTTAACAGTCTGGCTGTGCCTGATTCACAGCATATTTAAATTGTTATATGCTTACAACTGCATTCAGTATTGAATGCAGTTTTTTATTTGCGATTCATTATTTGAAAGCCATATCACTATTATGAGTAATACCCACCCAAGGAAACATGCCCAAAATCAAGAAGGTGTAATTTATGCTCCTTGGGAGAGAAGGTTTATCAAGGTACTGACGCCATTCGAAGAATTTGTAAATGGACAAACCACCAGTGGTCTTCTGCTGATGGCAAGTGCTTTCATCGCTTTGATTTTGGCGAACAGTTTCTTCTACGAAACTTATGCGCATATACTACATATGGACGTTGGGTTGAATATAGGGGTTTGGAAGTTAGAAATGACCCTGCATCACTGGGTAAATGATGCATTAATGGCTTTGTTTTTTTTCTTGGTGGGAATGGAGCTGAAGCGTGAGATATTGGTTGGTGAGCTTTCCGATTTACGAAAAGCGACCTTACCAATTGTCGCCGCTACAGGTGGTATGGTTGTACCTGCATTGATATTTTTTCTTTTGAACTCAGAAGGCGATGCTAGCCGCGGTTGGGGTATACCGATGGCAACTGATATTGCTTTTGCGGTTGGTGCACTCGTATTATTAGGTAACAAAGTACCAAAGGCACTGGTTACTTTTCTAGTTGCGTTAGCAATAGTAGATGATTTGGGTGCGGTATTAGTGATTGCATTATTTTATACCAAGGAAATAATGCCACTTTGGTTAGGGATTGCTGCATTGATATTTGCAGTGCTAGTACTCTTTAATATTGTTGGGGTAAGAAAAACTTTACCATACTTCTTAGTTGCTGTTTTGCTTTGGTATGCTGTATTGCAATCTGGCGTGCATGCCACTATCGCGGGTGTATTAGGTGCTTTCTCTGTTCCTGCAAGACCAAAATATGACCCTAGTTTATTCGTAGACAGATTGAGAGAATTGGTAGATCGATTCAAGGCTGGTTTAGATTCTGGCAAAAATATTCTGACAAACTCTCAACTTCAAGATGTGGCACAATCTTTGGAAACAGATGTCAATAATGTTCAAACACCGCTACAAAATTTAGAACATCATTGGCACGTACCTGTTGCATTTTTTGTGATACCAGTTTTTGCCTTATTTAACGCTGGTATTCCTCTACAATTTGATTCGTGGAGTGCTGTATTAAGTAACCCCATTGTACTTGGCGTTTCGTTGGGATTAATCATTGGCAAATTTATCGGTATTGTCGGCGCTAGTTGGATTTTTATTAAATTGGGTTTGTCGCAACTACCAACAGGGGTCAAATTTAGTCAGCTTGCAGGCGTGGCAATATTAGCTGGCATAGGCTTTACAATGTCTATTTTTGTTGCCGAACTCGCTTATGCAACCACTCATGTAGACTACTTGGTGATGGCAAAAGTAGGGATTCTATCTGCTTCTTTAATTGCAGGCGTGATAGGCTATTTTTGGTTGTGGACAATAGCAAAAAGAAGCCAGAAACATTTGGAACTCTAATTCACTAGTGTTTTCCAGTTGCCTTAATTAATTATCGCTTATTGATTGGTACAAAATCACGCTTGGTTTCACCTATATAAAGTTGGCGCGGCCGGCCAATTTTATGAGTAGGGTCACTATGCATTTCATGCCACTGCGCAATCCAGCCTGCAGTTCTGGCGAGCGCAAAAATAGCAGTAAACATTGAATTGGGGATACCCATCGCGCGCATAACGATGCCACTGTAGAAGTCTACATTTGGATATAGCTTGCGTTTCACAAAATAGTCGTCCTCTATGGCGATTTTTTCTAACTTCATGGCGAGTTTAAACATTGGATCATCATGTAGGCCTAGTTCGCTCAACACTTCATGACATGTCTCGCGCATGATTGCGGCGCGGGGATCCATATTTCGATAAACGCGGTGACCAAAACCCATCAGTCGGAAACTATCACTTTTATCTTTTGCACGCTTGATATATTCATCAATGCGTCTAACGTCACCAATTTCATCCAACATTTTTAACGTAGCTTCATTGGCACCGCCATGCGCTGGACCCCATAATGATGCAATACCTGCGGCAATACAGGCAAAAGGGTTAGCTCCGCTAGAACCGACCAAACGCACTGTTGATGTTGAAGCATTTTGTTCATGATCGGCATGTAAAATCAGAATTCGTTCAAATGCTTTCGATACTACCGGATTAACTACATAGTCCTCACAAGGTGTTGCAAACATCATATGCAAAAAGTTTTCCGCATAGGATAATTTATTTTGTGGATATATAAAAGGCTGACCGTTAGTGTATTTATAACTCCATGCCGCAATTGTTGGTGCTTTTGCTAGTAATCGAATAGCCGCAATTTCACGTAGCTTAGGGTCGGATACATCAGTATGCTCTGGATAAAAGGCAGCCATCGCACCTACGACAGATACCATTACAGCCATTGGGTGTGCATCACGTCTAAATCCTCTAAAAACATTATTCATTTGGTCGTGTAGCATTGTATGGCGCTCAACGGCCGTTCTAAACGTTTTATTTTCTTCGATATTTGGTAATTCACCTTTGATGAGCAGATGCGCTACTTCTAAAAAATCACAGCTTTCTACTAGTTGCTCAATTGGGTAACCGCGATGATAGAGCAAACCTTTTTCACCATTAATAAACGTAATATTTGAATTACAGGAGGCGGTTGATAAAAAACCTGGGTCATAGGTATAAACGCCATGTTTTCCTAATGTGCGTATATCAATAACATCGTTGCCTAATGTGCCAGATAGTACTGGTAGTTCAACAGCTTCTTTATCGTTATCAAACCTGATGGTCGCTTTGGTTGGTTTTGTTGCCATATGAAACTCTTAATTATTTGGGAGGTTGAGATTATTATACGCAACCCTTTTAAAAAGTTGAGTAAAAAATTGTATAAAAGTACCCATTAAGCTTGATGAATTGCGCCCAACACACGTGATGCTTTAGCACCAGTTACAGAGGGCAGGCTGCTAGATTTTTTCTCAATCGCTTGTTTTGCAAGCCATGCAAATGCCACCGCTTCTACCCAGTCAACATCAACACCAATTTCCTTAGTTGTGAACATAGGGATTGGATATAATTTTGCTTGAATAGAATCGACGAGAAGCTGATTACGCGCACCACCACCACATAAATATACTTCTTCTACTTCAGGGCAGTATTGTTGTAATGCTAGACAGATACTTTGTCCAGTCAATTCAGTTAATGTACGCGCAATATCTTCCGCTGGATAGTTTTTGTTTGCAATGTATTGCTCAAGCCATGACTGGTTGAATAAATCTCGACCAGTACTTTTAGGCGGTGTTAATGAAAAATAAGAATCGTTTAAAAACTTTTCCAATAATTTGTCGATAACCTTTCCTGTAGCTGCCCAATTGCCATTACCATCGTAGGCTTTATTAAGTATCCGTTCTACCCAATAATCAATAAGCATATTACCTGGACCAGAGTCAAAGCCAGAAATGCCCCCATCTTTTCCTAAATAGCTAATATTAGCAATGCCGCCTATATTGATAATGGCACGATTTTTTGTCGTGCTAGAAAAAATAGCTTGATGAAATGCGGGAACTAACGGTGCACCCTCACCACCTGCAGCAATGTCTCGACTACGAAAATCTCCTACAACAGTAATACCGGTTAGCTCTGCCAATAAGGCGTTATTACCCAACTGAATTGTGAACCCAACACTATTGTCGTATTTAGGCTGATGCCTGATTGTTTGGCCATGGCATCCAATAGCAATAACATCGTTAGGCATAAGGGAGTTGTTTTCTAACAATGTTTGAATAGCATCTGCATATAAAAATGCTAATTTATTGGCAAGGAGCGCAGATTTTTCAAGTTCATTATCTGATGGAAAATGTAGCTGAAGCGATGCTTGCTTAATGCTGTCTGGATAAGGTTGAAAATGCGTAAAAATCACTTTGCACTGCTCTTCTGTGAAGTCGGTCAATGCAACATCAATACCATCTAGACTACTGCCAGACATAACACCAATATAGTATTGGTTGGCCGGCATACTCTAGTTGCTAGAAGCGATTAAATTGCGATTAAGCATTTCAATTTTTGCTAAATATTCAATTGCTTGTGCATCAAACTCTCTTCTGTATTTAGCTTCTAATGGAACGCTAGTTGGCAGTGGTACAGTCATCGGATCACGATGCTGACCATTTAAAAGAAATTCGTAGTGTAAATGCGGGCCAGTCGCTAAACCTGTCATCCCTACATAACCAATTATATCACCTTGCTCTACTTTGCCACCCGTTTGAAGACCTTTAGCAAAGCCGTTTAAATGGCCATACAGTGTTTTGATGCCATTTGGATGTTTAAGGATAATAACGTTACCATAGCCGCCCTTACGACCTTTAAAAGCGACAACACCATCACCAGAGGCTTTAACACGCGTACCTTTACGTGCTGCTAGGTCTACACCTTTGTGCGCTCTTACGCGGTGCAAAACTGGGTGGTATCGACCACGACTAAATGAAGAGCTCACTCGGGTGAACTCCAGTGGCGAACGTAAAAAAGATTTATGTAAACTCTCCCCTTCGGGGGTGTAATAGGCATATTTACTACCTGCTTTACCAAAATGAATTGCTTGATATTTTTTTCCATTATTAATGAATTCAACAGCAAGCACGTCACCAATTTTTACTCGCTCGCCAGCATTATAAAAAGCCTCATAGACAACATTAAATCTGTCTCCAGACCGTAAATCTTGGGTGAAATCTATTTGGCTAGAAAAAATATCGGCTATTTTCAAGGCAACTTGATCTGGAATGCCTGCATCATCTGTAGCGCCAAATAGGGAATTTCTAATTGTTGCAGATTTGTAGACTTCGTGCTTCTCCAAATCTAAGGTTTTTGTTTCTACTTGGTAGCCTTGCGGGGTTAGTTCTGCTACTAGAATTTGATTCTCAGGAAGTTCATATTCCAAATGAAGCAGTCGACCTTCTTCATTGGTTTTGATTTCTACCGTTCTGCCAGGAATCAGTTGAGTATTAATTGCTTCTGAAGATGGACTTAACATTAAGTAGGTAATCGCATCGTTATCATGCACACCCATCCGTCCAAATAATTTCTCCAAACTATCTTTGTTGCGGACTACATCCATTTGCCAAAAAATATCATTTTCCATTTCGGAGGCAGTGGGTAATGGTAAAACAATGTCGCTTACCACAGTTTTAATCGGAATATAGCCAGCTTCTGTATCGGGTGCTGCGCTTAAGGTCGCAATTAAAACGACAATAGGAAGCAATAAGGCAAAAAACATCCAGTGTAATTTCATTTTGCTGACAGACAGAAATTTGTTTTGCGTTAAAATAGAACGCTTAGCATGAGGTTTGTTTTGATGCATATAAATGACTAGTTAATTATATAAGTACTTGAATTAAGAGTGCATGTTAGCAGAAATTTTGAATAATTAAAAAATAACCGCTAATTTGATGTACACACATTATAAAATTTGGAAAAAACAGTGAATACGGATATTGAACAATCTTTAGCCATTATTAAACGTGGTGCCGATGAGCTTTTAATAGAATCAGAATTAGTTGAGAAGTTCAAAAAAGGTAAACCACTTAGAATTAAAGCAGGATTTGACCCTACAGCTCCAGACTTACACCTAGGCCATACTGTGCTTATAAATAAGTTACGCCAATTTCAGGACTTAGGCCATCACGTCTTATTTCTCATCGGCGACTTTACAGGCATGATTGGTGACCCAACAGGTAAAAGTGCTACTAGGCCGCCATTAACACCAGAACAAGTACAGGAGAATGCGAAATCTTATGCTGAGCAAGTCTTCAAAATCCTCGATAAAGATAAAACTGAAATTGTTTTTAACTCAACATGGTTAACAGACTTGGGGGCTGCTGGCATGCTTAAACTGGCAGCTAGTCATACAGTGGCAAGAATGCTTGAGCGTGACGATTTTTCCAAACGTTTTAAGAGTAATCAGCCTATAGCGATTCATGAGTTTATGTATCCACTACTGCAAGGCTATGATTCAGTGGCTTTAAAAGCAGATGTAGAGCTAGGCGGTACCGATCAAAAATTTAATCTGCTCATGGGCCGTGAATTACAAAAACAGGCCAGCATGAGTCAACAGTGTGTACTTACAATGCCCTTATTAGAAGGCTTGGATGGCGTTAATAAAATGTCTAAATCATTGGGCAATTACATTGGAATCAATGAGCCGCCAGAGATTATTTTTGCGAAATTAATGTCAATTTCAGATGATTTGATGTGGCGCTATATAGAACTACTATCGTTTGAATCATTAGAAACCATCGCTGCTTGGAAAGCAGAAGTCGAGGCGGGTGAAAATCCGCGGAATATTAAAGTGTGCTTTGCGCAGGAAATTGTGGCACGTTTTCATAGCAAAGCTGATGCGAATAAAGCGTTAGATGATTTTCAAACCCGTGCTAAAGGGGGTATCCCAAATGAAGTACCAGAGGTCAGTTTAACAATTGAAGAAGAAAGTATAGGAATTGCACAATTGCTAAAAATGGCTGGCTTGGTTGAGAGCACTAGTGAGGCGATGCGCATTATAAAGCAGGGTGGCGTCAAAATTGATAGTGAAAAAATAGAGGATAAAAATTTACAAACTAATAAAGGGGCAACAGTAATTGCACAGGTCGGAAAACGTAAATTTGCCAAAATTACAGTAAACTAGTTCAACTGGTTAAGGGTTGATATGGAAATTTCAGATGAGTTTTTAAAATGGGTGGATGTTATTTTTACAAAAGAGTGGTTTCAAATTGGCGAAACCTCCATCACTTTATCCACTATTTTGGGCCTTATCCTAATTCTTATATTCGTCAACTGGATTGGCAAGCTAGTTGAAAAGTTAATATTCAACCTTTCAAAAACAAGTGCAGGAAGCACACTAAGCCGTTCAAGTCTCTATGCGCTCAGTCGTATTTCAAGATATTTCATCCTTTTCATTGGTGCAGTCATTGGGTTGAATTTTATTGGTTTTAACCTAACCAGCTTAGCATTGGTCGGTGGTGCGCTTGGTGTTGGTATCGGTTTTGGACTACAGAATATATTTAATAACCTCGTATCTGGCATTATCATACTAGTCGAGCAAACCTTAAAAGTGGGTGATTTTGTCGATTTGCAATCGGGTGTCATGGGGCGCGTTAGCGAAATCAATATGCGCTATACCCGTATCACCACTAATGATCAAGTGGATATCATCGTGCCTAATTCAGAGTTTATCAATGGCCGTGTCATTAACTGGACGCTTGGTGATTTAAACCGTCGTATGCACATCCCTTTTGGCGTGGCCTATGGAACTGATAAAGACCTTGTCAAAGAATGCGCAATCAAAGCAGCACAATCTGTCAGTTATACACTGGCAGATAAAAAAAATGAGATAGATGTATGGCTAGTCAACTTTGGCGATAGTAGCCTAGATTTTGAGTTAATCGTGTGGGTCGGTCAAGAAGGCGTCAGGTCGCCTGGAAAAGTACATGCCAAATACTTGTGGGCTATCGAAACTGAGTTGGGTAAAGCTGGCATAGAAATTCCATTTCCACAACGAGACTTGCATGTTAGAAGTGGCTCGTTAGATATTAATTTAATCAAATAATTTGATGAAACAATTAAGTGGCCAGTCAGATTAACAAATGATTAAATTGCCAGTGATATATTGTTTCTCACCAGTTAATTACTGATCTACAAAAAACTTCAAATCATCCACATGTTGTCACAAGACTAGACTTTCAATTTGGCAAACAAAATTGTAATTAAATTGTAATAAATCCAAATTAGCGCTTGACCAAATTTTTTGCCACTGTAAAATTCGCCCTCGCTTTAAAAATTCGGCGAAAAGCGCAACATAAATATAGCGTCAACAATTAATATTAAAGAAACTTTAAATTAACTCTTGACCGGCTGGAAAAGCCCTGTATAATTCGCGCTTCGTTAAAACGACACGTAAAAATTTATACCGTTTTAACACTGTTCTTTAAAAAGTTGGATGACTGATAAGTGTGGGTGTTTGTGATTGGGTCATATCATTAGACTTTGGTCTAATGAACTCAAGATATAAATGCTTACACTTAAATTTATGACAAGTATGTAATAACCATTGGTTAGTAATAACTGATGCGTACAAGACACACCTTGGAAATGAATTTGAGATGTTCTGATGGGGAGTAATCTTCATTAGATATATAAAAGCAAAGCGAAATACCACCTTACCTGTAAGAGGGTGAGGAAAAAGTAATAGTTGTGAATTAAACTGAAGAGTTTGATCATGGCTCAGATTGAACGCTGGCGGAATGCTTTACACATGCAAGTCGAACGATGAACCTTAGCTTGCTAGGGGGATTAGTGGCGGACGGGTGAGTAATATATCGGAACGTGTCCATTAATGGGGGATAACTAGCCGAAAGGTTGGCTAATACCGCATACGCCCTGAGGGGGAAAGCTGGGGATCTTCGGACCTGGCGTTAATGGAGCGGCCGATAGCTGATTAGCTAGTTGGTGGGGTAAAGGCCTACCAAGGCGACGATCAGTAGCTGGTCTGAGAGGACGACCAGCCACACTGGGACTGAGACACGGCCCAGACTCCTACGGGAGGCAGCAGTGGGGAATTTTGGACAATGGGCGCAAGCCTGATCCAGCCATTCCGCGTGAGTGAAGAAGGCCTTCGGGTTGTAAAGCTCTTTCGCAAGGGAAGAAAAGATATAGGTTAATAGCCTATGTTGCTGACGGTACCTTGATAAGAAGCACCGGCTAACTACGTGCCAGCAGCCGCGGTAATACGTAGGGTGCGAGCGTTAATCGGAATTACTGGGCGTAAAGCGTGCGCAGGCTGTTTGGCAAGTCAGATGTGAAATCCCCGAGCTCAACTTGGGAACTGCGTTTGAAACTGCCAGACTAGAATAGGTCAGAGGGGGGTAGAATTCCACGTGTAGCAGTGAAATGCGTAGAGATGTGGAGGAATACCAATGGCGAAGGCAGCCCCCTGGGATCATATTGACGCTCATGCACGAAAGCGTGGGGAGCGAACAGGATTAGATACCCTGGTAGTCCACGCCCTAAACGATGTCAACTAGTTGTTGGTGGAGTAAAATCCATGAGTAACGTAGCTAACGCGTGAAGTTGACCGCCTGGGGAGTACGGTCGCAAGATTAAAACTCAAATGAATTGACGGGGGCCCGCACAAGCGGTGGATTATGTGGATTAATTCGATGCAACGCGAAAAACCTTACCTGGCCTTGACATGTACGGAACTTTCTAGAGATAGATTGGTGCCTTCGGGAACCGTAACACAGGTGCTGCATGGCTGTCGTCAGCTCGTGTCGTGAGATGTTGGGTTAAGTCCCGCAACGAGCGCAACCCTTGCCAATAATTGCCATCATTTAGTTGGGCACTTTATTGGGACTGCCGGTGACAAACCGGAGGAAGGTGGGGATGACGTCAAGTCCTCATGGCCCTTATGGCCAGGGCTTCACACGTAATACAATGGTCGGTACAGAGGGTAGCCAAGCCGCGAGGTGGAGCCAATCCCAGAAAGCCGATCGTAGTCCGGATTGTTCTCTGCAACTCGAGAGCATGAAGTCGGAATCGCTAGTAATCGCGGATCAGCATGTCGCGGTGAATACGTTCCCGGGCCTTGTACACACCGCCCGTCACACCATGGGAGTGGGTTTTACCAGAAGTAGGTAGTCTAACCGCGAGGGGGACGCTTACCACGGTAGTATTCATGACTGGGGTGAAGTCGTAACAAGGTAGCCGTATCGGAAGGTGCGGCTGGATCACCTCCTTTCTAGAGATCTTGATTCGGTTACAAGCATTCACGCTTATCAGTCATTCAAACGCAGCATTATCAAAGATTGGCCTAAACGTTAGCGGAGACGCTAATTGAACCTATAGTTAGGGTCTGTAGCTCAGCTGGTTAGAGCACCGTGTTGATAACGCGGGGGTCGATGGTTCGAGCCCATCCAGACCCACCAGATATCGCCTTAAATGGGGGATTAGCTCAGCTGGGAGAGCACCTGCTTTGCAAGCAGGGGGTCGTCGGTTCGATCCCGTCATCCTCCACCATTACCAATCTTTGAGATAAAAAACCTAGAAGCAAGTCTTGTATTTGATGTTTGTGAGTTGGATACAGTATTTGCTTCTAGCTTTTTAGCTGGATTGATCTTTAACAAAATGGAAGAAGTAAAGAGAGTATAGAAGTTGTGATGACTTTTATATTCAAATGGGTAATATTATCTTAGTCGGATAATATTATTGATTGCAAAATCGAAAATCATTTCGCTTTGTTGTGTTTAATTGAACGTAAAGTTTGATTGAAGGCAAATGAAGTTGAAATAACAAACCATTCATTATTTTAATAACCTTGGAATAATGAAGAAGTTGCTTTAGAAAACCTATAGCGGGTGTCTCATGCACCGCGAAATTTAAATTTAAAAGGGTTTAGGTTTTAACGTTATAGGGTCAAGTGAATAAGTGCATATGGTGGATGCCTTGGCGATTACAGGCGATGAAGGACGTGATAGTCTGCGAAAAGCTTCGGGGAGCTGGCAAATAAGCTTTGATCCGGAGATGTCCGAATGGGGAAACCCACCCGCAAGGGTAACCGCTCCTGAATATATAGGGAGATGGTGGCAAACCGAGTGAACTGAAACATCTAAGTAGCTCGAGGAAAAGAAATCAACCGAGATTCCGTAAGTAGTGGCGAGCGAACACGGAACAGCCTGTTATTTTTAGCACATGCGATAGTAGAACGGAATGGAAAGTCCGGCCATAGAGGGTGATAGCCCCTTATACGAAATCCCGTGTGTGGAACTAGGATAACGACAAGTAGGGCGGGGCACGAGAAACCTTGTCTGAACATGGGGGGACCATCCTCCAAGGCTAAATACTCGTAATCGACCGATAGTGAACTAGTACCGTGAGGGAAAGGCGAAAAGAACCCCGGGAGGGGAGTGAAATAGATCCTGAAACCGTATGCATACAAACAGTGGGAGCGGACTTGTTCCGTGACTGCGTACCTTTTGTATAATGGGTCAGCGACTTACATTCAGTAGCAAGCTTAACCGATAGGGGAGGCGTAGCGAAAGCGAGTCCGAATAGGGCATTCAGTTGCTGGGTGTAGACCCGAAACCAAGTGATCTATCCATGGCCAGGATGAAGGTGCCGTAACAGGTACTGGAGGTCCGAACCCACAAATGTTGAAAAATTTGGGGATGAGCTGTGGATAGGGGTGAAAGGCTAAACAAACTTGGAGATAGCTGGTTCTCTCCGAAAACTATTTAGGTAGTGCCTCGTATATCATTCTCGGGGGTAGAGCACTGTTATGGCTAGGGGGTGCATAAGTACTTACCAAACCATTGCAAACTCCGAATACCGAGAAATGCAATTACGGGAGACAGACTGCGGGTGCTAACGTCCGTAGTCAAGAGGGAAACAACCCAGACCGACAGCTAAGGTCCCAAATGACGTGCTAAGTGGAAAACGAAGTGGGAAGGCACAGACAGCCAGGAGGTTGGCTTAGAAGCAGCCATCCTTTAAAGAAAGCGTAATAGCTCACTGGTCGAGTCGTCCTGCGCGGAAGATGTAACGGGGCTAAGCACGTAACCGAAGCTTCGGATGCGCATACTCTTTTAAGTGCATTCGATGAAGCTGTTGCACAAACATTTATGTTTGACGTAACAAAGCGTTTCATCAAAGTCGAGCCGTGAGGTTTCGATTTAGGAGTGTTTTTAAATGAGTATGCGCATGGTAGGAGAGCGTTCTGTAGGCCTGCGAAGGTGTGCTGTGAGGCATGCTGGAGGTATCAGAAGTGCGAATGCTGACATGAGTAGCGATAAAGGGGGTGAAAAGCCCCCTCGCCGAAAGCCCAAGGTTTCCTGCGCAACGTTCATCGGCGCAGGGTGAGTCGGCCCCTAAGGTGAGGCAGAGATGCGTAGCTGATGGGAAACAGGTTAATATTCCTGTACCTCTATACAATGCGATGTGGGGACGGAGAAGGTTAGGTCAGCCGGGTGTTGGATGTCCCGGTTCAAGCGAGTAGGTTGGTTCTTTAGGCAAATCCGGAGAGCTAAGACCGAGACGTGATAACGAGTCTACTTGTAGACGAAGTGATTGATACCATGCTTCCAAGAAAAGCCACTAAGCTTCAGTTGTATAAGACCGTACCGCAAACCGACACAGGTGGGCAGGATGAGAATTCTAAGGCGCTTGAGAGAACTCGAGAGAAGGAACTCGGCAAAATAGCACCGTAACTTCGGGAGAAGGTGCGCCCCGGTAGTGTGAAGAGATTTACTCTTGGAGCATGATGGGGTTGCAGTGAAAAGGTGGCTGCGACTGTTTAATAAAAACATAGCACTCTGCTAACACGAAAGTGGACGTATAGGGTGTGACGCCTGCCCGGTGCTGGAAGATTAAATGATGGGGTGCAAGCTCTTGATTGAAGTCCCAGTAAACGGCGGCCGTAACTATAACGGTCCTAAGGTAGCGAAATTCCTTGTCGGGTAAGTTCCGACCCGCACGAATGGCGTAACGATGGCCACACTGTCTCCTCTCGGGACTCAGCGAAGTTGAAGTGGTTGTGAAGATGCAATCTACCCGCGGCTAGACGGAAAGACCCCATGAACCTTTACTGTAGCTTTACATTGGACTTTGACAGGATTTGTGTAGGATAGGTGGGAGACGTTGAGATAGGGACGCTAGTTCTTATGGAGTCGACCTTGAAATACCACCCTGATGTTGTTGAGGTTCTAACCTAGGTCCATTATCTGGATCGGGGACCGTGTATGGTGGGCAGTTTGACTGGGGCGGTCTCCTCCCAAAGAGTAACGGAGGAGTGCGAAGGTAACCTAGGTACGGTCGGAAATCGTACTGATAGTGCAATGGCAAAAGGTTGCTTGACTGCGAGACGGACAGGTCGAGCAGGTGCGAAAGCAGGTCATAGTGATCCGGTGGTTCTGTATGGAAGGGCCATCGCTCAACGGATAAAAGGTACTCTGGGGATAACAGGCTGATTCCTCCCAAGAGTTCATATCGACGGGGGAGTTTGGCACCTCGATGTCGGCTCATCACATCCTGGGGCTGTAGCCGGTCCCAAGGGTATGGCTGTTCGCCATTTAAAGTGGTACGTGAGCTGGGTTTAAAACGTCGTGAGACAGTTTGGTCCCTATCTGCCGTGGGCGCTGGAAATTTGAAGGGACCTGCTCCTAGTACGAGAGGACCGGAGTGGACACACCTCTGGTGCACCGGTTATCACGCCAGTGGTATCGCCGGGTAGCTAAGTGTGGAAGAGATAAACGCTGAAAGCATCTAAGCGTGAAACTCGCCTTGAGATGAGATTTCCCTGGGGGTATAACCCCCCTGAAGAGTCGTTCTAGACCAGGACGTTGATAGGTCAGGTGTGGAAGCCCTGTAAGGGGTGAAGCTAACTGATACTAATTGCTCGTGAGGCTTGATCCTATAACCTTAAGACTTAAATAACATCCTAGATGAAAATTTAAGAGAAGGTTGGTTCTAAAGTAAAAAATTCGAAACAACCAATCAAAACCCATACTTTAATTAACATTAAAGCATCTTTACTTCTTCCAATTTGTTAAAGCTTGCTTAACAGGAAAAACCGTTAAGCAAGGTAACATTACCGTTTATGCTTGGTGGCAATAGCGGTTTGGACCCACCCCTTCCCATCTCGAACAGGGCCGTGAAACGAACCTGCGCCAATGATAGTATGCTCTTCGCATGCGAAAGTAGGTCACTGCCAAGCTTTTGTTTATATAAAAAAGCTCCATTCGGAGCTTTTTTAGTTTGTGCAATATTGATTTGATATTTAGATGCGAGCATTGGTGAGTGAAATTTGCCAAGGTGCATTTCAATTAACTGAATTTATTGATATAATTGAGCGTTGTTTAGGGGCAGTAGTCCCTTTTTTTATTTCCGCGACTTTTGTTGAGATGAATGTGAAGGTAATGCATTGCAGAATTTGCAGAGTTTAGTTGAGAAAACAGTGACGCAGCTCGGATTTGAGTTGGTAGACCTTGAGCTTGCTAATCGAGGTAAGCTGTTACGCGTGTTTATTGATAAACTCGAGCCGATAGATGCTAAAGATACTATCAATATTGATGATTGCGTATTAGTTAGTAATCAATTAGGTAATGTATTAACAGTAGAACATGAGATTGATTATGACAGGCTTGAGGTTTCCTCGCCCGGTATGGATCGCGTGTTGAAAAAAGAAAAAGATTTTATAAGATTTAAAGGTGAGCGTGCGCAGGTAAAGCTACGTGTGCCTTTGGTGCAGGATGGTAAAGAGCCAAGAAAGAACTTTTTAGGAATTCTATATGGCTTGGCAGATGGGTTGGTGCAAATTGAGTGTGATGGCGTTATGTATGCATTACCTCTCAACAATATTGACAAAGCGCGGTTGAGCCCTACATTTTAGTGAATAGAATTTAAGTCATTACTTTTTAGTCGGAGAGAGACGATGAGTCGAGATATATTATTATTGGTAGATGCTTTGGCACACGAGAAAAACGTGAGCAAAGAGATTGTATTTACTGCATTGGAACTGGCCTTGGCATCAGCGACTAAAAAGAATCATG
The DNA here is from genome assembly GCA_048058875.1 of Methylotenera sp. GTDB lineage: Bacteria > Pseudomonadota > Gammaproteobacteria > Burkholderiales > Methylophilaceae. Next base: position 10,760 of record JBLLNR010000028.1, on the reverse strand, counting down.
AAGATAATGCCGATATTCGTGTTTCGATTGATCGTGAAACAGGCGCCTATAAAACTTACAGAAGATGGCAATATGTTGAATATGATTTGTTAGAGAGTTCAGACTACCAATTTGATGAAGAAGATGAACGTGCAAAAGGCCGAGAAATCGGTGATTATTATGAAGAGCCTTTAGAGTCTATCGAATTTGGCCGCATTGGTGCGCAAGCAGCGAAACAAGTCATTTTGCAAAAGGTGCGTGAGGCAGAGCGAGAGCAGATTTTAGAGGACTTTTTAGCACGTAACGAAACCTTGGTTACAGGTGTAATCAAGCGGATGGAAAAAGGTAATGCAATTATTGAGGTTGGCCGTCTTGAGTGTGTGTTACCAAGAGAATCGATGATTCCGAAAGAAAATTTGCGAGTAGGTGACAGAGTCAGAGCCAACCTGTCTCGAATAGAGAGAGGCGGTCGTGGTCCACAGTTAATTTTATCGCGTGTTTCGCCTGATTTTTTAAAACGCTTATTTGAGTTAGAAGTACCTGAAATTGAAGAGGGTCTGTTAGAGATTCGCTCCGCTGCACGTGATCCAGGACTGCGTTCAAAAATTGCTGTTAAAGCTAACGATCAACGATTAGACCCAGTGGGTACCTGTGTGGGTATGCGTGGATCACGTGTGCAGGCAGTTACCAGTGAATTGGCAGGCGAGCGAGTTGATATCGTGCTATGGAGCATGGAACCAGCGCAATTTGTGATTAATGCCATGGCACCTGCTGAAGTGTCTAGTATTGTTGTTAATGAGGACACCCATAGTATGGATGTGGTTGTTGATGAGGAACAATTGGCTCTGGCGATTGGCCGTAGTGGGCAAAATGTGAGGTTAGCTTCAGAGTTGACAGGTTGGACGTTGAATATTCTGACTGAAGAAGAAGCTGCCCAAAAGAATCAGGACGAATATGCTAATGTAAGTCAGCTATTTATGGAAAAGCTTGATGTGGACGAAGAAGTGGCAGATATCTTAGTGCAAGAGGGCTTTAGTACCTTAGAAGAGATTGCTTATGTCCCAATTGCTGAAATGATGGAAATTGAAGCTTTTGACGAAGATACCATTAATGAGCTTCGTGCACGTGCACGTGCAGCATTGTTAACGGAAGCAATCGCAAAAGAAGAGAAACTTGATGACCCTGCCGATGATTTGTTGAAAATGGAGGGCATGGACGAAGAAACTGCCGCACTATTGGCATCAAAAGAAATAATCACGATGAATGATTTGGCAGAATTAGCAGTCGATGAGTTAGTAGAGTTAAGCGGTATGGATGAGGAGCGTGCAAAGACGCTGATTATGACAGCTCGTGCACCTTGGTTCGAGTAAGTCATGGATTTAATCATGACTTAGACAATAATTTAAAAGTAGTAAAAGAAAAGTAGAGACTGGAGCAGTACATGGCACAATCAACCGTTTTACAATTCGCTAAAGAGTTGGGTTTACCAACGGCTTTGCTATTGGAGCAATTGAAGAGCGCGGGTGTAAATAAATCTGCTGTCGACGATCAGTTAGATGAGGCTGATAAGACAGCATTGTTAGATTATTTACGTAAAGAGCATGGTGCAGCCCAAGCTCCTAAAAATAAGATTACTTTAACTCGTAGACAGAATACTGAAATCAAGAAAACTGATAGTGAAGGGCGTGCCCGTACTATTCAAGTGGAAGTACGTAAAAAACGTGTCTTGATGCGTAGTGAAGAAATCAAAGAAGCGCCTAAGCCAGTTGAAGAAGAGCCAATTAAGGTCGATGAATCAGTTGTTGAAACTAATGCTGAAAAAACGCCTGAACCTATGGTTGAAGCGAAGCCAGAAGTTGAGGAAAAGGCTGAGGTAGTTCAGGATGAGGTAGAAACTGCTAAGCAGGGCAAAGAAGACTCCATTGTTAAACGTAAAAAGCAGGTTTTAACCCCTGAACAAATTGCAATCCGCGAACAGGAAGCGGAACGCCATGCCAAGTTGATTGCATTCCAGCAAGAGGATTTGCGTAAAAAAGAAGAATTAAAAAGAAGGCGAGCTGAGGAAGAGCAAAGGCGTAAGGAAGAAGCAGAAGCTGCAGCTAAAGAAAAAGCCAGAGATTTGAGTGAGGGAACCTTACATAAGCCTGCAGGTAAAGATGGCGTAAAATCACCAAGTAAAGACTCGAAAAAGAGCAAGAGTGATAATAATGACTGGAATGATAAAGAAAATCGGAAACGTGGTTTAAAAACACGTGGTGCGGCACCTGTCGGTAATGGTTGGAGAACACCTAAAGGCAAAAACAAAAGACGTGACAACAGAGAAGAAGAACATGCATTTACTGCACCGACTGAACCTGTGGTGCATGAGGTGTTGGTACCAGAGACCATTACTGTTTCTGAGTTAGCCAAAAAAATGGCGGTCAAAGCGAGTGAAGTGATAAAGACTTTCATGGGTATGGGTATGATGGTTACCATCAACCAAGTATTGGATCAAGAGACTGCAATTATTGTCGTTGAGGAAATGGGTCACAAAGCCACTGCAGCAGCAGATAACGATCCAGAAACATTTTTGGAAGAAACAGATCATGCCGATGCTGTACTAGAGCCGCGTCCACCAGTGGTTACAGTGATGGGTCATGTCGATCATGGTAAGACTTCTCTACTAGATTATATTCGTGCCAGCCGGGTAGCAGGTGGCGAGGCAGGTGGTATCACGCAACATATTGGTGCTTATCATGTTGAAACACCAAATGGTATGGTAACGTTTTTGGATACACCAGGCCATGAGGCGTTTACCGCAATGCGCGCACGAGGGGCAAAGGCTACTGATGTCGTGATCTTGGTCGTATCCGCTGATGATGGTGTGATGCCACAAACGAAAGAGGCGATACATCACGCCAAAGCAGGCAATGTACCATTGGTAGTCGCCATCAATAAAATTGATAAACCAGAAGCAGATCCTGAGCGAGTAAAAATGGAGTTGGTTTCTGAGGAGGTTGTACCTGAGGATTTTGGTGGTGACACCATGTTCCGTAATGTGTCAGCCAAGACAGGTCAAGGGATTGATGAGTTGTTAGAGGCTGTTTTATTGCAGGCTGAAATTTTAGAGCTAAAAGCGGCGAAAAACGTCCCAGCTAAAGGTTTGGTTGTAGAGGGCCGTTTGGATAAAGGACGTGGTCCTGTGTCAACTATATTGGTACAGTCAGGCACTTTAAAGCGAGGCGATATGTTACTTGCTGGTAGTACTTATGGTCGTGTACGGGCTATGTTAGATGAGACAGGTGCGGAAATTAAAGAAGCGGGACCATCTATCCCGGTTGAAGTGTTAGGATTGTCTGATGTGCCTGCTTCTGGAGAAGAAGTGATTGTGCTGAATGATGAGCGTAAAGCACGTGAGATTGCGATGTTCCGTCAAGGTAAGTTCCGAGATGTTAAGTTTGCCAAACAGCAAGCGGCTAAACTTGAAAATATGATGGGCCAAATGGCAGATGGTGAAGTGAAAACATTGGGACTAATTATTAAATCAGATGTTCAAGGTTCTAACGAAGCCCTAGAAACTAGTTTGCTTAAATTGGCAAATGATGAAGTTAGAGTCAATATTATTCATACTGGCGTTGGTGCAATTAGTGAGTCTGATGTTAACCTGGCAGTTGCTTCCAATGCCTTGTTAATTGGCTTTAATGTGCGTGCAGATGCAGGTGCGCGTAAATTAATTGAAGCAAATGATGTTGATGTCCGTTATTACAATATTATTTATGAGGCTGTTGACGAAATAAAAGCGGCATTAGGTGGCATGTTGGCACCAGAACAAAGAGAAAGCATCATTGGCAGTGTAGAAGTGCGTGAAGTGTTCCGTATATCAAAAATTGGTGCTGTTGCCGGCTGTTATGTGCGTGATGGACGCATCACAATTGATTCTAAAGTACGTGTGCTGCGTGATAATGTCATTATCCATACAGGTGAACTAGATTCATTGAAACGCTTTAAAGATGACGTTAAGGAAGTTAAGAATAACTTTGAGTGTGGTTTGTCACTTAAAGGCTATAACGATCTTGAAGTGGGTGATATGTTAGAAGTATACGAAGTCCAACAAATTGCACGTACACTTTAAGAATATTGGATAATTAATTGGCAAAAGCATTTTCAAGATCAAACCGTATAGCTGAACAAATGCGCCGTGAGCTAGCGGATTTGTTGCAGTTTGAAGTCAAAGATCCGCGAATTGGTATGGTTACCATCACAGAGGTAGAAGTGACTGGAGATATGGCGCATGCGAAGGTTTTTTACAGCGCAGCAGAAGGAACGCCTGAACTGCAAGCGGGATTAGAAAAATCCGCAGGTTTTTTACGATCCCAAGTCGCAAAACGTATGTTGTTGCGTACGGTTCCACAGTTACATTTTGAGTATGATGCATCAGCTGACTATGGCATGAAAATGACAAAGCTGATTGATGAGGCGTTAGCAGATAGTGCAAATAACTCAGAAGATAATAAAGACTAAAAGCATTGCAGTTGAGGCGTATTAAAAGAAATGTTCATGGCGTGCTGTTGTTGGATAAGCCGCTAGGCTACTCTTCAAACCAAGCATTGCAGAAAGTAAAATGGTTATTTCAAGCCAGTAAAGCTGGACACACTGGTACCTTAGATCCGCTTGCAACAGGTCTTTTACCAATCTGTTTAGGTGAGGCGACTAAGTTTGCACAATACATTACGGATGCGGATAAAACTTACATTGCCAATATCAAGTTGGGAATCAAAACCACAACAGGCGATGCTGAGGGCGAAATAATCACTACAAATCCTGTGAATGTCAGTCAGCAACAATTTGAAGAGGCTTGTCAGCAGTTCGTTGGCAATATTAGTCAAATTCCACCGATGCACTCAGCCTTAAAACATGAAGGAAAAGCGCTATACAAATATGCTAGAGAAGGCTTAGAAGTTGAACGTAAAGTGCGGCATGTGACGGTAGAGCAAATTACAATTCTTTCACTAAGTGGCAGTGATGCTGTGATTAATGTGCGATGCAGCAAAGGGACCTATATTCGCACACTCGCTGAAGACATTGGTTCAACATTAGGTTGTGATGGGCATTTGACTGGTTTGCGCAGAACAGAAACAGCAGGGTATAACATTCAAGATGCAATGACAATTGAACAGTTAGAAGCAATGACTACAGAAATGCGAGATCAATTGCTGCTGCCAGTTGATTCTGCAATTGATATCCTCCCTAAAGTGCATATTAGCACTGAGGCCGCTTATTTTTTTAGACAAGGACAAGCGATTTGGGAGCAAGGTCAGATACCAGATGGCAGCTTGCGTATTTATGAAGAAGGAGGCGCGTTTATTGGGCTAGGAATGCGTTTGGAAGATGGTAAAATCGGCCCTAAACGTTTAGTTAACTTGTAAGCATTTGCAGACATTTTCTTAAGCAACCCATAGATAAACCGCTAATAAAACACCCAGACTGGCTATAAACATAGCCAACAGATAAGCAAGTTTATTGACATAGGTATTCGGTAATTGATCATCCGTTAGCGTCCTTACAAAGCGTTTATGCTGAATAGCTGCAATGACGATCAATATAGAGCCAACTAAAACAAAGCTAATGCCTAGTAGTTTAGAAATTATTGCATTAACATGGGGCGTCGCTAGTTGCGGCTGTAAGACTAATAATTGGATAAATAAGCCAAAACGGGAGATGATAAAGCCCAAGCCTATTATAGTTAAACCAGTCCGTAACCAGGCAAGTAATGTTCTCTCTGCTGCAAAAAATACACGTGGGTCAGATTGTTTTGTCGTCATATTATGTTTGCTTCCAGTGCCTTTGCATTTCAAAGTATAAAAATGATGCAGACCAGGTAATGAGCACAAGGCCAGTTAATGATTCAATACCCGTTAAAAAGCGTAGATTGCCTGTAGGCTCAATGTCGCCGAAACCGACTGTGCTAAATACGGTAAATGAAAAGTAGACACAATCCATGATGCTACCATCGAACTTTCCTGTTAGCGCTCCCCAGCCTTCGTGATGATGCATATAATAAAATGCTGCTGCGAAAATCCAAACCTCAACAATATGCGCAAGCAGAGCACCAAGCACACCAAATACGATTCGATAACGGTGCTTGATTTGCATTTTGGGGATTAACAACGTAATTCGATAAAGAAATTCGTAATGTACAACCACAGTTGCGGCTACAATAAGCGAGTTAATCAATAAAACATAAAACAACATAATTGATATGCGTCAATCTAGAATGCTAAAGCAAAATAATGCCATAGATAAGACGGTGTGTTTAGTACACTACTAAAATTATTCTGATTAAATCGAAAACAAAATAAAAACAGAAGCTTAAGTGTAAAAAATTTGGTGTTTTCAGTTTTTATGACTATAATGCACGGCTTATGTAAATTGAATACAAGCCTTGGTTTTGTGAATAGGTTACAAAGCTATGCTTGTATTGACGCTAACTAAAGGAAAAAAGATGGCAGTTACAGCGCAAGACACCGCAAAAATCATTAAGGAATACCAACGTTCGGCAAACGATACAGCTAGTCCAGAAGTACAAGTAGCACTTTTGACTAATCGTATTACCTATTTGACTGAGCATTTTAAAACAAATAAAAAAGACAATCATTCACGCCGAGGTTTGCTAGCGTTAGTGAGTCAGCGTAGACGTTTGTTAGACTATTTAAAAGGTAAAGACGTTAGCCGTTATCAAGACTTAATTAGTCGTTTAGGGCTGCGTAAGTAATTTCTATAAATGCGAATGTCGCTTTTATAGTTATGCAGAAAGCCGATAGCATGAAAATATGCATCGGCTTTTTTTATTGTTTGATTGCTATTGGGTAGTGAATAGCAGTCTGTTGAAAAGGAAAAGTAATGTTTAATAAAGTATCAAAAAGTGTTCAATATGGCGCGCATACGCTAACGATAGAAACTGGTGAGATTGCTCGCCAAGCAGATGCAAGCGTCGTTGTTAGTTATGGCGATACCGTTGTGATGGTTAATGTAACCAGTCGCCGTGAAGTTAAAGAAGGCCAAGATTTTTTCCCGCTAACAGTTGACTATATGGAAAAAACATACGCTGCGGGTAAAATTCCTGGTAGCTTTTTTAAACGTGAAGGTCGTCCATCAGAAAAAGAAACATTGACATCACGTTTAATTGACCGTCCTTTACGTCCATTATTCCCAGAAGCTTTTTATAATGAAGTCCAAGTAGTCGCGACTGTTCTGTCTTCTGATCCTGAAATTGATGCCGATATACCTGCCATCATTGGTGCTTCGGCAGCGATGTCCCTATCAGGAATTCCATTCTATGGACCTTTGGGTGCGGCAAGAGTTGGGTATATCAACGGTGAATATATTCTCAATCCAACAAAAGTGGAAATGGAAGAAACGCAACTGGATTTAGTCATTGCTGCCACAGAAACTGCAGTCATGATGGTTGAATCTGAAGCAAAAGAGCTTTCAGAGGAAGTGATGTTAGGGTCTGTAACCTTTGGACACGAAGCGATGCAACCAGTCATTAAAATGATTAATGAATTGGCGGAAGAAGCTGGCAAAGATGCTTGGGACTGGACTGAACCAGAACCAGATACCGCTTTAATTGCAAAAGTGGCGGAGTTGGCAGAGGCAGATGTTAATGCAGCTTTCCAAATTAAAGCAAAAGGCGAGCGCTCTGCTAAGTTAGAAGAGATTAAAAATCGTGTATTAGACGCATTGATTTCAGAAGAAACATCAACGACCGAAGCAAACAAAATTAAAGGAGAGTTCTTTAATTTAGAGGCAAAAGTTGTTCGCGGCCAAATTTTAAACGGCGAGCCACGGATTGACGGTCGTGATACTCGAACGGTTCGACCAATTAGCATTCGAACAGGGGTATTACCACGCACGCATGGTTCAGCGTTGTTTACACGTGGTGAAACACAAGCATTAGTTGTAGCAACTTTGGGTACGGGACGTGATGAGCAAAAAGTTGATGCTTTGCAAGGTGAATACGCAGATAACTTTATGCTGCATTATAACTTCCCACCTTATGCAACTGGCGAAACAGGTCGTGTAGGCACGCCAAAGCGCCGTGAGATTGGTCATGGCCGCTTGGCAAAACGCGCGTTAGTTGCTGCATTACCGACTAAAGAAGACTTTGATTATACGATGCGTGTGGTTTCAGAGATTACTGAATCAAACGGCTCTAGTTCAATGGCCTCTGTCTGTGGCGGATGTCTAGCATTGATAGACGCTGGGGTACCAATGAAAGCGCCTGTGGCTGGCATAGCGATGGGTTTAATTAAGGAAGGTAATCGTGTTGCTGTTTTGACTGATATCTTAGGTGATGAAGATCATTTGGGCGATATGGATTTTAAAGTAGCAGGTACAAAAAATGGTGTAACTGCTTTACAAATGGATATCAAAATTACGGGTATTACGACGCAAATTATGCAGGCGGCATTAGCTCAAGCAAAAGAAGGACGTGAACATATTCTAGGTATTATGCAAGAAGCTCTAGAGAATGCAAATACAGAAATGTCAGAGTTCGCGCCGCGTATTATCACTTTGAAAATCAATCCAGACAAAATAAGAGAGGTGATTGGTAAGGGGGGTGCGGTTATTCAAGCACTTACAAAAGAAACCAATACTAATATTGATATTGACGAAGATGGTACAGTAAAAATTGCATGTACGAGTGCTGAAGAGGGTGAAGAAGCTAAGCGACGTATTGAAGCTATCACCGCAGATGTTGAAGTCGGACAAATCTATGAAGGACCAGTCGTTAAATTGCTAGACTTTGGTGCAGTGGTTTCACTATTGCCTGGTAAGGATGGCTTGGTACACATTTCTCAGATTGCACATCAGCGTGTGAACTCGGTTAGTGACTTTGTAAAAGAAGGCGATATCGTCAAAGTAAAAGTCGTTGAGATTGACAGTAAAGGTAAGGTACGTCTGAGTATGAAAGCTCTGATCGATCAACCAGCGCCTGCTGAGGAAGCAAAAACTGAAGAGTAAGTGTAGTTAGTTAAACAAAAAGCCCGCATTAGCGGGCTTTTTTGATTTTGCTAGTGCTAAGAAGGCAATAGTATCTATGACTGCTTTTGGCTCCGACATAACCTAAAGGTTAGTCTACACCGAAAACAAGTTGCAAAATTTATTTTGCAACTTGTTTTTCACGCATTTCGTCAAGTGTCTTACAGTCTATGCATAGCGTTGCAGTTGGGCGTGCTTCTAGGCGCTTAAGGCCTATTTCTACACCACAGCCTTCGCAGTAACCATAATCTTCCGCATCAATATTACGTAAAGTACCTTCAATTTTCTTAATGAGTTTGCGCTCACGATCACGATTGCGTAATTCAAGTGCCATATCAGACTCCTGACTCGCGCGGTCGTTTGGGTCTGCAAAAGTTGCAACATCGTCTTGCATGTGGTGTACTGTACGATCAATATCGCTACTCAACTCAGCTTTCCACTTTTCTAAAATATTACGAAAGTGCTTTAGTTGATTTTTGTTCATGTACTCTTCATCAGGTTTAGCCTCATAAGGAGTGAAATTTATTTCCGGTTTTTTTGCCATTTCTCGTCCAAAAAACTACTTAAAAAAACAAATCTTACAACTTTAACCGCGCGAGTTTACACCGATTACAGGCTATATGCAAAACAATTTGTTTCAAATTGGACTGTGAGCTAGTTTTTTGCTTCATTAAGTTCAAGTGCCAATAATGTATTTTCCATCAATGTTGCCACTGTCATTGGGCCAACACCTCCAGGTACTGGTGTGATATAGCCCGCTCGGTCTTTTGCAGTATCAAAGTCTACATCACCGCTTAGTGACCCATCGGCTAAGCGGTTAATCCCAATATCAATCACAATTGCATCTGGTTTAATCCACTCACCTTTAATAAGCCCCGCTTTACCAGCAGCTACAACAAGCAAGTCGGCTTGTCTGACTTTGCCTTCTAAATCTTTTGTATGACGATGGCAGCTTGTTATTGTCGCACCTGCAAGCATTAACTCTAGCGCCATTGGTCTACCGACATGGTTAGATACGCCAACAATGACTGCATCCAGTCCCATAGGATCTAGATTGCTTGCGTGTAGCATCTTAATTACGCCAAATGGTGTGCAAGAGCGCAGTGTTGGTTGTCGCACCGCCAAGCGTCCAATATTGTATGGATGAAAACCATCAACATCTTTGTTTACGTTAATATGTTCAATTAGCACATCTTCATTGATGTGTTTCGGCAGAGGCGATTGTATTAAAATGCCATCAACATTGTTATCGTTGTTGAGTTTTGCGATTAGTGTTAGCAACTCGGCTTCCGTTGTTGTGGCGAGCAAATCATGGGAAATAGACTTAATGCCGACTTTCTCACAAGCCAAGCGTTTATTGCGGACATAGATCGCGGAAGCTGGGTCAGAACCAATCAGTATGACGGCTAAACAAGGTGCACGCTTGCCTGCGGCAACTCTTTTTTCAATGCGTGATTTAATGTCGTCTAGGAGATTTTGGGCGATGGCTTTGCCATTAATAATTTGTGCTGACATGCTGGAATGGTAAAAAACGATAAATAATCGCGCATTTTAGCATAATTGATTTGACCAAATGCGCATATTCCAGTATATTTCTGCCTCTTCGGCGTGTAGCGTAGCCTGGTAGCGCGCCTGCTTTGGGAGCAGGATGTCGGGAGTTCGAATCTCTCCACGCCGACCAGTTTTTTTGGTCATTGCCCGTAACTGCGATATAGTCGTCACGTGTAACTAAATCTGCCCGTAGCTCAATCGGATAGAGC
>JBLLNR010000027.1:0-19473 GCA_048058875.1 Methylotenera sp. | reverse complement strand
CAATATGCCAATCTGCCGCTTTTGCTGTTTTTGAGGCATATGAATCCACCACCACTACTTTTGCACCACGCTTTTGCGCCTCATGCACAATATGCCAGTGATGTAGATTAGTGCTCACAGAATTACATGCCCAAATCACAATATAGTTTGAATGAGCAAAACTTTCTGGATCCACGCCTGCTGTCGGCCCCACAGTTAGTAGCCAAGCTGTACACGACCCTTCACCACAAAAAGTACGCTCGGTGACTGTAGCTCCCATACGATTAAAGAATGCATCGCCACCATTTAAACCATGTACCAAACCTTGGTTACCTAAATAACTATTTGGCATGATGGCTTGAGGGCCATCTTCTGCAATGATTTTTTTCCATTTTGTTGTAATGGTATCAAGTGCTTCATCCCAGCTAATTCTTTCAAACTGTTTACTGCCTTTAGGGCCAATGCGCTTCATTGGGTATAAGAGACGATTAGGGTGATAATGTCTTTTTTCGTAATCTTTTAGTTTGATGCATAAGCCACCGCGTGTCATCGGGTGTTCGGTGTTGCCAGTTACTTTTAATAATTGACCATCTTGAACGTGATACACCATACTGCAAGTGTCTGGGCAATCATGTGGACACCCTCCGTGATACGTTTTAATATCTAAATCGACAGGCTTATTCATTGGCGACATCTCCCTATATCAAATATGTGAACGTTATTATTTTTAATTGTTAATCATTACTATATACCCACCTGTATATCGATGCAATTATTTTCAATAAATTTAATTCACGATTAGAATGCCATCATGGAGAAATCGCTAAGATTATTAAACAACTTAAGCCCCAGCCAATTTTTAGCTGAATACTGGCAAAAAAAACCGTTATTGATTCGACAAGCGATTCCTGACTTTAAAGGCCTTTTAACCCCCGATGAACTAGCAGGGCTTGCTTGCGAGGAGCATGTACAGTCGCGGATTGTGAAGGTAGTAGAAAACCAATGGTCCGTAGATCAAGGTCCTTTTGATGAAGCTGTTTTCTCTTCATTACCAGATACCAATTGGTCACTGCTTGTGCAAAGCGTGAACCATCATCTGCCAGAGGCAGCGGACTTATTAAGCCAATTCAACTTTATTCCACATGTGAGGCTTGATGACTTAATGGTGAGTTATGCGCCAACTGACGGCTCAGTTGGTGCGCACGTTGATGCGTACGATGTCTTTCTATTACAAGGTAGTGGTAAAAGGCGCTGGAGAATCAATACGCAGGCGGATTTGACTCTAATTGAAAATGCCCCACTCGCCATACTCAAGCATTTTGAAGCTGAGCAAGAATGGATACTTGAATCAGGCGACATGCTATATTTACCCCCAAATGTTGCACATCATGGTATTGCTGAGGATGATACATGCATGACTTACTCGATTGGTTTTAGATCACCAAAAGCACAAGAACTGACACATGCATTTTTAGAATATCTGCAAGACACAAGCAAGCTAAATGGGTTGTATGAAGATCCAGATTTAACGCTGCAAAAACATCCAGCTGAAATCAGTGCTACGATGATAAAAAAAGTAGAAGCTATGCTACAAAAAATAAGTTGGACCGAGGATTCAGTTGCTGACTTCTTGGGTCGTTATATGAGCGAACCTAAACCTGACATTTCTTTTGAGCCGCAAGCCCCAATTTCTGTAGATGTATTAAGCAGCCTATTGGCAGAGTCAGCATTGCAATTAGATTTACAATCGCAAATGCTGTTTAGCAAAGATAATTTCTATATCAATGGTGAATCTTTAAACGTTCCACCTATCATAGTAAACTGTATGCAGACACTGGCTGACACCAAAAAGCTGAATGCTACAACATGCAATGCGCAAATGCGTCAGGCAATAGCTGTAACCTTACAGGATGCATACAACGCAGGCTATATTCAGTTTATACATGACGATTTGAACGGTTAAGCGTATGAGTGAGATAAATCTAGAAGAAAATACTATTATCGTTGGCGAACATCAATATATAGCCGCCTTGGATATTGTAATTGCACAAGCAAAACAACAACTGCTTATTTTTGATCAGGACTTATCATCTGGAGACTTCAGCAGCATCAAGCGTTACCAGTTGATACATGATTTTCTAACTAAAGATAGCACTTCCAGGCTAATCATTGTTCTACATGATACAACTCGCTTTATAACGCAATGCCCACGTCTTTTTAACTTACTGGTTACGTTCGGGCATAAAATGACCGTATATGAAACAAATGATCATGCAAAAATAGCAAAAGATTGTTTTATATTGGCAGATGAATGCAGCTATATCAGACGCTTCCATATTGATCAGTCTCGTTTTAAATATATGCTCAACGACAAAGAAACCACAGCCAGCTTAAGGAATCGATTTGATGAATTGCTACAAGAAACGACTCATCCAGTATCGGCAACAAATCTAGGTTTATAGAAATGTTGCTTCGCATTTTAGTTAGACACATATCGGTCTTGACAGTCGTCACTAGTATATTTTGCCTGCTAACACCTAGTGTACAAGCAGAATCAGAACTAAAAATCATTACATTGCAAAATCGTTTTGCTGATGACCTGCTGCCAACGATAACGCCAATGATTGGTGAGGATGGTACAGCTACAGGACTCCGCAACCAACTAATTGTGCGCGCCTCACCAGAGCGCATTCGTGAAATTGAAATGATTGTTAAGCAATTAGATATCGCCAGAGAAAACCGCAGAATTACTGTTAATCGAAATGCTAATCAAAATATCCAAGATGGCCGTATCGGCGTAAATGGAAAAGTGAGAATTGGAGAGGTGATTATAGGCAATAACAGGCGCACAAAAACTAATAGTAACAACATCTACATAGAAGAAACAACAAGAACATCCAAACAGTCCAGCAGTCAATTCTTGAATGTATTGGATGGGGAGCGTGCCTTTATTCGTGTTGGTCAGTTTGTACCGTTCACGCAAGAATGGCTGACTATAACTAGCCGTTTCACACAAATAGAGCGCATTACTGAATGGCAAGAAATAAGTACTGGCTTTGCTGTCAGACCACGGGCATTTGGCAATCAGGTAGAACTAGAAATTACACCTCGGATTACCAGACTAGGCACACAAGGCACTATTGACTTTGAGGAGCTGACTACGATATTACGTGTCCAATTAGGGGAATGGGTAGACATAGCTGCTACCATGCAAAATCAAGACGAGGTAAGCCGTAAAATTTTGGGAGTTAGCAGTAACGCATCAAGCAATCAAAACAGATTGGTAATCAAAGTAGACTAAATCACTTCGTACACTTTTATTACAAAACAGTCACAATTACTCACGATTATCTAGCATAGTTACTGTTAAAATGCTATTTAATGCAATTTATTCTACATTTCAACTGAATCATGAAGTTTTTAGTACGCACGCTTTTAACCATACTTCTCACTCTTATTTGTACTGCCTGTAGCGAACCTCCTGCAGAAGATACACTATCATCCAATGAGGATTTAATTGAGGCTGTTGAGGCAAATGCAGAAATCGCTCCAGCTGAGGCAATGCAAGAAATGAAACTAGAGGTTGAAGAAACCGCTGATGAGATAATAGAGGAAATACCATTAGTAACGCCAGAACATACAACCTTAAGTGAATAAACTAGTTGTCCTCTTGTCTATTTTTTACTCACACTAGCACTGTATTTAGGATGATTGATGGCTAACCAAAAGTACGCCAAGAAAACCCCTCATTCTGTGTAGCAATTCCTACCCAATCTGGCTGACAGTTTAATACACTGCTTAATGCTTTTTTTGCGAGTGCCTGCGTATTATTTTTTGCACTCAGATGTGCAGCAATAATGTGTTTTAACTGACTGGTATCAAGTTTTCCTAATAGCTGCGCAGCGCTTTGATTGTCCAAATGTCCCAATCCACCTCCGACTCGTTTTTTTAACGCGTAGCTGTATGGGCCATTCTCAAGCATACTCAAATCATGGTTACACTCCAACACCAGCGCATCACATCCACTCAACATCAGTTCGATGTGTGGCGTTGTAGCGCCTACATCTGTTAACACACCCAACTTGTGTTGCCCGTTACTAAAGACAAACTGTGTAGGCTCTCTTGCATCATGCGGCACGGGGAAAGGTGTAATCTCGATGTCATTAATTACGAATGTGGTATGGCTATCCAACTCATTAATCTGTAGCGCTATCAGATTAGACATATACCGCTCTGACATGACACGTGTTCCGTGTGAGAGCCAGACTGGTATATTGAGTTTTGCTGCTAGTTTAAAGGCTCCCTTGGCATGGTCATCATGCTCGTGAGTGACTAATATCCCTGTCAAGTCCTCTGGCAACAAACCAAGGCGCGCTAATCTTGCATTGGTTTCTTTAACACTAAAACCACAATCTAAGAGCAAACGCGTCGATGCTTGCTCTATGACCATACAGTTACCTGAACTGCCGCTACCCAATGAAGCAAAGCGCATTGCAGCGGTTATTTCAGCTGATTATAGAGTAGTGAAATAATCCGATTAGCAGTCGTTGATGGGTTGGGATTACCCTCATTATCAACAATATTCACTTTCGTTCCACTGTCAATCTCAGATATATAGATATTATATTTCTTCGAAGGATCTGTAGTCTCGTCCTTACCTTTCCAGAACTTCAGCTTATCAAGAACGGTATCCTCTTCTTTTGGTTTAGATTTATTTTCTATCTCTTCCTCATCGTCTCGCCAAAAAGCTAACGTGTCGAGCAGACCTTTTTTCTCTTTAGGCCCTGTATCGAGTTCAACATCGGCATAGCGAACATAAAACATACCTTTTGAACGATCCTTATCTTCAACGACGAAACCTACGCGGTCGAGCGCTAAACCAACACGTCGCCAGCCGCGTGCATAATTATCTTTCAGTTTAAGGGTTACACTCTGATCTGCTTCTTTGACTACTTCTGCACGCACTTCTTTGACTGGATTATTAGTAATTTGTCTTGCTTGATCATCAGCAATGCCCAGTTTAACCATCAAACGACGTAAAAGCTCTTTATCTAAATCTTCTTCGAACTGATCTACTTTAACGTCATTTTTCTTATTTGCATCCACACGGTAACCAAGATCAATTTCACCCAATTGCGTTTGCACCTTTTGCTTACCATCATCAGGTGCACCAGCTACTGTACGATGTGTCATATAGATTTCTGTTGTACCTTTTTCTTCACCACGCTCTAAACGAGTTCGGAATTTACGCCTATCAGCAAGGCCTGAAAGATTGTCTAACCATTTATCAAAACGTTCACCATATCCTCTGGTATCTTCTTCTACTTTAATCTTATCTGCACGCACCCACTCAGTTTCCATCACACCTGTTTCAGCGTTTTCTACCCTTACAGCAAAGCCTTGATCTAACCAGAACTCACGCACGACAGGCCATACTTTTTCGGCTGGCGCATCAACAACAAGCCAACGCTGGGTACCTGCTTTTTCCATACGCACACCATCAGGATTCTTCAATACTTGCTCCACACCTAGTTCTTGTCCCTCCTGTTGCTGGCTATATTCTGAGTAGCTGGTTGCACCCCCAGGCACATTGTAGGCGTCGCTAGATGTAGCAGAGGTAAGATCTGGAGGCACTTCTAGTGGGCGAGCCGTTCCGCCACCTTTTTTGTAATCTGAACTATTATCAATAAAAGGAATTGAAAAGCCACATGCACTTAACAAAAAAGTTAATAAACTGATTCCTGCAATCTTATGTAAAACATTTTTTCTCATGTATCTCACCATCTTTTAGTTTATCCCTGCCGCTTTCATCGCTGAACGTAAATCATCATGATAACTGGCCGAGCAATTAACAAGCGGCAAACGAATACCAGACTTAATCAACCTCATTTCTTGTAATATCCATTTCACTGGGATTGGATTTGCTTCAACAAAAAGTTTTTGATGTAAACCAAACAATTTTGCGTTTATTTTGCATGCTTCCTCCAGTTGCCCAGACCTAGCAGCGATACACATATCGTGCATTTGTTTAGGTGCAACATTAGCAGTAACTGAAATAACACCATGGCCGCCTAATAACATCAATGCTAAACCAGTTGCATCATCACCACTATATATGGCAAAGTCTTTGGGTGCGCGCAATATTAAGTCTGTGCCACGCTCTATGCTACCGGTTGCATCTTTAATACCAATAATGTTATCGACTTGTGCCAATCTAAGCGCAGTATCATTGCTTAAGTCACAACCGGTACGTCCTGGTACATTGTATAAAATCTGTGGAATATCTACAGCTTTGGCAACTGCGGCAAAATGCTGATACAAACCTTCTTGCGTTGGCTTGTTGTAATAGGGTGCTACAAGCAAGCAGGCATCAGCACCCAGTGATTTCGCTTTTTCTGTTAATTCTATGGCTTCTTTTGTTGAATTTGCGCCAGTTCCCGCAATAACAGGTATACGTCCTGCAGTATGGTTCACCGCTGTTTCTATTAGCAAATGATGCTCGTCAAAATCAACTGTTGGTGCTTCACCAGAAGTACCAACGATAACAATCCCATCTGTACCCGCATCAACATGAAAATCGATTAATTGGCGCAGCGCCGCTAGATCTAAACGACCATCTTCAAACATTGGGGTGACAATTGCCACCATACTGCCTTGCAACATATTAAAACCTACTCATTTTAAACAACGCACATTTTAACTTAAAGTGCACAGATATATATAAAAAGCCTTAGCATTCGATCAAAATATCTTCTATATTCCAATTCACTATTAAAATATAATGACTTATTCTTTGTCAGCATATAAAAACTTGTTTATATTTTCATTTTTCATGGGTTGATGTAAGGCAAACATTGGTCATTTTCATCGTATGGTGCTGATATTGCCATGCTAAGCAAATACGAAACACGTTATAATCATGTGATTGACTATCAAACCTAATTGACAGTCCAAAGTTTACAAAACGACGATATGGATTATAAAAGTTATTTCATCATTTTAATCGGCACTGTTCTAGTTAACAACATTGTGCTCGTAAAAATTCTAGGCTTATGCCCATTTATGGGGGTTTCAAAGAAGCTTGAAGCCTCGATTGGCATGGCTGCAGCAACCGCATTTGTGTTAACAGTAGGCTCCATGTCTAGCTGGGTGATAGACCACTATTTGCTGCAAGCTTATGGTTTACAATACCTTCGCACTTTGTCTTTTATTGTTGTCATCGCAAGTGTAGTGCAGTTCACACAAATGGTAATGGAAAAAAGCTTTCCGGTCTTATATCAGATGTTAGGAATATTCTTGCCGTTGATTACCAGCAATTGTGCGGTATTAGGTATTCCTCTGCTTAACGCACAAACAGATAATGGTTTTATTGAGTCTGCCCTATTTGGCTTGGGTGGCGCAGCAGGTTTTTCTATGGTACTTATATTATTTGCCTCCTTACGAGAGCGTCTAGAAGCTGCAGATGTACCGTCACCTTTTAGAGGTTCCGCGATCGCTATGGTAACAGCCGCTTTAATGAGTCTGGCTTTTATGGGTTTTGCTGGTCTAGATAAATATTAAATGATCATCCAAAGCTAAGTAAGAAAAATAGTCTATTAATATGTTAACTGCTTTATACATCATGCTTGGTCTGGCGCTGCTCTTGGGTGCTGCCCTTGGTTATGCTGCACTTAAATTTAAGGTGGAAGGCGATCCGCTTATTGAGCGCATAGATGCTATTTTGCCACAAACCCAGTGCGGTCAATGTGGCTATCCTGGTTGCAAACCCTACGCAACAGCTATCGCAAATGGTGAGGCAGATATCAATCAATGCCCTCCTGGAGGAGACGAGGGTGTTCGCGCGCTTGCAGATTTATTGGGGGTTGAATACAAACCTTTAAATGAAGAGCATGGTCAAACAAAACCAAAAGCTGTAGCTTTTATCGAAGAAGATTTATGCATTGGATGCACATTGTGCATCCAGGCTTGTCCAGTTGATGCTATTTTGGGTGCTGCCAAACATATGCATACAGTAGTTGCTAGTGAATGTACAGGGTGCGAGCTATGCGTTGCACCCTGCCCCGTTGACTGTATTACGATGGAGCCGATTGAAGAAACACCTGATAACTGGAAATGGAAATATCCGACCATACCAATTAAACCTGTTATAAATTTAAAATGAATGCACCTATTAACATTGCCAGTCTATTTAGGAAAACAAAAGATATTTTTAGTTTTCATGGCGGCGTGCATCCACCAGAAAACAAAGCGCAATCAACCCGCTTGCCCATTGGCTCACTAGCACTCCCAGAAAAACTCGTGCTACCGCTACGCCAGCATATTGGCACCATTCCTAAAGTCAAAGTTGCTGTGGGTGACCATGTGTTAAAAGGTCAATTGATTGCTGAAGCCGAGGGGAGCGTCTCCGCTGCAATTCATGCGCCGACATCTGGCACAATTAAAGCAATTGATGATGCCATCATCCCACATCCGTCAGGCTTACCAGACCAATGCGTGATCATTATCCCTGATGGGAAAGATACTTGGATAGAGCGTTCCAAACAAGACTGGAAAAATGCTGACGTCAATACCTTGATAGCCAGCTTGCGCCTATCTGGCATTGTAGGGTTGGGTGGAGCCACCTTCCCCACGCAGGTTAAATTGCGTAAAAACAGCAAGTCAGAAATCCATACTTTGGTCATCAATGCCGCAGAATGCGAGCCCTATATCACATGTGATGATATGTTGATGAGAGAGCGGAACGAACAAATTGTTCTTGGCATACAAGTTGCACAACGTCTGTTGGGTGCAACTAACGCTATCGTTGGCATTGAAGATAATAAGCCAGAGGCGATTGTAGCGATGCAAGTGGCTACTGCAAACACTGATATTCAAATTAAGGTTGTCCCTACGCTTTACCCGAGCGGCGATGCAAGACGATTAATTAAATTGGTATTGGGTGAGGAAATTCCACATGACAAACGTGCAACACAAATGGGCATCCAAGTATTTAATGTGGCAACAGTTGTTGCACTCTATCGCTATTTTGAGTTTGGAGAGCCGTCTTTAAGTCGG
Organism: Methylotenera sp.; assembly: GCA_048058875.1. Taxonomy (GTDB): domain Bacteria; phylum Pseudomonadota; class Gammaproteobacteria; order Burkholderiales; family Methylophilaceae. Next base: position 10,440 of record JBLLNR010000027.1, on the reverse strand, counting down.
ATCGTTTCAATGACTGGCAATGTGGTGCAACCACAAAATTTTGAAGTCTTGTTTGGCACGCCGTTAATGCATTTAGTCCATACGGCTGGTGGTGCTAAGCCAGATACATCTCATTTTATTATGGGTGGTCCAATGATGGGTTTTAACTTGCCAAGCACAGAGGTTCCCATTACAAAAGCTGCAAACTGTATCATCGCTGCATCGTCCTCGCTCTTTGCACCGCAACCTCCAGCAATGCCATGCATTCGTTGCGCACGCTGTGCAGATGCATGTCCAGTCAGCTTGCAGCCGCAGGAGCTCTATTGGTTTGCTAAAGCAGACAACTTTGAGAAAGCACAGGATTACAATTTATTCGACTGCATTGAATGTGGAGCCTGCTCCTATGTCTGCCCGAGCAATATCCCGCTGGTTCAATACTACCGATACGCAAAAAGTGAAATTATTGCACTCGATAAAGCGAAAGAAGCAGCTAATCTTGCACGCGAACGCAATGAGTTTAGGCTAGCACGTATTGAACGTGAAAAAGAAGAGCGTGCAGCCAAACATGCCGCCCGTGCACAAGGAGCTAAATCGGCTAAGACAGAAGAAAATAAAAATACACCAGTATCAGATAAGCAAGCCGCAATTGCTGCAGCTATTGAACGAGCAAAAGCGCAAAAAGCTGCCGGTAATGTAGTGCCAAAAAACACATCAGAAATCAGCCCTCAAACAAAAGCAGAAATTGAGGCGATAGAAAAACGCCGAGCCAAGGCAGGCATTACCGATAGCAAGCCGCCAATAGATGCGGAAAAACAAGCCAAAATTGATGCTGCAATAGCGCGCGCAAAAGCACAAAAAGCAGGTGCGACCCAAGGTGAGACTACACTAACTGCCGCAGCAACAAAGCAACCCGTTGCGGATGCAGAAAAACAAGCAAAAATCAATGCTGCAATCGAACGGGCAAAAACATTGAAGGCTGCCTCAACAAAGCCACCCACAAGTGATGTTAATAGCAAACCGGTTGCAGATGCTGAAAAACAAGCTAAAATCGACGCGGCTATTGCCCGTGCTAAAGCACAAAAAGAAGCAGCATTAAAAGCTAAAGAAAATCAAACCAAAGAAGATTAATCAGAGGACACTTTTGGACCGCTCACCCTACATCGCTAGTGCCCCATCTGTAAGCAGCATTATGCTAAAGGTACTTATTGCACTTATCCCTGGCATTATTGTTTATACCTGGCAGTTCGGTGGCGGTGTAATAATCACTCTTACACTGGCTACAATTACGGCTTTAGTCACTGAGGCGTTGATGCTTAAGATCCGTCGTCGACCAATAAAGCCATTTCTGTCGGATTACAGTGCCATTATCACTGCTTGGTTGCTTGCACTGGCTATCCCACCGCTTGCACCATGGTGGTTAATCGTCGTCGGAACTGCATTTGCGATTATTATTGCCAAGCAGCTATATGGCGGGCTCGGTTATAACCCATTCAATCCAGCAATGATTGGTTATGCAGTGCTACTCATTTCATTCCCTGCTTTAATGACGAAGTGGCCAGCAGCTCTTAGCTTGGCGGAAGCCAAACTGAGTTTTTCGGCGCAACTTCACTATATTTTTAACCAGACTTTACCTGCAAGCGTTACATTGGATGCAATTACATCAGCAACCCCGTTAGACTATTTAAAGACGCAGCTGAAATTACAACAAAACATGAGTATCATTCAGTCTGCACCAATTTTTGGCGCTTTGGGAACAAGGGGTAGCGAATATGTCAGTTTGGCTTATCTATTAGGTGGTTTATATTTATGGCAACAAAGAATCATCACTTGGCATCTACCAATCACTTTCCTTGCCACAATTGCAGCTATCTCTGGAATATTCTGGATTATCAATCCATTACAATTTGCTAACCCAGTATTTCATTTATTTAGTGGCGCAACGTTACTTGCTGCTTTTTTTATCATTACAGACCCGGTTAGTGGTCCAACAACTCCGCGTGGGAAGCTCTATTTTGCTGCTGGTATTGGTATCATTACTTACCTGATTCGCGTTTACGGTGGCTATCCTGATGGTATCGCTTTTGCTGTCATTTTTATGAATATTTGCGCGCCATTAATTGACGCCTATACGCAACCTCGTGTTTTTGGGCATCAAAAATAATATGCCAGAAACCATCATCAAACACACCACAAAGACAGCAGCTACACTGGTTGCTTTTGCTTTTACATTTACATTATTAATGACGGTTGTTTATCAAGTAACTAAAGACCCGATTGCAAAAAGTGAAGCTGAGGTGAGAATTAATTTATTCCACCAAGTGATTGCTGATGATCGATATGATAATGATGTTTTGAAAGATATCATTCCGATAGCGCCAAATGACTTATTAGGAAACAAACAGCAATCCATGGTGCATATTGCCCGAAAAGATGGTGACCCAGTAGCCTTTATACTGGAAGCCATTGCGCATGATGGCTACAGCGGTGACATTAAACTTTTAGTTGCGATTAATTTAGACGGCACCATTTCTGGGGTGCGGGTGATTAAACATACAGAGACACCTGGGCTAGGTGATTATATCGAGATTGTAAAATCAAATTGGATTAAACTATTTGACGGCGAGTCACTCTCAAAAACAAGCAGCCCGAACTGGGCAGTAAAAAAAGATGGTGGTCAATTTGATTATATGGCGGGTGCCACGATAACGCCACGTGCCGTTGTTAGTGCTGTACATAAAGCATTGCAATTTTATGAAACAAATAAAACAAGTCTATTGAATACTGATTCAGAAGGTAAAATACAGCAAACGACCTCAGCAAAAGAGGAAAATTGAATATGAGCCAATTTAAAGAAATTACAGTTAACGGTTTATGGAAACAAAACCCTGGTGTCGTTCAGTTGCTAGGACTATGCCCCACCCTTGCTGTCACGACAACCGTTGTGAATGGCGTAAGCCTTGGTCTGGCTACTGCATTAGTGATGGCTGCATCCAACGGTGCCGTTTCACCTGTGCGCCGTTTTGTGCCAAATGAAATTCGCTTGCCTGTCTTTATTTTGGTCATCGCAGCATTGGTTACAGTGATTGATCTATTGATTCACGCATTTGCAGCCCCACTGCATAAAGTACTCGGTATATTTGTACCGCTGATTGTTGTGAATTGTATTGTTCTGGGGCGTGTTGATGCATTTGCGGCCAAAAATCCTCCTGCGCCTGCAATATGGGATGGCTTTGTTATGGGGATAGGATTGACGTTTGTGCTTGGTTTGCTAGGCGGCATGAGAGAGCTACTCGGTAAGGGCACACTATTTTCTGGTCTAGATTTAGCGTTGGGGGCGAATTTTAAACATGCCGTATTAACTATCATCCCTGATTACCATGGTTTCTTACTTGCTGCCCTGCCCCCAGGTGCGTTTTTAGGTTTAGGGTTTCTGATTGCTGCCCACAACTGGGCCGAGCAACGCAAAGCGACAAAAAAACCATTGCCTTCAGCACCAGGTTCATTGAAACCTGCACACTAAGCTAATCTTCTTGCGATGAACGCTGAAAAACGATTCAAAATATTTCAACGCTTACGCAATGCAATACCAGAGCCAACAACAGAACTTGAATATAACTCAACCTTTGAGTTGCTAATCGCTGTGATCCTATCGGCTCAAGCGACAGACAAAGGTGTGAATATTGCTACAAGAAAGCTTTATGCGATAGCCAACACACCGCAAGCTATTCTCGACCTTGGCATTGAAGGTCTAGAAGGTTACATCAAGACTATCGGGCTTTATCATGCAAAAGCAAAAAACGTGATTGGCTGTTGCAAAATGTTATTGGAAAAGCATCAAGGTAAAGTACCTAGCACACGTGATGCACTAGAAGCACTGCCTGGCGTTGGCCGAAAAACGGCCAACGTAATCTTAAATACAGCCTTTGGCCAACCAACCATAGCAGTAGACACACATTTATTCAGATTAGGTAACCGCATCAAACTCGCGACAGGTAGTAACGTTCTACAGGTGGAAAAGAAGTATCTAAAAACGATTCCAAAAGAGTTTATGAAAGACGCACATCATTTATTGATTCTGCATGGCAGATACACTTGTACCGCACGCAACCCCAAATGTGGTGAATGCTGTATTGTAGATTTATGTGAATACAAAGATAAAATAATCCCTTCCCCACATCTGATGGCTGGAGAATCATGAGAAAGAGCGTTTCGACAGGCTTAGCTTTTGGAGGCATTGCCAAGCCAGAACTTGCAGCGCAAGCTGTCGAACGTGCCATGAAAAAGTCAGGCATCAAATCACCAACCGCCGTATTATTGTTTTTAAGTGCTGAATTTGCATCAGACCCAGAATCATCAATTAAAGCGGCGGCGAAAGCCGCCAGTTGCACACAAATCATCGGCTGTTCAGCAACAGGCATTTTTACAGAGGAAGATTGGATACTAGACTGCCCTGCTGCAGCTGCCATGATTTTTGATAGCAGCATCTCCCTAAACGTGAAAAAAAGTAAAACTCTTAGCGAACCACTCATGACGCTGGCAGCTCCGAATGCAATGAATAGTTCTTGGTTAAGCAAGCCTGGTCTTAGGTTTGGTGGCATTTCTGGCGATGCCATAGGTCAAGGCCCCTTTTCAGTTTGGGAAAATGGTAAAGGTGCTACACAGGGCTATTGCGAAATTGAATTTCTCAATAGCAAGTTAGCTATTGCTGCATCTCATGGTTTAAAAGGCTTTTCCGAACCACAACAGATTTCCCAATCCGATAGCTACAATTTATTAAGCATTCAAAATATAAATGCAGTCAAACACCTTAATAAAGCATGGCAATCGTTTAGTACACAGCATGAAGTTTTGCCATTGCATCAAATCGTCGCCATCTATGCAAAAACCAAAACAGCAATTACACAAGGTGAATACAATGTCGCCAGTATTATTTCATGTGATGAATTAAACGGCTCTATTACACTTAGCAACACGCTCCAAGAGAATGACTGGATGCACTGGGCCATTAGGGATGTCAATGCTGCACAAATTGACATCGTCAAAACAGCAACTAAATTAGGTCAGCAATTAGAAGATGAGCCAACATTTGCTTTGTTATTTTCATGTTTAGGGCGCGGCCCATCTTTTTATGATGGTAGCGATCAAGACTTGGAATTGCTAAAGACTTTATTTCCTAGCCTGCCGATTATAGGCTTTTATGGTAACGGGGAAATTGCACCAATTTCAGGAAAAAGTGAGATGTTACAGTACTCTGCTGTTATCGCACTTTTTTCAGAAAAGACACAAAAATGAGTTTATTCAATCCTTCTCGGGACGAAGTAAGAGACTTTTTTTTCAACACATGGGCTAAATTCAAGCAGTCCAACCCACTCACGGATCTAGAAAAAATAGCAATTAGCGTTATTCAAATGCACCCTGAGTACCACACACTGCTCGATAAGCCTGAGCAATTCAAACAGCGCAGTTATTTTCCTGAGCAAGGAGAAACAAATCCGTTTTTGCATATGAGCTTGCATTTATCCATCCTTGAACAAATCAGCATTAACCAACCACCAGGCATCACTGCTATATACGCTACCCTAAAAAACAAATATCAAGCAGAACACCCAGCACAACATGATGTCTTAGACTGCTTAGGAGAAACCATCTGGCACGCACAACAAAATAAGGCTGGACTGGATGCGGCGTATTATCTAGAATTACTCAACAATAAGTTAGGCAAAATCACATAATGACAACAGCAAACGCGCATGATTGGCTAAATGAGCATGGCGACTACTTATACCGCTTTGCGTTGGCTCGCTTAAGAGACACCCATCAAGCTGAAGACGTGGTTCAAGAAACCTTCATAGCAGCCATTAAAAGTAATAACTTCGCAGAACAGTCCAGCCCTCGCACATGGCTAACTGGTATCTTGAAACACAAAATCATCGATATAATGCGTAAAGCTAATCGTGAAATTAGCGTGTCAGATTTGCATGCAAACGAAGAAACGGAAATGGATGATTTTTTTGATGCTAAAGGCAAATGGGAAGACAAACCGCAAGCCTGGGATGTGCCTGACAACGTATTAGAACAAAAGCAGTTTCTCCGCGTTTTACAAGCCTGCATAGACAAAATTCCTAATAAACTTGCCACTTTATTTATGATGCGCGATGTTGAAGAAAGAGACAATGAAGAAATTTGTAAGGAATTAAATATCACCTCGACCAATGCTTGGGTAATGTTATATAGAGCCCGAATGGGAATTAGAAAATGTTTGGAAATTAACTGGATAGGACATAAATAAATGATGAACTGCAAACAAGCTAGCCAGCTTATCTCTCGCGGTTTAGACGTCAAACTGTCTAAAAGAGAACGTTTTGCACTTAAACTCCATTTATTAATGTGTAAATATTGCTCACGGTTCCGTCAACAATTAATGGTCATTAACGTTACTATTAGCAAGCTGGGCAAACAAATTGAAGGTGACTCAAACATTCGATTGCCAGAAGAAACAAAAACACGGATAGTTAAAGCATTAAAGTCGGATGCGAAGTAACTAATCGTTTTATTTGTAATAACAACTTTTAATTAAAGGAAAACATCATGAGCGTTACGAAAAAATCAATTGCATTAGCTGTAGGCGGTGCATTCGCATTATCACTAGGCACTGCTGCCATCGCAGCAAGCGAGAACCCTTTTGAAATCAAAACACTTTCAAGTGGCTATCAAGTCGCCGATAACCATGCAGACAAAAGCGCTGATGGTAAATGTGGCGAAGGTAAATGTGGTGCTGAAAAAGCGAAAGACGGCAAATGCGGTGAAGGTAAATGTGGTGCTGATAAAACCAAAGACGGCAAATGCGGTGAAGGCAAATGCGGCGGTAAAGAAAAAATGGAAGAAGGTAAATGTGGTGAAGGTAAATGCGGTCACTAATTTAGTTTAGTTATAGTACGCTTTTAGCATTCATGTCTGCATTATCTGACATACAGGGCGTTGGTTTGGGGTTAAAGCGTGAGCTGATTCCGCAAATCCAACGCCACTTTCAACAGAATCAAGCTGATGAATTAATTAGAAACATTAATTTTGTTGAAATTGCACCAGAGAACTGGATTGGTGCTGGTGGTAAATATGAAAAACAATTAGCATGGTTTGTTGAGCGTTATCCTATTGCATGTCATGGCTTATGTTTATCGTTAGGTGGACCTGATCCACTTAATACCGAATTTTTACAACAAGTTAAACAATTTTTATCTGATTACCAAATACCGCTTTATACAGAGCATTTAAGCTACTGTAGCGATTTCTACCAAGGTAAACCTGGGTATCTATACGATTTATTGCCGATACCATTTACAGAAGAAGCGGTCCACTATGTTGCTGACCGCATCAAGCAAACACAAGATATAATTGGCCAGCGCATCGCGGTCGAAAATGCTTCTTTCTATGTTAAAGCACCAATTGCCACCATGAATGAGCTGGCTTTTTTAAATGCAGTACTGGAAGAAGCCGACTGTTGGTTACATTTGGATATCAATAATATTTATGTTAACAGCGTGAATTTTGGCTTTGACCCGCACCTATTTTTAAGGGGTATACCGGCTGAGCGTATTGTATACAGCCATGTGGCTGGGCACTATCAACAAACACCGGAGTTGCTCGTCGACACGCATGGTACAGATGTGATTGAACCAGTATGGGCGCTACTGCAAGATGCTTATGCATTATTTGGCAAATTCCCTACCCTGCTTGAACGGGATAGTAACATTCCCCCGCTGGCTACATTGATGAAGGAAGTGGATAAAATCGCCGCGATTCAGACAGAAGCCGCCAATGTAAAACGGCTCACACAATCAGCGGCCTAACGTCATGCTAGACTTTCAGCAATATCAATATGCGTTTACCGCGCATATTCGCGATCCGAAAAATAATCCTAAACCAGAAAACGTGGATGAAGAGCGTATGTCTGTTTATCGCGAAGGTGTTTATAACAATGTGTTTGAATCGGCTTCTGTTTGCTTTCCTGTTTGCCAAAAAACATTAGGAAAAGCTGCATGGGATTCCGTCATGCGCCGTTTTTTTGCAACGCATCATGCTAGTTCTCCAATCTTTAGAGAGATTCCGCAAGAGCTACTTGCGTTCTTAGAAGCAGATGAGGAAATAGCTGATTACATCAAACAACTTGCGCATTATGAGTGGGTAGAACTTGCTGTAGGTATGCTCAAAGTTTCAGCACCTCAGTTGAATGAAACAATTAACTTACTCAACGAAACCCCTATCCTAACTCCAGCACATATGCTGCTGCAATATGAGTACCCAGTGCAGAAAATATCGCCAGATTTTATTCCAGAAAATAAAGAAGATACGTATCTCCTAGTATTTAGAAATCAAGATCTTGAAGTAAACTTCATTGAGCTAAACCCCATGACGTATGCACTGCTGGAGCTTATTAAAAAAGGTTTAACTGGTAAGCAAGCACTCACCTCCCTGGCAGAACAGATTCAACATCCACAACCGAATGTTTTACTTGAATTTGGTCATGGCTTATTGCTAGATCTCTTAGCACAAAAGGCTATTCTAGGAAGCGCGACAATCAATCGAGATACGTACTAAATTTCATTAAGATCTTTTTGTGCTGGATTATCGCTATAACAAACACCAAATAAAAAAATACCCCCTCTCAATTGCTCGAGAAGGGGTCCCTAGTATCAAATAACTTTGGAGGGAATTTGATATAGAACTGTTAATGTATGCCTATTATTGTTTTAAAATCTCAGGCATACATTTTTCGTACTTATAGGCTAAATACTGATAGTGCACCGCCGCCAGGAGCAGCGTTGTATTTCACTAGTTCAGCATAACCACCAGCAGCACCAAGTGCGTCTGTTGAGTTAGTCAAACCAAGGTTCATCGCAACACCAGCCCAGCCACCGATACCTGATAGCACGCCAACGTATTGTTTACCTTTATGACCATATGTGAATGCGTTACCAATCACGCCAGAACCAACTTGGAATTTCCATAGTTCTTTACCTGATGTAGCATCCAATGCTTTGAACCAACGATCAAGAGTACCGTAGAACACTAAGTTTGAAGCAGTTGTTAAAGCACCACCCCAAGCTGAGAATTTCTCTTTGTTGTACCATACTTTTTTGTTGGTCATTGGGTTGTAAGCAGCAAAGCCACCCATCACACCATCTGGACCTGGGAACATTGTTAATGTCGCACCAACCCATGGTTGACCAGCAACATATTTAGACTCAACTGGCTCGTATGTCATACATACGTGGTTTAGTGGAGAATAAACTAAACCAGTTTTTGGTGAGTACGCAGCTGGTTGTTGGTCTTTAGTACCCAATGCAGCTGGGCAGATGCCTTTAGCATTGTAGTCTTGGTGAGTTGAAGCTGATGCCAATTTTTGTGGAACACCAGTTTTCATGTCAACGCCAGTTGCCCAGTTAACAAATGGATGCACTTTCTCAGCAGCGATTAATGAACCATCAGCAGCGTTGAATGTGTATGCAAAACCGTTACGGTCATGATGCCATGCGTATGTTTTGCCACCTTTGTCAAATAGGATCACTTCGTTAATACCATCATAATCCCACTCATCGTGTGGAGTCATTTGGTAGCCCCATTTAGCCATACCTGTGTCTAAGTCACGTGCAAAAATAGTCATTGACCATTTGTTGTCACCTGGACGTACGTCTGGGTTCCATACAGATGGGTTACCTGTACCGTAGTACACTAGGTTTGTACGTGCATCATATGGCCACCAGCCCCATGTAGAACCGCCACCATGTTGCCAACCATCTTTAACAGCTTGTGGTTTTAACCATGTGCGAACACCTAGGTCTTTCTCACCGATTTTGATTTCGCCTTCTTTAAGTGCTTCGAATGAACCACCTTCTGTGTTACCACCGTTGATGTCTTTGTATACTGACAAAGCGCTCCATATTGTGGGTTAGCAGAGTTAAAGCCTTCACCAATTAATACTTCTGAGTCAGGACCAGTTGAGTAAGCTTTCCATGCTAATGAACCATCTTTAGCATTGTATGCTGCCATAAAGCAACGTACACCAAACTCAGCACCAGAACAACCTGTCAATACTTTGTCTTTGATCACGTGTGGTGCGTTTGTGTTTGTAGCACCAACTTTAGGATCATTCACTAATACAGACCATTGTTTTGCACCTGTTTTAGCGTCTAAAGCAACCAAGTTACCATCGTTTTGTTGTAGGTAAATTTTACCATCGCCATAACCTAGACCACGGTTAACGTTATCGCAGCAAAGAACTGCTTGAACTGATGGGTCTTGTTTTGGGAAATATGACCATACGATTTTTTGATTATCGTTTAAGTCAAGTGCGTATACGTTATTTGGGAATGCTGTATGTACATACATCATGTTACCAACAACAACAGGCGAACCTTCGTGACCACGGTTAACACCAGTAGCGAATGTCCAAGCAGCTTTAAG
>JBLLNR010000026.1:0-28422 GCA_048058875.1 Methylotenera sp. | reverse complement strand
AAAAGGCAAAGTCAAAAACCCATGTAAAGCCATGCCTGCCGGTGTATGTAACACTTCATGAAAGTGATGTGCTAAGCGTTCCATAGATGGGTGCATTTCTGTATTGACGGTAATAACACCTTTAAAGAAATCACCAAATAGCATCGGTTTAATTGCAATATAGCCAATTAATACAGATGGTATAGCCAACAAAATCAATGGCAGCTTCACAACCCAGCCAGGCTCATGTGGGTCTTGATCTGGATTTAAGCCATGATGGTGCTCATGTACCTCATGACTGTGAGGCTCTAACTCACGCCACCTTTCTTTACCATGAAAGACAATAAAATAAAGCCGGAATGAGTAGAATGCTGTAATAAACACACCCATCATGACAGAGAAGTAAGCGAATCCACTACCAGCAATATGTGAAAACTTAACAGCTTCTATAATGCTGTCCTTGGAATAGAAACCAGCAAAAAATGGCGTGCCGATTAAGGCCAGCGAACCGATAAGGGATGTAATCCAAGTGACTGGGAAATATTTCTTAAGATTGCCCATGTGTCGAATATCTTGATCATGATGCATCCCCATAATGACCGATCCTGCCCCCAAGAACAATAAGGCTTTGAAAAAGGCATGTGTCATTAAATGGAAAATGGCTACCGAGTAAGCTGAGACACCCAGTGCAACCGTCATATAGCCCAGCTGCGATAAGGTTGAATACGCCACGACCCGCTTAATATCATTTTGGATAATGCCTAAGAAACCCATAAATAAAGCAGTGATAGAGCCGATGATGAGAACAAACGACAACGCAGTTGTTGATAGTTCAAATAAGGGTGACATACGTGCCACCATGAAGATACCTGCAGTAACCATCGTTGCAGCATGAATCAATGCTGATATTGGCGTTGGCCCTTCCATTGAGTCTGGTAGCCAAACATGCAAAGGTACTTGTGCAGATTTACCCATTGCACCAACAAACAATAGAATGCAGGTTACTGTCATCAATGACCAGGTTGTATTTGAAAAAAAACTAATTTCCATATTAGCCATAGCTGGTGCAGCACTGAACACATCGGCATAATCTAGCGTTCCAAAGTAAGTTAATACCAAGCCAATTCCAAGCAGAAAACCAAAATCGCCAACACGATTGACCAAAAATGCCTTCAAGTTAGCATAGATTGCTGTTGGTCTTGTATACCAGAACCCAATCAATAAATAAGAGACAAGTCCAACTGCCTCCCATCCAAAGAATAGTTGCATAAAGTTGTTAGACATTACCAACATCAGCATGGCGAATGTAAACAATGAGATATAACTAAAAAATCGACTATAACCGGGATCTTCATGCATATAACCAATGGTATAAATATGTACCATTAATGAAACAAAAGTGACCACAACCATCATCATGGCTGTTAAGTTGTCAATTAAAAAACCGACACTAAACTGTATATCACCTGATACTAGCCATGTGTACAAATTAGCATTATGCGTAAAACCATTTAGCGTTGCTTTAAATACCAGTGCAGATAGAACAAATGAGGCCGCGACACCAAATATAGTCAAATAGTGTGCAGCATAGCGCGGTAGGCATGAGCCAAATAGCCCCACTATTGCAGCTGCAATCAGCGGTAGCAAAGGAATCCAGATAAGAAGCTGTTCTGTCATGGTGTTTTTTAGCCTTTTAGTGAATCCAAATCTTCAACATCAATCGTTCTTAAATTTCGAAACAGTACAACTAGAATAGCCAGGCCAATTGCTGACTCAGCTGCTGCTACTGTCAAAATAAAAAATACAAATACTTGCCCAGCTATATCATTTAAGTAATGTGAGAATGCAATAAAATTAAGGTTAACTGCCAGCAACATGAGCTCGATTGCCATGAGGACAACAATGATATTTTTGCGATTAAGAAATATCCCAATCACACTAATTGCAAATAACAAGGCCCCCAGTATGAGGTAATGTGAAAGACCTACGCTCATTGTGAGTCTCCTTGTTCTGTCGACTCATCTTCCTCTTGTTGTGATTCAGATGGCATATTAATCACGCGCAAACGATCTTTTTTGCGAACAAGCACTTGCTCGGCAGGGCTCATTGATTTATTTTCTCTTTTTCTCTTAAAGTCAGTGCAATCGCTGCGACAATTGCAACTAATAATACGACAGCAGCAAGCTCAAAAGGTAACAAATAATCTGTATACATTACCTTACCAAGTGCGGCTGTATCACTGTAAGTTACAGGTCGACTTACACTTTCTGCTGCCATGAAATATTTATTACCTAAGATCATTGCCATTTCAATAGCCATGAGTGCGCCTATCGTACCGGCCAATGGTAAATAACTCCAAAAGCCTTCTCGTAGTTTATCAATATTGATATCAAGCATCATAACGACAAACAGGAAAAGCACCATCACTGCACCAACGTAAACTAACACCAGTACAATCGCTAAAAACTCTGCTTGAAGTAGTAACCAAATACCAGCAGCGGTAAAGAAAGCAAGTACTAAATGCAGCGCCGCATGGACAGGATTGCTTGTCGTGATAACACGTAAAGCGGCAAACAACAGTATTGCCGCTAGCACGTAAAATATAAAATCGGTAAATACCATATTCATTTTTTAATTCGTTTAAGTTTTATCTATATTTTTTATCTTGCGCGCGGTCCGCCGCAATTTGCTTCTCATGCTTATCACCCACAGCAAGCAACATCTCTTTGGTATATAACAAATCACCACGCTCTTCGCCGTGATAGTCGAATATTCGTGTTTCTACAATCGAATCAACTGGGCAGGACTCTTCACACATACCACAAAAGATACATTTGGTTAAATCAATGTCATAGCGAGTCGTCCGGCGAGTATTGTCTTCTCGCTGTTCTGACTCAATCGTAATCGCCATAGCGGGGCAAACAGCTTCACATAGTTTACAAGCAATACAACGCTCCTCTCCATTTGGATAGCGGCGCAGCGCATGTAATCCGCGAAATCGATTCGATTGTGGGGTACGCTCTTCTGGATACTGAATTGTCATTTTTCGAGCAAAAAAGTATCGGCCTGTTACCGCCATTCCTTTGAGTAGCTCAAATAACATTAAGCTACCTAGTACATTTTTGATTTGTTTAAACATAATCTCTCGTCAACACCCTAATGGAATAAATAGTCGAACTTCGTTTGCATCATTGCACCGACGAACACAATCCACACTATTGTGATAGGGATAAACACTTTCCAACCTAACCGCATAATCTGGTCATACCGGTATCTTGGGAAGGTTGCTCTAAACCATAAAAAGAAAAATACTAAAGCGGCCATTTTGGCAAATAGCCATAGAATGCTGTCAGGTAAAAATGGGAATGGAGACAACCAACCGCCCATAAACATCAGTGCTGCCAATGTGCAAACTAACCAAATATTAGCGTACTCCGCTAGGAAAAATATGGCAAATGCCATTCCAGAGTACTCGACATGGAAGCCCGCAACAATCTCAGACTCACCCTCGGCCACATCAAATGGTGCCCTATTTGTTTCGGCAACAGCGCTAATAAAGTAAACAATAAATAATGGAAACAAAGGAATGAAATACCAGTGCCAAAAACCACCCTCTTGGCCTAGTACAATTTTACCCAGATTCAGACTATTGGCACACATGAGCACACCAACCAAGGAGAAGCCCATTGCAATTTCGTAAGATACAATTTGCGCAGCAGATCGCAAACTACCCAAAAACGCATATTTAGAGTTAGAAGCCCAGCCAGCAATAATTACGCCATAAACAGCTATTGACGTCATTGCTAATACATACAAAAGACCTGCATCAATATTGGCTAAAACTTTAGTCCCATCAAAAGGAATGACTGCCCACGCAGCAAATGCTGGTGCTATGGTTAAAACAGGCCCTAGAAAGAATAATCCTTTATTTGACGCTGTTGGTAAGATAATTTCTTTAAAGAGTAACTTAAGCCCATCAGCAAGCGGCTGTAACAGACCCCAAAATCCGACACGATTAGGCCCAATACGCACTTGCATGTAGCCAATTACCTTGCGTTCTGCATACGTAAGATAGGCCACTGCAATCAATAACGGGGCAACAATGGCCACTATCTTGATTAATGTCCAACCGACCAACTCAACGTTGCTCCAATGACTTCCAAATAATTGAGCTAACCATTCCATTAATTTTGTGCTTCCAGTTCTTTTGCTCTAATCGCATCAGCTTGTTCATTTGATATCTTTTCAATGCTAATGTCGCCCATTAAATCACCAAGCCCTAAGGTATCCTCATGCGCTGCAGCAACTCGTACACATCCCATCGCTACATGGGTATCTTTGCGTACAGGTAAAATCGCACTTCCTTGGTCTTGTTTAACTAAGACCAAATCACCTTCACTTAACTCATGCAAGCGCATTTCATCAGGATGCATACGAACCAATCGTTTAATATTATATTTCGTTTTTCTTAGTGGCTCTGAGCGACGCACTATTGGGTCGGACTCATACTGTGGCACCTCACCAACACGTTGCAAGCCAGGAGACTTGATTTTAGTCTCAATTTCAACTAATTCTTTCATATTGTTATTAAGACGGCGTCTTGCAAAATCAGCAGGTCTTTCATCTCCAAAAATAGCGTTTTTAACTTCTTCGCTACTTTCATAATTATAACCTTGCAGACCAAGTGTATTGGCAAGTACACGCAGCACCTTCCATGCTGGGCGACATTCTCCTAGCGGTTTAACGACCGCTTTGAAGCTCTGTATTCTTCCTTCCATGTTCATAAAAGTACCAGAAGTCTCAGTAAATGGCGCTATTGGCAATAACACACTAGCATGATCTAACGCTTTTGATTTAAAGGCAGTTAATGCAATCACACATTCCGCTTTTTCCATCGCTGCTCTGGCCAATGCTGCGTGCTGACAATCAAGTTCTGGCTCGATATTCAAAAGTAAATAGGCTTTACGTGGTATTTCCAGCATTGCTCTTGCATGCATGCCTGTCGCTGATGGCATAACACCGATTAAGTGCATACCAGTACTATTGGCAGCTGCTGGCAGTATACCGCCCTTGGCACCAGACACACCGCCAATCGCTTCCGCCAGACTATACATTTCTGTAAAACGTGGTGCACTTAAAGCCATATTACCAAGAAAAATACCCACTCTAGGTGCAATTAAGTTGAAGGTCTTACCTAAACCAACCAAGCTTTCTGCCATTGCCTCTGTATTAGGCCGCACATGAATTTTTTCTAGTAATGCATTCAATGTTGGTGGTAAACACAAGGATAAACGCTGTAACTTTGACATTGCTTTTAGTATCTGAGCTAGCACATTCACAATGTCATTTGGTGTAACAATAATTTTATGGGCAACATCCATTAACGGATTGTTATCAAGTGGGCTGATAATAGAAAGCTCAGCACCATTATCCACAGCTTTACGGAATCGTTGCGCAAGTAATGGATGTTCGTTGCGAATGTTTGAGCCAATCAACAAAATACGATCCAACTTTTCGATTTCATCAATATTACAGCCCATCCATGGTGTACCAACGCGTTTACCATCTAAACGAAAGTCAGTCTGACGCAAGCGGTAATCAACATTACCACAACCTAAATCATTAGCTAACTCTTTGATTAAATAACCTTCTTCCATCGTGCTATTTGGTGAAACCAACACACCCAATGCATCGCTACCATGTTCATTCGTTACCGCTTTAAGCTGGTTGGCAGCGTATTCTAATGCTGTTTTCCAATCAGTTTCTTGCCATTCGCCATTGTGTTTAATCATCGGTACTTTGAGTCGGTCTGGGCTGTTTAATCCCTCATAAGAAAATCGGTCACGATCAGATAGCCAACACTCATTAATGCTTTCCTTTTCACGTGGCAAGACACGCATCACTTTGTTATCTTTGACATGTACCTCAATGTGAGAACCTAGACTATCATGTGGTGCTATAGATGGTCGCCGAATCAGCTCCCAACTTCTAGCTGAATACCTGAATGGCTTATTAGTAAGCGCACCTACCGGGCATAAATCAATAATATTGCCTGACAATTCCGAATTGACACTTTGATCAACATAAGCCGTAATCTCCGCATGCTCACCACGATTCACCATGCCAAGCTCTTGCATGCCGCCGACTTCTTTGAGGAATCGCACACAGCGTGTACACTGAATACAGCGTGTCATATCCGTACTTATCAATGGCCCGATATTCTTGTTAAATACGACCCTTTTTTCTTCTGTATAACGTGAACCACTGGCGCCATAGCCAACTGCAATATCCTGCAAATCGCATTCACCACCTTGGTCACAAATTGGACAATCTAATGGATGGTTAATCAGTAAAAATTCCATCACACTTTGTTGTGCTTCTGTTGCAGCCTTACTACGGGTAAATATTTTCATGCCCTCAGCAACTGGAGTCGCACAGGCAGGCAAAGGTTTACCAAACTTCTCAACCTCTACCAGACACATACGGCAGTTTGCCGCAACGGATAGCTTTTTATGATAACAGAATCGTGGTATCGCAACGCCTAGCTTATCTGCTGCGTCGATAATCGTCGTTCCATGATCGACTTCTACTGGTTTTCCATCTATTTCAATTTTTAACATATGCTATTGCCCATCAACCATACTTTTACCGTGTTGAATATAGTATTCAAACTCCGGACGGAAATGCTTAATAAAACTTAACACAGGCGTTGCAGCGGCATCCCCTAATGCGCATATCGTACGACCAGAAATATTGTTACTGACATCCGTTAACAAATCCAAATCTTCCATCTTGCCATTACCCTCGGTAATACGGTTTATGACTCGATAAACCCAGCCAGTGCCTTCTCTACATGGCGTACACTGACCACAACTTTCTTCGTAGAAAAAGTAACTTAAGCGCTTAAGTGCTTTAACCATACAGGTTGTTTCATCCATCACTATCATTGAACCAGCACCCAAGCTTGAACCCGCTTTGCTGAGACCGTTATAGTCCATGGTAGCTTCCAAAATAGCAGATGCAGGCATTACTGCAGTTGATGGACCACCTGGGATAACCGCCTTTAGTTTACGGCCTTTCCATATCCCACCAGCCATATTGAGCAGTTCAACAAATGGAGTACCCATTTTCACTTCATAGTTACCAGGCTTCTCAACATGTCCTGACACAGAAAAAAGTTTACTTCCTCCTGACCCTGCAACGCCTAAATCAGCAAATGCCTGACCACCATGCTCGATAATCCAAGGAATACTTGTAAAACTTTCTGTATTGTTTACATTAGTTGGCTTGCCAAAAACACCATAACTTGCTGGAAACGGCGGTTTAAATCTAGGCTGCCCTTTTTTACCCTCAAGCGATTCAATCAGTGCAGTTTCTTCACCGCAGATATAAGCCCCATAACCATGGACCGCATACAACTCAAAACTGAAGTTGGTTCCGAACAAATTTTTGCCCAAGTAACCAGCTTCTCTGGCTTCTGCTAACGCCTGCTCAAATAGTTCATATTCTCGCCAAATTTCGCCATGTATATAGTTATAACCTACTCCTGCACCCAAAGTATAAGCCGCTATTGCCATACCCTCTATCAACTGGTGAGGGTTGTAGCGGATGATATCGCGATCTTTAAATGTACCCGGTTCACCTTCATCCGTATTGCATACAAGATATTTAGTGCCATCGAAATAACGTGGCATGAAACTCCACTTTAGCCCGGTAGGAAAACCTGCTCCACCGCGCCCTCGTAACCCAGATAACTTTACCTCGTTGATAATCTCTGTTGCTTTAACTTTATCTGTCACTAGCCTTTTTAATTGCTGGTAACCACCAAGTTTTTCATAAGTCGCTAAGGCAGCTGGATTCTTTTCGGTTAACGTTCTCAAGGTAACCAAAGTTTGACCTTTGAGTTCCGTCATTACCGGTTTGTCATACTTGGATTTTGTAGATGCCATTATTTGAGTTCCTTCAAAATTTCATCTACTTTTTCAGGCGTGAGAAATTCATACATTTTGGTGTTGTTAACGCTCATTAAAGGAGCACCGCCGCAAGCACCCATGCACTCACCTTCTTTTAAACAATATTTACCATCTGATGTGACCTCATTGAAACCTATTCCCAACTTGCTTTGCAAGTGATTTACTATTTGATCACTGTCGCGCAACATACATGAAATATTTGTACAAACTGTAATTTTATACTTCCCAACAGGCTCTAAATCATACATATTGTAGAAAGTTGCCACTTCAAGCGCAGCAATATTAGGTATGCCTAAGTATTTTGCAACATCTGTAATGCATTCTGGCGATAACCAGCCATTCTCTGTTTGCGCAATACGCAATGCGGACATCACAGCGGCCTGTCGTTGATTCTCAGGATACTTGGTCAGCTCGTACTCAATTTTTTTAATAGCCTCTGCAGATAACATTAAACAACTTTCTTTATCCATCTAAGAGATATTTGACTGTTACCTAAAACGAACAGTGTCATCGGTCAATCTCTCCAAAAACAATATCCTGTGTGCCAATAATCGCCACTAAATCAGCTAACATATGTCCACGCGTCATCTCATCCATTGCGGAGATGTGCGCAAAGCCAGGTGCTCTGATTTTCAATCGGTATGGTTTATTAGCACCATCAGAAATCATATAAATGCCGAACTCGCCTTTGGGATGTTCAACAGCAGCATAAGCCTCACCCTCTGGCACATGAAACCCTTCTGTAAATAACTTGAAGTGGTGAATCATATCTTCCATATTGGTTTTCATACCCTCCCTGTCTGGAGGCGCCACTTTATTATCATCTGTTATGACAGGTCCTGGGTTTTGCCGCAACCAATCCACGCATTGCTTGATAATTCGATTTGATTGACGGAATTCCTCCATACGCACCAAATAGCGGTCATAGCTATCGCCATTTACCCCAACCGGTATATCAAACGCAAGCTTGTCGTAAACCTCGTAAGGTTGTTTACGACGTAAATCCCATTCTATACCTGACCCTCTCAGCATTGGCCCGGTAAAACCAAGTGCAAGCGCACGCTCAGGTGAAACCACACCAATGCCAACCGTACGCTGTTTCCAAATGCGATTATCTGTTAACAGCGTTTCATACTCATCTACATGCTTAGGAAAACGATTTGTAAAATCTTCTATAAAGTCCAGCAATGAGCCCTGACGATTCTCATTCAGTTTATTAATCTGCGCTTTACTGCGAAACTTGGTTGTTTCGTGTTGTGGCATCTTATCTGGTAAATCTCGATAAACACCGCCTGGGCGATAATATGCTGCATGCATCCTAGCACCTGAAACAGCCTCATACATATCGAACAAATCTTCACGCTCACGGAAAGCGTAAATAAACATCGTCATCGCACCTAAATCGATACCATGAGCACCTATCCACAATAGATGATTAAGTATTCGTGTAATTTCATCAAACATAACGCGTATATATTGGGCGCGTAATGGTACTTTCAGACCGAGCATTTTTTCGATAGCCATCACATAAGCATGCTCATTTGACATCATGGACACGTAATCTAAACGATCCATGTATGGTACTGACTGCAAATATGTTCTATTTTCTGCCAGCTTTTCCGTTGCGCGATGCAACAATCCAATGTGTGGGTCAGCACGTTGAATCACTTCGCCATCTAGCTCTAATACCAGCCGCAATACCCCGTGCGCAGCAGGATGCTGCGGTCCAAAGTTCATCGTGTAATTATGTATTTCAGCCATTGTGGACACCCTCATCTCTGATAATTCGTGGCACATTATTACGTAACTCTATGGAGACTGGCTGATATACTACACGTTGCTGCTCTGGATCGTAGCGCATCTCAACATTCCCTATCATTGGGAAATCTTTACGGAAAGGATGTCCGACAAAACCATAGTCAGTAAGGATACGACGTAAATCTGGATGATTCTCAAACATAATCCCGAACAAATCAAAGGCTTCCCGCTCAAACCAATTTGCAACAGGCCATACATCAATTAAAGTTGGCAAGACTGGAAAATCATCATCTTCTGCAAACACGCGCAATCTAACACGCTGATTGAGCGAAACAGACAACAAATGCAGAACGACCGCATAACGTCGACCCTCCCATAAGCCATCTTTAAATTCACTGTAATCAACACCACACAAATCAATCAGCTGCTCAAATTTAAGCTCCCCATGATCACGCAGCTTGAGGCAAACTTGAATCAAGTCTTTCGCTTTGCATTCTGCTGTTATTTCATTCAAATCAATGCTAATTTTAGCCAACCCTGTATTGAGTGCTAGCTTTAATTGCGCTGATAGTTGATTTAATTTTGCTGACATATGATGTTTACTATGATTAACGTGCAATTGTATTGGTGCGTTTAATTTTCTTTTGCAACTGAATAATGCCAAACAGTAAGGCTTCTGCGGTTGGCGGACAGCCTGGTACATAGACATCTACTGGAACAATACGATCGCAACCACGAACAACTGAGTATGAATAGTGATAATAACCTCCGCCATTGGCACAACTACCCATAGAAATGACCCACCTTGGTTCAGCCATCTGATCATAGACTTTACGCAGCGCTGGCGCCATCTTATTGACTAGTGTACCTGCAACAATCATGACATCTGATTGCCTTGGACTTGGCCTAAAAACAATACCAAACCGATCTAAATCATATCTTGCTGCACCTGCATGCATCATCTCAACAGCACAGCAGGCTAGGCCAAACGTCATTGGCCACATTGAGCCAGTACGCGTGTAATTAATCACCGTATCCAAGGTGGTAGTGACAAATCCTTTTTCTAGTACGCCTTCGATACTCACTTAAAAAGATTCCAATTCAAAATAAAATTCAAAACCGTTTAACGCTTGACTTATGCATCTAATCCCACTCAAGAGCACCTTTTTTCCACTCATAGATAAAACCCACAACAAGCACAAACAAAAAGACCATCATGGCAAGAAATCCGAACAGACCTATATCTTGCAATACCACCGCCCAGGGAAATAAAAATGCGATTTCTAAATCAAAAAGGATAAACAAGATAGCAACTAAGTAATAACGCACATCGAATTTCATTCGTGCATCTTCAAAGGCTTCAAAGCCACATTCGTATGGCGAGTTTTTCTCAGCATCTGGTTTATGAGGTGAAACCAGCTTACCCAAGATTAGCGGCCCCAGCCCAACGGCCAAGCCAACCAAAATAAACATTAAAATCGGAAAATAGTTATCTAGCAAAAGTCCTAACCCTTAGCTTTCATCCGTTAAATTACTATAAAATCAAAACCACATTATTATTGAATGACTTTTAGTCATTTTGGATTCTACGTCCAATTTATTCGAACCACCACCAATGGTGCCGACGGAGCGCCCCAATGACCTAGCAACTGTGCGGCTTCCAGCATAGCGTGTGTAACAAGTGTGTAATTAATTTGGTATAAAACACTATTCTAAACATCAATTTCTTTAAGCAAATTATACATTACATTCATTGTGTTTTTAGGCTTTACATGTAAACAATTTGTAAATTTTTGAATTGAGGAATCTTTATTTATAGGTGTAATGGCAAATACTCAAAAATATCAGCACTATAACGCACTCATTACCTCAATATTCTTGGAAAAGCAACTAGTGATTAGGTTGCGTTTGAACAAAAACTATAAAATTTTTTAATTTTTAAGGTTGTATGTCGCGAATTCAGTAATCCATTACATATTCTTGCGCAAATATCAGAATCAAATGGATCGCTGTTAATAAAAAGACCTTTTTTGCAACCATTAATCAATTTGCGAGTTTCTTCTATCCTAGCAAAATGATAGTTAACATAACTGTCGTGCCTTATAAATGGATGATCTCCAGGATAAAGTAAGCAGGTATTGTCATGAGGCTTAAATTTTCTAACGCTTGAGATATTCACCAACAATGTAAGTTCTTGGTCTTGTGCTGTTGGATATTTTGTCGGATTTGTTAATAACACAAAAAGATGTTTTTTATCATCATCACCAGTAGGTATCAGCAAAGCTGCACGTTGTACTGGTAAAAACAACTTCATATTGATGAGAATAACTTATCTATTGACTCTT
The DNA here is from genome assembly GCA_048058875.1 of Methylotenera sp. Taxonomy (GTDB): domain Bacteria; phylum Pseudomonadota; class Gammaproteobacteria; order Burkholderiales; family Methylophilaceae. The sequence goes on along the minus strand of JBLLNR010000026.1, from coordinate 16,367 downwards.
CCGCTTTTAGGTCTGAAAGATGCTCTAACGCTTCTTCTTTTGATTTTCCGAGAGCCACTAAGATTCTTGCTTCAGGAATTGGTCGTGACGACCCATTAGGATCAATCCATTCCGAACATACATCGTGAGTATAGTCTCTAATCTCCCAGCGATTCATATGTCCAAACTTTTGCCAAACTGAATCTAAAATTTCAATATCAGATTCGCTGAGTTCCTCAAGACTATTCCTATCTACTGGTCGCTTTAGCGAGACCTCATGGTTTTCCTTGTCGGAGATCCAATAATCCCAACCATCTTCTTGTGGTGCAACACTATTACTCATTAGGTCTAGAGTATTGGACAGCACAGGGCCATGACGCATTGAATATGCTTTATCACCACTAATAGAATAGCCATATTTGTCTATTGCCTCTCTATCAGCCAAATAAAGTAGTTTCATTAATTTTAGGTGTGCATAACGACCACCATCTTTATTGAGAAGGTAAGCCGCCATTTCGGCTACTTTGCGTTCACTAAACAATTACCTCACCTCTTAAAAGAATTAAAGAAAAGCATATATCGGCAATTCAGGTAGCAATCTTAACAAAATAAATTTAGCCATAGCAAGCACCACATCGCCTTAATTACACTTTCTTATTAATTAATAGACAATTTGTTGTAAATAAAGTTTGGATTCGGCAAATCAAAAACTATAAAAATTAAATAAATTTCGTGTGTAATTTATGTGTAATTACTCAGAAATTTCATGTGTAATCTGTGTGTAATACTTGCTATTAACTTGAGCTAAAATTGAATTTAAAAATTAACAGAGTCTAATAAGGACGCGGGGTTCGGGAGTGTTACCAAAAATTGATAATCCTATTCAGCCTTGTCTTAACTCATTGATTTTATTGAAAAATTTTGCGTTGGTGCCGACGGAGAGACTCGAACTCTCACGACTTTCGTCACTACCCCCTCAAGATAGCGTGTCTACCAATTCCACCACGACGGCATGTTTTATACAGGGTATTACCCTGGATATTAGTTAGGAACATCCTCCGCAGTGACAGCGGCCGGAACTGAACCAGGCATTACTGGTGTAGTTTCTGATGCTGCACTTTCTGTTTCTGCTTGTTTTTCCAAGGTAGTTGGCAACTGGATCACACTGCCAGAACTTGAGCGATGACTAGCAATGTATGCTAAGGCCAAACTTGTTGCAAAAAAAACTGTTACGCTGAGCGCTGTTGCACGACTTAAAAAATTAGACGAACCACTAACACCAAATAAACTTCCAGAAGCACCACTTCCAAAAGCCGCTCCCATGTCTGCGCCTTTTCCATGTTGCAATAAAATCAAACCTATTAAACTTGCTGCTGCCAGCACGTGCACTACTGTTATTATGTTTTCCATTTTTTACCTATTAATACAAACCCACTAACTTTGTTCTTAAGCAACTGATGACTCCGCCGCCTGACAGATTCCTTCAAATGCCGAGGCACTCAAGGAACATTTCCCGATGAGTCCACCATCCACATTTTCAATTTGAAATAATTGTACCGCATTTTGCGGATTAACGCTGCCTCCATAAAGAATTTTAAAGCTATTTTTTTTGCTATCTGAAGCCCTTCGCAGTTTTTCAGCGATAAATTTGTGCATTGCCCTTACTTGGTCTGGGCTTGCTGCCAATCCTGTTCCAATTGCCCATATGGGCTCATAAGAAATGATAGCATCATCAAAAACAGCAGCGCCATATAAGTCGATTATAGTATCTAATTGCTTACCTACTTTTAACTCCATCACCCCTGCCTCACGTTCAATCAACGTTTCACCTACACATAATATAGGCGTAAGACCGTGTCTTTTTGCCATCATAAATTTTTGCGCGATATTTTCATCCGATTCGCAATAAGCGGTTGCACGCTCAGAGTGACCCAAAATAACATATTCGCTACCAAAATCGCACAACATACTTGCGCTAACTTCTCCTGTAAAAGGGCCATCTTCATTTTTTGCAAGATTTTGCGCACCCCATGCAATGGGTGTAGCTTGCAATATACGCTGAGCCTGTGCCAAGTATGGGTATGGTACACAGACAATCACCTTTGTATGTCGAAAATTTGTTAATGCTGAAACATACGACTTCAGCAACAATTCATTTTGCTCGAGATTGCCATGCATTTTCCAATTAGCAATTACAATTTTCGACACAGCGCCCGTCATTTGGTTATTGGTTTTATTCATAATGCACCCATTATATAGTAGGCATTATGCATGCAGTAGCTGTAACTGCACAGATTGCGCACCGTTGTAACTATTTATCTGCAATTGATACACTGCCTCAATTTCAAGAGGAAGCGCAGTTATTTGTCCAAAATATATGGCGTCAAACCTTTTGCCTTGTTTTTCTAACAATAGTTTAAGGTGCTTACCGCCTACAACTCGTTGATTGATGACGGCAAACTGATCATTGAACAAAGGAGGCGCAAATCCTTGACCCCATACCTGTGCTGATAAATCTCGAACCGTTTGCAGTTCCATCTGACCAATATCAAAGCTACCATCGGTCTCCACCACAGATTGCAAATCATCAGGTGTCAATAATTCTTGCACGACAGATTCGAACATTTCTTGAAAGGCAAGAAATTTTTCTTGCTTAATACTCAGCCCAGCTGCCATTGCGTGACCGCCAAATGCAACAATCAAACTAGTATCTCGTTTAGCAACCAAATCCAGCGCATCTCGCAGATGTAAACCATTGATAGAACGGCCTGAGCCTTTCAGCAAACCGTCACCCACTTCTGCAAAAGCAATGACTGGGCGATAATATCGCTCTTTGATTCTTGAAGCCAAAATCCCGACCACGCCTTGATGCCAAGCAGGCTCATAAAGACTAATTGTATAGTGATTGTCCACTGTAATATTGTCTAAATTGGCCAACGCCTCTTCCTGCATACCGGCTTCTATATCACGGCGCTCCACATTTAGTTCATGCAATAATTCTGCGATTTGCATGGCTTGCACCTCATCTCCAGCAAGTAAACACTGGATACCCAAGCGCATATCATCCAATCGACCTGCTGCATTTAATCGCGGGCCAACATAAAAACCTAAGTCTTGTGCATTAACTTGTGTATGATTTCGTCCGGCTACTTTCAGCAGCGCCAAAACACCTGGGCAGCATGCTCCAGCACGAATGCGCCTTAAGCCTTGCTCAACTAAGACACGATTATTTGCATCAAGTTTTACTAAGTCAGCCACTGTACCCAATGCAACCAAGTCCAGCAACTCACTTAAATTAGGTTCAGCATTTTCAATAAACTCGTCTCGCGATCGTAATTCTGCTCGCAAGGCTAGCAAGACGTAAAACATTACGCCTACGCCAGCTAGGTTTTTACTTGGAAACTGGCATCCATATTGATTTGGATTAACGATACAAGCAGCATCTGGCATCACTTCACTAGGCAGATGATGATCAGTAATTAATACATCCATGCCCAGCTGGTTTGCTCGCATCACTCCTTCGACGCTCGCAATACCATTGTCCACTGTGAGAATAATATTGGGATTCATGGATGTTGCTAATGATACTATTTCTGGCGTCAAACCATACCCATATTCAAAACGATTAGGCACTAGGAAATCAACTTGCGCCCCCATACTGCGCAAACCTTTTACAGCTAAGGCTGTAGCCGTTGCACCATCCGCGTCGTAGTCTCCTACAACAAGAATTTTTTTCTGTTGCGCAATTGCATCTGCGAGCATGGTCGCCATTTTTGTATTGTTGGTAAGTAGATTAGGACGGATGATTTGATTCAAACTCACATCCACCTCATTGATATTCTTTACTCCTCGCGCCGCATAGAGCCTAGCAAACAATGGTGAGATACCAGCTTGTAGCAAATGCTTTTCAGCATCACGATCGACTTGACGTTGTTTTATTAGCTTTACCATAGTTTTGATTATGATGAAGACTTACTCAAGCCATAACACCATAGGCTATTAATCGTTGGAACACCCCTTGATTCGCGGACTTGATTAATAGGATGAGTATACAAAAGCATTTGTATCTCATTTTGCAACTTATTCCAGAGTAAGGCACCTTCACCAGAAGGCAAATGACTGGCAATATCTTGATTAGCGACTTGCTTAATATGCGTCGTTATAATCCTAGGATTGCTATTCAAGCCTAACAACCAAATACCATTCACTAGATAAAATGTATAACCCAAACCAACAAAATGGGTGTTCAAACATTCTATTAAAGCAATACTTTCTTCTTGTGAAACTGACAACAAAGAGGGATCGCTTAAAAAGTAACTGTCTCGCCCTAACTGCATATTGACAGGTGTTGCGTACATCCAATAGGCATGTGAAATATCGTTACCTGTTGCTTGCCAAATTGCTGCAGCGGTGGTTTCTTTGGGTATAAAAAAAGATTTTATCTTTTGATAGATGGCTTTTAACAATGAATTGCTTCCATATGTTGTAAGTATTCTAGATTATAGAACAGCTTTGATTACATGACTTTCCTAAATTGAGCCAATCAAAAAAACAAGAGATAAAAAAAGCCGCTAAAAAGCGGCTTTAATCAAATGCGCTACTTAATAATGGCGCTTATATCGCTTGCGATCATCATAATCACGATAGCGATCATGATCATGATCATAACGATATTCTACGTTTGTCACATAACCACTCGGTCTGACAGAAACGTTCACAGGAATAAATTTTCCAGGGCGCTCTTGCGTGACCGTTGTATAGTGCCGTCCATTGTATTTATAGTCGACTAAGTAACCTGTCGTTACTGTCTCCCAGCGATCAACCGTTACACAGCGCTCAACTGGCCGCTCTGCCACATGTTCACGTCTTGCGCTGAATCGATTATCATGGCGATCACCTATAACTGCACCTAAGCCTGCACCTACAGCAGTAGTAATCAAACGGCCATTACCACCACCGAAACGACTACCAATCAAGCCACCTGCTATTGTACCAATGATTGCACCACCATTAGATGGTCTCGCATCTTCATAATAACTTTCACGGACATATTCAGTGTGACATTCTTGAACGGGCGTATTGATGCGTTCAACTTGAGGCGTTACAGAAGTAACGCGAGCACGGTCTTCATAACGATCATGTCCGGCTGAAGCAGTCATTGATGCACCTGTAAACATTAAACACAACAACAATGCTTGATTCAATTTTTTATTCAACATTTTTACTTCTCCTCTTTAGCGTTTTTCTACCAATATCTGGTAGATGTGAGTACTAACGCGCACCAAAAAAAGTTAGACGACTGCAAAGTAAAATATTTTATTTAATTCATGATTTTCATTAGCATCTTTTTATTGTGTGACCATAGTTACAGTATCAACCTTGATTAAGCCTATACTGACGACACATAGCGTATTAGATGCTATTGAATAAAGATAACGGGATTCACGGAGAACTAGCATGCATTACTTAAAAATTATGACATCAATCGTTGCATTGGCGTATTGCGCAATTAGTTTCGCAGCAGAGTCTGTCGCATTCGACAATCATTGTACCTACGCCTTATCAAAAGGTGCCTACAAAAAAACAGATTGTTCGATCAATGAGATCTATAAAGGCCAAAAATACTGTTTTGCTTTGGAATCATCAAGGGATTCATTTTTACTAGACCCAGACAACATCATTACAGCAGCAAAAAAATTCTATGAAAATAAAACAGAAGTCGAAAGAGTAAAAATTAGTCAAGAAAATGCTTTAGAACAAATTAATAGTAAGTCTTGCAATTTAAGTAACAAAGATGCGGGTTATTTAAACTTTAATGGGCTAGATATTAGTCACTGTAATATGCAAAATATTAGTTTTTTTGGCGCAGATTTAAGAGGTGCAAAACTTATCGGCGCAAATCTACGTAATGCTTATTTGAATTTAGCACGTATTGAGGAAGCAGACTTTAGTCAATCTGATTTGAGTAACGCAACCATCTTTCAACCTATCTTTGGTAATACTAGCTTCAAAAATGCTAATCTAACCAATGCACGTGTAATTGGCACATTGGGTAAAGTAGACATGAGCGGTATAGATGCTAGAAAAGGTCGTTTTGGTCTGGATGTTGGCAACCAACCCATGGGGCAAATGAAATTTGATTCTGTCGGTGGTAATTTTGAAGGTGCTAATTTTGAAGAAGCAGATTTAAATATTGCAGCATTTACTTTCGGCAATTTACGTGGCGCCGTCTTAAGGAACGCCAACTTGTATCGTGCTGATTTGGTTTCAGCTGACTTGACTGGTGCTGACTTGACTGGTGCTGACCTGACGGATGCCGATGTCGACAACGCCAACTTTAAAGACGTCATAGGATTAGATACTGTGAAAGGCTTAGATACTGTAAAAGGTCAATGCAATAACTGTATGCGTCATTAGAAACATACAGTCTTCGTTGCTAAGGGATTTAAGATACAGCAATCTGCCTATCTTCCTATTGGTCAGTTAGCTTTTTGCTAGTCTATTTAGTGCTTCGCGGTCTAGTATCTCAACTTGACCGCGCCCCAATGCAACCCAGTTTTTTTGCTCAAATCTTTTTACTTGCCTGCTCACCACTTCGCGCGCAGTGCCAAGCTCGTCAGCAATCTGTTGGTGCGTTCTTTTCACGTTATCTGAGCCTGCCTCCAATAATAACTTGGCTAATCGTGCATCTAAATTATGAAAAGCAACTTCATCCAGCAACACAATTAAATCACTAATTAAAGCGCCATAATTTGTCATGACAAAAGTACGGAACACTTTTGAATCAATCATTAATTGGTTAAATGCAGCCGCAGGAATAATCACATCTTTAATCGCCTCTTCCACAATTGTTGAAGCTGGGTAGTCGCTGTTGCCAAGTAGACATGTCGTTGTAATAACACACGTCTCGCCTGCATGAACCCGATAAAGTAGTATTTCACGTCCACTGGTAGACATTTTAAAAACGCGGGAACGCCCAGCCAAACGCATGACATAAGCGCCACATGGACCACCTTCACGATAACCAACAGTTCCAATGGGCGCTTCAACAATACGCGCATATTTTAATAGCAACTCTTTGGCCGAGTTTTCCAGCTCAGCTAAATCTGGAAAAGCGGCTAACCATTCTAAATTCTGTACTGCGCTTTGCATTACTTCCTCCAATTATTTCTAGGTCGATTGTAGCGCTAAATACACATTAGATGAAACTAACCTTGTAATATTTCTGTCTCGCTTATCCCACAGTTTCTGTTTGCAGGTACAGCGATATCAATCATTTTTGGCTTTGGTAGGTTTAAGTTTTCCATGATTTGTATAAACGCCTCCTTTGTCTGATTTGCCAACCTTGGATTAATTAACTTTTCTTGGGCTATATTACTGACGCGATGGCCACTATAGTCATGTCCTGGGTAAATCAGCGTTTCATTCGGGTAGGTAAAAAGTTTATTCACAATACTATCGAATAGCGTGGCTGCGTCTCCACTTTGGAAGTCTGTACGTCCACAACCATTAATCAATAGTGCATCGCCAGTGAACAACTTATCTTGCCACAAAAAAGTGAGGCTGCCAGCCGTATGTCCTGGTGTTGCAATCACCTGAACATGCTGTTTTCCAAAATGAATAACATCACCTTCATTGAGCTGCAAATCAGCATCTTGAGCACCACATTGCTGGCTCACAGCTACTTTAACATCTAACTTACTCCGCAAAAGCCCACTTGCCGTTACGTGGTCTGCGTGCACATGTGTTTCTAAAGCATACAAAAGATTTACCTTAAGCTGCTCGACTAACTTTACATAGTCATCTATATGCTCTCTGACTGGATCAATAATCACAGCATCTTTAGTTTCCTCATCTACTAGCAAGTATGTCAATGTTGAAGTTGCTTCGTCAAATAGTTGTCTAAACATAATTATTCCTTATTAAAATATATTGCATTATATATTATTATTTTATATAATGTAAATATGTATATTATAAAGCTAAATCACTATGAGGAATACAATTCATATTAATAACTTAAAAGTATTAAGAGAGTCAGCTGACACGGCGACCACTTTAATGAAGGTGCTAGCCAATCCAGATAGGCTGATGTTGCTGTGTCAAATCTCTCAAGGAGAAAAAGCTGTAGGAGAACTTGAAACACTAACTGGTATACAGCAACCCACTCTATCACAACAACTAACAGTCTTGCGTAACAAAGATATTGTTAAAACTAGGCGTGATGGTAAAAATATTTTCTACAGCGTCGCCAGCAAACCTGCTCTTGCAATTATCAATGTACTAGCAGAACAAATCTGTAAATTGAACAAATAAAGAAAGGAAACATCATGACATTACAAATTACAAAACATTCAGAGACATTCAGTAGTAGTCCGCAAATCAGCCCTGACGATATTAAAGAGATAAAAAGCCTAGGCTTCAGAGCTATTATTAATGCGCGGCCAGATCAAGAAGGAGGTAATAATCAGCCGACAAACGAAGATATAAAAGCTGCAGCTGAAAAGGCAGGATTGATGTATATCCACACTCCTGTCGCTCCTAGTAACATTGGAACGGATGATATTAAAGCCTGCGCTCAATTCCTAAATAGCGCCCCCACCCCAATACTGGGTTTCTGTAAAACTGGAATGCGCGCAAACAACCTTTATCAATCAGCACAAAAACTAAATGCAGGCCACAGCATGGCATCGCAAAGTTGGCTATCACAAAAAGTTAGTTATTTTTTTAAAAACAAATGCTTACTGACAAAATTGTATCGTAAGTTACATAAATCAAATGCTTAAATAGAACTGACTTTGGAACTGACAATCACCAGCACAATATTGGGTGCAATAATTGGACTAATACTTGCGGTAACGGGTGCTGGAGGTGCCTCACTTGCCATTCCATTATTGGTTATATTTTTAAACATCTCTGTATTAGAAGCGGCGCCAATCGCACTGCTTACGGTCTTTCTTGCTTCAAGTGTTGGCGCAATTCAGGGATTGACATTAGGTACAGTTCGATACAAAACAGCTTTACTGTTAGCTGGCGTAGGCGTTTTAATTGCACCGCTTGGGGTCAAGGTAGCTACATATGCTTCAAATCAGATTTTGAGTATAATACTTTGTATAATTCTTGTATTTATAGCAATACAAACTTGGCTTAGCGCGAAGAAAGTTCATAACAACAGTCAAAATGCTGAGCCAGCATGTACAATCAATCCGGTAACATCGAAAGTATATTGGACAGCACCTTGTGCAAAGATGCTAACGTTTACTGGAGGACTAACAGGCTTCCTGTCAGGTCTTCTTGGCGTTGGCGGCGGCTTTATTATTGTGCCAAGTTTATACAAAGTCAGCAACTTCAACCACCAAACAATCACAGCTACAACACTGGCGGCTGTTTGTTTGATTGCGCTAAGCAGCTTAATAAGCTACATGCGTACTAGTGGCATATACTGGAATATCGCTATCCCATTGTCTATTAGCGCAGCTACTGTGATGATTATTGTTTCAGCATTCCTCAATCATAAAATTCCAGCACAAATAAGCAAAAAAAGTTTTGCAATAGTATGCTTTATAGCAGCGATATATTTGGGTATTAGAAGCTTTCTTTAGGTAAAAGCGGGAAAGAACTATACTTGGCAAATGATGTTTTTTTATTAAATTAACAGAAGTTAACAACAATTAATAGCATAAAAACTAATTTTAAATACATTTAATTAATAGAAATTCTTACAGAAAAACTCTCTTATCGTTAGCAAAAGCACCATTTCACTAGCGTAAACAGCGCTTTTAACTTGACCAAAATCTTTATTAAAGCGAAACTATCGCTTTAATAATACAACATTCAATTCACACAATAGTGCGTCAAGTTACTCAAAAGGTAGCATCGCACTACAGCAACACGGAGAAACCTCAAAGCATGGCAATGAATCCGCAAACCGGCTTAACAGAAACTGACGCACAAGAAACACAAGAATGGTTAGACGCCTTATTGTCAGTCATTGAAAATGAAGGCACTGAACGTGCTCACTTCTTGCTTGAAGCAATGATTGATCAAGCAAGACGCTCTGGAAGTAACTTACCCTACAATGCAACTACTGCATACGTTAATACAATCCCTACGCATTTGCAGGCCAAACTGCCTGGTGACCCAGAAATGGAGCGCCGCATCCGCGCGCTCATTCGCTGGAATGCCATTATGACTGTGTTAAGGGCCAATGAAAAATCACCAGGCGTTGGCGGGCATATTGCAAGCTTTCAGTCTGCAGCAACTTTGTATGACGTTGGGTTCAATCATTTTTTTCGTGCTGCCAATGATAACTTTGGTGGCGATTGCATTTATTTCCAAGGACACTCTTCTCCAGGCATCTATGCGCGAGCTTATCTAGAGGGGCGCATTACAGAAGAACAATTAGATAACTTCCGTCAGGAAACTGGTGGTAATGGTTTATCTAGCTATCCACATCCTTGGTTAATGCCAGATTTCTGGCAATTTCCAACGGTGTCCATGGGGATTGGGCCGCTAGCAGGTATCTATCAAGCTCGCTTTTTAAAGTATCTTCACAATCGTGGTATTGCTGATACGACCGATCGTAAAGTTTGGGTGTTCTGCGGTGATGGTGAGATGGATGAGCCTGAGTCACAAGGTGCTATCTCGCTCGCAGCGCGTGAGGGCTTGGATAACCTGATTTTTGTGATTAACTGTAACTTACAACGGCTTGATGGACCTGTACGCGGTAACGGTAAGATTATCCAAGAACTAGAATCTAACTTCCGTGGTGCTGGGTGGAATGCGCTTAAAGTTATCTGGGGATCTTATTGGGATCCATTACTCGCGATGGATAAAGATGGGTTATTGAAAAAACGCATGGAAGAATGTGTGGATGGTGAGTACCAAAACTTTAAGCAAAAAGGTGGCGCTTATACGCGCGAGCACTTCTTCGGCAAGTACCCAGAACTGAAAGAAATGGTGGCTGCCATGTCAGATAGTGATATCTGGCGTTTAAACCGCGGTGGTCACGATCCACATAAAGTCTACGCTGCTTACCATGCTGCTGTTAACCACAAAGGTCAACCAACTGTAATTCTTGCAAAAACAGTTAAAGGTTATGGTATGGGCGATGCTGGCGAAGGTCAAAATACTACGCACCAGCAAAAAAGTATGGATATAGAGTCACTTAAAGTGTTTCGCGATCGGTTTGACTTACCACTGACAGACGAGCAAGTAGAAAAGCTTTCCTACTATAAGCCTGCTGCTGATAGCCCAGAAATGCAATATATGGCTGAGCGCAGTGCTGCCATGGGCGGACATGTGCCCAAACGCAGACAAAAAGGGAATGAATTAACCGTACCCCCGCTTTCAGCGTTCGAAAATATGCTTGGTGCAACTGGTGAACGCGAAATTTCAACTACGATGGCTTTCGTACGCATTTTATCGACACTGGTGCGAGATAAAGAAGTTGGCAAGTTTGTTGTTCCAATCGTCCCTGATGAAGCACGTACATTTGGTATGGAAGGGATGTTCCGTCAACTCGGCATTTACTCCTCAATTGGACAGCTCTATGAGCCGCAAGACTCAGACCAAGTGATGTATTACAAAGAATCGCAAAAGGGTCAAATTTTAGAAGAAGGCATTAACGAAGCAGGTGCTTTCTCGAGCTGGCTAGCAGCCGCAACCTCATATAGTGTGAGCGGTGCACAGATGATTCCATTCTATATCTATTACTCAATGTTTGGATTCCAGCGCATTGGTGATTTTGCATGGGCAGCAGGTGATTCGCGTGCTCGTGGATTCTTGTTAGGCGCTACAGCAGGCAGAACAACTCTAAATGGCGAAGGCTTACAACATGAGGATGGCCATAGCCATTTGATGTCAGCAACGATACCTAACTGTATCTCTTATGACCCAACATTTGCATACGAATTAGCCGTTATCATTCAAGAGGGTCTTCGCCGAATGGTGCAAAATCAAGAGGATGTCTATTACTACATCACCCTAATGAATGAAAACTATAGCCACCCTGCTATACCAAAAGGTAGTGAAGAAGGTATTTTAAAAGGCATGTATAACTTCAGTACATCCAAATCGAAAGGCGAAAAGGTACAACTGATGGGGAGTGGCGTTATCTTACGCGAAGTCATTGCCGCAGCAGAGTTATTAGAAAAAGACTGGGGCGTTTCTGCAGATGTTTGGAGCGTACCAAGCTTTACTGAGTTGCGTAGAGAGGGTCTTGATTGTGAGCGCTGGAACCTGCTGAATCCAGAGAAAAAACAACGCATCAGTTATGTTGCGTCATGTCTTCAAGATGCAAAAGGACCAGTTATCGCTTCCACAGACTATATGAAAAGCTTTGCTGAGCAAATTCAACGCTTTGTGCCGAATAAATTTGTCGCCCTTGGTACAGATGGTTATGGTCGCTCTGATAGCCGCGAAGCATTACGAGATTTCTTTGAAGTCGACAGACATTATGTCGTTGTAGCGGCACTAAAAGCGTTGAGCGAAGAAGGAAAGCTGCCAGTTGCTAAAGTGACAGAAGCAATCAAAAAATACAAGCTTAATCCTAACAAACCAAACCCAAGCCTAATTTAAAAAAGCAGTTTGGTACGGAGTAAATAAATGAGTGTAAAAGATATTTTAGTGCCTGATATTGGCGATTTCGATTCGGTTGAAGTGATTGACGTGCTTGTCGCTCCGGGTGATACCGTTGCGATAGATGACTCTCTAGTTACTGTTGAGTCTGACAAAGCTTCTATGGATATTCCTGCACCTGAAGCAGGTATTGTTAAAGAAATAAAAGTAAAAGTTGGCGACAAAATTGCAGAAGGTCATTTAATTATCACGCTTGAGCCTAGCGCAGCTGAAACAGCAAAATCTGTGGAACCTACTTCGCCAACTCCAGCACCGGCAGCGGTAAAGGATATAGCAAAAATAGAAGCACCTGAGCCCAGCCGCCCAGCGCCAGAACCGCCAAAACAAGTACAGCCAACTAACAAACCTGTTCCTGTTGGCGAACATGTGGATACTAACAGAGAGAGAAAATCGCATGCCAGTCCATCTGTGCGCAAATTTGCACGAGAATTAGGTGTTGACCTTAAGTTCGTACAAGGTACAGGGCCTAAAAATAGAATCTTGACCATTGATGTACAAAACTACGTTAAAGGAGAGCTGACAAAACCGCGTGCTGACAATATGGGTGCCGGTATTGGGGCTTTTGCCACATTAGCAATGCCAGTCATAGACTTTACAAAATTTGGCGAAATTGAAACCAAACCATTATCCCGTATTAAAAAACTATCAGGCTCCAATTTACACCGTAATTGGGTTACAGCACCGCATGTGACACAATTCGACGAAGCTGACATCACAGATTTGGAAGATTTCCGCAGATCGATGAAAGCGGAAGCAGAAAAGCGTGGTGTTAAATTGACAATGCTCGCGTTTTTAATCAAAGCCTCTGTTAATGCGTTAAAAGCCTATCCTACATTTAACGCATCACTATCACCTGATGGCGATAATTTAATTCTAAAGAATTACTATAATATCGGCTTTGCCTGTGACACCCCTGATGGGCTAGTCGTGCCTGTCGTAAAGGATGTTCAACGTAAAGATGTACTAGATATTGCTGCTGACTTAATGGACTTATCCAGCAAAGCACGAGAAAGAAAACTGAAAGTAGAAGAAATGCAAGGCGGCTGCTTTACGATATCCAGTCTTGGCGGCATAGGTGGCACTATGTTTACACCGATTATCAATTGCCCAGAAGTTGCGATTTTAGGTGTTTCACGCTCTAGCATGAAACCTATTTATAACGAAGAGAGTGACGATTTTGAGGCAAGACTGATGCTGCCACTATCACTTTCTTATGATCATCGCGTCATTGATGGTGCAGATGGAGCGCGTTTCACAAGCCATTTAAGAATGATGTTAAGTGATGTAAGAAGACTGCTGCTCTAAACTCATCAAAGGCGCTTAGGCGCCTTTTTTAATGCCAACTAGATATGAAACCAATTAGCAGTTTTGCTCCTATTGCAGACTCATCTGCAACTATACTGATTTTAGGTAGCATCCCTAGTATTGCTTCGCTGGAAGCCAACCAATATTATGCGCATCCTCGCAATGCTTTTTGGCCAATTATGGGGGCAATCTATGCGTTTGATGCAACTTTATCTTATGAGTTGCGCCAGAAGGCCCTTAGAAGTGCTGGTGTGGCCGTATGGGATGTATTGCAAACTTGTGTCAGGACAGGTAGCTTAGATCGCAGCATTCAAACAGGTTCGCGCATCCCTAATCATTTTCCGGCTTTTTTCAAACGTCACCCACATATTCATTTAATTGCTTTTAATGGTAATGAGGCGGAGCGATACTTCCGAAAAATAGTGATGCCAACACTCAATCTTGATGAGGTAAAGTTATTAAAGCTACCGTCTAGCAGCCCTGCCCATACTATGCCATTTAAAGAAAAACTAGCTGCTTGGAAAGCAATTAAACTATAAAAACGGAGCTTGCTAGTCGCGTTGAGAAATCAATTGACAAGCTAGTGCGCTCGCATATGGCATGGATTGCAATGCTAACAATGTAACCCATAACTGTGCATCACGGTTGTCAAAGCCTCTCGTTTGCAACATTGCATAAGCTGCCAGTATTAAAGCGAGTAAGATTAAAAATTCTTCACGAATCGGATTGAGAATTTTCCACTTACTACTTACGGATTTGCCTTTTGCTGTTACCACAAATACACCAGTTTTTTTGGCAAGGCCCATCATCACACCGCGTGCAATAGCATGCGATAAGCCCAAGCTTGCAAGAGAAGCACCCCATATATCAATCCATTTACACTGCATAGTTTTGCGGTACAGCACTGGTCCTAAAGCAGCTTTAATCACTAAAAAACATAAGATTGGCACAATCATAATCGTAACTGGCAAGCTGAATGTACCAGGGAAAAACAGCATCAACAAAGTCCATCCAATTGACCCAACAGTAAAGATTAATTGCAGTGCATCTCCTACCCAACCAAACCATCCAGTCAAGAAATGGTAGCGCTGACTAAAGCTCAAAGTTGATTCACCCAGCAACCTCGGCATGTGCCGTTTTAAAATTTGCATCGCACCAAACGCCCAACGATAACGTTGCGATTTTAGGGCGCTAAAGCTTGCAGGGGTTAACCCGCGACCAAACGTATCATCAACATAGCGCAACTCATAGTCCTCTTCCAAGAGACGCAGGCCAAGCTCGGTATCTTCACAGATACACCATTCAGACCAGCCATTCAAGTCTTTAAGTGCTTGATGCCGAATCAAGGTCATTGTGCCATGCTGAATGAGCGCATTACGCTCATGCCGATGATGCATGCCGATGCGGAAAAAACCTTCAAACTCCCAATTGCACATGCGCTTAAAGAAATTATCTTCCCATTCTCGGTGCGCTTGCGGTGCTTGGACTACTGCAACTTTAGAATCAGCAAAGTGTGGCACTAGTGTCGCTAGCCAATCTTTGGTCACAACATAGTCTGCATCGACAACACCAATTGCAACAGCGCGTGAATAGGTTTTAGATAAAGCAAAATTCAGTGCTCCCGCTTTAAATCCAGGCCATTTTGGCAAATGATAAAAATGAAAGTTCTCTGGCATCTGTGCCATGTATGCCTCTATAGGCTTCCACTTCGCTTCATCTTGTGTATTGTTGTCAACGACAATCACTTCATAATATTTGTAATCCAGATCTTTTAGGCTTTCTATCGTAGCAATCACCATTTCGGGAGGTTCGTTATAACAAGCTAAATGAATTGAAACAAAAAGTTCTTCATCCTCTGGTAGTGGTGTTTTGCGTTGGTATATTCGCCGCCAATTGCGCTTAAACATGACCTCGCTAAATTCAACCGCATAAATCATCAGTACTAAAGAAGTAAGTGCCATGGCCAAAATAAGCCCAGCTAAGATGACAAAATCACGAACGGTATAGTAATAATCACCAGGTAAATTCCAAGCGATAACCAATGTGGTTATACAGGCTTGTAACAATACAGCCATGGAAATCACGCCACCAATACCCCAACTACTAAAACGCCAAGCAATAAACATAATTGGGAGGAAAGCAATCGCACTTGCCCAAATTGCCTTTTCTGCCCATCGATTGTCTTTTACTACATCGCCTTGAAGCGAGTATTTTTCTGTACGCTTTGCGTTAAACATACCCCAATAGGCGCCTGCCCATCCCTCAATATTCACTTTCCAAGGCTGGTCAAACGCTTCCATCAGGTAGTATTCATAATCATCCGCTTCATCTTTAGCCAAGAATTCGCGTACAAAACGTGCTTGATTCACCTCGTTAGCTACTGAAGCGCCAATAGTTGGACCGCTGCTTGGCCAGCCTATTTCAGTGATAACAATTCGTTTACG
>JBLLNR010000025.1:0-25661 GCA_048058875.1 Methylotenera sp. | reverse complement strand
AACCAGCTAATGCGAGTAACTTGTGTAAACGCTGAGTCGTTAGCTGTTCGCTATCGGTACTAGTTGCAGAAGTATCTTTTTCAGCTGGTACATTTACTCTGCGATTTTGTAAATCTTTGGGTTTTTTAAAAGGACGCGCCATGACACCTGCTTAAAATCAATAAGTTTGTGATTTTACAGCAAATAGCTTAGCTATCTAATGGAATTTCACTTTGAGTAAAATCTTCTATAGGCGGCAACTCTGCGAGGGACCTTAAATTCAAATCATCTAAAAAATGTTTTGTTGTTGCATAGAGTGAAGGTCGACCTGGCACTTCACGCTGCCCAACCACATCGATCCAATCACGCTCTATTAGTTGCCGCATGACATTTGGATTCACTGTCACACCACGTATTTGCTCAATATCACCTCTTGTAACTGGCTGGCGGTAAGCAATAATCGCTAGTGTTTCCATCACAGCACGAGAATATTTTGGCTCGCGTTCTGGATTCATCCTTGCAATAAATGCACTGTATTCTGCTTTGGCTTGAAACCGATAACCAGAAGCCACTTGAACTAACTCTAAGGTTTTTTCTTCCCACTCTTGCTTCAGTTCGTCGAGCAGCATTCTAAGCGTTGCACGCTCCATTCGTCCTGCAAACAATTTCAGCATATCGTCTAGACTCAATACTTGCCCAGCAGTCAATAGTGCTGCTTCCAATATTTGCTTCATTTCTGTAATATTTTCAGGCTCTCTCATTCCGCACTGCTCGCTTGCAAATAAATAGTTGAAAACGCAGCTTGCTGGGTGATTTTTACCAATCCTTCTTTAGCAAGCTCCAATATCGCTAAAAAGTTGACCACTAACTTTGGCAAACCATCTGTTTTTAAATCAAAAAGTTCAGAAAACTCACACATACCTTCTGTTTGCAATCGCCTTAACACCATGCTCATATGTTCACGTACAGAAAGTTCAGCTCGGCCCAATTTATGATGCGAATTAAGCTTGGCTCGCTTGAGCACATTTTTCCATGCTTCAACCAATTCACTTATACTCACTTCTGGTGGCTTGATTTCTGCAATATGATGGTAGTAAGCGTGTGCAACTTGTAATTCTTCACCAACTTTTGGCATTTCGTCCAGATTACGCGCGGCAAGCTTAATAGCTTCATACTCCATCAAACGCCTTACCAGCTCAGCGCGTGGATCATCCTCTTCTTCAATCTCCGCAGGTTTTGGCAATAACATCCGTGACTTAATTTCAATCAGCATCGCTGACATCAGTAAATAGTCTGCTGCCAACTCAAGCTTGATTGCTTTCATCTTTTCCACGTACAGCATATATTGTGCTGTCAATTCAGCCATCGGAATATTAAGAATATCTAGATTGTTTTTGCGGATAAGATAAAGCAATAAGTCTAAAGGCCCCTCAAAAGACTCTAAATAGACTTCTAGTGCATCAGGTGGAATGTATAAATCTTTTGGCAGCTCATATAATGCTTCGCCATTGATTTTAATGTCTGATGTGGTGATGAGCAAAAGAAACCTTTACCAGTAATTTTATACAACAAACCACATCATATAGTATTTTATAAAAATATAAAATACCAAATATATTGTTTTAAGTCAAAATGGGGGGGTATCTTCAAATATCTTCTTGAACTTTACATTCATCTTCATCGGCGGCTTGAGAAACAGTTTCAATACTAACAGGCTGCCCTTTCTCATCTATTACTTCCACACTATAGTGATAGCCATTGTAATGATAGAAATCAGAATTAAATAACTTTTTATCAACTTTCGTTTTCTTAATGTATGCACTATAAGACTTACTTTGCATTACTGGAAACTTAAACCAAAGTTTTATTTTTTTATCATCTAGCATAGTTTCTGTTGTTGCTAGAAAGGTTTGATTGCCTGAGGCAGGAATCATAACGGCATTGTTAACATTAAGGTTTTTGGTGTAGCGAATAATAGGCTCTAACTTTCGATCACTATAGCGCTCCCACAAGAAGGATTTACATTTACTTTCACTCGCCAAATAAAGAATACCAGTGTTGATAGCTTTGTAGTTTATTCTCGCATACTGCTGATCTTGATTAAGTTTTGATTTATTTGCTGTCACGCAGTTATTCAGAAGTGCAATTGCAGCCAGTATAAAAAAGCAATTTATTATTGAACCAACTTTATTCACATCAGAACCATCAACAGAACGTATATATTCTCCTGAATTACATCATATTCTTGTTACAAGAATATGAAAAAACTCTTACTTTCCATACTTCATAAGAAATTTAAAACAATCAACCGTAATCTAGGCCCATTACATCACGTACATCACGCATCGTTTCACGTGCTATTTTGCGCGCTTTCTCACAACCATCTGATACGATATTTTTAACTAAAGTTGGATCTTCAGCATATTGTGCTGCGCGCTCTTGTATTGGCTTTAACTCTTTCAACACACCATCAATGACTGGTTGTTTACATTCAATACATCCAATGGAGCCTTGCTTACAACCCATTTGCACCCAATCTTGAATGTTTTGATCAGAATAAATCTCATGCAATTGCCAAACGGGGCATTTAGCAGGATCACCTGGATCGGTTCTTCTGACACGCGCAGGGTCTGTCGGCATGGTTTTGATTTTTTTTGTCACATCTTCTGGCGACTCACGCAATGAAATCGTATTATTGTAAGATTTGGACATTTTTTGCCCATCTAAACCTGGCATCTTGGATGCTGGCGTCAGCTTGTATTCAGGTTCTATCAAGATAATTTTTCCGCCGCCTTCGAGATAGCCAAGCAAACGTTCTTTATCGCCCATGCTCATGCCTTGCTGCTCTTCAATCAATGCACGAGCTGACTCTAAGGCTTCTTCATCACCACTTTCTTGATAAGCATTTCGTAACTCTTGGTATAAAGTGCCGCGCTTGTTACCTAATTTCTTGATTGCAGCTTCTGCTTTCTCTTCAAAACCGGCCTCTTTGCCATAGATATGGTTGAAGCGTCTTGCGATTTCACGGGTAAATTCAATGTGTGGAATCTGGTCCTCACCAACAGGCACTTGCGTCGCCTTATACATCAAAATATCAGCACTTTGTAAAAGCGGATAACCTAAAAATCCATAGGTGGATAAATCTTTGCTGGATAATTTCTCTTGTTGATCTTTGTAGGTTGGCACACGCTCCAACCAACTTAAAGGTGTAATCATAGAGAGCAAGGTGTGTAGTTCTGCATGCTCAGGCACTTTAGATTGAATAAAAACAGTAGCGCTAGCTGGGTCAACACCTGCGGCCAGCCAGTCGATGACCATCTCCCAGACACTTTCTTCAATAATTTCTGGTGTATCGTAATGTGTAGTCAAAGCATGCCAGTCTGCCACAAAGAAGAAACATTCATGCTCATGCTGTAAGCGCAACCAGTTTTTGAGTACGCCGTTGTAATGTCCTAGATGTAAGTTACCTGTTGGGCGCATGCCCGATAATACGCGTTCGACCGCCATGAATTAACCTAATAAGTAAATGTAATAAAAGATAACGTAATTATACAAAGAATGTTTAAGCAAATATGCCCAAAATTAATTGCCCAAAAAAATTAATAATAGGCAAAATGATTTTGCCCAAAACACCAGTAAATAATAAAACAATCAAAATAATAAACCCGTACTGCTCAAGCTTAGATAACTTTACTGCAAGATTCATTGGCAACAAGCTCACGGCAATTCGCCCACCATCTAATGGTGGCAATGGCAATAAATTCAGCACCATCAAAACGAGGTTAATCATGATGCCGACTTTACTCATTTCTAACAAAAAATAGGCTGCGTAGTCAGGTGCAATTTGGGCATATTTCAATACAAATACCCAAAATACCGCCATCACAAAATTAGAAGCTGGGCCAGCTGCTGCTACCCATAGCATATCTTTTTTAGGATTACGCAAACCAGCGAAGTTAACAGGGACTGGCTTAGCCCAGCCAAATAAAACACCTCCCAGCATTAAGGTCAGCGCTGGTAATAATATCGTACCGATTGGATCGATATGTTTGAGTGGATTCAGTGTGATGCGTCCCATTTTCTCAGCAGTCAAATCACCAAAATATTTCGCAGCATAACCATGCGATGCTTCGTGTACCGTAATCGCAAAAATGATAGGGATTGCCGATACGGCTATTTTTTGTACTAAAGTAAGTTCCATTGTCGCTTTTCTATTTACAATCCAAATGGTGTCGGGTCTGCGACCCCTGCTCTGATTAACTGAGGGGTATCAGCTGTTAAATCAATAACCGTAGTCAATCCAATATGCTGAATCTCTGAATCAATCACTAAATCCAGCTGATGCTCAAAGCGCTCTCTGATTTCCCACGCAATATTCATCGGCGTCTCGTCGCCCGTAATATGCAACGTCATGCTTAACATCGGCTCATCTAACTCATCCAAAATCGCCTGTACAACTGGATGATCTGGTACGCGAATACCAACAGCGTTACGCTTGGGATGTTGTAATCGACGTGGCACTTCTCTTGTCGCGTTTAATATAAACGAATATGCACCTGGCGTGTTAGCTTTTAATAAGCGGAACTGACTATTATCCACCTTTGCATAAATTGCCAATTCACTTAAATTGCGGCAAATTAATGTAAACAATTGCTTATCGCTCACTTGCCTAATCTGTCGAATTTTATCCTGCGCATCCTTTACCCCGAGCATACAGCCAAGCGCATAACTCGAATCAGTGGGGTATGCGATAATGCCACCTGCACGGAGAATTTCCACCGTTTGCTTAATAAGCCTTACCTGCGGATTTTCGGCATGAATAACAAAATATTGAGCCATCTAATTTTAGTGAACCTTAACTATTAGCGTTATGATGAAAAACAAAATCAAAATATACTATTTTATTTTCTCATCGGAATCATGTGACTCCATTTTATACTTGGGCGCTCTATTATTAAAAATACAAGCCAACTAATTAAAATACTGACAGCAATTGCAAACAACACAGTAAAGAAGTCAGCGATGAAACCTGGCATTATTAGTCGATGCACTACCCAAGAAATCGCACCTGTTAAGGGGTTATGTAAAAGGTAAAGACTATAAGATATTAAACCAATAAACTGTATCCAAGAAAGTGTAAGCCAGTCGCTCATTTTATCTTGGGCTCCAGCATAGATAATCAAAGCTGAAGTCATCGCTACAATGAATACAAAACCTGAACTAATCACGATGCTTATCAAGACAATCAATGCTAAATAGGTTAGTGTAAAAGTTCTTACTTTCCCAGCATCTTGTGACGCCCAGTAAGACAATACACCAGCCAAAAAACTATACCAATGCTGAATAAAACTACCTGGCCAGAATGTCTCAGAAGTCACTCCGAGCGGCCAAAGTAAAGCGATTATTGCCATCAAAGCAACCAGCTTTTGTCTTACATGCGAGTACTCTCCAGTCTTCGCAATATAATCAGCAATAAGAAACAGTATTGCAAAAACAATATAGAACTGCAGCTCGACACAAAGCGTCCAAAAGACAGTATTGATATGTGGTACAGCAAAAAGCTCTTGTAGAAAAAGCAAGTGCAATGCAACATCAGTAAAGCCGAATGGCAGCTTTTCACCGCCTAAAAAAACAGCTTTTATGTAGATAAAAAAGAGTGCGAAGAAAATAGCAAAATAATAAGGTGGCGCTAGCCTAATAAACCGTCTTGCTGTGAACTTAAAGGCCGACAGTAAGTTGATATGGATGCTTTTGACTGTTAGTGCCATGACAAAACCACTTAGAACAAAGAACACGGCAACACCAAAATCACCATGTGTAAAAATAATAGAATACAATAAATCAGGGGTTGCAGCCTTAATCGATTCAATATGCTTACCCTCTGATAAATGAAATAAAACAACCCATAACGCGGCAAGTCCACGCAAACCATCTGCAAATGCAAGTCGCTTCTTACTCAGTGCTTGGTTTGTGTCTGGATGGCTAAATTGCTTTGATGGCAGATTCATTAAAGGTTATCCCAAATCTTTATAAAAAAGATTTTTCCTCCCAATCTTGCCATATAGGTACACAACGCGCAGGTAATTCTGAAATACAACCCATTTCCATATAGGATATTCCTGGCCCATGAAAGTCTGACCCTAACGATGCTTTTAAGCTGAAGCGGTGTGCTATTGTCGCAAATTGTTCATATTGAGGAATGGTATGGCTACCAGTAACCACTTCTATCGCGTCACCGCCATATTTTCTAAACTCATGCATCAGCAAGTGCATGTTTATTCGCCCTAAGTCATACCTTCCTGGATGCGCAATCACTGCAACACCGCCTGCTTGCTTAATCAGCGTGACTGCCTCTTCTAAATTCATCCACTGATGCTCTACAAAACCAGGTTTGCCCTTTACCAAATATTTTTTAAATACGGTTTTAACATCTTTAACATGACCAGCTTCCACTAGGAATCTGGCAAAATGGCTGCGAGTAATGATGCTGCTACCAGCGATTTCTTGCGCCCCTTCCAAACTGCCGTCAATGCCAATAGCCGCTAATCTCTCAGACATTAATTTTGCGCGATCTAATCGACCTTGTCTTACCGCGTGCAAGGCGTTTGTTAATGGCTGATAATGTGAGTCAAACTTTAAACCAACAATATGTAGTGTTCTATTTTTCCAAGTAACAGATATTTCTACACCGTTGATGAACTGTAGCCCTAATTGCTTGGCCGTCTCTCTTGCCTCATCTAAACCGCCAACATCATCATGATCGGTCAAAGCCAACACTTTCACACCTTGTTTGTGCGCATACTTAACTAAGTCTTCGGGCGAAAATAATCCGTCAGAAATGGTAGAATGGCAATGTAAATCGATTGTTGCAGGCATCGCAGTGACAACTTAAAAAAGTAAACTTGTCGTATTTTAACAAAATATGACTTAACTTTTATCGTTATATATCGGACGCTAAGTTATATAGCTTACACATTTGAGCATTTTGGATAAAAACACGAAAGAAAGCATGAAAGTATTTTTTGATTTATTCCCTGTCATCTTATTTTTTATAGGCTTTAAGTTGTATGACATATTTGTGGCCACGGCCATCGCTATTGGCGCCACACTGGCGCTGATTGTTTACAGCAAGGTACGCAATGGCAAAGTAGAGAAAATGCTACTTATCAATGGTGCTATTATTTCAGTGCTTGGTGGTGTTACATTACTATTGCATGATAAAACTTACATTATGTGGAAACCCACTGTGCTGTATTGGTTAATGGCTGCCATCTTGCTTATATCAAATCAATTCTTTAAAAAGAATCTCATTCAAAAAATGATGGGGAAGATGCTTAACCCACCTGCTCAGACATGGAGTAAGCTGAATTTAATTTGGGTTGGCTTTTTAGTTATCTTGGGATTTCTAAACTTATATATTGCCTTTAACTATAGTGAAAACACATGGGTAAACTTCAAATTGTTTGGCGTTACTTCGATGATGTTTATATTTATGATTGCGCAAACACTACTTCTCAAAGACTACCTAATCGAACCAAAAGAAGACAAAAAGGAGTCTTAAATGTGGTATGCCATTATTGCTGAAGATGCACCCAACTCGTTAGAAAAAAGACTGGAAGCCCGCCCTAATCACCTAGCCAGACTAACCACACTGCAAAATCAGGGACGTCTATTGCTTGCAGGCCCCTTTCCAGCTATCGACGCACAAGACCCTGGTCAGGCGGGATTTTCTGGTAGTCTCATCGTTGCGGAATTTCATGATATTGATCAAGCAAAACAATGGGCAGATGAAGATCCATATGTATCGGCTGGGGTTTATCAATATGTTATCGTGAAACCTTTTCGCAAAACATTACCCTAAGACAGTATGCACATAATTGATGTTATTAAAGACAGGCTTGTCTCATTAGAACCAATTGCTTTAGAAATTGAGGATGATAGTGCTGCACATGCAGGCCATAAGGGTAACACGGGTGGTGGTCACTTTAACATTAAGATAACTAGCTCGCATTTTTCAGAAAAATCACAGATAATTCGACATCGTTTGATTTATCAAGCGTTAGGTGATTTAATACCGACAAAAATACATGCTATCAGTATTATAGCAATTTCACCGAATGACCCAATATAAAAAAATTCAGGGGAATTTTTTGTAAATAACTAAGGAAGCTCATGAAAATGAACAAACTATTAATTACTTTAGCAGTTCTTTCTGCAGTATCGCTAAGCCATATGGCAAATGCGGCTGATGCAGCAGCAACTGTTAACGGCAAACCTATCAAACAATCATGGGTTGACTTCATCATGAAGGATGCTGAGGCCAGAGGGCAGAAAGGTGAAGGTTTAAAAAATGCAGTCATCAATGAACTCATTGGTTCTGAATTAGCCTACCAAGAAGCTGAAAAGAAAGGCTTTGATAAAAAAGCAGATGTTTTAACAGCAGCCGAAATAGGTAAACGCAAACTGGTGGTCAATGCTTTTTTAGCCGATTATATGGATAAAAATCCGGTTTCTGATGCAGATACAAAAGCAGCCTATGACCAGTATAAAAAAGAGTTAGGCGAGACAGAATACAAGGCGCAGCATATTTTAGTAAAAACTGAAGATGAGGCAAAAGACTTATTGAGCCAAATTAAAAAAGGGGCTGATTTTGATAAATTGGCTAAAGAAAAATCATTAGATCCTGGATCAAAAACAAAAGGTGGTGATTTAGGTTGGTTCTCACCAGCGGGTATGGTGGAGCCATTCAGTAACGCTGTTAAAGGACTTAAAAAAGGCGGCATGACTGACGCCCCAATACAAACAAAGTTTGGCTGGCACATTATTAAGCTTAACGACACGCGCGCGACCCAAGTGCCTGCTTACGATAAAGCAAAAGAAGGCTTAAAACGCACATTACAACAACGCAAACTAGAGGAATTAATGCTAAGTTTGAAGGATAAAGCTAAAATTGTTGTACCCGGTGTAACAGATAAATAACAGCTGAATCGATGAGTTGAAAGGCTTGCAGATTGCAAGCCTTTTTAATGCGCGACAGATAGACAATTCAGAAATAAACGTGTAATAATAAGAACTATTCTTATTCTCAACAATCAACGTCACTATGAGACTGCTCAACAATTTAAAATCTGGTGATCTAGCCACAATCAGTGGCTTTAATGCAATACACACTGAGCCTTCGTTACTACAACGTTTGGTTGCTCTTGGTTTTAGATCAGGTAAGCAAGTTAAAGTGATGCGGAAAGCCAGCTTTAATGGCCCATTACACGTAAGAATTGGTAGCACAGATATCATATTGAGAGAGTCTGAAGCCAAACTGATTCAGATTTCAAGCTAACACCTACTATTCAGCATAGATTGCATTCATAAATGAAAAGAATTGCCTTATTGGGCATGCCAAACACAGGCAAGTCCACTTTATTTAATAGACTTTCTGGTGCTTCAGCTCGCGTAGGTAACTGGCCAGGCATTACCGTTGACTTGATGAGCGCAAAAATCCTAACGGGCGGACATATTGCAGAGCTAGTCGACCTGCCTGGCTTATATGACTTACATGGCTTTTCCGATGATGAACAAGTTGTACGCCACTTTTTAAGTAACAATCAAATTGACTTAGCCTGCATAGTAGTTAACTCCACACAAATTGAGCGCCAACTCTCATTAGCATTGCAAATCCGCAGCCTCGGTATACCAGCTATTTTATTACTAAACATGCAAGATGAATCTAAGCGAGCTGGTGTCACCATAGACGTTGAAAAAATGGCTGAAAGAATTCAAATGCCTGTTGTACAAATCAGTGCTAAATACGCTGAGGGCTGGGCGCAAATGCTGCATACAATAGCGGAAACGATTGACAAGAACACAAAAAAAGTGCGCGCGCAAGAAGTTGCAAGCCGCTTAGAGGTTGATACGCAAATTGAAGCTGAAATGCAGTCGATTGTGCAAGAAACCGTCCAAATCCCTGCAACTCTTAACAATGAAACAACGGATAATATTGATAAAGTTTTGCTGCATCCATGGCTGGGTTTGCCGATATTCATAGTGGCAGTGTTTTTGTTGTTTCAGTTTATCTTTACGGTTGGTGCACCTCTGCAAGATGCAATGGCTTGGCTATTTGATATGACTAGATCAAGCATGCTAGAGCCTATGCTCGCTAGCACCCCCGTTTGGTTGAATGGGCTACTGCTGGATGGCATTTATAATGGTGTCAGTACTGTCGCTGCTTTTGTCCCAATTATCGTGCTCTTTTTTCTGGTAATGAGTATGGTAGAAGACAGTGGCTACTTATCACGCGCGGCATTTCTGATGGATGCATTTATGGCTAAGTTAGGGCTTGATGGCCGTGGTTTTGTCATGGTCCTAATGGGCTTTGGTTGTAACGTACCTGCATTGATGGGCACACGCGTGATGCGCTCGCGAGGGATGCGGTTATTAACCATGTTGACGATTCCATTGTCGTTGTGTTCGGCGCGCCTACAAATATTTATCTTTATGATTGCCATTTTGTTTAAACCCAGCCAAGCGGCATGGGTAATGTTCTCACTCTATATGATGAGTTTGTTTACCATCTTTTTGACTGCCATCATTTTTAAAGGACGCTTCAAGAACAGTGAACCATTTATTTTAGAACTACCTCCCTATCGATTCCCTACCGCGCGTCAAATATGGCTTAGAGGCTGGCAAGAAGTTAAGCACTTTTTAGTACGTGCTTCTAAATTTATTGTGTTAGGTGTGGTAATGGTTTGGTTGCTGACAAACTTTCCTAGCAATGTTCCTGCCGCCAGTGCGCAAACCTACGCTGGACAAATTGGTACATTCTTTGCCCCTGTACTAAATCCCATTGGTATCGACACACAGCTAGCAATTGCGCTTATTTTTGGTTTTGTAGCAAAAGAGATTGTTGTAGGCTCACTGGCTGTGATATATGGCTTACAAGGTGATGCGCTAATGGCACAGATGGCACAAAACTTAGATTGGGTGCAAGGAATGAGTTTTATGTTATTCAGCTTAATCTACACACCATGCTTGTCAACTATCGCAACGCTCAAAACCGAGTCTAAAAGTAGTGGCTTTATGTGGCTCTCTATTCTATGGTCATTACTACTAGCTTGGGTCGTTAGCTTCATATTTTACCAAAGCGCCAGAGCGCTAGGCTTTTAAATTTAACTTAGCGTGAATACTACAATGTATTCAACCCACACTGCCTGACCGTCAAATACTAGCTTAAATCTGTGAGATTACGATGCATCACAGATTTGTTATGATATAAAAATCATTTAATACTTCGGACAACCTTAAAGGCCAATGGAAATATTTAAAGCATCCTCCATTTTATTTATTCTACTAAACCCCTTTCTAATGAGTGTTTATCTCATTAACTTAATACGAGAGCTGCCGCAAAGAGATTTTACAAAAGTCGTTATTCGAGCGCACGTTATTAGCTTTATCGCTTTTACTATATTTGCTATTTCGGGCGAGAGTATTTTTGAGGATGTTTTTAAAGTGCGTTTTGCATCTTTCTTGATCTTCGGGGGCATTATTTTTCTGATGATAGGGGTTAAAGCCGTTTTTTCAGGTCAAATTTCATTATTGGAAACGCGAGGCGATCCTGAACATATTGCAGGCGCGATTGCAATGCCATTTATGATTGCCCCAGGCACCCTTAGTGCCAGCGTAATAATCGGTTCATCACTACCAAGAAACATGGCTATTCTAGCAATTGTTCTAGCAGTGGTTGGCTCTTTAGTTTCGTTGATACTATTTAAATTCATACACGATCCTTTGAAAAAAAATCATGAGCGCCTGCTGAATCGTTATGTAGAAATCATTGGCCGGGTTGTTGCTGTTTTTACTGGAACCTATGCCATAGAAATGATCGCCAATGGCATCCGTTTATTACTAAAATAAACAGGCCAATATTGACAGCAACCTAGACTACAGTGAGATAGATAATTTTTAATGAGCTGATAGCGGCTTTCTGTTAAAATATCTGATTGAAATTTAACTATATCCCCAACGCCTTTCATGTCAAATCAAGCGTATTTTTTAAGCCTACGTGGCAGCCCAGCACTCTCACAATTTCGCCTAGAAAAGCTATATGCCTCGCTCAAACCTACGGCACCTAGCATTGAGCATATTTATGCAGAATTCGTGCATTTTTCTTTTTCGGAAACGTATCTCAACCAAGCAGAACAAGATACGCTAGCGCAAATTTTAACGTATGGGCCTACTGGTCAAACAGAGTCGCCAACAGGCGCTTTGTTTTTGGTGATCCCTCGTATTGGTACCATTTCACCATGGGCATCTCGCGCGACAGATATCGCGAAAAATTGTGGCCTCAAGGCACTACTGAGACTAGAACGTGGCATCGCTTACTATGTAGCAACTAAAGATAATCAACCACTATCAGTCTCAGAAAAAACAGCTTTGATTTCTACCATTCATGACAGAATGACAGAAACTGTCGTGGCGTCAGTGCAAGAGGCAGAAAAGCTCTATCACCATGCAGATCCAAAACCTTTAAGTACAGTCGACTTATTGCAAGGTGGAAAAATTGCTCTAGAGACTGCGAATAATGAGCTTGGTTTAGCACTTTCGGCTGATGAAGTCGATTATTTGGTCGAAAATTACATCAGAATGGGTCGCAATCCAACTGATGTTGAGCTCATGATGTTTGCACAAGCCAACTCAGAACATTGCCGCCACAAAATATTCAATGCTGATTGGATTATTGATGGCGAGCAACAAGAAATCTCTCTGTTTGGCATGATACGCAATACGCATCGACTAAACCCTGGCCATACAATCGTCGCATATTCCGATAACTCTTCTATCATCGCTGGTCAAAAAACAAAACGCTTTTATCCATCAAAAGATCAGAGTTACCAATATGTAGAAGATGATATGCACTACTTGATGAAAGTTGAAACGCACAACCATCCAACCGCCATCTCTCCTTTTGCTGGCGCAGCCACAGGTTCAGGTGGCGAAATTCGAGATGAAGGTGCTACTGGCATTGGCTCAAAACCAAAAGCTGGTTTAACAGGATTCTCCGTTTCTAATCTCAACCTACCTGACTTTGCACAACCATGGGAAAAGCCATATGGCAAACCTGGTCGCATTGCAAGCGCATTGCAAATCATGATTGACGGCCCGCTGGGAGGGGCTAGTTATAACAACGAGTTTGGCCGTCCAAACATTGCTGGCTATTTCCGTACCTTTGAACTAGAAACCACCGATAGCCAAGACAGTAAAGAGGTCAGGGGATACCATAAGCCTATTATGCTAGCAGGTGGTGTTGGCAATATCTCAGATAGCCATTCACACAAGCATAAGATTCCTGCAGGTGCTGCATTAATTCAATTAGGTGGCCCAGCCATGCTGATTGGTTTAGGTGGCGGGGCTGCCTCTAGCATGGATACAGGTTCTAACACTGAAAATCTGGACTTTGATTCTGTACAACGTGGCAATCCAGAATTACAACGGCGCGCCCAAGAGGTGATTGACCGTTGCTGGCAACTGGGTGAGCAAAACCCTATTATTAGTATTCACGACGTCGGTGCTGGCGGCATATCAAACGCTTTCCCTGAACTTGTCAACGATGCTAAAGTGGGTGCTGTTTTTCAATTGCGCGATGTGCATAATGAAGAGCCTGGCATGAGCCCAAGAGAGCTATGGAGTAATGAGGCACAAGAACGTTATGTACTCGCCATTGAACAAGAAAACTTGCCGTTTTTTGAATCGTTGTGTGCACGTGAAAGATGTCCGTTCGCTGTGGTTGGTGTAGCAACAGAAGAACGTCATTTAACCGTTGAAGATAGTCATTTTAACAATAAGCCAGTCGACATGGATTTGTCTGTGTTACTGGGCAAACCACCAAAAATGACGCGTGATGTCAAAACCATGCATAAACATATGCCTAGTTTCGACACGCGCAACATCAACTTAACAGAAGCGATCGAACGGGTACTACGGTTACCTGGTGTAGCAGACAAGACGTTCTTGATTACGATTGGTGACCGTTCGATTACAGGCCTGATTGCCCGAGATCAAATGGTTGGTCCATGGCAGATTCCAGTCGCTGACGTTGCCGTTACTACGGCAGGATTTGAGACATACCAAGGTGAAGCATTTGCAATTGGCGAGCGTGCGCCAATCGCACTGATTGATGCACCGGCTTCTGGGCGCATGGCAATAGGTGAGGCTATCACGAATATTGCTGCAAGTGCGATTAATGACATAAGCAATTTAAAACTTTCTGCTAACTGGATGGCACCAGCGGGGCACGAGGGTGAAGACGCAGCACTATTCAATACTGTTAAAGCCGTTGGCATGGAATTATGCCCTGCTCTTGGGATTAGCATCCCCGTTGGTAAAGATTCCATGAGTATGAAAACTGTTTGGGAAGAAAGCGGCCAAAAAAAGGCTGTCACTTCCCCCATTTCACTCGTTGTGACTGCTTTTGCCAACACCACTGATGCACGTAAAACATTAACCCCTCAACTCAGAACAGATTTAGGTGAAACTGAATTAATTCTGATTGATTTAGGTAACGGTAAAAATCGTATGGGCGGCTCTTCACTTGCCCAAGTATATGGTCAGGTGGGTAATCATGCACCAGATGTCGATCATCCAGAGCAGTTAAAAGCTTTTTTTGCACAAATTCAAACATTGAATTCAGAAGGCAAAATTTTAGCCTACCATGACCGAAGTGATGGAGGATTGATGACAACACTCTGTGAAATGGCATTTGCTGGTCATTGTGGTGTGAATGCAGATCTTTCCGCACTCTCGGGAGATATCGCTAGCATTTTGTTTAATGAAGAGCTTGGCGCGGTGATACAAGTCAAACGTGAAGAAGCAACATCAATCTTGGCAACATTAAATAATGCACTCGATAATTGCGCTCATCGCATTGCTGAGGTTACCAACGCAAATCGAATTGAATTTAAAAAAGATGCATTTTTCTTAGAGCAAACACGTATTAATCTACATCGCATGTGGTCTGAAACGACGTACCATATGCAAAAACTGCGAGATAACCCAGTTTGCGCGCAACAAGAATATGACCGCATATTAAATAATGCTGACAAAGGCATACAGCCACGTTTAACTTTTGATATGAGTCATAATCCGGCAGCACCCTATATTAATAAGGGTCTAAGACCGAATATGGCTATTTTGCGTGAGCAAGGGGTGAATGGTCAAACAGAAATGGCTGCCGCATTTGATCGAGCAGGTTTTAATAGTATTGATGTTCACATGAGCGACATTATCAATGGTAACGTTTCATTAAATGACTTTGCGGGCTTAGTCGCATGTGGCGGTTTTTCCTATGGTGACGTACTAGGTGCAGGAGAAGGATGGGCAAAATCCATTTTATTTAATACCCGCGCAAGCGATGAGTTTAGTGCATTCTTTGCTCGCTCTGATGTCTTTGCATTAGGTGTATGTAATGGCTGTCAGATGATGAGTAACTTGCACAGTATCATACCAGGTGCTGAGCATTGGCCACATTTTGTCCGAAATAAGTCAGAACAGTTCGAAGCACGTTTCACGATGGTTGAAATTCTAGACTCCCCTTCTATCTTTTTCCAAGGCATGATTGGTAGTCATATGCCAATTGCGGTAGCACATGGAGAAGGATTTACGGAATTTCCTGATGCAAATGCTGTCAATCTGGTGTTAGATAAAGAATTGGCAACTTTACGTTATATTGACAACGCGTCAACGCCAACAGAGACATACCCGTTTAACCCTAATGGATCACCACAGGGATTAACAGGTTTTACCACCAAGGATGGACGTTTTAGTATTATGATGCCACATCCTGAGCGGGTTTTTAGAACCGTTCAACATTCATGGCACCCGGATGAATGGCAAGAAGACGGACCATGGATGAGAATGTTCCGTAATGCAAGAGCGTTTGTAGGATAATATTTTTATAATAATTTTAGTTTGGAGAATAAAACATGCAATGGATTAAAACCGCTTTATTGGCTTTGGTATTATGTGCATCATTTAATGCAGCAGCACTAACAGATGATGAAGAAGCCGTATGGCGAGATGCAGTTACTGAAGGAAATGTTAAAACGGTACAAAAGTTTGTGAGTGCCGATGCTAACATCGTTAACGAAAAAATATTTGGCTGGAGTCCATTACAAATGGCTGTTAATGCGCACCAAGTTGAAGTAGTCAAGTATCTCATTTCAAAAGGTGCTGAACTAGACTATATCCACCCAACAGCACAACATACTGCATTTCATCTCGCAGCACTAAGCGGTGATACCCGACTCACAACGTTGTTAGCAAAAAGTGGTGCCGATGTAAATATTAAATTAAGAAACAATCTTTCTTTAATCCAGTACTACCGTGATGAAAACAACACAAAAATGATGGAGCACTTAACTAGCCTGGGTGTAAAAGACGATGGCTGTAAGGGTGAGTACTGTTAAATTCTTAAGCACTGGCAATGAAAGCTGGTTTCTGGTTAGAATGGTGTTTTAATCACTCAAACAGGATTAGAACACCATGCGCTTTATAGCGGCCACACCTTCATTGCCATTCAGTCTCTTTAGGTGTTTTGGTCTCCTAGCTTTTCTTTTGTTATCAGAAGCAGCCAGCTCTACAGAAACCAATCAAACAAACCCCATTCATATCCGTACTCTGGCAGCGTCATGCGCCGCTTGCCATGGCACCAATGGTAATAGCCATAGCACAACACCAGTTCTGGCGGGGCTAGATGCAACTTATTTTTCAAACCAAATGTTGGCATTTAAAAACGGTGGACGAGCTAGTACCGTCATGCACCACCATGCAAAAGGTTTAACGGATGATGAAATAATGCAGCTTGCACATTATTTCTCTGAACAAAAACGTATTTCTACCCCACTACCTGTTTCGCAACAATTGAAAGCAAAACATGAGTAAATCTATCAAGGAACCGTGTGGTCGTCGCTCATTTATTAGAACTGCTGGAGTTGGCGCTGCAAGTTTATTAATTGCCAACAAGACTTGGGCGAATGCTAAGAAGCCTCCACTTGGTCATGTTGTCGTTATTGGTGGTGGTTATGCTGGAACAGTAGCAGCAAAGTATATCCGCCTGTGGAGTGCTAATAACATTGCCGTAACGGTTATTGAAAAGCAAACCCAATTTGTTTCTTGTCCGCTGAGTAATTTAGTATTAGGTGGCAGCAAAACCATTGACGACTTAACATTTGGCTATGATTTAGTGCAAAAGAACTATGGCATTCATTGGGTACAAGATGAAGTCACAGCAATTAATCCTGATAGTAAAAAGGTTATCATGAAACGAGGCGAAATGCGTTATGACCGTCTCATTGTCGCACCAGGGGTGGATTTCAATTATGAGGATTTACCCCAGCTCGACTCTGTAGAAGCACAGCAAGCGATTCCACACGCATGGAAAGCTGGATGGCAAACCGTTAACCTTCATCAGCAATTATCCGCTATGCGAGATGGTGGTCTGTTTGTAATAACAGTACCAAAAATGCCGTATCGATGCCCACCAGGCCCATACGAGCGAGCATGCCAGGTTGCAAACTATTTCAAAAAACATAAAACAAAGAGCAAAATCATTATCCTTGATGCAAACCCTGATGTTGTCTCAAAAAAAGGCTTGTTCATTAAAACTTGGACAGATGAATATGCAGGTATGATTGATTATCGACCAAACAACCTCATTGTCGATGTTGATATCGACTCAAAAACCGTGACGACGGATTTTGAAACAGTCAAAGCGGATGTGCTCAACATTATTCCTCCTCAACGTGCTGGTAAACCTGCGCAAATGGCAAACTTAACAGAGCCAGACTACCCTTGGTGTGAAGTAAGTTTTCTAAGTTATGAATCAAAACGTGTACCGATGGTCCATGTGATTGGTGACAGCGTTGCTGCTGGGCTGCCTAAGTCTGCCCACATGGCAACATCTCAGGCGAGAGTTTGTGCCAGTGCGATTGTAGAACTTATGCATGGTAGAACACCAGACCCTTCCCCTGTATTCGCTAACACTTGTTACAGTTTTGTTAACGACAAACAAGCCATGCATGTTGCTAACGTATACCGCTATGATGCTGGCAAAAAAATCATGGTTTCTGCTGATGGTGGTGGTGTCTCGGCAAAGCCTTCATTGCAAGAAGGACAATACGCCAATGCATGGGCGGTTAATATTTGGTCTGACGTACTAACGTAATTGGATTTTGATTAAAGGGCAATCATGTTAGAAGTTATGTTATACAAGATAAAAAACTATTTAAGCTTAGCAATATGCAGCGTAATGCCGACAATGAGTTGTGCAGCTGATGTACCTGAGACACTCAACCTGCAACTACCACCAGGCTTTGAAATAGCTATTTATGCAAAATTAGACGTACTACCCCGCATGATGGCTTTCGGGCCAGATGGTAATTTATATGTTTCTTCTGCAAAATCAAATAGTGTCATCATGTTAGCGGATGATAATCATGATGGTAAGGCAGATACTCAAACGATTATTTCACGCGAGCTTAATGCTCCAAATGGTTTAACATTTTCAGATAATAAATTACTGATCGCCAATCAAAATGGTATTGTTGTTTTAGAAAAAAAAACTGATACATGGTCGAAACCACAACCGATAATCAGCAATTTAGCGACTGGTGGTCATACGTTAAAAACAGTCAAAATAGGACCAGATAATCATATCTACTTGAATGTAGGCTCCAGTTGTAATGTCTGCAGTGAAGATGATCCGACGCGAGCTACTATTTTACGCTATACCATTGAAGGCAAACCAGCAGGTGCATTAACTGTAGTTGGCAGACATACTGCACTACCCCCAATTTGGGCAGAAGGGCTGCGCAATAGCCAAGGGTTTGCATGGCATCCAGAAACAAACGAGATGTTTGCAACCAACAACGGTGCAGATATGCGCTCTGACAAAAAAAATGGTGCTATTAATGATGAGCTTCCGCCTGAACACATTAACCTCATTAGACGTGGTGAACATTATGGGTGGCCACATTGCTGGGGCAATGTCGATAGTCAAGCAACAATGACAACTGACCCAAACTTCCCTGGACCAGTAGACTTTTGCCTAAAGGCAACAGCGCCAGCAATAACACTTACATCTCATTCAACACCAATTGGTATTACTTTTTTAAATAAAAGCCACTTTCCTGTTGAATTTAAAAACGATGCGATTGTCGCATTACATGGGTCATGGAATAGAGAACAACTAAGTGGCTACAAGCTTGTCCGGCTGATATTTAAAAATGGTCAGCCAGTAAAAGCTTCAGACTTTACTACAGGCTGGTTAAAGAACAATAAGGCATGGGGAAGACCCGTTGATGTTGCAATAGGACCAGACGGTGCATTATATGTTACTGATGATAGAACAGCATACGTCTATCGCATATCATATAAAGCACAATAGAACTGAAAGAAAAAAATGACAAAACTAATATGCAAATTAATCTTTTTGGTTTTTAGCATAACATCGCTAGCTTACGCAGCGCCAGAAACAATACCTGGCAATATTGCTGTACATATTGCTAAAACCCACTATAAGCATCCAGTACTATTGCTACACCCTTATTTGAATGTCTGGCATATGAAAGGCCCGCTTGCAGAAAAAGCAGCCCTCCCAACAATACAAACAAGATTTTCTAAAGTATCAGAATGTGAAGATGACAGCCAAGCAGAAGTTGTTTTATTGCTAGAACCACACATGTTCTACAATGCGCAGTTACAAGTCTATCATGCAGAGTTCATTGCTCGCGTTTATACGGACGATGGTGCGCCTATTACGCGGATAAAAAAACAAGCACAGCAGCTTGGACCAATTACTATCTCACCTGACTTTTATATGGAAAAAGCCTACACCAAGGCTATTAATAAAGTCATTGCAGAGTTAATGACTGATCAAGCATTTTTAGACGCTTTAAACAAAAACAAGCTTATTGATGCTGGTAAATTATGTGAAAAACTAGACCTTTTACCACTAGACAAATTCTATTACTAATAAACATTAAGATTAAAGAAACATGAAAAAAATCACTATTTTATTAACACTGCTTTGCACAGGGTTAGTACAAGCAAAATCACTTTACTCAGAAACCATTAATAGCCTTTTGACACCAGAGTCTGTTATACAGGCTAAAAATGGGGATATATTCGTTTCTGAAATTAATGAGTTTGGTAAAGATGGTGATGGTCAAATCAGCAAGATAGACACAAACGGTAAAATAAGCATATTTGCTAAAGGGATGGATGATCCTAAAGGATTGGCGATGATAGGCAATAAGCTTTATGTCGCTGATAAGACACGCATTTTGGAAGTAACGAGTAATGGTAATTGGCAAGTATACGCCGCAGAGTCTACCTTCCCTTTTACTCCGCAGTTTTTAAATGACTTGGTTGCTGATCAATATGGTAATTTATATGTTAGCGACAGTGGTGACCTAAAATCTGGCGGCGCCATCTATAAAATTGCACGAGACGGTGTTGTGAGCGTCATTGTCGATGGCAGCAACCCTAATCTAAAAGCGCCAAATGGTTTACTAATTGATGACCGTAAGCATTTGCTAACAGTTGATTTTGCTACTGGAATTCTCTATCGCGTTAATATTGTAACAAGCAAAATGACAAAGCTAGCAGATGGTTTTGGTGGCGGTGATGGCATCATTAGAACACCAAAGGGAACGATTTATATCAGTGACTGGAAAAACGGGAATATTTACTTGGCTGCTGACGGCAGAGCACAGATTGTAAAAGGCGGTTTCAAAAGTCCTGCCGATATTGCTATAGCACAAGACCAAGAACATATTCTGATCCCGGTAATGAAGGCTGGAACACTTGAGTTTATGTCAGTAAAATAGTCAATTTTCGGACATTAAACTTGTCAAATAACACCTGTTATCTAGAACCAATCGATCTACGTGTAAGCGCTCTCAATTGGTTGGCTGTAAGCAATCCGCAGCAAAAAGTTGATGGCGTCACTCGGCTCCAGCAAGCATTCTTAGCCAATCAAATTACACTGAATACTTCGACAATACTCACAGAAGACTCTATAGGTAATAAACCAATTCCAGGGCGCCCAGAAAAGCCTGACTTAGTCTCTCCAAAAAATGTCAAAAAACGTGCAATGCACACAGATGAGGGTCGCGCAGCGCTTATACATGCATTGACGCATATCGAATTTAATGCGATTAATCTGGCACTAGATGCTGTTTGGCGTTTCAATAATATGCCCACTCAATATTACACTGACTGGTTGAAAGTTGCAGCGGAAGAAGCCTATCACTTTACCTTATTAAATGAACATCTAAAAACAATAGGATATGAATACGGTGATTTCTCTGGCCATGATTCCCTATGGGAAATGGTTGCAAAAACAAAGCAAGATGTACTTGCCCGCATGGCGTTAGTGCCGAGAACGATGGAAGCACGTGGTTTAGACGCTACGCCAGCACTACGCAATAAAATTGCACAAGCAGGCGATCAGGCAGCAGCAGCAATTCTGGATATTATTTTACGCGATGAAGTTGGTCATGTTGCCATTGGTAACAGATGGTTTAATTGGCTATGTGAGCAACGAAAGTTAGACCCCATTATCACGTTTGATGCGCTGCGCACGCAATATCAAGCACCGCAATTAAGACCACCGTTTAACATAGAGGCTAGAAGAAAAGCTGGCTTTAGTGAAGAAGAGCTAAACCTTCTAGCCACTAAATAAACTAGGCAGTCAGCAAGTAAGCAGCACCATCCAAACCAACATAATTCAAGGCATATGTTGCTTGTTTCTGCACGATAGGCTTAGCATGGTAAGCGATACCAATGCCAGCAGCAGACATCATTTTTAAATCATTTGCGCCGTCGCCAATCGCAATTGTCTGCTCAGGTTTTAATCCCAGCTGATTGCGCAACTGCACCAACTCATTTGCTTTTCGCTCTGCATCAACAATATCACCCAGTACCTTGCCTGTTAGTTGCCCATCAACGATTTCTAGCGTATTGGATACAGCGTAATCCAAATCTAGTGTCTCTTTCACGTATTGTGCAAAAAAAGTAAACCCTCCTGAAACAACCATTGTTTTTATATGATATTGCTTACAAAGCGCAACCCATTCTTTTACACCTGGGTTAAAACTAAGCCGCTCATCAATCACCTTTTGTAAAGCACTTTCATCTAAGCCTTTCAGTAAAGCAACGCGGCTTTTTAAACTTGCAGCAAAGTCCAACTCTCCACGCATCGCTGCCTCTGTAATCTCTGCTATTTGCGGCTTAATACCCATCATATCGGCAATTTCATCGATGCATTCAATGGCAATCAAGGTGGAGTCCATATCCATGACGCATAAGCCATATCTTTTTAGTCGCTGTGCATCAGGAACCAGAGCAAAATCAATCTTTTGCTCAGCACAAAACCTTTCTATCGCATCATCGTCTAAAGACTCAATGGGAAGGTAGTAAGCAAACTCTCCAATTTGCATAAATTGTTTATCTTGACCGATTAAACGATGGATATGAGTGAGGTGCGCCACGGTAATTGCGCGACCTTGAACAACTAAACGCATGAATTGAACTAACTAAAATGAAAAGCAAATTATAGCAGTTCACAACATCGCCCGCTTTATTGTAATTAAAGCTATTTTTCATGTCTTTCTTGTTTGGTTAATTTCTTCATTGAATGCTATTATTTTTTGACTTCTTACATGAAAGCTAACGAATGAAAGATACAAACGCGAATATGTCATGGCTTAATCTGCCAAATCTACCTACACCTCTCAAAGCATTGTTTGCAGGCTATCTGCTGGTCATTGGTGTTGGCTTATGTATGGCTGGTCTACAGATTATGCTTACTCATGGCATGGCAGACGGAAAACTTGGCTTATCCATCAATGATATCGTCTATAGCTATTATGGAGACCGCTCAGGTAGTACATTAGCAACCAAACTCAATGGCTCTATGCAGGATAAAGCGCCAGTTGAGGTGCGTCAAGATATCATCAAATGGGCTGAAGCTGGTGCACCTGAAGCTCAATGGGAAACACATTACAAAGCTGTATTTGCCAAACACTGTACGGTTTGTCATAGCCAGATTCCAGGTATTCCAGACTTCACAAAATA
Organism: Methylotenera sp.; assembly: GCA_048058875.1. Taxonomy (GTDB): domain Bacteria; phylum Pseudomonadota; class Gammaproteobacteria; order Burkholderiales; family Methylophilaceae. The sequence continues at coordinate 2,555 of JBLLNR010000025.1, read as the reverse complement.
CGAAGAAGTGCAGGGTGTTGCTGCAACTGATCAGGGTGCAACAATTAGCGGTTTAACACGTGTGTCACATATTCACTTATTTGGCATTAGTTTTATTTTCTTCTTTATGGGCTTTATTTTCAGTTTTGCTGTGAACATTCCCAAACGCAGAAAAATGATTATTATCGCCATTCCATTTGCATTTTTAATTATTGATATTTTATCTTGGTGGCTAACCAAACTAAGTCCGCACTTTGCGTGGTTTACTATCATAGGCGGTATTGGCTATAGCCTTGCTTCCGCCTATATGTGGTTTACTAGCATGTTCCAAATGTTTCTTTATGCAGATAAAGACAAACACTATGGCAACGCTTGGGAGCAAGATTTGTAAATCTTGAGGTATTGATGAAAAAGCCGCAATCTATTTGCGGCTTTTTTGTTTTACTAGCCTCAGGCGTTATTTTGCGAGAAAATACGGTATTAAAACAATCAATCCTCAAACCTACCTAAATAATGAACTTACACGAATACCAATCAAAACAACTGCTGCAACAATATGGCATTGCTATTCCAACGGGCGAAGTTGTGCAATCAGAAGAAGCTGCTGCTGCTGCAACAAAACAAATCGAAGGTGACGCATGGGTGATTAAAGCCCAAATTCATGCAGGTGGCCGTGGCAAAGCCGGTGGCGTAAAAATCGTACAATCAGCAACAGAAGCACAAGCAACGGCTGGCAGTATGTTAGGTAAACACTTGGTTACTTACCAAAATGCACCAGATGGGCAACCAGTACATCGCGTATTAGTAGAGCAAACACTCCCTATTGAACGAGAGTTGTATTTATCCATGTTAGTGGACCGTTCGCTTGATCGGATTGTGATGGTTGCCTCCTCAGCTGGCGGTATGGATATTGAAGAAATTGCTGCGACCGAGCCAGAAAAAATTCTGCAAGAAGTGTGTGACCCGCTTAACGGGCTGGTTGCTTTTCAGGCAAGAAATATTGCCTTTGCTTTGGGGCTTGCTGGTAACCAAATCGCAGAATTCACCAAGCTAGCCAAAGGTTTGTATCAACTATTTATAGAAAACGATTTGGCTTTATTAGAAATCAATCCGTTGGTTGTAACCAAAGATGGTCACTTGGTGGCATTGGATTGCAAAATGACGGTAGATGGTAATGCGCTGTATCGGCAAAAAACGCTGGCTGGTTTACGTGACTGGTCGCAAGATGACGAAAAAGAAGCAGAAGCCCATCATTCAGGACTCAACTATATCGCCCTCAATGGCAACATCGGTTGCATGGTGAATGGCGCAGGGCTTGCCATGGCAACAATGGATCTCATTAAACTACACGGCGGCACCCCTGCAAACTTTTTAGATGTAGGTGGTGGAGCAACAGCCGAGACCGTCACCAAAGCATTTAAGATTATTTTGGCCGATCAAAACGTTAAGGCCATATTGGTGAATATTTTTGGTGGCATTATGCGCTGCGATATTATTGCAACAGGCATTATCTCAGCGGTGAAAGAAGTTGAAATGACCATTCCTGTTGTCGTCCGTTTAGAAGGTACAAACGTTGAATTAGGTAAACAAATGTTACGAGAAAGTGGGTTAAATATTATCTCTGCCGAGAACTTAACAGATGCTGCTGAGCAAGTGGTAAAGGCGGTAGCATGAGTATTCTAGTCAATAAAAACACGAAAGTATTATGCCAAGGCTTTACTGGCAAACAAGGAACCTTTCACTCTGAGCAAGCCATTGTCTATGGCACGCAAATGGTTGGTGGCATCACCCCAGGCAAAGGTGGTCAAGAGCACTTAGGCTTACCTGTTTTTAATACAGTGCGCGAAGCCGTGCGTGAAACACAAGCGACAGCCAGCGTGATTTACGTCCCACCACCATACGCTGCAGATTCAATTCTGGAAGCAAGCGATGCAGGCATTGAGCTCGTCGTTTGTATTACAGAAGGTATACCCGTATTGGATATGATTAAAGTACGTAGCACGCTTGATGCAAATGGCACTAAGTTAATTGGTCCTAATTGCCCAGGCATCATTACGCCAGACGAATGCAAAATTGGCATCATGCCAGGTAGCATTCATTTGCGCGGTAAAGTCGGTGTTGTCTCCCGCTCAGGTACATTAACCTATGAAGCGGTACAACAAACCACAGCACTAGGGCTAGGCCAAACCACCTGTGTGGGTATCGGTGGCGACCCTGTGAAAGGACTCAACTTTATTGAATGCCTAGCATTATTTGAAGCAGACCCAGAAACGGAAGCCATTATCATGGTCGGTGAAATTGGTGGCAGTGATGAAGAAGCAGCAGCAGACTATATTAAAAATCACGTTACCAAGCCTGTTGCTGCCTATATCGCGGGTCTAACTGCGCCAAAAGGCAAACGCATGGGGCATGCTGGCGCGATTATCTCTGGTGGAGCTGGACGTGCAGAAGATAAAATCGCAGCATTAGAAAATGCGGGAGCGGTCGTGGCTCAATCACCAGCTGGACTGGGCGAAGCTGTATTACAAGCCATTAAAAATAAGGAAGCTTAACCGTTGAAAAGACTCTACTTAACC
>JBLLNR010000024.1:0-28166 GCA_048058875.1 Methylotenera sp. | reverse complement strand
AGCATTATTCTCAATAGATTTAGTTAATTCATCAATCGGTAAATCTTTTACTTTTGGTCTTCTCCTAATTACCGCTTTATCTGGAATCATGCCGCGCATAGACTCTAATTTGCCAAAGCAAAGTAACTTGTCGTTGGGCTCAATAACCCGATCACTGCGTGGATTGGGGATGGCTTTCGCATGACGATACAGCGTTAATACATTGATATCTTTCTCAGCATCCATGACTTCTTTAATTGTTTTTCCCAGAAACTCTGAGCCTTCTGGTATGAATATTTCACTCACACCGTATCCCTTGCTCACCGTTAAACGCTGGCGTATATCAATTTCCGGGAAGTCCACTTGCGCGGAGACATAGTCAATGATGGCACCAGCGATATCCAAGCCAGTTGCTGTTTCTATACCTTCAAGACCAGGAGAAGAATTTACTTCCATAATTTGAGGACCACTCTTGCTTTCTAGCATATCCACACCAGCAACTTGCAAGCCTAGAATCTGCGCAGCTCGCACAGCGGTTTCACTGTAATGCTCATCTAGCTCAATGGCTTCAGCGATGCCGCCACGATGCACATTGCTTCTGAATTCCTGCCCTTGTGCTACGCGGCGCATCGCCGCGACTACACGATCCCCAACCACAAACGCACGAATGTCTCTGCCTTTGCTTTCAGAAACGAATTTTTGGATTAATACATTTTGCTTTTGGCTTTGTAGTAGTTCGATAATTGATTCAGCCGCCTTAATGGACTCCGCAAGCAGGACGCCAATCCCTTGCGTTCCTTCAATAAGTTTGATAATGACTGGTGCACCACTGACTCTTTGAATAGCAGGCAATACATCTTTTCTGTCTCTAACGAATGTTGTTCTTGGAATGCCAATGTGATGGCGGCTCAAAATTTGCAAGCTACGCAACTTGTCTCGAGAATTACTAATCCCATGAGCGGTATTGGCGCAAAACACACCCATTTCTTGAAACTGTCTAACAACAGCCGTTCCGAAATATGTGATCGACGCGCCTATTCGTGGTAACACGGCATCATAATCGCTGAGTACATTTTGACGATAGTACAAATCGGGGATGCCTTTTTGTAAATCGATAGAAAATTTTAATGTATTTAATACTTTCACATGATGACCACGATTTAGCGCAGCTTCTTTTAAACGACGTGTACTATAAGATGTTGGGCCACAAGATAGAATGGCTAATTTCATCAATTACTCCTGAATATTGAAACCGACAATCAAGTTGTTTTCTTGTAATTTTGTTGAATGCAAGTATTGATAGTCACTCGCGACATACTACCTTACAATCTTACTGTTTAATCAAGACTCGATAAGATTTTTAACGGAATAAGGGTGAAGATTTGGCAAGTGAAAGTAGGGAAATATTGACTTTTGGATGGCGTGAATGGGTACAATTACCAGACTTAGGCTTACCTGCAATTAAAGCAAAAGTCGATACGGGTGCACGTACCTCGGCCTTGCATGCTTTTAACCTGCGTCCGTTTATTGAAAATGGTAAGCAGCGTATCGAATTTAGTATTCACCCAAAACAAAAAGATGTTAAAACAGTAATCGTCTGTCAGTCGGATGTACTTGACCAACGTGTCGTGAGTGATTCTGGTGGGCATAGAGAAGAGCGGTTTGTTATTTTAACTACGCTGGATATAGGGGGTCACAAGTGGCCAATCGAAATGACACTTACAGCTCGCGATAATATGAAATTCAGAATGTTATTGGGTAGAACAGCGATAGAAAACAGAGCACTGGTAGATGCTTCTGCTTCATATTTAGTCGGTAAAAAGCAAAGACCGATTAGACGACAAATATAAATGATAATAGGATTCTACTTGGCAACTTTGTTGCCACTATCGCAGAACTCCATTTTCCCTACTCCAAGTAAGCTTTTTAATCGTTCAAAAATGCAGATACAGTATTGATGAATGCTGCTGGTGCTTCAGCGTGCACCCAGTGTCCAGTCGGAAGGTGAGTAAACTTAGCTTGAGTAAAATGTGTCTGAATGTGTGATATGTCGCTATCATTGATATAGTCGCTGTGTTTACCATAGATAAACAAGCTGGGCTGATGGTAATAGCTTGCTTCACAGACTGGAGAGATGAATTCTAGATAGTTGGCTTTAAGAGCTGGTAAATTAATACGCCATTGCAAACCATTATTTGTCTTAATCAGATTCATGAGTAAGAACTGCCTTACCATCTTATCTAGGATGGACTTGCTCAGCGCCTTATCAACGTCAGACCTACTTTCCATACTAGGCAAATCAACCGACATCATGGCATTTATTAAATACGTGTGTTCATCTGCATAAGAGCGTATTGCCATATCTACTATCATTAGCATGTCGATGCGCTCAGGGTGCTCAGTAGCAAATTGCATTGCCACTTTGCCACCAAGAGAATGGCCTAGCAAATGGATGGTATCCAGATGCAATGTATCACATAGCTCGAGCAGGTCACTTGCCATTTCTTTATAGCTTTGTGAGTGGTGGTGTGGTGATTTCCCATGGTTTCGCAAATCCACACAAATGACTCTGTACGTCTGCGAGAAATGTTTGGCAATGCTTCCCCAGTTATCAGAAGAGCCAAATAAACCATGTAATAAAACAAGTGGCTGACCGTCACCTAAGCTTTGATAATGTAATTGCATACACACTATTTTAGTGCATTGCAGTACCGTCGTTAACTGCTACTTTGAGCCTATTTAAGGCTGGAAGCATTGCATGTCATTAGCAAAAGTCATTGGGCCATTATAATGCCTTCTAATCTCTATTTCACTGTTATCTAGTTGCGTTAGCGATCTCAGCATGTGGTGGGATAAAACAAGCTGTTTGACATTCGCTTCTGCAGCAATTTGCCCAATTACAGATGGTGGCATATGCAAGTTTCTTGCTATGCCGTTAGCATGCTCTGGAATAGCATGATGGGCAATTAATAAATCTGCATTCTTGGCTATGTGCATAAGCGTATGGTTATCGTTGTTTAAGTCACCACTGAATACAATCGTTTTATCTGCAATTTTAATTTTCCATGCAATAGCAGGGATAGGCCCATGATGGGTTGGTACGGCAGTAATTTTATACTCAGCATTGTCTACGATTGTTTGCGCTTGTTTACGCTCAAACTTAATGTCGTAAGGCTTAACGGAATAATTTTCAGAACCATCAAGATAGCTACTTAAATAACGATAGGCGCCATTAGGACCAAACAGCGTTTGGATAAAGTTAGTGGTTGATGGCATCAAATGATTGCCGCTAGGCCCATAAATAAGTAGGTCTTTTGTTCGCTGTGTAAAAAAAGAAGCTTTTATCAACGCAGGTAAATCTGCACTGTGGTCAACGTGTAGATGGGTAAATAATACCGCCTCTAAATCGTTAATATTGGCGCTTGTCTTTTCTAGGTTCAACATGCTGCCGCTACCAATATCCACTAGAATTTTTGCTTTATTGTTATACCAAATCAAATAGCTACTGGAAGCACGTTTGTCTCCTAACTCTGGCCCGCCAGAGCCAAGTACCTGCAACCAAACACCATTTTCACCACAGTTGGCATTAGCGATGCTGGTCAAGCATGCAAAAAATAATAGGAAAATAATGTACCGTATCATTGAATCATAGTCTATATTGTTTGTTTGGTAAGTAAATACTTTAAATCATCAAACACTAGTTGGTCAGCACTTTATTACTATCTTCAGGTCGTATAAAGCACAACTATAGAAAATCAAGCCTATGGCGCAAGAAAACAAATCAGTCAGTCTAGAAAAACCGCAGTCTAAACGCGTAGCCTCATTAAAAGATTTATGGCCGTTTTTAAAACCTTATCAATTACAGATGCTTGTTGCATTTGTTCTGTTAACGCTTGCATCTGCTGCCTTATTATTAGTGCCATTAGCGTTTCGTGATTTAATTGATGTAGGCTTTGGTAAAAGTGATAGTACTGTGCCAACGGTTAATATAGATACAAAATTTGGTGTATTGTTTGGCCTAGCCGCATTTTGGGCGTTGATGGTCGCATCACGCTATTTTATGGTTTCTTGGATAGGTGAACGTGTGACAGTGGATTTGCGCAGTGCGGTTTATGCTAGCGTATTAAGACAGTCACCGCAGTTCTTTGAAACCTTACAAACAGGCGAGGTGCTTTCCCGTTTAACAGGTGATACCACATTGATTCAAACAGTTGTTGGTAGTTCTGCGTCAATGGGGTTACGTAGCCTTTTCCAATTTACTGGCGGGATGGTGATGCTGGCGGTGACCAGCTTCTATTTGTTTTCAATCAATATTGGTCTGATGATTTGTTTGATTTTTCCCATCATACTCATTGGACGGTCGGTTAAAAAGCTCTCTCGTGAATCGCAAGACCGTATTGCTGACAGCTCGGCGATGGCGGGTGAAATTTTAAATGCCATGCCAACGGTACAATCTTATACGCAAGAAATAAGTGAAACCAAACGTTTTGCCAATAGTGCCCAGTTAAGTTTTTTAACAGCTATCAGACGCGTTAAGGTTAGGGCGCTATTGACTGCAGTGATTATTACGGCTGTGATGGGAACGATTATTTTTGTGCTTTGGCTAGGCGCACGTCAGGTAAATGCAGGGGAGATGACGGGTGGTGAGCTAGCTTCATTTGTTCTGTATGCGGCTATGGTCGCGGGGAGTGTGAGTACGATGGCGCAGGTCTGGGGCGATATTATGCGTGCCGCTGGTGCCACTGAGCGTTTGCTTGAGTTATTGCATACGGAAACTGCCATCAGTGACGCTGTGAACCCACTGCCATTAGTGAATACATCCTCAGCAGAGATTGACTTTAACCAAGTTACATTCCGCTATCCATCGCGCCCACTAACCCCCGCGCTTAATAACGTGAACCTGCACATTAATGCAGGTGAAACTGTCGCATTAGTAGGGCCATCTGGTGCGGGTAAAACCACTATCTTCCAACTACTTTTAAGGTTTTACGATGCGCAAACTGGCAGTATTGCTATAAACGGCCAAAATATCAGTGACATCAGCTTGCATGACTTACGCCGCTTAATTGCCATCGTACCGCAAGACCCCGTCATATTCTCTGCTAATGTATTAGAAAATATACGTTATGGCAAACCCGACGCTAGCGATGAAGCAGTCATTGCTGTAGCAAATGCGGCGCAAGTAGCGCAATTTGTGCCGCAGTTATCTGATGGCTATAACACTTTCTTGGGCGAGCGTGGCACACGCTTATCAGGCGGACAAAGGCAACGTATTGCCATTGCCCGCGCTATGCTAAAGGATGCGCCTGTTTTATTATTAGATGAGGCTACCAGTGCACTAGATGCTGAGTCAGAAATATTGGTACAACAAGGCTTGAATGCTGCTATGCAAGGGCGTACTACGTTGATTATTGCGCACCGACTAGCGACTGTGCAAAAAGCCGATAAAATTGTAGTGATGGAGAATGGTCAAGTAGTAGAGTCTGGTGATGCAACACAGCTGCGCAAAAAGGGTGGCCTATATGCAAGATTGGCTGAATTGCAATTCGCAGCAGAGACGCCACCAGTTAGCTGATTCGGTGATCTCGTATTGAGTAATAAGATTTTAAACCTCTCCCCCCCCCCCCCCCAAAAAAATGGGGTTTGAAAAATGCGCTTTTATTGAGTTAAGTCGATAAAATCTAATTCACCCGCATTCATATCAGGCACCATCAAGTAACGCTCATCTTTGGTAAGAGCAATATCAGCCGCTGCTTTATATTGCGGCCCAACGGTCTTGATTTCCCCATCCACACCTATAGAAAATACTTTACCATTTTTCCAATCACTCACATATAAGCTACCACTTGAATGGTGTACAAGGCCATCTGCGCCACCAAACCCTTGTTCTAAATCTGTAAGTTCGCCAGTTTCCGTATTAAGGTTGTATAAAATGCCAGAAGTAAAATCGACATAAGTTAAAAATATACCTGTGTCATCCGCGAGTAGGCCGTTAGGTGCCATCACCAATGGGTTGTCATCACCATCAATTAATTTGGTTACTTCACCACTGGCATTGACTTTATAAATTACGCCACCTTTGCCAGAGCCCATAATATCGCCACTATCAGAAATATATAAATTGCCTTGTGGGTCTGCTTCCAAATCATTTAAAAATTGCGGTGGTTTTGTGAATGCACTTGCTGTCACAAATACTTCTTTTTGCATGGCATCTAAGAGGTTCACTTTAATCACTTGCGTCTTATCTGCTACATATAAATTATCACCAATAATGACTAAACCTTTAGGGTCGTCTAAGCCATCAGTAAAAATGCTCAATTGTCCATTCTCAATCACGCTGATTTGTCCGTCACCATCTTTTCCAAACTTATTAATCTCGGAGACATAAATCTTGCCATCTTTACCTTGCACAACCGACTCGGGCGTTTTTAGACCAGTGATTTTTGTAATCACTACAGCTGCTGTTGATTCAGATGATGACTCTGTTGTTTCTTTTTGTGAGCAAGCAATCAGGCTCGCAGAAAAAAGCGCTATGATAAGTGTGGATTTAATTAAACGAGTGGCAGAATGATTAAATAACATGGCGACCTCAATTGATTAATTTATAAATCTTACACAATGTATGACAAAGAATTGTATTTAAATACTACATCAGTAGACTAAGAACGGCAAAGCATTGGCAATTGATTCTTACAGGTTGATAAAATAAAACCCGCATAAGCGGGTTTTATACAGTTTGTTGACTTATTCAATACCTAATAACTCAACTTCAAATACAAGGGTAGCGTCAGGGCCAATCACTGGGCCGCTGCCTTGTGCACCATAAGCTAAATCAGATGGGATAGTGAGTTCATATTTGTCTCCCACATTCATTAATTGTAATGCCTCAACCCAACCAGCAATTACACCATTGACAGGGAAGATGGCAGGTTCACCACGGTCATAAGAACTATCGAATACAGTGCCATCAATTAGGGTGCCTCTGTAATGTACTTTTACCGTGTCAGTGGCTTTAGGCTTTTCACCGTTTCCAGAAGCAAGTGTCTTATATTGCAAACCGCTGTCAGTTGTAGTTACGTCTTCTTTTTTGGCATTTTCTGCTAAATAAGCAGTGCCTTCGGCTTTGTTTTTAGCGTGTGCTTCCGCTTGTTTTTCTTGTGCCGCTTTTTGAATCTCTTCTACTGTGCTTTGTTTTTCCGCTTGTGTTAAGCGTGATGCATGGCCAGTTGCCACATCGACTACGGCTAGTACCAATGCATTGGTATCTAATTCAAGACCATCATTTTTAAGTTGCATTGCCATGTTTTCGCCAACAATATAACTTAAACGTTCGGTTAAGGTTTTTAATTCATTTGCCATTGGTTGATTTGCTTTCGTTGATTGAGGTAAGAAATGCTTGAAATATTTATAAGAACAAGCAAGAAAATGCGACATTATGACGGACTTTGGCAGATAAAACAAAACCCGCTAAAGCGGGTTTCTAAAAATAGGCGGTAACCCATATCATTATTTATTCAGGATGATGCTCATGCTCAATTGAACTGTCATCTTTGCCATGATGGTGTTCATGCTCATCTGCATGGCCATCATCACCATGGTGATGTTCGTGTTCGTTTGCGTGACCATCTTGCCCATGATGATGTTCGTGTTCATCGACATGACCGTCATTTCCATGATGGTGTTCATGTTCGTTTGCATGACCATCATCGTCATGATGGTGCTCATGCTCTGTTTTATGGGTGTCGTCTGCAAAAGCAAATTGAGTAGTAAATATGGCGAGTAAAATTGAAAGAGCCGCCAATATTATTTTTTTGGTAAACATTGGTTAAATTCCCTTACATATACGATCAAATAATCATACAACACAATAGTCATTAAACAACAATTTGATTCAAATAAAATTGAAAAAGCGATATCTCTACTGAATAAAACATAAAAATCATTGGTCAGATTATTAAATGGTGTCAGTTTAATACGGCGGGTTGTAACCCGCCGAATGTATGATTATGTGTGGATGCTTAGTTTAGATAGTGCCTATTAAGCTGATTTATTCGACAATGCTTGTACTATTAATCAAGCATGAAGATGGAATACTTTATTCATGATTTTCCATTCATCGCCACATTTTAATAAGGTGAAAAAATCAGTGAATCGATGACCAGTCCAATTATCAGATTCTAGCCGTACTGTTGCGATTGTGCCTTCAATATCAATATTGGCAATATGACAAACGATATCAACGGCAGGTCCATTTTCATCATTCCAATCAAATAGCTTTTGTATAGGTCCTGCAAACAAATCATCACCAATAAAGCCGAATATGGTTGCATCTTTATGAAAGGCTGGTTTCATCTCATCGCCTTTGCCAGACCTAGCTCCATCAATGTAATGCTGTACCACAGAACGGATATGTTCAACATTTTTGTCACTCATCTCAAGCACCTCCTTTATAAAAAAGCTCTATTTAGTATACGCTACTCTCAGGCTATAAAATTGAAAATAACATTTTCAGACTCAATGCAATCAGTAGCAATGCAAACAATTTTTTTAAAGTTTTAACTGGTAAATTGTGCGCGTGTTGTGCGCCATATGGCGCTGTAATAACGCTAGTGGCAGAAATAAGAAGAACGGCAGGGATGTAAACAAACCCGAATGTATATGCTTCAACTGTGGTTGCAGCCCATCCATTGACCATATAACCAATAGTGCCAACAACTGAAATAGGGAATCCAAGCGCGGCAGATGTTCCAATAGCATTTTTGATATCGACATTTTGCCAAAGCAGATAGGGGACAGTCAAAGAGCCGCCACCAATGGATACTAATGCGGATATTGCACCAATACCAGAACCGGCCAACAATAATCCACCATTACCCGCTAACATTCGGCTGGGTTTTGGTTTTTTATCTAAAAACATCTGCATGGAAACATACGCCATAAAAAGTGAAAAGAATAGAGCTAGATAAATCGAGGGAATATTGACCACGATAAATGTAGTGATAAAGGTACCCAAAATAATGCCCAACGCCATGACTTTAACAATAGGCCAAAGAATGGCATCTTTTGCATAATGTGCTCTCATACTGGATAAAGAAGTGACAATAATAGATGCCATTGATGTACCCAACGCTAGATGAACCACTTTTTCAACTGGCACGCCTTGATAGATAAACAGTGTTGTCAGTACTGGAACCATAATACCGCCACCACCAATACCAAATAGCCCAGCCATAAATCCAACAAATGAGCCGAGCAGTAAAAAAGATAAAATCCACTGTGTATCTAATAACATCACGTAACCTTGGTAATTAATATTTAAATTAAGCGTTTGTAGCTAATGAGAATACAACCTTGAACAATATGCTAGCGAGACCATTACAGCAAGGTTAAGAAAATAAATTTGGTCTGCCCATTTATTCAATGAATAGGGTAAATTGTAATCCGGCGGACTGTATAAGAGACCATCCAAGTCGAGCGATATTGATTTTTTTGTAATAGAATGGACATGATTTTATAAGAGAGCTAAAAATCATGAATGAAGAGTTAGCCGTAGAAGATGGGCAGGTTGATTGGTTATCTAGTCAATTTTTAATTGGTGATGTAGGCGCACCATTTATTATTGGGCTTGCGGTAGGCTACTTTGCAAAAAAAGCGCTGAAAATGGCTTTATTTGTTGGTGGCGCTGTGATTGTCGCCATGTTTGCCTTTGAATACTACGGCATTACTGACATTAGTGATGAAAGTCTAATAAGTGCTGCGGATGTTGCTGGTGGTGCGGTCAAAAGCACAGGCGGTTTTTTAATGGACCGTTTGTCAAGAATCACCAGCCGTGGTGTGAGCGCAACAGTAGGCTTTGTGGCAGGCCTGAAGTTGGGCTAAATGATAAAGCAATGGAGGCTGACCCCATTGATTCAATTACAAGCTAACCTATAAAGTAATAAGGAGTAAACACATGGCAAAAACAGCATTAGTAACAGGCAGTAGCCGTGGTATAGGGCTAGAGTTTTGTAGGCAACTGAAACAGCGTGGCTTTGATGTGATCGCCACCTGTCGTCAAGCATCACCAGCATTGCAAGCGCTTGGTGTTGAAGTTATTGAAAATGTTGATGTGAGTGACCCAGATAGTTTGCATCAATTAGTCGCTAAACTGGAAGGTCGCAAGATAGACTGGTTGATTAATAATGCAGGGATTGCGGGTGGCCTTGGATTAAACGACATTAGCACAGCGGCAATTGAGTCCTTTAAACGCATGTATGAAGTCAACAGCTTAGGCCCATTATTGGTCACGCATGCGGTAATGAATAATTTAAGCAAAGGTTCCAAAGTGGGTTTAGTTACAAGCCGCATGGGATCGATTGCCGATAATGATTCTGGTGGCAGCTATGCTTACCGCATGTCTAAATCCGCGTTAAATGCAGCGGGCAAATCCCTGTCAATTGATTTAAAACCCAAAGGCATCGCCGTCGCTATTTTACACCCTGGTTGGGTACGTACCGATATGACGGGTCATGGTGGCTTAATCAACACTGACGAATCGGTAGATGGCTTGCTTAAACGGATGGACGAGTTGGATCTATCAAACACTGGTACTTTTTGGCATACCAATGGCGAAAAGCTGCCTTGGTAAACGATTCAGCTAATTCTATTTAGGCAGAACAACCATGTGGCGGGCGATAGGCTCGTCCAACCTATGCCTGCGGAAGTACTGATTTGTGGAATCCATGAGAGGCTGCTTCCACTAAATCAAACACATGCTCAAAGCCGCGCTGGCCACCATAATAAGGATCGGGTACATCACGTTCTGGATGCTCTGGTGCATACTCTAAAAAGAGTTTTACCTTATGCTGATGTTCGCTTGGGCATGCTGCCATTAAAATTTCGTAATTATCCGTATCCATTGCCAGGATGTAATCAAACGTCTCAAAGTCGCCAGCCGTAAATTTACGCGCACGAATGTAGGACAGGTCAACGCCGCGACTTTTCGCAGTTTGCTGTGCACGCACATCTGGGCTTTCACCAACATGATAAGCATGCGTGCCTGCTGAATCCAGATGGAAATGATCTTTAGTGCCTAGTTCATGGATCATGTGATTAAAAACACCCTCGGCAGTGGGTGAACGGCAAATATTGCCCATACAAACAAATAGCACTTTAATTTGACTCATACTTTCTTGAGACCATTTCACAAAAGTCTTTTTGCTCAAATCCAGCTTTAAAAATGTACTCAAATGCTCATTTACACAAAAGTAAACTCCGTTTTTCCGTGCATTTTTGCCTTGTCTTTGAACAAAAATCTTTTTAGTGCAAGGGCCTCACCTTTTTTAAGTTTCTGATAATAGCCGCTCAATCATTGATTCAGCTTGGCTTAAATAGCCGCCACCGAATAAATTTAAATGATTAAGAATATGATACAAATTATAAAGTGTTTTGCGTACAGAGTAACCCGCTTCTAATGGATATTCAGCATTATAAGCACTGGCAAAATCATGGCCAAAACCACCAAATAGCTCCGTCATGGCAATATCGGTTTCTCGGTCACCATAATAACTAGCAGGGTCAAACATCACAGGTTTGCCTTCTTCATCACCCGCTGCATTACCGCCCCATAAATCACCATGTAGCATGGATGGATGTGGGTTGTAATTGTCAAAAAACAAATGTAGATTTTCACTTAACAGCATGCCTCTATCTTGCAGTCGACCTGTATAGCCATTTTGCGCAGCAAAGGCTAATTGCTGGTCAAGTCTATGTCGCTGCCAAAACGTGTGCCAATCATCTTCGCGATTGTTTATTTGTGGCGTACTACCAATGGTGTTATCGATATGCCAGCCAAAGTACGGCATTTCTTGTTGATGTAATTGCGCTAATTGCTGCCCAAACAGCTTTGCAGCCCCGCCACGCATGCTACCCAACGCAATATATTCCAAGGCTAAATAGCTTTTGCCATCTGCTGTACCATACGTGATGACCTTAGGCACACGTACACAATTCAGTGCGCCTATTTCGTCTAATGCTGCCGCTTCTGCCTCAAACATCGCTGATAAACTTGGCGAGTTCACTTTAATAAAATAATAATGGTCACCTGCAGAGACTTTATACGCCGTATTAATACAGCCACCGCCAACTGAACTCAAACTGTAATTGCTCAGTTTTGTTTGCGTTGCTTGCTCAATGTGCTGAATGATAGAACCAAGCTGTGCCATAAGAATAGAAACTCCCTAAAACGAATTAACTACCATAATAGTAGTCTATCGTGGGTAAAGAAACTATGGTCTTGATTTTTTAATACTGGAGCAGTAACCTTAGTGGATGTTTCAACATTAATTAAAAAAGTAGCACTAAAGCAATTTTTGTTCAGAGACAAGGCGAAAATGCATGCAGAAGCGGACTTTACTTTTATGTAAATGAGCATTTGAGTACATTTTTAACGCAGTATGTGGACAATAAAACTTTCATACCACTATTGCAAATAAAGGAGTCAACTATGCCCTACTTAAACATTAAAACAAACCAAGAAGTGAGCGATGTATCAGCTTTGATAAAAAAAGCCAGTAGTACTGTGTCAAAAGCCAGTGGCAAACCAGAAAGCTATGTGATGATAGCTGTTGACCAAAAAACACCGATGTCGATGGGAGGTAGTGAAGCACCAACCGCATTGTTAGACTATCGGTCTTTAGGATTGCCAGGTGACAGAAAAGCATTTTCAGATGCATTATGCACCCTGATATCAGAAGAACTATCCATCGCTGGCGATAGAATTTACATTAGTATGACTGATGCTGAACGCCAAAACTGGGGATGGAATCACAGCACGTTTTAACCATATGGCGAATGCGATCAATGGTCTCTGCCCCGATATTTGCACGCTGTTAAAAAAGGAGCTAATAGGCTCCTTTTTTAATAACCAGACTAACTTAATTTAATTTAGGTGCATCAAGCGTAGGTTGAATAGTATTAATTGCAGAACCCATTGCAGATACTTGTCCAACAACCTTTTTAGGGGTGAAAACCACTGGTCTAATCACAGCAACCGCATCAAATGATGTTGAAGGCGTTGCAGTTACCATTGCCGTAGTGTTTGTATTTGAAGTGGTTTGCGAAACTAAACCAGCCTCTCCTGATGTGATTGCGCTTGCTGAAAAAGATGCGCTTAATAAGCCTAATAAAGATAAAGCAAATAATGATTTTTTCATTTCTAACTCCTAGTTTTTTAATGTGTAAAGAAAAATTAACTACACTCCTTAGTCATTATTGCCATCAAATTCATTACAAAAAAATTGTATTAAAGTGTTTCCATTTGTAAGCACTTGTTAAATTTAAAGTTGACCAACATCATAAAACGCATGCGCATATAATTTATGTAATGATGGCTGTTTGATTTTTTCACTGCACTTGGCATGTTAGCTCTAGATGTTAAGATTTATTTTACTCTGACCCCATTTTTTGATTGGTTACGGGTGCGGTACGCCGTATGTGATTATTTGGTTCAGCATTCGTCGGACTGCAAACTAGTCAGTCAAACTATGCTAGCTAAGCTTCCAATTGTTACTCTAATTAGAATTATTTATTTAAACCCTTGATAAAACCAATATTGGTAGATAGAGTTCTACAGTCTTGATGTTGGTGTAAACTGGAGTAATAAATTTAAATGCATCGTCATATTTTTCGACTTACATATTATAAAAATATTTCTCAATTTTTGGACGATGGTGCTATTTGGGCAAAAAATCATTATCCAATGCAACAATGCTATCAGACATCCTATGCAACTATTGTAAACCGTAGAGGTACTACAGAATTTGAAACACCTTGTGGTTGCGTAGTTAATGACTTTGTTGCTTTTTATTTCTCACCAGTAACTGCAATGAGCTATACTATTCATAAAGGAAATGTTGGTCTACGTGGGCTTGACGGAGTTGAGATTGGTGTTGCTAAGTCTGATGACATAGTATTTCTGGTATCTAATACACGACATTTTCAAAACCTGGGAAATAATATTTATTTCACAAACGTAGGCTGTAACAGTAAAGCAATAGTTCCAGAATTTAAGTCTGATTTATTATTCTTGGATGAACATATAAATTGGGCTTTATTTGATGAGATTCCAAAGATGGCTCAAATTTCAGAGATTGGTTATGACGGGGTACGCAAATACTTTTTGGATCGTGATGATGGTATTCATAAGAGCCGTAATAGTCAAAGGATGGCTGAATTCATGGTTAAAAATGAAGTGCAATTGAATTTTATTGATTGCATTATTGTTAAAAATAATCAGATTAAAATGAAACTTGAATTACAAATGCAGGGTAGTGATTGGAATATTCCTATTTATGTAAAACCGGGGTGCTACTTTTAGAAAATGACTATTTATTTCGAAAAAAGCAATTTATTTGAAACTGATGCTGAAGCCATTGTTAACACTGTTAATTGTGTCGGAGTGATGGGTAAAGGAGTTGCCTTGGAGTTTAAAACTCGCTGGCCTGAAAACTTTAAAGCATATAAAAAACTTTGCATGAATAAACAACTTCGCCCAGGTAATGTTTTTGTTTTTGATACTGATGATTTATTTGCGCACTCAAACAAAGCTCAGCGTTACTTGATTAACTTTCCAACGAAAGATCATTGGCGCAGCAAGTCTAAGCTTTCATACATCGAGCAAGGTTTGGATGATTTAATAACTCAGCTTGATTGCTTGAAAATTAAGTCTGTTGCATTACCACCTTTAGGTTGTGGTAATGGAGGGTTAGATTGGAGTGAGGTCAAGTCACTCTTGGAAAGGAAGTTTTCTAATATACATAATATTGACTTTCATATATATGGCCCTAAGGATAGTGTTATAGGCCCAGAATATGAAAGTATTCCGTTAAGTGATATGACGGAAAAAAGGGCGATTTTAGTTAAAACTATCGGTGAGTTTGAACCATATTTTGGTGGATATTTAACGCGGATTTCATTGCAGAAAATTGTATATTTTTTACAAACAATGGGAATTGACTATGGAGTTACCTTTTCTCGCAATACTCATGGTCCTTATAGTGAAGATTTACATAAGATTTTCAAGGTGATGGACAGTAAAAATTTTATTGTAAACTATAGTAAAGATCAGCCATTAATTCAGGCCTCAACAGGAGCATTGGCAATGGCTAGTGAGTTTCTAGACAAGTCTGACCATGAGCATTATGTAGATAAAATTCAAAGACTTTCGTTACTAATTCAAGGGTATGAAAGTCCATTTGGTATGGAATTACTGTCTAGCGTTCACTACGTAATATCTTCAGAGGGCGTTCGTGGTGCAGAAGCAGTAGTAGATGCTATTAATAACTGGAATGATCATAAAAGTAGTCAGTTTGAAGACAAGGCAATTTTGTTAGCATATGAGCGCTTGAAGGAAGACAAGTTTATTAACTAAAAAAATCAACTTAGCATTGTATTAATGCTAATACTACTTTATAAAAAAACCCGCCGAAGCGGGTTTGTTTTTTTGGATGCTAGCTAGGTAAGCATAGTTTTAGCAAGTTTAAGAGGCTAGTGCAAGGCGCATTTTCGATGGCAATACATTGAGTATGACAAGAAAATGCAACGCCGCAATCGCCTCTTAGACGAAGCTAAAAATTACATCATGCCGCCCATACCACCCATACCGCCCATACCACCCATATCAGGCATTGCTGGGGCGTCATCTTTTGGTGCTTCTGCAATCATGCAGTCTGTTGTTAGCATTAAGCCAGCAATCGATGATGCATTTTGTAGTGCTGAACGTGTTACTTTCGTTGGGTCTAAAATACCCATTTCAAGCATGTCGCCGTATGTTTCGTTAGCAGCATTGTAACCGTAGTTACCTTTGCCGCCTGCTACGTTGCTAACTACCACTGATGGCTCAGCACCAGCGTTTGCAACAATTTGACGTAATGGCTCTTCAACCGCACGTAAAACGATTTTAATACCAGCTTCTTGCTCTAGGTTGTCACCTTTAACTTTAGCGATTGCGTCACGTGCTCGAATTAATGCAACACCACCACCAGCAACAATACCTTCTTCAACCGCTGCGCGTGTTGCATGTAATGCATCTTCTACACGTGCTTTTTTCTCTTTCATTTCTACTTCTGTTGCTGCACCTACTTTAATCACTGCAACACCGCCTGCTAATTTAGCCACGCGCTCTTGTAGTTTTTCACGATCGTAATCGCTGCTTGAAGCTTCAACTTCTGCTTTGATTTGTGTGATGCGTGATTTGATGCTGTCTTCAGAACCTGCACCGTCAATGATGATGGTGTTTTCTTTACCGATTTCGATACGTTTAGCTGAACCTAATTGGTCTAGTTTAACGTCTTCTAATTTTAGGCCAACTTCTTCAGCGATTACAGTTCCGCCTGTTAGGATAGCGATATCTTCTAACATGGCTTTACGACGATCACCAAAACCAGGCGCTTTAACAGCTACTGTTTTTAGAATACCGCGGATGTTGTTCACTACCAATGTAGCTAATGCTTCACCATCGATATCTTCAGCGATGATTAATAGTGGACGACCTTCTTTAGCTACTTGCTCTAGTGTTGGTAGTAAGTCACGGATGTTTGAGATTTTTTTGTCGTGCAGTAATACGTATGGGTTTTCAAGTAATGCGATTTGACGCTCTTGGTTGTTGATGAAGTATGGTGATAAGTAACCACGGTCAAACTGCATACCTTCAACAACATCTAATTCGTTGCTTAGACCAGAACCATCTTCAACAGTAATCACACCCTCTTTACCGACTTTTTCCATTGCGTCGGCAATGATTTGACCAACTGATTCGTCTGAGTTAGCTGAGATAGAGCCAACTTGTGCGATTTCTTTGCTGGTTGTGCATGGTTTTGATTGTTTTTTTAATTCATCAATTGCTGCTTCAACTGCTTTGTCGATACCGCGTTTTAAATCCATTGGGTTCATACCAGCTGCAACTGATTTCATCCCTTCGCGGATGATTGCTTGTGCTAGCACTGTTGCTGTTGTAGTACCGTCACCTGCGATATCATTGGTTTTAGAAGCAACTTCTTTCACCATTTGTGCGCCCATGTTTTCGAATTTGTCTTGTAGCTCAACTTCTTTTGCTACTGAAACACCATCTTTGGTAATGGTGGGTGCGCCAAATGAGCGCTCTAATACCACGTTTCGACCTTTAGGGCCTAAAGTAACGCGCACTGCATTTGCTAACACGTTTACACCAGTAACCATTTTTTGACGAACGTCATCGCCGAATCTTACGTCTTTTGCTGCCATTTAAAATTCTCCTAAATGCATTAATTTTTAAAATTTATTCGAATGAATGTATCGTTTAAATAATTTATTCAACCGATATTCTCGTCGAAATTATTCAACGATCGCCATGATGTCTGATTCAGTCATCACCAATAATTCTTCGCCGTCTACTTTAACTGTTTGACCAGCATATTTACCAAATAACACTTTGTCGCCGACTTTAACGTCTAAAGCGATGACTTTGCCATTGTCGTCTTTTTTGCCGTTACCAATAGCAACTACTGTTCCTTGGTCAGGTTTTTCTGTCGCTGAATCTGGAATAACAATACCTGATGCGGTTGTGCGCTCTTCTTCTGAACGTTTAACAACAACGCGATCATGCAATGGACGAATTTTCATTAGATTTCTCCTTGGGTTATGCTTAAACTAATAAATGTTAATAAATAATTGCAATGCGCAAGATTTTAGCACTCTCGCTGCTAGATTGCTAACTTGGGGTGCTTGTGTTGTTTTTCAAGAGCATTCGCAAAAAAAATATGAGAAATTTTTTAAGAGGTAGTAAAGTTTGACAGAAGAAAACAAGTCAGTTGAGAAAACACCAGTTGTCGGGATTCAGCAATTAAATCTTAGCTACGATAAAGTGCAAGACCGTTTGTTGTTCAGAGTAGGGCTGAGCGACAACACAGAAGTTGCACTATGGTTTACCTATCGCTTTTCTCGAGAGTTATGGGCAGTATTGAATGGGGAAGCGCATTTGCCCGTTGCCGAAGCGTTTAAAACAACCGAAGTAACAAGCGCCGTTAAGCAATTCCAACAAGAAGTTGAAGCAACAGAAGCATTGGCAAAAATGGATTTCCAAACGGAATATCAATCTCGTGAAAAATTACATAATGATCAAGTGATGTTGACCACTGGCTTTAAATTATCTGATGATGCCAAGAACTTGGATATCGAATGCTTGGAAGGTGTTGCGGTCAATATTAACCTTACACCAGAGCTTCTTTTGGCAATTTGCAGTATGTTACAGTTAGCTGCTAAAGAAGCTGGTTGGGATATGAAAATGGCTGTGCCAGCTTACGTGATGGATGAGTCATCTGTATCAAAAGTGCTACATTAAAGGATTTGTCTTGATGGAATACATGCAACTAGGGAATACCAATATATCAGTATCAAAATTATGTCTTGGTACGATGACATTTGGCGACCAAAACACTGAAGCTGAGGCGCATGGTCAGTTAGATTACGCCTTAGCACAAGGTATCAATTTTATTGATACAGCAGAGATGTATCCAGTTCCACCAAAAGCGGAAACATTTACCCGTACAGAAACAATCATTGGCACTTGGCTGAAAAAGCAAGCTAGGGACAAGGTTATTTTAGGCAGTAAAGTAGCCGGACGTAATCGCTATATGCCATGGATACGTAATGGCGACGACTCGTTAACTCCCGCCAATATCCGCAGTGCCATCGAAGATTCACTGAAACGCTTGCAGACAGATTATTTGGATATCTACCAGATCCACTGGCCTGAGCGCAATGTGCCTTTGTTTGGACAGTACCAGTTTGACCCTGCATTAGAGTTTGATGATGAGGGTGACGAAAAAGATTGGGTGAGCATACAAACGCAACTAGAGACACTAGCAGCGCTGATTAAAGAAGGCAAAGTGCGCGCGATTGGTATCTCTAACGAGACGCCATGGGGTGTGATGGAGTTTTGCCGTATTGCCAATGAATTCAATTTGCCGCGCATCGCCAGCATTCAAAACTGTTATAACCTAATGAATCGAGGTATGGAGTTTGGCTTAACAGAGGTTTTATATCGGGAGAATATTGGTTTGCTGGCGTATTCACCACTGGCATTTGGTCATCTTACCGCCAAGTATATTGATGACCCGCAAGCAAAGGGGCGTGTAACGCAATTTTTGGGTTATGCGCAACGCTATAAAAAACCGAATGTAATACCTGCTGTGGCGGAATATGCCAAGCTAGCGCGCGCAAATGGCTTAACGCCTACGCAAATGGCATTGAGTTATGTGTATCATCGTTGGTTTGTCACTAGTACCATTATTGGTGCGACAAGTATGGTGCAACTAAAAGAGAATATTGATGCTTATCAAACTGTTCTAAGTGATGATTTAATCGCTGATATTGAACATATTCATCTAACAATGATGAATCCTGCGCCATAACGTTATGCAGTCTTTCGGTTTTTTCTAGATTTTAAGATGCCGTAAATGACAAAACCAATACCAATGGCTAAGCCAGATAGCACTATACTTGCCATATGCTCTTGCACAAAAGCAATACTGCTAAAGATGTAACCTGCAGTTACTAGTATGCCTATCCATAAAACGCCGCCTACTGTCGAAGAGAACAAATATTTTCGGTAGGACATATGGCTAACCCCGGCAAGTAAGGGCGCAAAGGTTCTTACCATTGCAATAAATGGTGAAATCATGAGTGTATACGTGCCATATTTTGCATAAAATACTCTTGTCTTATCCAGCGCATTCTTATTTGCCCATGGCGAGTTGCTACGACTGATTTTATCACCAAATAGCTTACCTATTTGATAGCTCAATAAATTGCCAAGAATAATGGCTGTTGTTAGTGTGGCTATGGCTGGTATTAGGCTCAGTGCTGCTATTTTGCAAAAAGAGCCAACAATAAAAATAAGAGGATTACCAGGAAAGAAAAACAAGGGAAAAACACCAATTTCTAGAAAGACAATAAAAAAAGGAGCAGATAAACCAGATTGCCATGAGCAGCAATGAAATGAGCGATTTGCCCATCTAAATTGGATAGTAAACTTAGTATCTCCATAGTAACCTTAAATTAAATATTGTTGATAAAAGTAGATCAACTGTTATCAGTGATTAAAAAACATTGAGTTTTTGTTAACAAAACTATTTTCAAAAAACTAGTACAATCTAAATAATGAATAACCAGCACTTATTAAACAGAAGCTTAAATGTAGTTTGGCACCCATGTACGCAAATGAAGCAGCATGAGACATTGCCACTTATACCCATTAGTCGTGGCAATGGGGTTTGGCTTACAGATTTTAATAATAAGCGATATCTGGATGGTGTCAGTTCTTGGTGGGTAAATTTGTTTGGGCATAATAACCCAACGATTAAAGATGCTATTAAGCAGCAACTGGATGCGCTTGAGCATGTCATGCTGGCTGGATTTACCCATGCACCAGTGGTTGAATTGTCAGAGAAACTATCTCAACTAACAGGTTTAGGGCATGCGTTCTATGCCAGTGATGGTGCCAGTGCCACGGAAATTGCGTTAAAAATGAGCTTTCATTATTGGCGAAATGCAGATCATCCGAAAAAGTCTAAGTTTATTAGCCTGCAAAATAGTTATCACGGAGAAACGCTAGGTGCATTGGGTCTAACAGATGTCGCTATTTTTAAAGATACTTACGCGCCGCTACTGATGGAATCTGTGCAAATGCCGAGTCCGGACTTTAGATTGGCAGAGGAAGGCGAATCAGCTGAGGAATACGCATTACGTTGTGCACAATCTTTAGAAGAGTATATTGCTGCTCATCATGATGAGTTGGCGGCTTTTATTGTAGAACCATTAATACAATGTGCTGCTGGTATGGGTATGTATCATGAGATATATCTCAAACGGGCGCGTGAAATATGTGATGAATATAGTGTGCACTTAATTGCCGATGAAATAGCTGTGGGCTTTGGGCGGACTGGAACTATGTTTGCTTGTGAGCAAGCCAAAATCAGGCCTGACTTTATTTGTTTATCAAAAGGCATTTCAGGCGGATATTTACCACTATCTACTGTGCTAACAACTGATACAGTATATGCAGTATTTTATGATGATAGGACAACAAAAGGATTTTTACACAGTCATAGTTATACAGGCAACCCCTTGGCTTGCGCCGCCGCGCTCGCAACACTGAATATATTTGAAAGCGATAATATTTTAGCTGCAAATGAACAAAAATCCGCCTATATCAGAGAGAAAATGCAAGCGCTTACTAACCTCCCTATTCTCAATATAAGACAAAAAGGCATGATTGCCGCATTTGATGTGGATGTGGAGGACCGCTCCTTTCCAACTACCTTTTATCAGCACGCTTTAAAACATGGTTTACTGTTGAGACCTATCGGGAATACTATTTACTTTATGCCACCTTATGTCATTAAAGAGGCAGAAATTGATTTTATGATTCAAACGACAAAATTATCGATACAGCAATCGCTATGAAAAATCTGCTGATTATTTTTTTATTGTTAAGTACAGCTGGCTTGGTAAATGCTGGTGTTCCTGTGCCTGTCGCTGATGCGCTAAAAAAAGCAGGTATTCCTGAGTCTGATGCGGCGATGTTTGTTCAGGCTGTGGATGCACATCAGCCTGAATTAAGTGTAAACGCAGATAAACAAATGAACCCAGCATCGGTGATGAAGTTGGTAACTACTTACGCAGCATTAGAATTGCTGAAACCAAACTTTAGGTGGAAAACCGAAGTGTATCGAAGCGCCATAATGGAAAATGGCATACTAGAAGGCAATCTGATTATTAAAGGCTATGGCGACCCAAGTTTTAAAGAGGAAGATTTTAGGCGGTTATTGCTTAGTTTGCGGCAAATGGGGTTAAAAGAAATCCAAGGTGACTTGATTATTGATAAAAGTTACTTTGCTACTAGTGTCGAAAATCACAAGGTTTTTGATAATGAAAAATGGCGATCATATAACGCACTGCCAAGCGCATTCCTAGTGAATGGTAGAAACACCAGCTTTAAGTTTACGGTACATGATGACAAGGTGAATATCGCGCAAGAAGTCGAATTGCCTGAGGTGGAAATTGTTAACCATATGCAGGTTGGCAAGGGCGGCTGTGGTAGCTGGCGTAGTCGCTTTGATTACGATGTCAACGCTTCTAATACAAAAGCAGTGGTAACTTTTACGGGTAACTTTTCACCGCGGTGTGGTGAAAAATATTTAGAGTTGAGCTTATTTGATGATGAGCATTATGCATTCTTTATGTTTAGAAAGCTTTGGCATGAGCTGGGCGGCATATTCAATGGAAGCCTGAGAAGTCAAACCGAAATGCCATTGCAAGTGGTTAAGCTGGTAGAGCAGGGATCTAAACCATTGGCGGATATTGTGCGTGATATCAACAAGTGGAGTAATAATGTGATGGCAAGACAGCTTTTGTTAACGATTGCCGCTGAACATCATGATATGCCAGCAAATGAAGTGAGGGGCATGCTGGCAGTGAAGTCTTGGATAATGGATAAAGGCAGAAATGCAGATGGAATAGTGATTGAAAATGGGTCAGGATTATCACGAATTGAGCGCGTTACAGCTAATGATTTAGGGCAATTATTGATTGATGCTTACAACGGTCCAACGATGCCAGAATTAATGTCTTCACTACCTATTCTGTCATTAGATGGCACCCTAATTAAACGGTTGAGAGGTACACCTGTCAGTGCGAAAGCGCATATGAAGACAGGCTCTATTAATGGCGTAAGTGCCATAGCTGGGTATGTGTTAGATGCCAACAATAGGCGTAATGTAGTCGTGATGATTGTTAACAATGCGAAAGCATCAGCAAGCAAAAAAGCACAAGACGCCTTGATTAACTGGGTCTATGCTCACCCTTAAGAGCTTGGTGCTACTTAGAACTTAATCGATTATGCAGTATCATACTGGATTGAATTCTTATCAATCGAATGAAGGTCATGATGAATAAATCAAAATTACTAATTACAGCTTTGTGTTTAATGGTATTAAACGCATGTCAGGCTGAATCTAGCAATGTTGCAGAAAACAATAAGGAAACAACAGAAATGACACAAACTATTACAGAACTTGTTAAAAACGATACCGTTGTCGGAGATGGGCGTGAAGCAGAAATCGGCTTTACAGTAAGCGTGCATTACACCGGTTGGTTGTATGATGAGAATGCACTAGATAAAAAAGGTGAAAAGTTTGATAGTTCATTGGATAGAGGTCAGGCATTTGAGTTTCCATTAGGCGCTGGGCAAGTGATTCAGGGCTGGGATCAAGGTTTTGCGGGCATGAAAATTGGTGGTAAACGGACGCTGATTATTCCACCTGAGATGGGATACGGTGCACGTGGTGCGGGAGGTGTTATTCCACCTAATGCTACATTAATCTTCGATGTAGAACTGTTAGACGTTAAGTAAAAGCGCAATCTTCTAAAGGGAAGTGAATTGAAAGTAAGAGTGAAGTGGATTGAAGGCGTTGCCTTTATGGGTGAATCTGAAACAGGACATGCAGTCGTGCTGGATGGAGCGCCAGAAAATGGTGGTCGTAACATTGGTATGCGCCCGATGGAAATGCTACTTATTGGGATGGGTGGTTGCACCTCGTTTGATGTTGTAACCATCTTAAAAAAATCTCGCCAAGCAGTTGTCGATTGTGTCGCAGAGATTAATGCAGAGCGAGCTGAAGAAATCCCCAAAGTGTTTACGAAGATTCACGTCCACTTTGTTGTGACTGGTAATGGCTTGAATGAAAAGCAAGTGGCGCGAGCAGTCTCATTGTCAGCCGAAAAATATTGTTCTGCATCTATCATGCTAAGTAAGAGTGTGACGATTACCCATGACTATGAGATCAAGCCAGTAGAGGTTAATTAAGCATGCAACAGCCACAGGGTATGCTAGGTATCCGGCACATTGCCTTATTTGTAAAAGAGTTGGATATCGCGATTGATTTTTACACACGCATCATGGGAATGCAAATTGAGTGGCAACCAGATGCTGACAATGTTTATATGACTAACGGTGGTGATGTATTCGCTTTACACCGTGTTGATTATACCCCTGCTGCGCATCAACGTTTAGACCACATTGGGTTTGTGCTTGATAGTAAAGAGGCAGTGGATCAATGGTATGATTATTTAGTTCAGGCTAGCGTGCGTATTACTGAAGCACCAAAAACCCATCGTGATGGCTCACGTGGGTTTTATTGTTTAGATAGTGTAGGGCATTTGTTGGAGTTGATTTATCATCCTCCGATTGCCAAATCACGTAGCTAGATCAGGTTATTCGACTGGAATAATTTTTACCGTTAACGGCTCTTGATCATCAATAACATTAAACAGACGATCAATGTTTGGGTGTTTGCCAGGATGGTCTTCTGCATCTGCTGTATGCTCTGCATATAGCGACAAACCTTCAACAGCAGCATCTACATCAATACTACCGAATGTTTTATATAGATGATTGTAGACTTTTACTGAACCGGTGCTGCCAGGTTTGTTGTGAATAACACCAGCCGATTCTCCATCTTCATAATATAGCTCAATGCGTAAAACATCGTCCGCATCATCCAAGTCAAGCAATACATCCTTAAATTTATCCATTTCTTACCTTTAAACGTAATACGCAGTTGTTGTCATTATTTTAGAGGAAACTTTCATCGCCTTTTTAACAGAATCAGGTAATTCAGCTGCGCCTAAATTAACTGCTTCTTGAGCATGAGAGGTTTCATCAATGTGCATTTGTTCAATAATTGCACGTGTTTTTTTATCGTCGCTAGGCAGTAGCGCTAGATGATTGGATAGGTGGGCGCTAACTTGTTGCTCAGTTTCGGCCAAAAATCCTAAATTCCACTTATCACCTATTGCGCCTGCAACAGCGCCGATTGTAAAACTACCAATATACCAGAGTGGGTTTAGCAAGCTTTTTCTACCCCCTAAGGCTTTAATGCGTGATTCACACCACGCTAAATGATCTGTTTCTTCAGTAGCGGCATGCGCTAAAGCCTTCACGATCTGAGGATTGCGAGATGTGAATGCTTGACCACTATACAGTGCTTGCGCACATATTTCACCAACATGATTAATTCGCATCAAAGCTATGACTTGCTCCTTTTGTGCATCAGTGACCGTATCACCTTCGATGGCTGCATCGGGATGGTCTCGCGTTGCTTTTGCTTCAGTAAATACGGTTCGCAATGCGGTATCAAATGTATTAATAAGATGGTCAATAATCATGGAAATAGTTTAATTTAAAATGCTATTAAAGCAACTGCTTTTATGTTTTTTTTTGTAACAAAAAACCCCACTATTTCTTACTCAGTGGGGCTTCTTTATTCAGTGAAACTTATGGCTGTTTTGCTGCTTCGATTTTATCTTCCGGGTCAGCTTCAACTGGTAAACCTTTTAATACGTTCATTGCTTGAACAAACTGAATGTCATCTTTTGAAGCTGGTTCAACGGGACCTTTAGGCTCAGCAAATTTCTTTTCCTGCATTTTTTCAATAGCAGCATCTTTCAGTGTGTCCTCTTTTTCAAGTACATGATTTGCTTTATCTGCTTTTGTTGGATTAGATAAATGACCTTTCAGATCGGCTTCATGTACTTGATGTGAATCGTCAGAACCATCCCCAACCTTGATGTCAGGAACAATCCCTTTGGCTTGTATAGAACGACCGTTAGGTGTGAAGTAGCGAGCTGTAGTCAGTTTAATTGCACTACCATTATTCATCGGTAATATCGTTTGTACAGAACCCTTACCAAAACTCGTTACACCTAGAATTGTGGCACGTTTATGATCTTGCAATGCGCCAGCAACAATCTCTGAAGCTGAGGCTGACCCTGCATTTAGCAACACAACCATAGGCGTTTCTTTGAAGTCTTCTGGCACATTTCTCATATAGTCTGCTTTGCCACGTCTTGCGTAGTCTCTAGGGTTAGAAGTTAGTTTCATTTTTGAATCTTCGACACGACCTTCAGTGTAGACCACTAGTTTATCTTTAGGCAGGAATGCGGCTGATACCCCTACTGCTGCATCTAATAGTCCACCTGGGTTGTTGCGCAGGTCTAATACCAACCCTTTAAACGGTCCTTTATTCTCTTTTTGTAACGAGATGAGCGCTTTTGCTAGATCTTCACCCGTATGTTCTTGAAACTGTGTAATACGGACATAGGCATAGTCTTTTTCGATATATTTGTTTTTTACACTTTGCGATTTAATAATATCGCGTGTGATTTTAAAAGTTAATGGTTGGTCTACATTTTTACGCAGCACCGTTAATGTGATGTCTGTACCAGGTTTGCCGCGCATGATTTTAACAGCATCATTCAATGTCATGCCGCGGACTTGCTCATCATCTAGTTTCATCACTAGGTCACCTGGTTTTAGGCCAACTTTGTATGCTGGGCTATCTTCGATAGGTGACACCACTTTTACTAATCCATCTTCCATCGTGACTTCAATGCCAAGCCCACCAAACTCACCCTGTGTGCCAGCTTGTAAATCTTTGTATGCATCCTTGTCCATATAGGCTGAATGTGGGTCTAACCCTTGAAGCATGCCAGATAGTGCTTCATTGATGAGCTTTTTGTCTTCTACAGGCTCAACATAATCGCTTTTAACCTTACCGAAAACTTCTGCAAATACTCGTAAATCATCAACAGGTAGCTCAGAAACACCAAGTTTCGCTGCCAGTGCAGATAGGTTGAGGCTAATCAATACCCCAATTAAAATGCCAGAGCTGATTAAGCCTAATTTTTTAAATGTTGCGCGCATGTATTACCTTTATACTTTAAGAATAAACCATTCATAAGTGTATATGAACACTTGAGGATATAATAGGTTCAATTTATGATTTTTCAATGCAATATATCACTTCCTAGTGTAAAAAATGAATAATTGGGGTAATTGGTGAAAAATTCACATTGTGTGACGATCACTTACTGTACACAGTGTCGATGGCTGTTACGTGCAGCTTGGCTTGCTCAGGAGTTGCTCATAACGTTTGAAGAGGATTTGATGCGTGTCAGTTTAGTGCCGGGCACTGGCGGTATTTTTGATGTTCATCTGAATGATGTCTTATTGTTTTCTAGACAACAGGCAGAACGTTTCCCTGAGTCCAAAGAGTTAAAACAACTGATTCGTGATCAAATAGATCCAGAAAGACATCTAGGACATATAATCGCAAAGCTTAGCTTTGTGTTAATAAAGTCTAATTCGCAGTTATATTATCAAGTCGTTTGGCGCCGTCGTAGCGAGCCTCCCAATAGCTGGTTTGCATGCTTTCGATTCTAACTGCGCCACCTCTACTGGGAGCGTGAATAAAATTGCCATCGCCTATATAAATCCCGACATGAGAGAAAGCACGCCGTGCCGTATTGAAAAAGACGAGATCGCCTGGCGCTAGATCATCCTTGCTGACACTATCTCCATAGCGACTTATTCCTTTTGCGGTTCTTGGTAATTGAAGGTTTGCTGCCTTACTGTAAACATAGTTAACAAAACCACTACAATCAAAGCCAGTATTGGGTGAAGTGCCCCCATACTTATATTTAGTGCCTTCCAGACTCATTGCGCTCACTAATACTTCTTGGACAATACTGTTAGCGATCAGATCTAAAAAGGTAATGGTAATGCCTTCAGCATTTTTGGTGCTCACATTAGCGTTTGCCGCATAAGTGAGCATGAGGCTAAAAATGATGCAAAGAAAAATGTTTGTTGTTTTCATGGTATTTCTGCTGGCCTTACCCTTAACGCATAAGGGTAAGGCTTGTATTGCAAGATTATGATTTCGCCATTGCGTTTTTAATAAGACCGATAACGGCAAGCAATACACCGCCACCGATACCGCCGCTCGCTACTTGTGTTACGATGCTGGCAACGTCCATGCCTCCAGCTGCACCTGCCGCTCCCATACCAAGCATACCGAGAAGTTGTCCACCTAAACCACCTCCAAGAATACCGACCACTGAATTTAATGCTGTTCCTAAACTTGACTTCTTCATTACGCTGCCAGCAATATTGCCGCCTACAGCACCGCTGATTAACTGAATAATAAGACCTAAATCCATCACTACCTCCCTAAAGTTGTTGATGAAACTTAATGCTGAATTACACACAGCTCGTTAAGGCTAACAGGCAATAATGCATAGCACAAGTCTTTGATGTTAGATACTAAAAAATT
>JBLLNR010000023.1:0-19538 GCA_048058875.1 Methylotenera sp. | reverse complement strand
GCCAGACTGAATGAACAAGAAGCAAGACTTTATTTTGAGCAATGTCAGGCTGGCTTGAAAGAGAACGGCATGGACGAGGAAGCGCTAGCAAAAGATTTAGAATCTGATGCAAAAGCAAGCGCTTATGCGAACAAAACTAGTCAGCTACAAAAACGAATTGAAGAACTAGGGCCAGTGAACCTCGCAGCTATACAAGAGTTAAAGAGTGAGACTGAACGCAAAAGCTATTTGGATAGCCAAATGCAAGATTTGATTGAAGCAAGCGAAACGTTAGAAGACGCTATTAATAAAATCGATAAAGAAACACGTGAAAAATTAATGGCAACCTTCAATGAAGCTAATCAACATTTTGGAGAGCTATTCTCCACCCTGTTTGGCGGTGGTCAAGCAAAGCTGGAGTTACTTGGAGAAGAAATCCTGGATACAGGCTTACAAGTCTTTGCGCAGCCACCTGGTAAAAAGAACACAACAATCCAGCTGCTATCGGGAGGTGAAAAAGCATTAACCGCGCTTGCGTTGGTGTTTGCATTATTCCGACTCAACCCTGCACCATTTTGTTTGATGGACGAGGTAGATGCGCCACTCGATGATAGTAATACAGAGAGATTTTGTCAGATGGTCAAAAAAATGTCAGAAAAAACACAGTTTTTGTTTGTGAGTCATAATAAAATCACCATGGAGATTGCGCAGCAACTGATTGGTGTCACTATGCAGGAATCTGGCGTGTCCCGTATTGTTGATGTGGATATCGATGCCGCCATACAAATGCATGCTTAAATTGCCAATAATTATTAAACATGAGTATAAATTCGAAGTAGAATAAAAGAATGTCTGACCTGCAAATAGTACTGATTATTTTAGGCGTTTTCATCATTGCTGGCGTTGTTGTTTACAACTGGCTGCAAGAAAGAAAGCTGCGCGAGAACATAAGTGAGGACTTTATCGTTCCACAAAAAGATGTGCTGGTCGAGGAGTTTTACATCGACACTGAAGCCCTTGTAGAAAAAGAATTTGCGGATGATGTGCATAAAAATGAGGTGATGCGCAAACTAAATGAAACAATCGAAGATAAAGAAGAACCTAGCATTTACAGCGCCTCTTCATCAGAAACGGCTGAGCTTGAAGACGGTGAGAAATCAAATCAATTAAAATTTAGACAACAAGAGAACACAGAAACGCCAACGCAGGAAATACCTGCCAGTAACAATATTTTATCTAGAAGCAATCAAACTACCGACACAGAGCGTGAGCAACCCAAACAGGTAGAAAAAGAAATTATTGTTGAAAAACATATTCTGCCCGCAGAATTTGAACCACTAGTGACATCCGCTTTACCAGAAGATGTGCATTCGCAGATAGACTTAACCGCCTTTTTGTATGCCAGCAAAAATATTAACGGCCATGCCTTTCATCAAATGATGCAAACAATGCTTAAAGAAATTAATGTGCATGTGATGATGCATGGATTGGATGACAATAATGTATGGCAGCGTATTGATAGTGATACAGATGAAAATGCAAGCTTTAAACAAATTGCTTGTAGTATGCAATTAGCAGACAGACGTGGTCCCGTGCCGAAACCCGTATTAAATAAGTTTCAATTTGCTGTAGAAACCATTGGTTTAGAGTTTAATGCCCATGTTGAGTGGCAAGGCAAAGGCGATCCATCCATGCGTGCGATTGATTTAGACAAATTCTGCATGG
The DNA here is from genome assembly GCA_048058875.1 of Methylotenera sp. Lineage (GTDB taxonomy): Bacteria > Pseudomonadota > Gammaproteobacteria > Burkholderiales > Methylophilaceae. Next base: position 17,834 of record JBLLNR010000023.1, on the reverse strand, counting down.
ATGTGGATCAATTAGTGAGCGTACATCTGATACAAGGCGAAACTCCCATTCATGGTACTAAATTCAAAGGCTTGGCAGAAGCCAATGATATGCAGCTAAAACACGGCAAGTTTTGTTGCTTTGATAGCATCAAACCTGATTTTGCAAAGTTTATTTTAGTTAATGCCAATGAGCAGCCATTTACACCAGATAGCCTACGACAAAACGTGGTGTTAAGTGCTACATTTCAGATGGAAATTCCAAAAGTAACTAATTGTGAAGATGTCTTTAGTCAGATGGTCGATGTTGCAAAAAAAATGGCTTCAAGCCTCAATGCACATATCGTCGATGACAATCAAAAGTCGTTAGGTGATTTACAAATCGAAAAAATTCGCCAGCAGCTCAAAGTAATCCATGCCACGATGGTTGCACGCGGTGTTATGCCGGGTAGCGACAGCAGCATGCGTTTATTTAACTAAGTATGTTAACGATTGATGAGGCACGTAAACAGGCAATTGCTTTACGAAATGAAATTGCTCAATATGATTATGAATATTACGTGCTCGATACACCATCAGTATCAGACAACACTTATGATGGTCTCTATCGACAACTAGTTGACCTAGAAACTCAATTTCCTTCGCTTATTAGTCCGGACTCGCCTACACAACGTGTCAGTGGCAGTGCGTCAGAAATATTTGGTAGCGTTACACACCGTCAGGCGATGCTGTCACTTAATAATGTGTTTTCTGATCAAGAACTTGCTGCATTTGATAAACGTGTTTGTGACGGTTTAAATCTAGAGGCAGTTGAATATGCAGCTGAGCCAAAATTTGATGGTTTAGCCATTACATTGACTTATGAAAACGGAAAATTGGTACAAGGTGCTACGCGAGGCGATGGCTATACTGGTGAAAATGTTACGCATAACTTACGCACAATACGCGCAATACCCACATCATTAGCGATTGAGAACCCGCCAGTCTTATTAGAGGTGCGTGGCGAGGTGTTAATGTTTAAAAGAGACTTTGAACGCTTGAATGCGGCACAAGCTAAAATCGGTGGCAAGCTATTTGCCAACCCACGTAATGCAGCTGCTGGTAGCTTACGTCAATTGGATGCATCTATAACTGCAACCCGACCTTTAAGGTTTTTTGCCTACGGCTTAGGGGTGGCAGAGGGTATTCCACCACTGAAGTCACACGCGGAAGCAATGGATTATTTAGAGAAACTTCGCTTTCCAGTCAGTTCTTTACGGTCAGTGGTGTATGGTTATGATGGCTTACTGGATTATTACAGGGGCATTGGTGAAAAGCGTACAAGCTTGGCGTTTGATATTGATGGCGTGGTCTATAAGGTAAATTCGTTTGTGCAACAAGAGACGCTAGGATTTGTGTCTCGCGCACCACGCTGGGCGATTGCCCATAAATTCCCTGCAGAAGAAGCAATCACTGTTGTTGAGGATATTACCGTACAAGTAGGTCGAACTGGCGCAATAACTCCTGTTGCCAGACTTAAGCCAGTATTTGTTGGCGGTGTTACCGTCACAAATGCAACATTACACAATGAAGATGAAGTTCGCCGTAAAGATATACAGATCGGCGATACTGTCGTTGTCAGAAGGGCAGGTGACGTTATACCTGAAGTGGTATCCGTGTTACTTGATCAACGCCCAACAAGTACTAAGCAATTTGTCATGCCAAAAACCTGTCCAGAATGTGACTCGCATATCGAGCGCCCTGAGGACGAGGCTGTTGCGCGTTGTACTGGCGGTTTGTATTGCCCAGCACAACGTAAGCAAGCCATCACGCATTTTGCATCAAGACGCGCAATGGACATCGAAGGTTTGGGCGAAAAACTTGTAGACCAGCTCGTTGAAGCAGATATTGTGCATTCCGTAGCAGATATCTATCGCTTAAGCGTTGATGTATTGGCGGATTTAGAGCGTATGGCACAAAAATCAGCTCAGAATGTTGTAGATGCTATCAACAAAAGCAAAACAACAACGCTAGCGCGTTTTATTTACGCGCTAGGCATTCGTAATGTCGGTGAGGCAACCGCAAAAGACCTTGCAAACCACTTTGGGCGTCTGGAAAGACTCACCAAAGCCAGTGTTGACGATTTACTTTCAGTCAATGACGTTGGGCCAATTGTAGCTGAATCCATAACACAGTTTTTTAGCGAACCACACAATATGCAAACGATTGATGCCATGTTGTCGTTGGGCGTTAGCTGGCCAGAACATGACGGCAAACAAGAAGCAAATGGTGTTTTAAAAGGTAAGACATTTGTCTTAACGGGTACCTTGCCTACAATGTCACGGGATGAAGCAAAAGCATTAATAGAAGAAGCGGGTGGCAAAGTAAGTGGTAGTGTTTCTAAAAAGACGGATTATGTAGTTGCAGGTGCTGAGGCTGGCAGTAAACTTGAAAAAGCCAGTAACCTAGGTATTCAAATACTAGATGAAAGTCAGTTGATAGCGATATTGTCTGCGGAAAGTGCTTCAGAAAAAAGCCCTGCAACTAATAACGATCTAAAAGAGTCTGATATGATAAATGAGATGGATAACCAACAAAAGGATTTGTTTTAGCATGAAAATTAAGTTAGAAAAAACTTTAATAATAACTTTTATTACATTGATATTAATAAGTTTTAATGTAATTTCAGAAGAGCGTTCTAAAGACGTGTTAGCTTGTAACGAAGCTGTTAATAAGGGAGACGCTGAAACAGCGCTCCAATATGCTGAAACAATATTAGAGAAACAAAGCGCTGATCACGAAGGCTTACTGTGTAAGGGCCGGGCACTAAAAATTCAGGGTAAATACTCAGAAGCACTCGCCACCATGCAGTCCGCTGTTGAAGCTGCTAAAGCACCATTTGCCAAGACGATTACATATATATTAATCGGTAATCTGCATCAATCAAACAACAAACCAGAGGAGGCTATTGCCAGTTACACCAAGAGCCTTGAAATTTGTGCGCAAACAGGTAATCAAACTTACACCAGAATCAATCATAACTTAATCGGCGACACTTATAAAAAACAGAAGGATTTGAATGCGGCGCTTGATAGTTACGCAACAGGCTTGCGCCTGGCAAACAATGATAATGAGCGTGCCGAAAGTTTTGAAAATTTAGCAAAAGTCTATAATGCACAAGGTAATCACGACAAAGCAATTGAGTTCCAGCTCAAAGCAGTCGTCATGCAAAAGCAAGCTGGTTCATTAACAGCTTACGCTGACTCATCATTGCTATTGGGTCAATATTTTTATGATGCCAAGAACTATCCCGAAGCAGAACGTCATTACAAAAAGCTGGTTAAATTTGCTAAGGATAATGGTGGTGCCTATTATGAAGCATCGGCTAATTATCATTTAGCAGAAGCGATGTATGCAAATGGCGACAAAGCGGGCGCCCAAGCACTTATTGTGGGTGCAAGAGAGCAAGCAGAAAAAATTGGCGCCAAACAATTAGCGGCGGAAATTGCTGTGGCTGAACAAAAATTAAAAAATTAGTCGCTTAATTGTAAGGCTTGCTTTGTTTCTGCGACTAAGCAATATCTAATTTTACAACGCAAGGCGATCAATGATTATTGTTAACAAATCCAAGCAAAATCCAAGTGATATTCAGCCCTCTGAAATTACATCAAAAACGGTATTCGATCACCGGCGCCAGTTTATTAAATTAGCTGCTAGTGCGGGGTTAATAGCAGGAGCAGGTCTTACTTTTAAGTCCAAAGCAGCAACCATTGCAAATGGTGAAACGACTGGTGATGCTAGACTTATCGGCCGCGCTAACGCCCCAGCACAACCAACGCAAGCACTAAAAAAAGGTGAGATTTATAATCCTAGACAAAAAATCCAAGGGGTTAAAAAGACCGCTTACGGTAAAGACTTGAAACTAGATAAATATCAAGATATCACTACCTATAACAACTATTACGAATTTGGTACCAACAAATCAGACCCAGTCGTTCAAGCAAGAACCTTTCAACCATTTCCCTGGACAGTAAGTATCGAGGGCGAGGTTAAAAAAGCCAAAACCATCAGCATTGATGATCTGATGAAACTTACAACGTTAGAAGAACGTATTTACCGTATGCGTTGTGTTGAGGCGTGGTCTATGGTGATTCCATGGGTAGGTCTGCCTTTAGCCAGTTTAATCAAATGGGCAGAACCAACTGGCAATGCAAAATACGTTGAATTTGTCACTGCAAATGACCGTGAATCGATGCCTGGCGTTAATTCACCAATACTAGATTGGCCATATACAGAAGGGCTACGAATGGACGAAGCCATGAACCCATTGGCTATTCTGGCAGTAGGTGTTTATGGCGAATTGCTGCCTAACCAGAATGGCGCTCCAGTGAGATTAGTCGTGCCATGGAAGTACGGTTTTAAAGGCGGTAAATCGATAGTGAAAATCCGTTTTGTCGAAAAAATGCCGCAATCCACATGGATGAAAGCAGGGCCAACTGAATATGGCTTCTATGCAAACGTTAACCCTAAAGTAGCACATCCAAGATGGTCGCAAGCCACCGAACGTCCAATAGGAGGTGGTTTATTCGCAGGTCGTATTAAAACGAAAATGTTTAATGGCTATGAATCAGAAGTTGGTCAGCTTTATGCTGGCATGGACTTGAAAAAGAACTTCTAATCACATCAATGATGGATAAAAAACACATTCGCATTGTGAAGGTCATTGTTTGGCTGTTGGCCAGCATCCCGCTAGCACGGCTATTCTGGCTTGGATTTCACAACGATTTAGGTGCTAACCCGATTGAGTTCGTTGAGCATTCCACAGGCACATGGGCCCTCGTATTTTTATTACTTAGCCTGTCCATGACGCCAATCCGTTTGCTGACTGGTCAGGTTTGGCAAATCCAGATTAGGCGTCAACTTGGCTTGTGGATGTTTTTTTATGCATGTTTGCATATCATCACATATATATGGTTAGACTTTAGCTTTCTCTTTGATGAAATGATTAATGATGTTTTCGAGCATCCACGTATTTTGGTTGGGTTTGCCGCATTTATTTTAACCATTCCATTAGCAGTGACATCCAACAGCTATATGATGAAAAAATTGAAAACCAAATGGAAGAGCTTACATAAACTAGTCTATTTGATTGCTGTGCTTGCTGTTTTACACTTTTTATTACTGGTAAAAAAAGATCTAACTGAGCCTATTTATTATGCAGTAGCGTTAGCCATATTACTGGGGATAAGACTGTATTATCAGGCTAAAAAAAAGTTGTAATGAATGTCTCTTCCTTGCGACTAATTGGCATTAATACAAGGGGATAAATTATATGAAATGCGCTATGTTATGCAAATCTTACCATTGGGCAATATCTTTATTAGAGTCTATTGGCACATGGTTTCCACAATTAATATTAAGATTTATTCTGGCATGGGAGTTTGGTGAAGCTGGCTTTGAAAAACTGCATGGCACTAATTGGTTTAGCAATATCACATTTCCATTTCCGTTTAATTTAGTCTCTCCAGAGTTTAGCTGGCATTTATCAACATTTTTCGAGATTGTTGGCGCATTTGCGTTAGTACTGGGCTTGGCGACTCGCTTCTTTTCAGTATCTTTAATCGTACTAACGATAGTAGCTATTGCTGCAGTGCATTGGCCTGAAAGCTGGAGTACGCTAGCTGAACTTTGGAAAGGATATGCAATCACAGATAAAGGTTATGGAAATTACAAACTACCTTTGCTACTGCTAATTATGTTGCTACCGTTGTTCTTTAATGGTGCAGGTAAACTCAGTCTAGATCATTTAATTAACACAAAAAAATGGTGGAAATGAAGTACAAAAAATCGCAAGAAGTTATAAACAGTCTAACGGAAGAACAATTCCGTGTGACACAGCAAAATGGCACAGAACGTCCATTTACAGGTAAATACGATCACCACTTTGAGCCTGGTATCTATGTCGATATAGTTTCAGGTGAACCATTATTTTCTTCATCTGCAAAATATAACTCTGGTTGTGGTTGGCCAGCTTTTTCCAAGCCAATCGACAAAGCGAATATTACAGAATTAAATGATGCCTCTCATGGGATGGTGCGTACAGAAGTACGCTCAAAATATGCTGATAGTCATCTGGGTCACGTTTTTCCTGACGGGCCAAAAAGCGATGGCGGATTAAGATATTGTATCAACTCAGCAAGTCTGCGTTTCATTCCAAAAGAAGAAATGACAGCAGAAGGCTATGCTGATTACTTAGATCAGGTATAAATACTTAAGACGGCTCGTTATCTTCAGCTTCTAATAATTTAGCGCGCTTTTTAAGCACCACAACTAAAGTGATAAGCCCAATAATCAGCATCGCAAATGGGCCAAACCAGAGTAGGGCAGTACTGGCCTTAACTGGTGGTCGAAAAGTGACGAAATCACCGTAGCGCGCGACTAAATAAGCAACCACTTCTTCGTCCGTTTTGCCTTGTTCCATCAGTTTCCGCACCTCATTGCGTAAATCTTGCGCAAGCGGGGCGTCTGAGTCGGCTAGTGTCGTGTTTTGACAAACCAGACAACGCAATTCATTTGATAGATGTTTTAGCCTTGCCTCAAACTCAGGGTCTGCACCCTTATCTGCTGAGTAAGCAGCTGTGCTTAAAATCAGAATAAAGGCCAACCATATTTTAAGAAGCATTCTCATCCTGCAAGCTCCTTAAGTAGTGGCAAGATTTTATTCCTAAGCGCATCAGGCGTAATAGGGCCAATTTGTTTATATCTGATAATGCCAGCTTTATCGATTACATACGTCTCGGGTACGCCATAAACGCCATAATCAATACCTATGCGACCATCATCATCCATTGCTGTGACAAGATAGGGGTCGCCCATTGTTGCAAGCACTTCGGATGCTTCCTTAGCAGTGTCTTTGTAAGCGAGCCCATATAGCGGAATACCGTGCTCTTTCATTTCCACTAAAAGCGGGTGCTCATCACGGCATGCGGCACACCAAGATGCCCATGTATTCAGCAACCAGACCTTACCCTTCATGTCTGCTGTTGAAAACATTTTCTCAGGATTACCCAGTATTGGCGCCTCAAAAGCAGGCGCAGGCTTACCAATTAAAGGGGAAGGCACTTCACGTGGATCTAAAAACAACCCCTTACCTAAAAAACCAACCAGTACAAAGAACAGCACTAAAGGGATAATAAACTTTAATTTCATGCACTCACCTCGCTATTATTTTTTAAACGATAGCGCTTATCCGTCATTGTTAATATGCCTCCTATGCCCATTAACAAGCAACCAAACCATATCCACTGTACAAAAGGCTTAAAGTAAATACGAATGCTCCAGCCACCTTCTTCCAGCTCTTCGCCTAGAGAGATATAAATATCTCTCACCGGGTTTATTGAGATAGAGGCTTCAGTCATCACAGCACCTTGCACTGGATATAAACGTTTTTCTGGCGTTAATAACGCAACATCTTTACCACCTTTTGTGACATAAAACTGTCCCTGTTTTGCGACATAGTTAGGACCTCTAATCGGTTTAATCCCTTCAAATCTAAAGTCATAGCCATTAATCAGTCTAGTTTCGCCATCCTGCATGGTAATGTCATGCTCGCGCTCGTAACCTTTAACCATGGTGACACCAACAATAAAAATTGCTAAACCAAAGTGCGCAAGTAACATCCCATTAAATGCTGGGCCAAAGGTTTTGAACTTCTGCAATACCGTACCTGTTGATAACAAGGATAAGCGCCCCTTAACCAATACAAACAATGAGCTCATTACCCAAAATGCCATCAGCAAGCCTATTACGATCATAGGGCTAATTCGACCCATGATATTAGGCACTAGCAATGCACCGACGATACTCACGCCCATTGCCCATTTCAACTTACTTGCTAGATCTGGCAGCGTTGCTTTTTTCCAATTAGCCACGGGGCCAATACCCATTAAGAATATACCTGGCACCATAATGGCAACAAATACCGTATCAAAGTAGGGTGGCCCTACTGAAATTTTGCCAATCCCCATCGCATCAATAATCAGCGGGTATAGTGTACCGAGTAATACAGAACCTGTTGCAGTGAACAAAATCACATTATTCGACAGCAAAAATGACTCACGGGAGACTAAATCAAACTTCTCACCTAAGCCAACAGATGGCGCACGTAAAGCAAATAAAACAAGGGCGCCGCCAATGACCACAACAAGGAATAATAAAATAAACAAACCACGGCTTGGGTCAGTTGCAAATGCATGCACAGAAGTCAGCACCCCAGACCGCACTAAGAAAGTACCTAATAAACTCAATGAAAAAGCACAGATAGATAGCAACACAGTCCAAGCTTTAAAGGCATTCCTTTTTTCCGTTACAGCTAACGAATGGATGAGGGCGGTACCAATCAGCCAAGGCATAAAGGAAGCGTTTTCAACCGCATCCCAGAACCACCAACCACCCCAGCCAAGCTCATAATATGCCCAGCGACTACCCAATGCGATACCTAAGGTTAAAAACACCCACGCTGCCGTTGTCCATGGTCTTGTCCAACGCGCCCAAGTGACATCTAATCGTCCATCGAGCAATGCAGCAATCGCAAAGGCAAACGCAACAGAAAACCCAACATAGCCCATATAGAGTAAGGGCGGGTGAAACACCATACCAGGATCTTGTAATAAGGGGTTTAAATCACGTCCGTCATAAGGTGCAGGGAAAATCCGTTCAAATGGATTGGATGTAAATAAAATAAACATCACAAAGCCAACAGTAATTAACCCCATCACAGCCAGCAATGAGCTTCTAAAGCGCAGTGGCAGCTCTTTGGCGAAGAATGTAACAGCTAGCGTCCATACCGCTAGTATCGTCACCCAAAACAGCATTGATCCCTCGTGTCCACCCCATATCGCGGCTAATCGGAACATCAATGGCAAGTGAGAGTTTGATGTCGTTGCAACATAGTAGACCGAGAAGTCATTGGCATAAAATGCATAATCCAAAATCAAGAACGACAAGATAACAAGTGCTGATTGTAATCGCGCCATCGGCGTTGCAAAAGCAAACAGCTTTTCATTATTCTTTGCTAATCCTGCTAAAGGCAAAATACCTTGTGCCAGCGCAACAATCAAAGCGAGCACTAGCGCGTAATAACCAATATCTGGCATCATGGTGCATCTCCTTCAGCCATCGTTGCATTAGCGTTTGCTTTCGCTTTTTCTAGGGCATCTGCTGCTTCAGGCGGCATATAGTTTTCATCATGTTTGGCTAGCACTTGGTCAGCTACAAAAATACCGTCCTCACCTTGTTTACCTTGTGCAACTACACCTTTACCTTCTTTAAATAAATCAGGCAAAATGCCGGTATACACCACATCCATTGTCTTAGCGGTATCGGTCACCTTAAATTTCACTTGCGTACCGTTTCTTTGAATACTGCCTGTCTCTACAAGGCCACCAATACGGAAATTGCCGTCTTTAGGCGCTTTACCTTCTGCTACTTCAGTGGGGGAGAAAAAGAACACCAAATTGCTTTGAAATGATTGCAGTAGCAATGTCGCAGCAATTCCGAGTAATACAATACCAGCCACGATAATGGCTATCCGTTTGTGACGTGATTTCATTTACAACAAATCCTTTATTTTTTCATGACTTAATTTTCTTGCGCGTAAAAGAAACAGCTCTATCGCCATACATCCAAACGTCACACCAAAAGAAACCCATACATACAAGCCGTAACCGCCCATATGTAAGAAATCGCTCATACTCTTCCAATACATATTAATCCTTAGCCTCGTTTAACCAAGCTGTTTTGCGTTCTCTATCTTCAATCTCACGGCGTACCCGCATAAAGATTACCGCTGCGCTGTATAACCAAAAACCCAATGCCATCACCAACATCCCCTTCAGCATAATCGCCGCCATACTTGGTGATGTTGTTAAGTTAATCGATGAGCCTTGGTGCAAGGTATTCCACCATTTAACAGAAAAATAAATAATCGGTACATTGACCACGCCAACTATCGCCAATATGGCGCTAGCACGGTCTGAGCGCCTTGTATCATCAATCGCAGCTTGTAATGACATATATCCTATGTACAAAAAAAGCAGGATTAGTTCAGAAGTAAGTCGCGCATCCCACACCCACCAAGCACCCCATGTCGGTTTACCCCAAAAAGCACCCGTTACCAACGCAACAAATGTGAACATGGCACCAGTCGGGGCAATACTTTTTGCCATCATATAAGACAGCTTGGCGTTAAGTGTTAAGCCTAAAATGGCATAACCCGCCATTACCACGTATAAAAACATTGAAAACCAGGCAGCAGGCACATGCACATAGATAATGCGGTAAGCATCGCCTTGCTGAAAATCAGTAGGGGCAACCAGCATGCCGATATATAAACCGTAAACAATTAATATTGCAGCACCTATTCCAAACCAAGGAATAAGCTTGCCTGCTAGGGGATAAAATGTCTGAGGCGATGCGTACTTATATATATTCATACAATAACAACGTTTCCTAACGAATCCAGATGACCAGTATTACCTTTAAATGCTGTTGTTTTATTCCACGGCAATTTTTAACGCATGGCTAGTCATTAATGGTGCAAAAACCAATGCGAGTGCCAGCATTGCACCTAATAGCGCAATACCACCTTCTGCACTCATACCAATCGATACCGCATTCACAGCGCCTGCACCAAAAACCAATACGGGTATGTAAAGCGGCAATACCAATAGTGCAATCAACACACCGCCACCGCGCAAACCTAGCGTTAGCGCTGCACCAATGCTACCTATCAGGCTTAACGTTGGCGTTCCCAATAACAGGGATAGGGCAAGCACTTGTAGCTCACTGACACTTAAATTAAATTGCAGGCCGATGAGTGGCGCCACTAGCACCAAAGGCAGGCCAGAAAGCACCCAGTGCGCTAATATTTTCATCAATGCAATCAGCAAAATCGGCTGGTTCGATATTATAAGCTGTTCTAGCGTCCCATCAATATAATCAGCCGCAAACATGCGCGGTAAAGAAAGCATGCAAGAAAGCAGGGCGCACACCCACAACACGCTCGGCGCAATCAGATGCAATAGCTTAGGATCAGCACCCAAACCAAGCGGGAATAGACTGGCCGCAATAATAAAAAAGAAGAAAACACTTAATAGATCAGAACGCCTGCGCCATGCTAACGTGATATCACGCATAAAGATGCGCCACATCACAGCAAAGGAGCCTATTGCCTGTTTATGCATGTTCACCCAACGTTAAAGATTGCACCAAATCTGCATTAAAATCAGGCGTTTGATGTGAAGTAAAGACAACTACCCCACCATTATTTACATATTTTTCAATATGTTGTGTAAGATTCTTAATCATATTTCTATCTAGCGCAGTAAACGGCTCATCAAGTATCCACATGGGTGTTTGTTCAGGTACATCTTGTAGCCATAATTGCGCCAGTGCGATACGGCGCTTCTGGCCTTGTGATAAAACACGGGTAGGCAGTTCAGCACAGCGAGCAATACCTAGCGCTTCCAATGCAGCAATTGCCTGCGAGCGATCAGTCAAATAACCAGACAATGTTAATGAAAATAGAATATTCTCAACAGCTGTTAAATCATCTTTAATACCTGCATGGTGGCCAATATAGAGTACTTGACCGTTATAATCCTCTGCAAGCGATTTAATAGACTGCTCATTCCATTGAATAGCACCTACAGCGGGTGATGAAAGGCCGCACAGAGTGCGAAGCAGGGTAGTCTTACCACTACCGTTCTCGCCCTGCACATACAGGATTTTGCCGCTGGCTAGCTGAAACGATAGGTTTTTAAATAAAACCCTGTCTCCGCGAATACAACCTAATTGATTAACGCTTAAACGATTGTTTAGCACTATGGATGCCATGCAAACCTATGAATATTGAAAACTGCGTTATTTTAAAGGTTTTTGACAAAATATGCGGTAAAAGAGGGCAAATTAAGCTTCATCCCAGCCTTTGCGTAGATAGTTAAGGATAAACAAACCCATAAAAGTCCCAATTGGAAAAGCAACCAGCGAGATAACTGAAATAAAAGCGGCCAGATAACGCGCCCATTGCAGGTGATTATGTAGCGCCTTAGCAATAAACAGCAGCAAAGCTCCAAAAGCAAAACACGCCAGCATAATAGGCCAGAAAGTAGAATTCGGTGACTCATACTCAGGCGCCATCAAATCAACTGCTAAGACAGACAAAACCATCACACCTGCAATAAAAAACACTAACCAGGATAATATCTTTAGTAAATGTCCTGCCGTTTGAGTATTGGTTTTTATCGTTTCATTTTTAGCCATTCAAATCACCTAAACAAAATTTTCATCATTTTAATCTTATTTAGTCAGCTTGAAGAGGATTAAGTTTTCATCAAGCAGACTTTAATAGTCTGCCTTAATTTATATTACGGACACATAACAACCAACACTAAGGCGTTTCCCAAAAACGTCGTGAAATTTTCCGAAATTATGGTCAAGGACTTGCTAACTCATTTCCAACAGGAATAATAAATGAGTTACGAGTTACCCGATTGGACAAATGAATTAAAGCCTCTCTACTGCGCTTGGCGCATAGAGAAGCGCTGCAATAGGCGTCGTATGCATTGGTATAGACGCATATGCAAAGCAAAATTAAAGCTGGCCGAGCAGGGGATTTGTCAAAAGAAAATCGAGAAAGCCTGCCGTTTCCTTAGTAACACAAACTACATGCGTGGCAATATCTCGACAAATGCGCTGGAAGTGGTGGCTTTCTTAAATGAGCAAGATAAACAGCTAGTCTTAGATTTCTAAACGATTAATTGCTTTGAATCGCCTTTTTTCATGAAAACAACGTGTTTTTTTTCGCTAACAAGCTATAATCAAAAAGTCAACTACACATCATATAGTAAAAATGGCTTACTTTTTTACATACATCTTGTGTTTGTTGATGAAAAAACCCAGAGATGCAATCTCTGGGTCTGGTGGCATGTTATTAACATACCAGCGTAGGAACTGTGATACTAATACGGAAACGTTTTAATATCAATGTTAATTACATGCCAATTATTTAAATCCTTAAAACAAGGAGCTTTATAAAATGGCAAGATATATTATTAACAGAAGGCAACAAGATACAGGTGAACACGAAGTACACAACTCAACTACTGGCTGTTCACACATGCCTAATTTTGAAAATCAAGTTTATCTTGGTGAATTTAGAACCTGTCATGATGCAGTCGTATTCGCAAAACGACAGAATCCTCTATTAGAGATTGATGGCTGCTTTTGGTGTTCTAGAGTTTGTCATACTAGATAACTAGGCTAAATATGAAAATTAAGATACCGTCTTAGCTGTCAAGCATATTTAACAGCATAATCAGCATCAAAGGGTTTGCCTGACTTCAGCACCCCGTAAATAATATGCAGTAACTTACGCATTACTGCGCCAATGATGAGCATATTCGATTTACCAGCATTCTTCAATCGCTCTGCAAATTCTTTAATGATTGGGTTGTAACGTCTAGCTACAATCGCAGGCATATACAACGCTCTTCTAATCGTTGCATTGCCTTTTTTGGACAAACGTGACTTTCCTCTAACCGAACTGCCTGATTGATACACGGTAGGATTCAACCCGACAAAGGCCGCTAAAGCCTTCGCATTGCTAAATCGCTGTACATCACCTACAAAAGCTAATAATCGTGCAATGGTTGCATCACCCAGTCCAGGAATGCTATCTAACAAATCGGATTGGTCTTTTAAATCAGGGTGACGATCAATATGGTCGCGAATCAATTGCTCTACAGCCTTAATTTCAGCATGAATGATGGCCAGCACGGTTTTGATAGAAGACTGAACGACAGGCGCTGCTGTATCAAAACGATTCTGTTCCTGACGTGCCATTTGCTGTAGCGCAGCCAAGCGTTGAACTAATGCTTGTAACTCACGCACAGGCAAAGGTGGCGGCATCCAAGGCTCAGGCCGCATACTGGCACAAAACTGCGCAATTAACTTTGCATCGGCTTTATCTGTTTTAGCTCGGTTGAGCTGTGCACCACTAAAGCTTTTTATTTGAGCAGGATTGACAATGCTCACTTCAATGCCTTGGTCAACTAGGTAAGTGGCTAGTTCATCACCATAAACACCAGTGGCTTCCATGCAAGCATGGTACTGTACAACTTGTTGTTTGGTTAGCCAAAGAGATAACGCTTTGAAGCCTGTTAGATTATTTTCAAATACGCGAGTCTTTTTGACTTTGCTATCAATCAATAACGCGACATCAAACTTTGCTTTGGATATATCAATGCCGAGTATCGGCCATTCAACGCTAGACATTTTTAACTCCTTACAATCAGAGAAATAAACTCCCCAAGCGAATTGCACATCCCAATTCAGATCAACCTTGTGCATGCAGGATCATGACAACCGTCAGTCCTAAGATACCGTCCGATCTTGTTGAATATAGGTTGGAAGAATGTCACCAATCTTAATTACTGGCTCTAGGCCTAAGGGGCTCGCTCGGCATCCATTCTTCCTGCTCTTCGCGTTAGAGCAATTTAACTCATTTCTGAGTTGTTGGTAAGATACAAGGGTCTAGTTTGACCCTTAAATATTGATTATCAATTTGAGGTTATACCATGCGTGCTTTTTTAAAGAATTTTATTTCATTTCTATTAGCAATATCTATAGTCATTTTTTTATCTTGGCTTATTTATCATATCTTTAGGTTAATATGGGCAGAATTAATTAGCATTAACCCTCAATTAGCAGTTGCTGTAGTAGCTGCTGCTACTACACTAATAGCATCAACAGCAACCGTTATGTTAGGTCGTTACTTCGAAAGAAAAAAAGAAGTAGAAGCCCATTTTCGTGCAGAAAAAATAAAAATATATGATGAGTTTTTAAGCGAACTATTTAAATTATTTGAAAATCCTTCAGAAAATGAGAAAAAAGATGATTCTGAAGATGATTTGGTTAACTTTTTGCGACAGTGGCAAAGGAAATTAATATTGTGGGGGGGGTAGCGATGTGCTTTCAACTTACTTTAAGTGGATAAATCGCCTTAAATCAACTGTGCCTGATGCAAAAAGTGTTTTCTTGATGGACGATTTCTTTAGAGCTTTACGAAAAGATATTGGCCAAAACTCAAGTGGCTTAGAAAAAGGGGCATTTGCAAACTTAATAATGAAACATGGCGATTTTTTTCTGAGCGAGGCAAAGAAAAATCCAAACATTACACTAGAAGATCTAAGTATTCTGGAAAAAAAACTATTCAAGTAATTTTAATAAAATTTTATGGAGAATCAGATGATAAAGATTCCTGTTTTTTATAGTTTCCATTATCACAATGATGTAATGCGTGTTCAGTTAGTTAGAAATATGGGCTTTATAGAAGGGAACTCGCCTACATCTGCTAATGAGTGGGAACGCCTTAAGCGTTCAGGTGATAATGCTGTAAAAAGCTGGATTGATACTAATATGAAATATAAACGTTGCGTAGTTGTACTTATTGGTACCGAAACATCCGATAGGCCTTGGGTACAATATGAGATTGAAAAAGCCTGGAATGATGGAAAAGCATTGTTAGGAATTCATATTCATAACTTAAGATGCCCCAGAACTGGAATTTGTAGAAAAGGTAAAAACCCGTTTGATATGTTTACTTTGCAAAATGGCACAAGACTATCGTCTTTAATACCTTGTTATGATCCTAATCCATCTTTCGCTTATAGAGAAATATCAAGTAATATTGGAAGATGGGTGAATTCAGCTATTACCAATAAGAGAAATTAATTATGAGTAAAGAATTTTTGGAAGTAGATCCTGAGGCTGCATCGATACAGACTCATCTAGGAATTATCCAAAACGTAATCATGAGGATGTCTACGAACAGCACTAATTGTAAAGCGTGGTGCGTTAGTTTAGTAGCAGCAATCTTAGTTATAATTGCAGATAAAGGTAAGCCAGATTACGCTTGGATTGCTTTACTACCAACGATTGTATTTGCATCTTTAGATGCATATTATCTTGCTCTTGAAAAAGCATTTAGAAATTCATATAACAGTTTCATAAGCAAATTGCACAAAAAGCAAATATCTGAAGAAGACTTATATTCTATTGCACCAATTGGCGACATTTGTGAGTTGCAACTAGAATCCTTTAAGTCTTTTTCAGTCTGGGGTTTTTATGTATCTCTACTGGCTTTAATTATTATTACTAAACTTGTCGCACTAGGCTGATATTTTTCAAACTATAATTATTAAGATACTGTTTACACCATGAAAATGAAAATCTAGGAATCAGATTAAATTAATGGCTGACTTTATTCTTAAATTGATACAAATATTAATTTGGCCAGCAGTTGCAATTTTTGCGATTGTTTATTTTCGCAAGCCACTCATTGAGATAATAACTACTTTAAAACGCCTCAAATATAAAGAGTTAGAGATTGAATTTGAAAAAGAAACATATCAGTTACTAGAAAAAGCTGAAGACATAGTAATATCCGACGATAAGATAAGTTTACCTTCTCCTGAAGACCTAGAATCAGAACATGAGCGCAGAGTAATTGAGGATGAGCCACCTGTAGCATTTTCAATGAAAAAAATGAGCCCATTGGATATTATTACTTATGAATGGGATGTACTTGAAGAATCTCTACAGTTAGCTTTAAAGGTAAATAAATTAAAGGTTTCTACATTCAATGTTACCAATGCGGCACAAATTTTGGCTATAAAAGAATTAATTAGGCATGAAGACTTCTTGTTTATAGTAAAACTACAAAACATGAGAAACAGACTAATTCACAACATTGATTTTATAAGTGAACAGGCCGCAGATAATTTTGCTCAAAGTGTACGATCAATTAAACTTTATATTGATAGTAAAAATAACTAGCACTTCGTTCAATACGTGTTTATGTAAAACAAAAGCCCCGATTTGGGGCTTTATTTTTGTTGAGGGGATACCTAAGTATAAGATTGTTCAAAATAATTGAATCTGAACAATCGACGAATTCTACTTAATATTCTATTTAACATAATATACATTATGCGAAGTAATAGATATAAGTCATCAGAACATATCCATGTAAATAAACAAAATCGATTACCCCTACTCAAATATTGAGCTCAATTTAAGGCAAACATAACAGCAGTGATCAAAGTTGAGAAAATCGACTTTATTAGGTGTTTTATGAGCGTTTAAATTTAAATCGCTAAGGCAAGCATATAGGTGAAAAGCCAAAAACGCGTTAAAACGCTATAAAATGCGAAATCGCCTGTTATTGACCTTATATTAATGAAAACTAGGTATTTTTGGTCAGCATCGGTCTGATTTTGCATATTTTTAATCGCAGCTATACTCTTAAGCTGACTAATTAGCAATTAATAGTGATAACGACATTGCGCGATAAATAAGTTGTTATCAGCGACTTTGTATACCAAGCGATGTTCTTTATCAATCCTTCTTGACCAATAGCCAGACCAGTTATGCTTCAAAGGTTCTGGGTCACCCAAACCTTCAAGTGGTGTACGTTTGATGTCTTTAATTAATAAATTGATACGCTTTAATTTCTTACTATCGTTTTGTTGCCAGTACAAGTAATCATCCCAAGCATCCGTGGCCCAAGATAGAATCATTATTCAATCATTTCATGAATTGTTGCTTTACCTGATTCAATTTCCTGAATAGATCGATTTAGTCGTTTAGCATTTTCAGGGCTAGCCATTAAGTAAGCCGTTTCTTCGTAAGACTGAAAATCTTCTAAACTCATCACAACCGCAGGTTTTCCATTCTGTCTTGTAATGAGCATTGGCTTATGATCAAGGTTAACTTTGTCTAATATTTTTGCTAATTGTGTCCTGAAAGCTGAATAAC
>JBLLNR010000022.1:0-58379 GCA_048058875.1 Methylotenera sp. | reverse complement strand
GGAATGGGCAGGATTGGATGTGCCACAAACACCGCATAAACAATTAAGTAAGCACGAAAAAGATAAAGCAACAGCAGTATTTAGGCCGAAAGTACATAAACGTAGAGGGAGCGTATTGGCGCATCCACCAAAAGAAAAAGAGTCAGAGGGCAAAGTGGTTAAGTCGCGTAAGCCAAGTGTTGCCACTAATAAGCCGCCTAAAAGAAAATCAGTAAAGCGCCGTATTAGGTCTTAATCTAATATGCTATGTTGATTGAATACCACTCAGTTGTGCTTTTGTCAGTAAAAACACAAATTGGTCACCGCCGCTAGTATCTAGCCAAACAAAAGGTACGTTTGGGTAAGCATCTAATAGAGCTTCTCGGTTGTGACCAATTTCTACAACTAGAATGCCCTCATCAGTTAAGTAATTAGCAGCTTGTTTTAGAATCGTATGTGTATGATCTAAACCTGCTGTGCCACTACCTAAGGCTAACTGAGGCTCATTTTGATACTCTTTTGGCAATCTTGCCATGCTCATGGCATCAACATATGGTGGATTACTGATAATAATGTCGTAGTTTTTACCAGCTAGCGCTGTAAACATATCAGACTCAATCGCTGTCACCTGTGCCTCTAAACCGTAGTTTGCGATGTTGATGTTACACACCGCAATTGCATCTTTCGAAATATCAATCACATCGACCGCTGCACTGGGAAACGCATGTGCAAGCAACACCCCCAAGCAACCACTTCCAGTACAAATGTCTGCCGCACTTTGTATCATTTCTGGAAATTCTATCCATGGGCTTAGACTGTCATCAAGCAGTAACTCTGCGATAAAAGAGCGGGGAATAATGACGCGTTCATCAACATAAAATTTATAGTCATGTAACCATGCTTCACGTAATAAGTAGGCTGTTGGCGTATGTTTAGTGACCCTTTGCTCGATGAGATAGGCTAAATGCTTTCTTTCAGATTGAGTGATGCGCGCATCTAAAAAATTTTCAAGGGTATCCATCGGTAAATGTAAGCCACTCATGATTAGCCAAATGGCCTCATCATAGCTATTGTCTGCACCATGGCCATAGAAAATATCAGATATTTCGAATTGGCTGACGGCATAGCGTATCCAATCACGAATGGTTAGAAGGTCATTACTCAGCTTTTGTGCATTCATCATGCTAATAGTATTTCCATTGTTTTTTTATAGGTTTCTTTTAATGGCTCAATATCAGCTATTGCTACACATTCATTGAGTTTATGAATAGTTTTGTTGAGTGGACCAAACTCTACGACCTCGTTGCAAATGTCAGCTATAAAGCGTCCGTCAGATGTGCCGCCGGTGGTTGATAGCTCTGGAGTTACATTGTAACTTGCTTGAATTGCCGTGGAGATGGCGCTGGAAAGCGCACCTTTCGGGGTGATATAACTTTGATTATGTTCCCACTCAATATCGTATTCAAGTTCATGCTTATCTAGAATGTCGATTACGCGAGATTTAAGATTGGCTTCCGTGCTACCTTTACCATCGTATTCTGGGCAGTAACGAAAGTTAAAAAGGATATTCACTTCACCTGGTACGACATTAGTAGCGCCTGTACCGCCGTTGATATTGCTAATTTGCCAGCTGGTAGGTGGGAAGTAGTCATTTCCCTCATCCCAAGTTGTTTCCACCATATCTTTAATAGCAGGTGCGACTGAATGGATTGGATTTTTGATTAAATGTGGGTAGGCAATATGTCCTTGTATGCCTTTAACTGTCAAATTGCCACCAAGCGAGCCACGACGACCATTTTTAATCATATCGCCAACAACTTTGTTGCTGGTCGGTTCTCCAACAATACAGTAATCAAATCGTTCACCACGCGCTTTAAGTGCTTCGACTACTTTTAGCGTACCATTTATCGCAATCCCTTCTTCGTCCGAGGTAATAAGCAAACCTATTGAGCCTTTGTGGTTAGGATTCTCGGCGACATACTCTTCTATGCTTGTGATAAAAGCCGCCAAGGATGTTTTCATATCAGCAGCGCCACGTGCGTACAATATGCCGTCTTTAATAGTAGGTTCAAATGGTGGCGTATGCCACTGTGCAAGCGGCCCTGTTGGGACAACATCAGTATGACCAGCGAACATCAGCATTGGACCATCTGTACCTTTGCGGGCATAAAAGTTATCAACATCACCAAAGCGCATCCGTTCAATTTTAAAACCGAGTGGTTCCAGACGTGAGATTAATAAATCTTGACAGCCTTTATCTTCTGGTGTGATAGATTCACGTGCAAGCAAATCTAGCGTTAGTTCTAGTGTTTTTGTCATTTAAACAGCTCTTTATAGGTTTCTTCTTGAAAGCCAAGTGCGAGTATTTTGCCATCTTTTTCCAGAATAGGGCGTTTAATCACTGATGTTTTATCTTGCATAAGCGTTGCAGCGCTATGGCTATCGACAATATTATTTTTAGTGGCATCATCTAGTTTACGCCAAGTCATACCAGCGCGGTTGATGAGTTTTTCCCATGGTTGTTGCGATAGCCAGTCATCTAACAAATCTTGACTCACTCCCGCTTTTTTGAAATCGTGGAATATGTAGTCAATTTGACGTTCTTCTAGCCAAGTGCGCGCTTTTTTGACGGTGTTGCAATTTGGAATACCGTAAAGTTTCATGAGACTTAATCTATTGAGTAAATAAGCCCCATTTTACCAGCTAGGTCAGGGATAACAAAGATTAAGGTTTTTTGATTCTAGGCAAGGGCTTATTAAAATCAATTTGTAATTGTTTAAATTGTAAGTTGCGGTATAGCTCAAATAAATCCGCTTTTTTTAATGGCTTGGAAAACAAATAGCCTTGCATATAATCGCAACCCAATTCAATAATAGTCTCTTGCTGTGCTTCTGTTTCAATTCCCTCAGCCGTTGCTTCGAAACCTAGTGCATGTGTGAGCTTAAAGATAGCATCCACTAATGCATGTGAACCTTTGTCATTGTTTACGGTTGAAATGAAGGATCGGTCAATTTTGACTTCATCTATGTTCAAGTCAAGCAGGTAGGTCAGGCTCATCGGCAATAAACCAAAGTCATCTAAAATAACCCTAATACCTGCTGATTTAAATTTATCTAGCAATGTTTTAAATTGTTTTTGGTTGTTGATGGCAATGGTTTCTTTAATTTCAAATGAAATACTGCTTGGACTCAGTTGATAGTCTTCAAGTTTTTGTGTGATTTTTTTAACTAAGCTAGGGTCTTGGAACTGCTGGCTAGATAAGTTGACTGACACATTCAACTCTAGCCCTTCTTTTTTGGCTTGTGCAAGCATGTCACAGCATTCATCAATAACCCAACCATTAATATCCTGAATGAGACCAAAGTGCTCAGCTGCTGGTAAAAAATCATTAGGCAGAATTTCACCTTTAGTAGGGTGTTGCCATCTAATTAGTGCTTCGGCACCAATAGCAGTTAAGGAATTGCATGCAATTTTTGGTAAATAAGTTAGGCTAAATTCTTTGTTCTCAACAGCAAGGCATAAATCACTTTGCATATTGAGCATCAGGTCATTTGCATTCTCAATCTCTGTGTCATAGAACCTAAATTGGTTTTTGCCTTGATCCTTGGCTTTGTACATAGCCGCGTCAGCGCAAACCAATAACTTATCTACATCGCCATTCTGCGGGTAAATTGCAATGCCAAGTGAGCACGATAGCTCTACCGTTAGATGGTCAATGAAATAAGCTTCTTTAATCGATGTCACAATGCGCTCGGCAATCGGAATTATATCCTCTTCATCTTCGATTTCTTCAATTACGGCAACAAACTCATCCCCACCAATACGAGCGACAAAATCGCAACCACGTACAGCTCTATTTAGTCTCTCAGCTGTTATTTCAAGCACACTATCGCCCACATGATGGCCATAATTATCGTTAATCGGCTTAAAGTAATCTAAATCAATATATGCTAATGCAAATGATTTCCCATTGCGTGTAGCACGTTTTTTTGCTGTTTGCAGGTGTGACTCAAATGCCCGTCGGTTTGGCAGTTTCGTAAGACTGTCTTGTAGGCTGAACTGTTCAGCTTTTGTTAGTGCTTCTTCTGAGCTAAAAAGGCTGAAATTAAATAGTTTTTTTCCTTGTTTTTCATAAAGCAATACCAGCACAAAAGCAATTAAAATGAGGCAAATCATACCTAAGGCAATGGCAATCGCTGTGATTTTAAAGTTGGCTGGTGCAATCTTTTGCCCCATATCTAATGGGTTTGAAGCATCATCTATAAATGCTGCATTGAAAACAAAGTGAATGCATAAAACGCCTAAAGCAATTAACACTGCTGCAGACATCTTAGCGATGGAGCGATGTGATCCAGCGTAGTTCTTTATCCATTGAAACAAAGATAAGCTCATGGTGATCATTGCTACAGAAGCAATTGTTGCCACTACGGTCATCTGCAGATTCATGGAGACATTATCTACCCCACTGATTGAGGCACGACTTGTGTAAAACAACCCTAAGTCACACAAGCCACTGATGAAGCCACCTAATAATATGTGAGGTCTACTAGGATTTGGCAGTATAGTTAAGTAGACAAAACTAACCGCGATGCCTGTGGCAAATAAAAATGCGTTAAACAATGCCCAGGATAGATTCGTTGGCGCCCCAACGTTGGCGCTTAACAGCACAATTAAGTGGTTAGCTAATAGTGCTAGGCCGAGAGTAATTGATCCAAAAATTAGAGCGATACCATTGGTTTTTTGCTTTGCACGGGAAAGCCTATCTATAAGCCCAAAGCTGATAAATATAGTAGCACTGGCCGCAATAGTTGAAACAACTAGTAGCAGGATGTCGTAGTTAATCAGCATAGTAAATAGAAATAATTTTTCATATGCTGAGAAATGCAATTAGCGTGCCATTTTTAAAAACAATACAATTTATTTTTTAGTGCGTTGTTTTAAAATAACATTTTTTAAATGTATTACCATATAGCAATGACCTTTCATTAGTGTTTGCGTATAGCTAAATTAACGGTAATGATGAGTTTCTAACAAAAAAATAGACGCTGAAAAGCGTCTATTTTAAAAATTCCAGCATCAAAGCTTAAATTCCCCGCAACAACTCATTAATGCCGACTTTGCCCAGCGTTTTAGCATCGACTTTTTTAACGATAACTGCACAATAGAGGCTATAGCTGCCATCTTTGGATGGTAAGTTACCCGATACGACAACCGAGCCTGCTGGTACGCGGCCATAGTGAACTTCTCCAGTTTCGCGGTCATATATTTTTGTGCTTTGACCAATATATACACCCATTGAAATCACACTGTTGTCTTCTACGACTACACCTTCAACCACTTCAGATCGTGCACCAATAAAACAATTATCACCGATAATAGTTGGTCCTGCTTGAATGGGTTCTAATACACCACCAATACCGACGCCACCAGATAAATGAACGTTTTTACCAATTTGTGCACATGAGCCAACAGTCGCCCAAGTGTCTACCATCGTGCCTTCGTCAACATATGCGCCAATATTTACGTACGAAGGCATTAACACAGCGTTTTTGCCTATGAATGAACCGCGACGTGCTACGGCATTTGGCACTACGCGGAATCCGCCTTTTTTAAAGTCTTCCTCCGTGTAGTTAGCAAACTTTGTAGGCACTTTATCAAAGTAACGTGTCACGCCATCATCAAGCAACACATTGTCTTCTAAACGGAATGATAGTAAAACGGTTTTCTTGAGCCATTGATGCGTTTCCCATTTTTGGCTGTCACCTATTCTAGATGCAACACGAAGTGTACCTGCATCTAAATCAGCCATGACGCTTTCAACAGTAGATTTAAGCTCAGCGGAGGCATTTGTGGGGTTAATGTTTGCGCGATCTTCAAAAGCCGCTTCAATAATACTTTGACGTGGGTCCATAAGAATTTCCAGATATGATAGTTTAAGTGTTGTAACAAAGGCGCTATTTTAACCTAAACCTCGATTCTGCCAAAAAACATAAAGATGTGCTCAAAAATTACTGAGTACATCTCAAATTTATTTACAAACTATTTTATTTTTTTGCAGCTTTATATAAAGGCATCACTTTTGGTGCAAGCGCTTTCAAGTCAGCAATACGGTTTTCACTAGCAGGATGGGTGCTTAGAAATTCAGGTGGTGCGCCATTGCTATTGGCACTCATTTTTTGCCAAAGTGTTACGGCTGCATTCGGATTAAAGCCAGCACGTGCGGCTAATTCCAAGCCTATTCTATCAGATTCACGCTCTTGTTCACGGCCATTTGGTAGCGCAAAAAATAATTGTGAACCAAGGCCTGCGCCTTGCGCCGCCATACTCCCTGCGGTGCCGCCTACCATCGCTGCTAGTGCTTGAAGTCCGAATTGTTGTACATAAGCTTGAGACATTCTTTCGCGGCCATGCTCACGTAACGCATGCGCAATCTCGTGACCAATCACGGCTGCTAACTCGTCATCGGTTGCATTTAGTTTTTCAACCAAGCCAGAAAAAACCATAATTTTTCCTCCTGGCATGCAGTAAGCATTCAACTGGTCATTTTTTTCTACGTTGACTTCCCAGTTCCATTTAACTGCATCTTGTCTAAAAACACCTACCTGAGCAATTAGTCTTTGGGAGATGTTATTAACTCGGTTATACATCGCTTTATCAACATTGAGAGTAGACTGTTGTTTGGCTTTAGTCAGCGTTTCCGTATAGGCTTGAGCCGACATTTGATCAACTGTTGAAGCTGGCATGAGAAGAAACTGTGAGCGGCTGACACCAGAAACACTGCTATTAGTTGTTGTTGCGCAGCCTGTTATTTGCAACACTAAAGTCACAATGAAAATTGAGAAGATGTTTTTCATAAGTCGTCCTTATTCGTCTTTGTTTTGAATCAATTTACCAATAATATTAACGCATGAAAATACAAAATGGTTGAAGCATTTATTAAAAATTTACTTGTGCACCTAACTCCACAACTCTGTTAGGTGGTAGCTTTAATTGATTGGTTATGGTTTCAGATGAGCGGAATAATACAACGAATATTTTTTTACGCCAGCGTGACATACCTTGCTGACTTGTTGTGATTAAAATATCTTTACCAATGAAAAATGAAGTCTGCATTGGATCTAAATCTAAGCCCTGATGTGTGCACAAGGCTAAATCTCTCGGTAGGTTTGGCTCGTCCATAAAGCCATAATTAATAGTGACGCGATAAAATGCTTCAGGTAGCTTTTCTACAATGACTCGCTCATCCAGACTGGTGTGCGGATAGTCCAAAAAGCAAACTGTTAGGATGATATTCTTTTCATGCAGCACTTTATTATGTTTAATATTGTGCAACATGGCTCGTGGGATACCGTAAGCATTTGGCGTCAGAAAGATAGCAGTGCCCGCTACGCGTTTAAGCATATCATTATCTAGTGACGCAATAAAGGGATTCACTTTTATCTCTTCTTGTTTCAGTTGACGATACAGTAATGAGCGGCCTGTTTTCCATGTAAACATCAAGGTAAAAATAACGACACCAATCAGAATAGGAATCCAACCGCCATCAGGTATTTTCAGCACATTCGCACTAAAAAAAGTCAGGTCAATCATTAAAAAGAGACTTATCAACATGGCTGTGCGCAATTTACTCCACCTCCAAATTTCATGAAATACAATTGCTGCAAGCAGGCTGGTGATAATCATGTCCCCAGTTACCGCAATTCCGTATGCAGCGGCTAGATCATCAGAACTACCAAAGCTAATGACCAATAACATCGTTGCAATCATCAACCCCCAATTGATGCGTGGCATGTAGATTTGCCCTTCCGTACTTTCCGAAGTATGTTGGATATACATCCTTGGCAGGAATCCCATTTGTAGTGCTTGACGAGAAACAGAAAAGGCACCAGTAATTACTGCTTGTGAGGCAATTACTGTTGCCAGTGTTGCAAGACCAATGAGCGGGAGTAATGCCCACTTTGGGGCCAAAAAATAGAAAGGATTTTTTAATGCATTAGCATCGTGCAAAATAATAGCACCTTGACCAAAGTAGTTAAGGAGCAAGGCGGGTAAAACCAAGCCAAACCACACTAACCGGATGGGGAATCGTCCAAAATGACCCATGTCAGCATAGAGTGCTTCAGCCCCTGTAACTGCCAAGACAACGGCACCTAGTGTGCCAAAAGCAAGCCATGGCGTGTTCC
This sequence comes from Methylotenera sp., assembly GCA_048058875.1. GTDB lineage: Bacteria > Pseudomonadota > Gammaproteobacteria > Burkholderiales > Methylophilaceae. The sequence goes on along the minus strand of JBLLNR010000022.1, from coordinate 50,217 downwards.
AGAAGAAAAGAATAGCATAAACTGGATTCAGCGCATTCAAGATTGTGACATCATGAGCAATATTAATCGTCCCTAAAATGGCTAGAGTACTGAACCACAGCAGCATGACTGGACCAAATAACTTGCCCACTAATGCAGTGCCTTTGCTCTGTACAAAAAACAACGTTAATAGTACAAGCAATGTAATGGGGACTATTATTTCATGCAGGCTTGGCGCTGCAACTTCAAGGCCTTCAACCGCAGATAACACTGAAATTGCAGGCGTAATCATGCCATCAGCATAAAACATGCATGCACCTAATATTCCCAAAAACATGATTTTTCTTCGCTTGTTTGAGTTTTGTTTTGCATGGCGGCTAGCAAGGGCTAGTAGAGACATGATGCCACCCTCACCGTGGTTATCTGCGCGCATAATAAAGACGATGTATTTAATCGAGACGATGAAAATAAGTGCCCATGTAATCAACGAAAGAATGCCGTATACATTAGTTGTGGTGTGGGCAATAGGGTGATGGCTAGAAGAAAAAACTTCTCTAAGGGTGTACAGCGGACTGGTGCCGATATCACCAAAAACAACGCCAAGTGCGGCAAGTGCCAGAGCAGGTGTTTGTGGATGCTTTGTGCTGGTTTCGCTCATATTAAAATTTAGCCCACTTAAATAAAATTATGATTTCTTTGTCACACTCGCATCAACCTCTCCAGTATGCAGTTGAATGTGGAGCGATTGCCCGATGTGAAGTTGACTGCTGTCTGTTATATGTTCTTGATTGCTAGAAACAATCGCATACCCTCTCGACAATACTGCATGAGGGCTTAGCTGCTCAATACTGGATTTGAGTTGATTGTAGTATTGTTTCTCAAGCTGCAATTTGTGCTTAATACAATAATTTAGACGTGTTTGCAGTTGTTGAATATAGTCAAACTGTAACGAAAGTTTCTGTTTGGGTGATATTAAACGCTGCGCAAGAAAGTCTAATTTTTGAGAGCGTTGCTGAAGGCCAGTCGTAAACAAGCGCTCCAGTTGACGTGACATCTCTTTTAGTTTTTGAAGTAAATAGCTGATATCCTGACAGGCAATTTCAGCTGCAGCAGTCGGTGTTGCAGCTCGCACGTCAGCTACAAAATCACAGATGGTGAAATCAGTTTCATGCCCAACGCCACTAATCACAGGTATTGTACAATCAGCAATAGCGCGTGCGACAACTTCTTCATTAAACTGCCATAAATCTTCTATGCTTCCTCCACCTCTGCATACAATCAGCGTATCAATTTCTTGTCGTTGATTTGCCATGCAGATGGCTTTTGCTATATGTTCTGCTGCACCTTTTCCTTGTACAGGAGTAGGATAAATAATGACATTAACAGTTGAGTTACGTCTTTTGAGTGTTGTCAGTACGTCACGCAATGCGGCTGCATCCGGTGAGGTCACAATACCAATAGATTTTGGGTGAATTGGAATGCTTTGCTTAATCGAAGTATCAAATAGACCCTCCGTTTGCAGTTTGTTTTTTAAGCGTTCAAAGGCCTCAAATAAAGCACCTAGACCAGCTTGCCTGAGTGACTCTATTGTTAGTTGAAATTCACCACGTGCTTCATAAAGGGTGACAGTAGCGCGTGCCTCGATTTTATCGCCTTCTCTAGGGATGAAGTCTGTATAACTATTACGACCTTTAAACATGACGCAACGTACTTGCGCGCTACTGTCTTTTAATGAAAAGTACCAATGACCACTAGCCGCACGGGTGAAATTTGAGACTTCACCTGTTACCCAAAAAAGCGGTAAGCTTGTCTGAAGAACTTCGCGCGCTAAGCGGTTTAATTCGCTAACAGAAAGGATTTTTGCCTGAGATGAACTGTTAGTATCTAACATCGGGCTATTATCTAACAATAAATAGTCTGTTACCAATTATTCAGTAGTTTTATAGAAAATATTTACGCTGCATTGTTGATATATAAGAAATCATTATGATACATTGAATTCATATGCCACTGTTGGTGGTAAGTATTTATTCAGGGGTGAATATGAAACAAGATGCAGCCAAACTTCCAAATGGCGCAGAGGTTATTTCAGACTTGTGCATCATTGGCGCAGGACCAGCTGGCATGACTGCAGCAAGGGAGTTTTTAAAGACTAAGTATATCGTCGCTTTGTTAGAAAGTGGTGGGCATGCCTATCAGCATGAAACGCAAATGTTGAGTCAAGGTGAGATTAGCGGTGATGTGCATGAAGCGCAAGAGAGTATGCATTTACGTCAGATAGGCGGTACGGCTAATAACTGGATTTTACAAATGACCGATGACGAATATGGTTATCGTTACACTCCTTATGATGCAATTGACTTTGAAAAACGTGATGAAATTCCTTACAGCGGTTGGCCAATCACAAAGGCCGATTTAGATCCTTACTATGAGCGAGCCCATGCAGTGTGTGGTGTAGGTCATTATGATTACACGGCAGAATATTGGGTAAGAGGCAAACACCAGCCAATCAAATTCGATAGTGAGGCTGTTTACAATAGTGTTTTTATGTTTGGTCCTACAAAAAAATTTACGAAGGAGTTTCCAGATCAAATAGCCGCATCGAAGAATGTTACTATCTATTATCACGCTACAGTGGTGGAACTGTTATGTAGTGAAGATGGAGAGGAGGTGACGACAGCTGTTGTGCGCATGTTTGATGGTAAAGAGATATACTTTAAAGCAAAACAGTTCATTATCACGTCAAATGCCTTACAAACACCAAGGCTGCTATTAAACTCCAATAAAACGCATCCTAAAGGCATCGGTAATCAACATGATAATGTTGGTCGCTATTATATGGATCATAATTTGGTACCCTTTGGTTTGTTTTATCCAGATGATCCATCCATCATCAATGATTTGGGTTTTTATGATATGCAAGGTGTTGATGGGGCAAGCATTTTAGGACGCATTAGCTTCAGTCCAGAGACATTGAAAAAACACAAATTACGTAATCTGGCAGTCATGTTATTTCCATCTACCTGGAATCAGCATGATGTCGATGCCATGACGAGCGTGAATGTGTTTAGAATGATGCCGCACCAAATATACACATGGCGTTTTCCTATCGAATTTGCTAGACATATATACAATCTAGTTAGAGAACCAGTAACGTTAGCCAGACACTTACGCAATATTTTACGAGGTAGAAAGCGGTTGATGATTGCTGTTTATGAGAAGTTTAGGTACGGAATTCCAGTTTTTCTGGGCTTGGGTCGTGGCGGTTGGTCAAGAGTAGGTAATAACCAACGTAAGTATGATCGTCTGGAATTATTGGCTATTGTTGAGCAAACACCAAATCCTGACAATCGTATTACACTCACTGATGAAAAAGATGCGTTGGGCTGTCGTAAAACCAAATTACATTATGTTTGTGCAGAAGAAGATATCCAAAGTGTAAAGCGTGCGCAAAAGATCATACAAGATGTGTTCACAGATACAGGACTAGGCGGATTCCAGCCACCAGAAATAACGGCTGATGTTATGAAATCTTCCACTGGCTTGCATCACATGTTGGGCACCACGCGCATGAGTGACGATCCTAAGAATGGAGTAGTGGATAAAGATTGCCGTGTGCATGGAATCAGGAACCTTTTTATTGCTGGTAGCTCTGTATTCACAACGGGTAGCTATGCAAATCCAACTTTAACAAACCTTGCTATTTCGATTCGTACTTCCGATAAGGTGATTAGCCTACTGGAAATGCTTGAGGTCTTGATTTAGTATTGGTGATTGTCTGTACTGGTGACATATGCAGTGCTAGGGTTCATCATTCGTTGCGCCCAACAAAGAAAATAAGTTAGCCAAGAAAATAAATGAGGAAACTAAATGAGTCGTTTAAAAGGTAAAACAGGATACTTGCTAGGCTTTCTATTGAGCTTTGCCATCGTTGCATTAGCGTTAGTGATCCAAACGCAATATAACCTAGAGCCTTGCCCATTGTGTATCACACAGCGAATCATTTTTATGGCGTTGGGTGTTTTGTTTTTGATTGCCGCCTTTATTCCGCCATTACATTTATTCAAAAAGATATTTACTCTACTGCTAACCATAGCTGGACTCGGTGGCGCTGGTGTAGCCATACGACATTGGTATTTACAGGCGAACAAAGAGAGCATGATTGCAGATTGTGGTGTGGGTTTTGACTATATGTTTGAAAACTTTCCACTTGAAAAAGCCTTTAAACTGTTGTTCCGTGGTACAGGTGATTGCGCAGCTATTGACTGGACTTTTCTAGGGTTAACGCTACCGCAGCTTGGTTTGATTAGTTTTGCTGCTCTTGTCGTTTATGCTATTTACCTTTTAAGAATCAACCAACAATAGAGCCACTAGTGCTGCTACCAAAAAGGTTTTTGTTTTAACAATGCTTTCCATGTCGTTTCTATTTTGCTGACGTAGGATACAAGGCAGTGCGCATTCCACCCATCAATAATGTGCTTGGCGGTCATTAACTCCCTCGAAGGCTTTTCACCCAGCAATTCCTCTAAAAGTGAACTGGTCACGTTAATGTCATTCATTATTCCCAATTGGTCCTGCAATTGACACAAGCCTTTAATAAAAGGACCAGTTTTTTTGACAGAATACAGACTTGCAAAGAACTCGGCTAAATAGCGCAACTTTTTAGCGGTAATGCGCGTGCGATGTCGTTGTTCAGTTGAATCTTGCTTGAGTCTCTTACCACTTTTTTTGAGTTGATCATAACGCTTGGTGAGCATAGGCTGAGCTATTTCTCCAATCGTTAGTTTTCTTATTTTGTTATTCTGATTGTCCTGATTTTCTAGCCAACAACCCAGTGTAAGCAGTAAATGTTGATAGCGTTGGCTGCTAATAGCTTCACGCACATTTACATAAGCAACTTTTTTTGCTTGCTTTGCTTTTTTTGCTAATAGAGTCAAACTGGACTGATTAGGCATCTGCGCCATAATTGGCGGTAAAGTCTGGGTAATGAATACATCCAAATCCCGAGCGTTTCCGAGCGTATTGCTTATCCATGCTAGTTCTCTGATAATCGCCTCAGTGTTTTCCCGATGTAATGTTTGGTTAAATATTTTTAGTGCAGCGCGCAATCGTCGTATAGCAATACGCATTTGATGTACACCTTCAATATCATGTCCATGTAACACCATGTCTTGATTGCCTTGCAACTGCATCAGGCAGGTCTCTACAATTTGTTTTAAGCTAGTATCTGCTGAAGCTTTACTGCTCAGCTTAATCTGAGTTGCTTTGATTAATTTAGGTGGTTGGCTTCTGAAATAAGCATAGGCTCTCTGGGCTTTACTGATATTTTCAATCCATAATGGAAAATGCGCTTGCAGTGTCAAAGCAAGCTCAAATAAGCGGCCTTTGTTTCCATTTTTAAGTTCCAGTTCAATTTCACAAATAGGTTCACGCTGCCTGTCAGCAATTAATTCACCAATATCCAGAACTAGTTCAATTTTGTCATTGTTTTCATAAGATAAATGCCATAACGTGCGTCGGATGTCCGTGCTAAATAATGGTATTAATGCATTGCGAAGGCTGGCGTTATTAAAAAAATCCAAATAAGCTGGGTCCGTTATTTTGCTGAAGTCTAATTTGCCATCTTTCACGTCCCATTCCAGCTCTAATCGCTGATGCAACCCACTTAGTGCGCTACCTGCATCTTTGATGGTTTGCGTCCATTTTCTATCTACATGGCGCAGCCGCAAACTTAAGCCATGGTCAAAGAGACTAAGGTATGGTGTGTCGTAATAAATGCTGAGTGTCTTGCGCGTGACTGGCGTGCTAACCTGAACATCGTTTCTTGTTGAGGCAAAAGACGCAAGTTGACGTTTCAGTACAGGAATGTCTGATTTATTGATGCGTAGCTTAAGCTCAACTTCATTGGTCATAGTGACTACCTTTAAAACATTATAACGCTGGTTTGAAGACATAAAAGCGTAAACTAGCTTTTTTGCAGATATAATTTAGATTATGAAAGTTAAAACGATTAATGATTTTGTAGGCAATACGCCACTCGTCGCCTTGCAGCGTATGCAAGGCCAAACAAGCAATACCATCTTGTTAAAGCTCGAAGGAAACAACCCTGCTGGGTCTGTCAAAGACAGGCCAGCGCACAGCATGATCACGCGGGCAGAGCAACGAGGCGACATTAAACCTGGAGACACATTAATTGAGGCAACCAGTGGCAATACAGGTATAGCCTTGGCGATGGTAGCAGCGATGCGCGGCTATAAAATGATTCTCGTGATGCCCGAGAATCAAACCGTAGAACGACGCCAAAGTATGAGAGCTTACGGCGCAGAGCTTGTCTTAACACCTGCTGATGGCAGTATGGAGCTTGCGCGTGATGTTGCCATGAAAATGCAAGCTGAAGGCGAAGGTATCGTACTGGATCAATTTGCCAATATGGATAACCCACAAGCACACTATGAAGGCACTGGTCCGGAAATTTGGCGAGACACGCAAGGTGAAATTACGCACTTTGTGTCTAGTATGGGAACAACAGGCACTATTATGGGTACTTCAAGGTATTTAAAAGAGCAGAACCCGAATGTGCAAATCATCGGGGTGCAACCAGAAGAAGGTTCTCGCATTCCAGGTATTCGTAAATGGCCAGAAGAGTATATGCCAAAAATTTTCGATAAAAGCCGAGTTGACCAACTCATGTATGTCAATCAAAAACAGGCGGAAAATACAGCACGTAAGCTGGCTACGATGGAAGGTATTTTTGCTGGCATTTCCAGTGGTGGTGCTCTTTACACCGCTTTAGAGCTTTCCAAGCAGCTCGAAAATGCAGTGATTGTGAGTATTGTTTGTGATCGTGGCGACCGGTATTTATCTTCAGGTGTATTCCCAGATTAAATGTGGATAGGCTTGATATGTTTCGTTGCATAACAAACAAGCTTGCTACTAAACATAAGATTACCAGATTTCAATTACCACTTTTATACAATAGTTTAAAACTATTGGTTTCTCTGTGGATAATCATTACTGGGTTACTTTTGCCTTATCAATCAGCGCATGCGGTTTCCAGCATAGCCATTAGTATTGGCGAGATAGATGCTCCACTCGGACAGCTCAAAGAAACACAGTTTCATGTGGATTTAAAAGGTGAAAAGCCCAAGCTTGATTTGCAAGCAGCAATCAAGCCCAAAGGTGAACCAGACTTTACCCCATTTAGACTGGTTTGTGGCTCTCTGATGAGCGAGCAAATTGGTTATATTGATTGCTTTGATGGGCAGTTAACTTCTCCAGTTATTTCAGCACCGTTTTCATTCCATGTTTCGCAATACGCTAAGCAATTTACATTAGACCTTTTATTTGATGGTGCACAATTCACTGATGCAGAAGGTTTGCACGCGGGTGAGAATCTGGTTGGAGATATGCAATTTACCGCGCAGCACAAAAAAGGCATCTGGCATTGGAATGGCCAATTAAGTTGGGATAAAGGTGAAGTCTTTTGGCAACCGTTTTACTTTGGCAAAGCAGGGAATGTATTCAAAGCCAAAGGAACATTAAGCGCTGATGTAGTCAATGTATCGGATGCTAGCTTAGCGGTCACCGATGTTGGAGTAATCAATGCGCAAGCACAAATCAATACCAAAAGCAAAGTGCTTGAGGACGTAAAAGTCAGTGCTAATGATGTGGATTTTAATGGCTTGTATACACTGATTTTAAAACCAAAGTTAGAGAAGTCTGCCTTTGGGAATCTGGATGTATCAGGCAAAGCAAGTTGGCTATTTGAGATGAAAGCCTTACAACCAACTAGCTTTGAGTTGAGCTTGCTGGATGCCAATATTGAAGACCGAAATGGTAAGTTTGCCTTTAACCATGTCAATGCCCATATCCCATGGGATTATGATATTCAAAAGAATATTTCGCTTGCATACGAGAACGGATATTTACTTGATTTACCACTAGGTAAAACCAACTTAAATGCTGTCGTCAATCGATACTCAGTCACTGCGCCAGAGTTGGTCCTGCCTGTATTAGATGGTGCATTGGATTTTAAGGAGGTATCCGCTGCATGGTTAGGAGAAAACTGGTTTTGGCATCTGCGTATGGACTTGCTACCAATCTCTCTCAACCAATTCAGCGCTGCTCTGGGCTGGCCACTAATGGAAGGAAAAATATCAGGACAGATACCACTTGTTACCTATGCCAGCAAGCAATTGAATATGGATGGCGCCATGACCTTTAATATGTTTAACGGTACGGTGAGCATGAATAATTTACGCATAGATGACCCACTTGGTGTAGTAACCAGAATGTATGCAGATCTAAATCTACGAAAATTAGATTTAGGTGAGCTCACTAGGACCTATAGCTTTGGCGATATCAAAGGTAAGTTAGATGGTGATGTGAGAAATCTCGTATTAGAAAATTGGAAGCCAGTTTATTTTGATGCAGCAATAAGAACCAGTGATGATGAGCAAGTCAAAAAAGTATCGCAACGTGCAGTAGAGAATATTGCTGCATTAGGTGGTGCAGGTACTGCAGCAGCGTTACAACGGACTTTTTTACGCTTTTTTGATGAGTTTAATTACGAAAAAATTGGTATCAGTTGTAAACTCAGACGTGATGTTTGCGAAATGGGAGGCGTGGAGTCAACGCCACAAGGGTATATAATCGTTAAAGGAAGTGGTATTCCAGCAGTCAACGTCAATGGGTATACCAAATATGTAAGCCTGATAGACTTACTGGCTAGAATTAAACGCATCACAGATGCCAACTCAAAAGTCGTGGTAGAGTAAATGAATAAGGAAAAACGATGAAAAAGTACAGTCTCATCTTATTGCTGGCTGGGTTATTAGCTGCTTGCGTAACGATTAATATCTATTTTCCAGCAGCGGAAGCGCAAAAAGTAGCGGATGAAATTATTGATGACGTATGGCAAATAAAAGATGGTGAGCAGACTCAATCGCCAGAAGCAAGCAAAGACGCACCATCTGATCAAACAGATAATACGCCAACGGCAGAGTAGAGGGATTTAAAATGAAGAAAACGATTATGCAGTTCATTGTGTATTTAATGACCTTTTTGACTGTTTCGCTTGCTAGCGCTGCACCGAATCTTGAGATTAATACACCAGCGATTAATGCGGTCAAAAATAGCATGCAGGCTAGGCATAATGCGCTAGCACCGCATTATGAAAGTGGTGCTATCGGCTTAACCAATAATGGCTTTATTACAGTACGTGATGCCAAAGCCTTACCGCTGAAAGACAGACAGGGTATCAATGCTTTGGTGGCTGAAGAAAATAGCGACCGTAAAAAACTATACAAAGAAATCGCTGTAGCCAACGGACATCCAGAATGGGAAAGTAGTATTCAAGAGTCCTTTGCGAGCCGTTGGATAGATAAAGCCAAAAGCGGTTGGTATTACCAAGCTGCTGGTGGATGGAAGCAAAAGTAAAATTAACAATTAGCTACTAGCACAGAACGATTAACAGTTAGCGTTGTCGAAATTGTAAATAATGTGAAGTGTTGCATGCTCGAGTATGTGCATTAGCTATATTAGCTAAGTTCAAATAATAGCGATTATAAGCGCTATCAGTATTAAAAAATCAATGAATTAATCGTGCAGTAAAAGTTGGCAAAATCTGCCAAATTGTCGTTAATTGACGTAAAAAAAACATGAAGTCATTTGTTTGCGCTGATGACCTACATCGATCAAAAATAAGTAACAGGAGAAAACATGGATATAGAAACAACAATGAATAAAGCCACAGAATTAGCATTGCTATACGGCCCTAAATTAGTTGCATCTATCATCGTGCTTGTAGTTGGCCTTTGGGTCATCAAAGGGTTAACGCGTGGTGTAAGAACCGCAATGGATAACAAAGATATCGACCCTTCTTTAAAACCGTTTATCGTCAGCATTGTAAATGTGTTGTTAAAAGTCATGCTGGCTATCAGTGTGCTTGGCATGCTGGGTATCCAAATGACATCATTTATTGCCGTATTAGGTGCCGCTGGTTTAGCAGTCGGGATGGCGCTATCTGGCACACTACAAAACTTTGCGGGCGGCGTGATGATTTTGTTGCTTAAGCCATTCAAGGTTGGTGACTTTATCGATACGCAAGACTATCTAGGAAAAGTGTCTGCTATTAAAGTATTCAATACCGTTCTACTTACTCCTGATAACAAAACCATCATTATTCCTAATGGTGAATTATCCAATAAAGCGATTACTAATTTTTCTACACAAGAGGAACGCAGAGTCGATTGGACGATTGGCATTGGCTATGGAGATGATGTAGACAAAGCGCGCCAAGTCATTCAAAAACTTCTTGATCAGGATAGTAGAATCCTTAAAGACCCTGCTGTGCTAATTGCCGTTTCAGAGCTGGCAGACAGTGCTGTAAATTTCGCGGTTAGAGCTTGGGTGAAGTCCAGTGATTACTGGCCAGTTTATTTTGAGATGAATGAAAACGTCTATAAAACTTTTGCTAAAGAAGGACTTAATATTCCGTTTCCACAAATGGATGTGCATCTTCATAAGTAAAGAAATAGCGTAAAAATCCCTTGTTGTTTTTAACATGAAGTGCCTATTACATCAGTTAAAGTGGTTATACCTGATTTACCCTAAATCAGGACCAAGCATAGGGGGATTTATGACTAGCAATGTAGTAAACTTACCTACTTATGGCAAAGCCATTAGCCTTGATGATGAAGGCATCTATTTCGTTCTTAATGCCAGTACTGGTGCTGTTCAAAGCATTTTTCAATTAGTTTATGATGACGACTGGTATTTGTATCAATTAGAAGCAACAGATCGTGAAGATGAGGCCAGTTGGTCTATTATGGCAGAAGGTGATCGTTATTCTCTAATCAGTGTGCCAACTACAGAGTTAGCCAGACACTTTTCAAAACCAGAATATGCAGAGCCACGCGGTGCATGGCAAGTCATTCGCAACGCTAAATATGGTTTTGGCAAATTCACACCAGTGAATAAAGATGAGCCAGTGGGCTATGCCATGATTATGTTCCAAGACAATGAAATGTTAATGCCAGTGCGCATTCACAAAGCCGACGAAGAAACATTAAGAAGAGCAGAAGCTGCTGCAAGACGCGCAGAAGAAGCTGAAAAAGAAGCTGCACTAGTTTAAGTGTAGCCAGCTTTAGCGAGCACTGCTTTAGCAAACGTTAACTGATGTATCAGAAACCAGTGTTTTTATTGTATCCTTACGGATATGATACCAACGCTTGTTTTTGATATAGAAACCATCCCCGATGCGCAAGGCTTGCGTGTCTTGCTCGATCTGCCAGCAGACACCTCTGATGAAGATGTGGTTAACCTGGCATTGCATCAACGCCGTCAGCAAAACGGCACTGAATTTTTGCCGCTCCATCTACACAAAGTTTGCGCCATTTCTTGCGCACTACGCCAAGGCGATCACTTTAGTATCTGGACGCTAGGTGATGAAAGCTCTTCAGAAAAAGAAATGATTCAACGCTTTTACGATGGTATCGAAAAATACACCCCACAAATCATCTCATGGAACGGCAGCGGTTTTGATCTGCCTGTGCTCACTTACCGTGGTTTAATCCATAGTGTCAACGCCAGCCGTTATTGGGATTTAGGTGAGGATGACAAAGATTTTAAATGGAATAACTACATCAGCCGCTACCATATGCGCCACCTCGATTTAATGGACGTGATGGCGATGTATGGCGGCCGTGCCAATGCACCACTGGATGATTTGGCTAAGCTTTGCGGCTTTCCAGGTAAATTGGGGATGGATGGCAGTAAGGTATGGGATGCCTATAAGGCAGGCAAACTCAAAGAAATTCGCGATTATTGTGAGACGGATGTTGCTAATACGCATTTGGTTTATTTACGTTTTCAGCTCATGCGTGGGCATCTTACAGAGCAAGCGTATCAGCGGGAAGTGGCGTTGGTTAGAGAGACTTTGGAAGGGTATCAAGGTGAGCATTGGGATGCTTATTTAGCTGCTTGGAGTTAATCTAAGCTTGCTTGCACTGGTTAACTAGCATCGTCATTCCCGCAAAAGCGGGAATCCAAATTCAATCTATAAAATTTAAAATGGATTCCCATTTGCATGGGAATGACGGCATTCGAGATTGTTTTTGACTTTTATTTTTTTACGAAGCAAAGCTCCTTTTCGCCTTTAGGCGACCCTATTTCTTTTGCTTGTCCAAAAGAAATAGGGGAAAGAAAATGACACCCCGCTGCCGCTTATTTCCTGCGCGTGTTTCGACCATTTAGGGAGGCTTGCGTAACGCGCCCTAGCAGGCGACACACTTCGTCACCTGCTGCGGAGCTTGAACGGTACGCGCCTCTTTTCCTAAATGGTCTCACATGCTCGGCGCGGCAAAGGGGATTGAACACCATCTAAGCATGATACATTGCATCACTAAACAAACATCGTCATTCCCGCGAAAGCGGGAATCCAAATTCAAACAATACAATTCAAAGTGGATTCCTATTTGCATGGGAATGACGGCATTCGAGGTTGGGTTTGACCTTTATCCCTTTTATCAAGCTGAGTAGCGCAGACAAAATAAGATGAAGGCGAGGACTTGTTTGAATCCCGTTGTGGCTTGCGTTTTGTGCAAGCCACTAGGTTGAGTTCCGCAGCCGCTTATTTTGTTGAGCAACGCAAGGAAGGCGAAGCCCTTGATAGCAGGGTGTGTATTTCTTGGGTTACTTTCTTTGGCACAAGCAAAAGAAAGTAACTCGCCTCGAGGCGAAAAGGATCATGGTTTATCTTAAACAATAGCTGTTAAGTGCTTAGCTTAATGTAGCAATATTTGAGTTTCATCATAAATCTTGATCAAAATTGTTAACAAGCTTTTTTGTTAGCCACTTAACTCACGATTTACAAAATCACGAACATCCTGCCTAAATTTTGATTTGCCACTAGCAACACTAATCCCGCAGCCAATGATGTTATCAGGGTAGCCTCTATATTTAGATTTGAGTGCTTTGCAAAAGTCAACACCAAGCCCAGTCGTTTTTTTACCAATGGCGCACTCAATAAGCTCTCTATTTGCACCTAGTACTAAATCTGCAAATTGAAGCAAAGTAGAATGGTGCATATTTACATAAGAAGCACAGTCTTCAAAACCTAAATTAGTCAAAGGTCCAGAATGGTAAGTAACATTGCGTTCTCCTGTTTTTCCTTCGTTATATGCGGTTCTATACTCTAAATCAAAGGGCTTCGAGTTTCCTCCATCAGGCCAGTCAAGAATTACTTGTGCAGAGTTTGGCTTAACTTCTTGAACATGAAGTGCGAATCGCATTAAGCCATTATTGAATGCATACCTACATAAGTTAGGTTTTACGCCTGCAAGCGTTTTTTTAGCAATACTATGTCCTTCAACAACTGCTAAAATAATTGTAAAATCAAACTCATTTGCTATTTCAGCAATTTCTGCGCGCCAAGTTTTAGATTCTTTGAGAAGGTGGTGATATAAATTTTCAATTCCCTGTTTTTGATATAGATTTTTTAAGTCCTTGAAGTTCCATTTAACAGGTGCTCTTTGATGACCGTATTTAGCCTTAACTAATTCAATAGCTTCTCGTAACGGAGCAGCTTGATCCACATTAATAGCAATACCTCCAAACAAAAGAATATCTGGAATAGTAGCTCCCCTGATTCCATTTAGCTCAGAGTTGTCTGCGTACCATCTCATATTAGAGCCATCATTAATAAAGTTAAGTAAGACCTCATAAAGCAAGTGTTGATATTTTTCTCTTCTTATTCATTAAGTTATCTGCACTTTACTCCCACCTTTACCATCTAACAATACCATAAATTAAATGGCACTTTTGAGCAATCCGCGTAATCAGTTAGAATGCCGCCTTCTGTTATAAACATGAATGATTTGAAAGTTTGCTATGGCACGCCGTTCCCGTCGACATAAAGAAGCCCCAGCGGTAATTTCCGCACCAGTGATCGTAGAGTCTCTTGACCAAGAGGGGCGTGGGGTTGCGCATGTGGATGGTAAGGCGATTTTTATTGATGGGGCGTTACCAACGGAAAAGGTGACGTATCAAATTACCCGCAGTAAAGATAAATATGCATTTGCCAATGTGGTGGAGGTGATTAGCCAATCTAACTTACGCGTCAACCCAAAGTGCCCACATTTTGGCATCTGCGGCGGTTGTAAGTTACAGCATTTAGATTTTGTCGGGCAGGTGGCGGCTAAGCAGCGCTTACTAGAAAATGATATTAAGCATATTGGTAAGGCCAAGCCTGAGAATGTGCTGCCGCCACTAATTGGCCCAACATGGGGTTACCGCTATAAAGCCAGGCTGAGCGTTAAATACGTCGATAAAAAAGACCGTGTGCTGGTGGGCTTTAATGAAAAAGGCACACGCTATGTATCGGTAATGGATAGCTGTGAGGTGCTGGTGCCAGAAGTGTCTGCTTTGATTGCACCTCTGCAAACGATGATTAAGCAGCTCAGTATTCGCGATAAAATTCCACAGTTAGAAGTAGCAGTAGGGGAGCCAGATAAGTGGCATAACGCGGATAACACTGTCAAAAACATTGTGATGATTTTCCGTATCATGGATGCGCTATCTGCTGCTGACGAGGGGATATTAAAGACTTTTGCCGATGCGCATCAGATTACTATTTGGACGCAGACCAAGGGTCCCGATACGATTAAGCCATTCTATCCACTCCATGCGCCGCAGTTGCAATATTCCCTGCCCGAGTTTGATTTGAAGTATCCGTTTAAGCCCAATGAGTTTACGCAGGTGAACCCGCAAATTAATCAGGTGATGATTCGCCGTGCCATGCAGTTGTTACAGCCTAAAAAAGGTGAGCGTATTGCGGATTTCTTTTGTGGCATTGGTAACTTTACGTTACCGATTGCTAGAAGTGGAGCCAAGGTACACGGTTATGAGGGCTTGGCTAATCTAGTGGCGCGCGCGGTAGAAAGTGCCACACTGAATGGTCTGGTAGGCAATACATCGTTTGATGTATCCGATTTATTCCAAATGACCAGTGATTCGCTCACCGATTTAGGCCGTTTTGATAAATGGTTAATCGACCCACCGCGCGACGGCGCATTTGCCTTGGTGAAGTCGATCAATGAGGACAATGCACCAGAAACGATAGTGTATGTTTCGTGTAACCCAGCAACGTTAGCGCGTGATATTGATGTGTTAGTGAATGATAAAGGTTATAGCTTAAGTGCCGCAGGGGTGATTAATATGTTCCCTCATACGGCACATGTTGAATCTATAGCCTTGTTGAAAAGAAATTAGCGTTCTTTTTCTTGCTGTCTATGCTGTAGCCTGTCGTGCCGCCAACTGCCAATAACAGTAGGCCACCTGCCATCGCAATATTTTTCAAGAATAAGACCATTTGCATTTTGTCACCAAAGTTGCTGTGAAAAATCACCGCTGCGGCAATAGAGAATACTGCTAGCGCAAAGGCAACTAGGGCTGTTTTGTAACCAACAATTAATGCAATGCCGCCAAGAACTTCCAATGCGACAACAGGCCATAGCAGCATGCCATTTACACCCATGGATTCCATATAGCTACTGGTTCCCGCTGGGTCAATAATCTTACCAATACCCGCCAATATAAAAATCAAAGCGAGCATGATGCGGCCAAGTAGCTGAATAATGCCGACCATAGTGCCTCCTTAAGGTTAATTAGCAATCTTAGAGTATGCATCATACGCAAAATATTTTTCTTTGCAATTAAGTTTATTGGCACAGCAATTGCTGATAGGCAATGGTTTGTTATTTGATATCAACTTATTAAGAGAGCTTTTACATGAATTTTATTAAGAAAAAGTTAGGCGTTTTTACTTGTCTGCTATGTTTTTCAACGGCAATTTATGCAGAACAAACAGCCGTTACGATTGAGGTCATCAACACGCTTTGGGTAGTCATTGCTGGGGTGTTGGTCTTCTTAATGCAAGCAGGTTTTGCACTGCTAGAAGCAGGTATGTCACGCGCTAAAAATGCAGTGAATGTCATGATGAAAAACTATATGGATCTCTGTGTTGGCTCTATTTTGTTTTGGTTGGTCGGCTATGGATTAATGTTTGGTAACAACGTAACTGGTTGGTTTGGTACAGACCTTTTTGCACTAGAGAAAATGCCCGATTGGGACTATAGCTTATTGTTTTTTCAGACAATGTTTGCGGCAACTGCGGCAACGATAGTGAGTGGAGCATTAGCAGAACGCACGAATTATCTTGCCTATTTGATTGGCGCTATCGGCATGACGGCAGTGATCTATCCTGTCTATGGTAGCTGGGTTTGGAATACAGGCGGTTGGTTGAATGCAATGGGCTTTATTGACTTTGCAGGATCAACAGTCGTGCACTCAGTGGGTGGGTGGGCAGCGCTTGCTGCTATTGTCGTATTGGGTCCAAGATTAGGTCGTTTTGGCCCAGATGGAAAGTCAAGAGATATGCCAGGACATAACCTTAGTTATGTGGCTATCGGTGGACTGTTATTGTGGTTTGGTTGGTTTGGTTTCAATGGTGGCAGTACTCTGGAGGCTGGCACGAATATTGGGCATATTTTGATGAATACGCACTTGGCCGGTGCGGCAGGTGCGTTAGGTGCGTTGTTGATGTGTTTTATACTGCGACAACCTGCACTAATGACCAGTGGTGTGAATGGCAGTATTGCAGGGCTCGTTGCAATCACCGCTGGTTGTGCAACGATGGATTTACCTTATGCGGTTGTGACTGGAGCTGTTGGCGGTATGGTTTCTGTGCTTGGACACCAGCTGATTCTTAAATTAAAGCTAGATGATGTGGTGGGTGCTGTATCTGTTCACGGGTTTGCTGGTGCTTGGGGTACGCTCGCTGCAGGCATCTTTTTAGCAGGCAATATGTATGATCTACACCAAATTAAAGTGCAGCTAATCGGTATCGCGGCAGCATTTGTTTGGGTGTTTTTCTCAGCGCTGATCATGTATTGGTTGATAGAGAAGGTAATTGGTATGCGCGTGAGCACCTTGCATGAACAACGTGGTTTAGATATTACAGAGCATAGCGAGATTGGGTATCCAGAATTTAGTCATGAGTCTGCTTACTCTGCTGAGCAATTAAATAATTTGAAAAAAATATAGCTTGGAGGAAAATCATATGAATGCTCATTATCAGAGGCGGGCAATATTTACGGGGATGCGCCCGTTTTTAAGAGATGCAGATTTAAAGACTGCACTAGAGATTTGGCAAGATAAGTATCTGGATAAACCAAAAACGGCATATACGCAGTTTATCGCAGAAAGTTGTGGTACTAAAGAGCTTAAAGGCAAAAGGAGCGCCATTCTTAACTCTATTTTTAATGCATTAACCTTACCAGAAAAAGAGTTGTTACCAGATCCTTTTAATCAGCAAACCAATCAAATTGAAATTTTCTTTATCCAACAAGAAAATCACATTGAGGCCAACCTTGTGTTTGTGCATTTTATGCAAAGCTTATTTGGTCATTTAGGTGCGGAGCATGAATCAAAAGTTAGGCATTATCTGGTGGAGCATTGTGAAGGTAAGTTTAATTTGAATATGCAGCAAATGCTGGCACTAAAAATGTGGCTGAATAATGTAAATGATAGTTTTGAAATATCTTTTAGCGCTGATGACAAAAGGGAACTCACCAATTTGGGCTATATTGCCATGTGCCAATACATCGGCCCAGTTAAGGCGGACCAAGTTTTATCAATGAGCATTAAACAGACCGAACCTTATGCGCGAGAAAAGCGGGTTAATTTACATGCCTTTTTGTAAAGCAATAGTACAAATGTAAGCGTCTGAATAGATTAGTAGCATTAATTTAAAGTAAACTGTTGCGACGATGAGGTTAATACAGTTTACTTTTTTTTTAACGGTGATTTTATTCAGCGCCTGTACAAAGTCGCCGACTGAGCAGGTGATTAATTTTGCCATTGCACAAGCACCACTTAACCTTGACCCCCGCTATGCATCCGATGCTGCATCTGAGCGAGTAAATCGTTTGCTCTATCAACGCTTGGTTGAGTTTGATGCGCACGCTAGACCTGTGCCCAGTTTGGCTACTTGGGAAGCGTTAAGTCCTACGCATTATCAGTTTTTGTTGCGAAAAGACATCCAGCCCTTTCATCACAACGTGGCATTAACAGCAGAGGATGTAAAAGCTACTTATGATAGCTTGATCGAGTTAACTGACTCTCCGCATGCGGCTGAGTACGCTAATATTAAGCAGATCATTGTGTTGGATGCCTACACGCTTGATGTGCAATTAAAGGAGGCTGATACACATTTCCCAGAAAAAATGATTATCGGTATTTTGCCAGTCGAAGATATTGCCAGAGGGCATGATTTTACACATCAGCCTATTGGCAATGGTGCATTTGCTTTTGAAAGTTGGGATAGGACACTCACACTCAAGCGTGTGAGTGATGGACAGCAAGTGACATTTGCCGAGGTGAAAGACCCAACCGTGCGGGTATTAAAACTTTTAAGAGGTGAGACTGATTTATTACAAGGCGATTTGCCGCCAGAGCTGGTTAAATATTTGCAAACAAAGCCAGAGGTGAATGTCGCCACTGCACAAGGCACTAACTTTTCCTATTTGGGTTTGAATATGCAAGATCCAGTACTCAGTAACCTAAAGGTCAGGCAAGCGATCGCACATGCGATTGATCGGCAAGCGATTATTGATCAGGTCATGGTGAGCAGTTCACGCTTGGCAAGCGTCATCTTGCCACCCGAACACTATGCAGGAAATGCTTCCCTTAAACCCTATGAATACAACCCTGAATTAGCCAAGCAGCTGTTGCTGGAAGCAGGCGTTCAGCTACCGTTAAAATTAGTTTATAAAACCAGCACAGATGCACAGCGTGTACGTTTGGCAACTATTCTTCAAGCACAAATGGCAACAGCTAGCATTGATTTGGAGATCCGCAGCTTGGACTGGGGTACTTTTTTTGATGAAGTGAAAAAAGGGCAGTTTCAGTTGTATGGCTTAACGTGGGTGGGCATTAAAACGCCAGAAATTTACATGAAGGTATTTGGTTCTCAGTTCACACCACCTAATGGTTTTAATCGTGGGCGATATGTTGATGTTAAACTGGACGAGTTGCTATTAAAGGAAGATTGGCCAAATGCCACAGCTAGAATCGATGCGCAGTTGCCATATATTCCACTGTGGTATGAAGGGCAAGTAGCTGCGATGCGAAAAAATATAGCAGGTTACGTACCTGCTTCTGACGGAAATTGGGATAATTTAGCTAACATTCATAGAACCGCTACAATAAGCAATGATGCACACTAAAGCGATGCAAATTCATATATCGATTGTCCATCAAACCTTAACGGTGTTAGATGCAGACGGCGAGTTGCACGCGCAGTTTCCTGTCTCTACAGCAGCAAATGGTGTGGGATGTGAAAAGGACAGTGGGTGTACACCACTTGGTACTCACATTGTTCGCGCTAAGATTGGCGATGGCGCACAAGTGAATGCTGTTTTTGTTGGACGCCGCCAAACAGGTGAGATCTGCACACCAGAACTGATGGCTGAATTTCCTGGACGTGACTGGATACTGACGCGTATCTTATGGTTGTCAGGAAAAGAGATTGGCATTAATCGACTCGGCAATGTAGATACCATGCAGCGTTACATTTATATTCATGGCACACCAGATTCTACGGATATGACAACGGCGGCTTCTCATGGTTGTGTGCGCATGCGTAATGATGACTTGATTACACTATTCGATATGGTGCCTGTTGGTACTATCGTCCAAATCGATAATGACTAATTGAGATATGGTTAGTCGTTTACTGGGTTTTATTAGTGTTATCTTTGGTGTGCTGGTGCTCACCTTTTTATTAATTCATCTTGTGCCAGGTGACCCTGTTGAAGTGATGTTGGGTGAGTCTGCCAGTCTGACAGATCGAGAAGAATTGCGTGAGCAGTTAGGCTTAAATCAACCGCTCATTGTGCAGTTTGGTCAGTATCTCAATAATTTAGCGCATGGAGACTTAGGCCAGTCTATCCACACTAAAACGCCTATTATTGAACTGTTTAAGACGCGATATCCAGCCAGTATCAAATTGGCAATCTTGTCATTAATTATTGGTGTTTCAATCGGTGTCCCGCTGGGGGTGTATGCGGCGCTTAAAGCTGGTCATTGGCAGGATTTGCTCGTTACGATAGTCAGTGTGCGGCTTTCTGCAATGCCAGTCTTTTGGTTAGGACCAATGTTAATGCTACTATTCGCGGTTTGGCTAGGTTGGTTGCCAGTAAGTGGCATGGACGAACCTACCTCCATTATCTTGCCAGCATTAACATTGGGCTTTGGCTTAAGCGCGATTCTAACGCGTATGACGCGCACCAGCTTGCTCGAGGTGCTAAATGATGATTTTATTCGCACTGCAAGAGCCAAAGGGCTCAGTGAGCGAACCGTAATTTTTCGGCATGCGTTACGCGCTGCTTTACTGCCAATTGTCACAATCCTTGGTTTACAAATGGGCAGTTTATTAGCTGGTACAGTGATTACTGAAACCATTTTTAGCTGGGATGGGATTGGGCGATTGCTGGTTGAAAGTATCGAAAAGCGAGATTATCCAGTGACACAAGCGTGTGTATTAGCCATTGCATTAAGTTATGTCGTGATTAACTTGTTGACAGATATTACCTACCGCGTTGTTGACCCCCGTATGAGAAACGCTAATCGCTGATATGAAACTATTTTCACTGACGATATTATGTTTTTGGCTAGTAGCTGTCATTTTAGGCAGGGTTTTTGGGCTGCATGGTAATGAAATTGACCTGACTAGTGTGCTTGCACCCCCGAATGCGCAGTATTGGTTTGGTGCCGATGATTTAGGCCGTGATATTTTGGCGCGTATTTTACGCGGCGTCGAAGTCTCCTTTATTGTTGCTGTTATCGTAACCTTGGTTACGATGTTCATTGGAGTGGGTGTTGGCTTGTTAGCAGGTTTTTATGGCGGCAATATAGATAAATCCTTAATGCAAGTGACCGATATTTTCTTGGCTTTCCCCGGTATCTTGCTCGCGATTGCCTTTTCCGCAGTGCTTGGCCCGGGAATGGTGAATTTGATGTTTGCGCTATGTTTAACTGGCTGGGTCAGTTACGCCAGACTCACACGTGGGCAAACATTAAGTTTGCGTCATCGGCAGCATGTATTAGCAGCAGAGTCTTTAGGTGCAACGCCAACAAGGTTGATGCGTTGTCATATTTTTCCTTTATTAGGCTCGGTGCTCATGGTAGAAGCGACCTATAGCTTAGCAAGTATTATGATTGCAGAGGCAAGTTTGTCCTTTTTAGGTTTAGGTATTCAGGCGCCTAATGCCTCTTGGGGTGCCATGTTGCGAGATGCTGTCCGCTATATGTTAGTTGCGCCGCATTATGTATTAATCGTGGGCATGAGTTTGATGAGTTTGATATTGGCGATTAATCTTGGGGGGGATTATCTTCGTGATAAACTAGACAATCGCATTGAAGTATAAGCGGCTGCAAAGGCGCATTGCTTCGTTACGCGGTGCTCAAAATCCTCATGTACTTATTACTGTACACTCCGGTTTCTGTGCGCCGTGCGCCTCACACTGCATCCTTTTCGCTCGCTTATTTAAGATTGTTTAAAATTGAAATAATCACTACTTTTTATTTATTACTGGAATACCTTTGACACAACCTACTATTATCCAATGGCAAGAAAACAATCAAACCAAAGAAGCCATTTGGCAATCTGCTGCGAATAACCCGCCACCTAAAAAAATCCAAGTGATTGATGACACGATTAAAGCAGATTTAGCATATAAGCTTGTATGCGAAGGTAATGCTTTACTCTGGCGCGGCGACTTTCAAAATGCGAAGCTTTTAGGTCAGGCGATTTCAAGAAGGATTGATAATCGTGAGTTAAAACCGAAAGCGAAAAGCAAGCGTCTCAAACAAGAAAAAACGGGCGAAATGCCTAGCCCAAAAGAACAGTTCCATTTATTCCGTAAAAGCCAAATTGAGCGTGCACGCACACTAGGTATGTTGTTGGTGGAGTTAACAGGTGATTATCAGCTTCCTTATAATCGCGCGCCTGATATTGCTGAGACTTGCGAACATGCTTATGGTAAAAGCCAGAGTCACCAATCAAGACTGGTTTCACTACGTGAAATTTTGGGTTTAATTGGCGCGTATGAGTGGCATAAAAAAGGAGTAGAAATACCACAATTAAATGCTGTGATTACCCCAAGCTATGGCGTTTATTCACCCGTGAGAGGTGAGTATCTTGAGTTGATAGATAAAGCCCCTTTAAACAATGTGTCAGTTGCTTTTGATATTGGCACTGGAACAGGCGTCATTGCCGCGATTTTAGCTAAGCGAGGCGTAAAGAAAATTATTGCAACCGAAATAGAATCAAGGGCGTTGGTTTGTGCTAAACATAATATTCAAAAACTAGGCTTCGCCAATCAAGTCAAGATTGTCAGTGCAGATTTATTTCCGCCGAAAGAAATGGGCTTGGCAGATTTGATTGTTTGTAATCCTCCTTGGATTCCTGCAAAAGCCAACTCAACCATTGAGCATGCCGTTTATGACCCCGATAGTAAGATGCTAAAGGGTTTTCTAAATGGCGTGAGAAATTATTTGGCTGTAAAAGGTGAGGCGTGGCTAATTCTATCTGACCTAGCAGAGCATCTTGAGTTACGTGCCAAACCGGAATTAGAAGGCTGGATTAAAGAGGCCAGTTTAACGGTTATTGAAAAGCTAGATATCGCACCTAGGCATAAAAAAGCCAATGATGCGACCGATCCGCTACATGCAACCAGATCGAAAGAGGTCACCTCTCTGTACCGATTAAAAGTGGTTTAGAATAATCGTAATTGGTTAAAAGAAAGCATATATGTCATTAGGTCCAGTGATGTTAGACGTTGTTGGCACGGAGCTAACTGCGGATGATGTACGACGATTGCAGCATCCTTTAGTGGGTGGCGTAATTCTATTTGCACGAAATTTTGAAAATTGTGCACAGTTAAAAGCCTTAACAGCAAGTATCCACAAAGTACGTCAACCACCATTATTAATCGCGGTAGACCATGAAGGTGGTCGTGTACAGCGTTTTAGAGAGGGGTTTACCAAGATTCCACCCATGCGTGAATATGGCAAGTTATGGGATCAAGACCGCAAACATGCGAATCAATTGGCAGAAGAAGCTGGCTGGGTGCTAGCGTCTGAACTGCGTGCACATGGTGTGGATTTTAGTTTTACGCCTATTCTGGATATGGATTATGGCGATAGCTTGGTTATTGGCGATCGTGCTTTCCATAAAAACCCACAAGCAATTAATGAGTTAGCTTTTCATCTGATGCAGGGGCTTAAAAAAGGCGGCATGTCTGCTGTCGGTAAGCATTTTCCTGGGCATGGATTTGTCGTGGCTGATTCACATGTGAGTATTCCAGTGGATGAGCGTGAGTTTGATCAAATTGCGCAGAATGACATGCAACCATTCAGAAAGATGATTGATGAAGGTTTGCCAGCCATTATGCCAGCGCATGTTATCTATCCGAAGGTTGATAGTAAGCCAGCAGGCTTCTCTGAGAAGTGGTTACAGAAAGTATTGCGGCAACGTTTAGGCTTTAATGGTGTGATTTTTAGTGATGACTTGAGTATGGAGGGTGCAACAGTAGGTGGTGATGTGACTGCACGCAGCTTGGCTGCCCTTAATGCTGGTTGCGATATGATATTGTTGTGTAAACGTCCTGATTTAGCCGATGAGTTATTGCAAAAGTTACATTGGAAAATGCCTGCACAAAGCATAGTCAGGTTAGCCCGCATGCATGGTGGACATCATCCCAAAGAGTTAACACAATTACATAAAACAACTGCATTTAAAAATGCTGTTGAGCGGATAGCCATGGTAGGGGCAAGTAAGCAAGCAGGCGGTGATTTGTTTGCATGATGCATGGTTTAACCAAACTTTCACAATTTGTTACTTGAAACTTTTGTGTTTTGTCGCTATCTTAGACAGTATTACTATTAGGTAATTTATATAAAGGAATTTGTAATGGCAGATAATATTGAAGTATTAGGTCGAGAGCAGAGCGTCTCTAGCTCAAGCAATAAGGTTTTGCGTAACACTTACGCGCTACTTGGCATGACCATGATACCAACTGTGATTGGTGCAATGGTTGGCATGAGCATTAATTTTTCATTTTTATTTGCAGCTAGTCCAATCGTTGCCTTCATTGGCATTATGGTTGCAGTGTATGGGATGAGCTGGCTAGTCGCTAAAAATGCCAACAATGCAGCAGGGGTATGGTTGCTGTTTGGCTTTACTTTTATGATGGGTTTATTGCTTGGACCAATTCTACAAGTAGCGCTAAGCCTGAGTAACGGACCACAATTAATTGGCTTGGCAGCAGGCGGTACAGCCGCTTCTTTCTTAACGTTAGCGGCAGTTGCATCAAATACAAAACGTGATTTTAGCTATCTAGGTAAGTTTTTAACGATTGGCTTTGTACTAGTGATTTTAGCTATTTTGGCTAACTTCTTCTTCCAAGTGCCTGCGCTATCACTGACTATCTCAGCGATTGTTGTACTATTAATGGCTGGTTTTATCTTGTATGAAATCAACCAAGTGGTGCGTGGTGGTGAAACAAATTATGTGATGGCAACGCTGAGTATCTATATCAGCTTGCACAATATGTTTAGCCACTTGCTACACTTGCTCATGGCTTTAATGGGTAACAATGACTAGATTTGGTTTAAATTTAAAACCCGCCTTGGCGGGTTTTTTGTTGTCCAACAGCTATTTTTTTCGGCGCTCTCTAAAAAATGTACTTAATAGCTTCCCACATTCTTCAGCCATCACGCCACCTAGTGCCTCTGTATGATGATTGAGCTTATTTTCTGACATTAGGTTTACAACACTACCACAAGCACCTGTTTTAGGGTCGCTGGCACCATAAACAAGTTTGGCAATACGTGCATGCTGGATTGCACCAGTACACATCACACAAGGCTCCAATGTGACATACAGCGTACAGTCGATTAGGCGGTAATTATTCATTGTCTTGGCTGCGTCTCGCAGCGCTTGTATCTCGGCGTGGGCGCTGGGATCGCTTAAGCTAATCGGTGCATTACTACCACGGCCAATGATTTCACCATCTTTAACCACTATCGCACCAACTGGCACTTCACCGTTGATGGCAGCTTGTTTGGCCAAGTCTAATGCGACTTGCATAAATTGCGCGTGTATATCAGTCATCTCTAACAGGTTTGAAATCCCGGATGCGGTCTTTCAGTAATTGTAAGCTTTGTTTATTTGTTTTTGGCTTGTTGTATTGCAATGCATTATACAGCTTGGCGATTTCAAGAATGTTTGTTGCTTGATCTGGAATGATGTTTGCAACTCTTTGCGCAAAGTCTAGTGCCCCTTCAGTCGGATGTTTAAATAGACCATATTTTTCTAACTGTTTTATATGCTTTGCATAAGCTCTTTGAACAGGATTAAGTTTTCCAGATGCTTTTCTTAATATAAAGCCCGCCAGTATTAACATCGTCGCTAGCATAATGGCTACCATCCAGACAGCAATATCCGTTATGGATAAGTCTTTCCCACTTATTTTTCCTAAAAAATCGAGTTGTTTTTGATTGTCATAACCAAGTACCCATTGATTCCAGTTATTATTTAAGTTATCCAAGTTGAAGTAAACACTTTTGAGCCACTCTGCACCAGGTCTTACAAAAATTGGTAATGCATCAGTTTCAGCTACTGCCTGATCAATACCTAACTCTATACGCTCTGGGGCAACAGCTGCTGTCGGGTCAATCCTTACCCAGCCCTTGTCTTCCAGCCATACTTCAGCCCATGCGTGAGCGTCAGATTGTCTCACAATTAGATAGTTGCCATTGGGATTCACTTCGCCGCCTTGATAGCCAGTGACGATGCGGGCAGGTATGCCTGCAGCACGCATCAAGTAGACAAAACTGCTCGCATAGTGCTCACAAAATCCTTTTTTTGTATTAAACAAGAAATCATCAATTGGACTATTAGATAGACGCGGTGGACGTAAGGTGTAAATGAAGGCTTGATTAAACATCTGCAAGGCCTTGCTAATAACCTCCTCAGGCATTAAATGTGACCAGTCCTTCGCTAGTTTGAAGGATTTAGGATTGCTATCTGGATCGATATCAAGTGCAGTTTTAGATTGGGACATATCCATTGATTTATCTAAGATGTACTGCACGCTAGAGACTGCCTGATAACGAATGCGTGTTCGGATAGGCTCTTTTGCGACTGCAGAATAATCTTGTTTTAGTGTCGCGGTTTTTGGAATAGTCGTTGGCATGTCTAGTAGCAACAACCACAAACGATTGTGTGGTTCTAGCGTCATCGTGTAATTTAGTTTTGTACCGATAGGCTCTAGAGATGCTTGTTTGGCTTGGCTATTATCATTTGCTACCAGCCATTTATTATTCTGTTGTTTTGAGAGTACTGGACCACGCCAATAAAGCATATTGCGAGAGGGAATTTCCCCTTCAAATTGCACTCTAAATGCAACGCTGCTATTTTGAATTAGATTACTAACATCACCCAGCTCTATGCTGTCATTTAAGCCTGTCATACCACTATAGGCATCTTTAGTGATGCCCCAGATTGGGCCAGGTAAACGAGGAAAAAGCACAAATAAAACCAGCATTAAAGGCACCGATTGTAATAATAATTTGACAGCTAATTTAAGCGAATAAATGCGCGATATCGTTTGCGGCATGCTTATTTGGATTAAGGTGGTTGTCAGCAGGGTGATAGGTACAAGACTCAATAGAAAAGTGCTTGCAGACTGGCTGAAAATAAACATGCTGGCAACAGCAAAGTATGCGATTGAAATAACCAACATGTAGTCGCGTAGTGTCTTAGTTTCAAGCAACTTCATTGCCGTCATGATGATAAATAAGCTAATGCTGGCATCGCGCCCAAAGTTATTGCCAAAGCTAAATAACAGGCCAATACAAATCATTAGCATGACTGGAATCAGTATGTGCATTTTGGGTAATGCCCACTGCTTTTTATTGAGTAAATATCGCCAAATGCCAAGCGCTACTGCGACGACAGTAACCCAAGGAGGAAGATTGACGCTGTGTAGTAATGCAACGGTTAATAGGCTGATGAGGAGCCAGTGCAAATGCTGTGTCGTGAGCTGTTTCTGCTTCATAAGGTCGCCAGCGCCGCTAAACAAAGGTGATAATGCGCCTCGGTATTATTGGGCGCAAAATCTAAGCCGCCACCTAGTTTTAGACCGTATTTAATTTTTGCTGCATGGGCATCAATCACCCACCTTGTCAGTTGAGAAATGCGGGTTTCTTTATCCCCAGTGGTGTGTGTCCAGTCCAAAAAAATGCTTTTACTTGCCTCTCCAGCATATTTTTTTGAGTACATGCCTATTCCTCGGCTAGAGGCTTTCCAATCTACTTTGCTAGGAAGGTCGCCAATCTGATAGGTTTTATGACCGATAAAGTCTTCATCACCCTGATAGGCTGCATCATTGCCTTTCATATTTGTATCCACTGAAGTGGGCATCGATTTTTTTTCTTGACTAGGTTTTGGGTAAACCAGACACTCAAAAACACTGTCTACATTAGCCCAAGCATGAAATAGTGAGAGTGGATATTCTGTATATGTCTTTATTCTGGGTATCCTTAAATAACCACGCTGACTTGTTATCAGAGGCAGCGCGAGTCGAATAGATTGATTGGCTTTTATGGTATAGGTAATACCTCGGTTATCTGCAAAATAAATATGAATGGCGTGCCTGTCTCTATTTTTCAGTTCTTTTATTTCTAAACTAATTTCAGTAACATCCCCAGCAAAAACTGGCTTGGCATCAATAGCAGAAATCTGTAAATAAGCTAAATTACGCCAGGTATGCAGCATTGCCGTGTGGGCTAATGAGGCTAGTAGAAATAAGACAAAGTAGGCTAGGCTCAATGTGTAATTGATTGCACCAATTAATAGTGCAATCAACATGAGTATATAAAATATACTCCATCGACTTGGTAGGATGTATATTTGTCGTGCATTCAGCGTGGCGATATTATCAACACTTTTTGCTACTCTGATAAATGATTGTAGTCGTTGTTTTAAGTTATCGTAGAGGCGTTGACGAACCTTTAGCATCGGTTATATAGCAACGTTCTGCAGAATTTCTGATGCTATATTCGTTTTTTCATCCTTGAATAGACGATGTGACGCAACACTAGGAAAAACTGCTTGAATATCTTCGGGGATCACATAATCACGGTTTTCACAGAGCGCCCAAGCTTGGGCACAGTGCTTAAGTCCTAATCCAGCGCGCGGCGAAAGCCCAGTCTCAAGTTTGGTACGGCTAAACTGAATAAGTGCTTGTAAATAATCTAAAACAGCATCCGAAACATGAATGTTCATGGCCATCTCTTGTAATTTAAGTAAAGTTGCTGCATCACATACTGATTTAATTTGATTATCTATATTGCGGCCACCGATATTTTTTAATAGTGTGCGTTCAGCATCATGGTCGGGATAACCCAAAGAAATACGCATTAAAAAACGGTCTAGTTGCGATTCAGGTAATGGGAATGTACCAATGTTATGGTGTGGATTTTGTGTTGCAATCACAAAAAAAGGCGATGGTAATGGCAGTGTATTGCCATCAACGGAAACTTGATATTCCTCCATTGCTTCTAATAGAGCGCTCTGCGTTTTAGGAGTGGCTCGATTGATTTCATCTGCTAATAATATATTGCTGAATATTGGTCCGCGATGAAATTTAAAACTAGCGGTGTTTCTATCATAAACAGAAACACCCAGTACATCTGCTGGAAGCAAATCACTCGTAAACTGTACTCGGTTGAATGCCATACCAAATACATTTGCCAAAGCGTGAGCAAGGGTCGTTTTCCCCATCCCCGGTAAGTCTTCAATAAGTAAATGACCGCGAGCCAATAGGCACGTTAAAGCGAGTTTGACTTGTGATTGTTTGCCTAAAATCACTTGATTAAGCGCTTTGAGGATGTCTATGGTGACTTTGTGCATATACGAGTCTTTATTGTATTGTGAGCTTGTACTATTCTGCCATTACATGATTAATTCATCCAGTGTAAGTCGCTCAAGCTGGCTAAGTAACCATTGCTGTGCCTTACCTATTTTTCTTGTTGGATGATTTCTCCACGCAAGATAGGTTGGAGCGGTTGTCTTTGCTTGGTCTACTTCTTTAATGACTAGCATTCCTCTTGCTGCATAATATTCGGCAGTTTTTAGGGGAATATAGCCAACACCAATGCCTCTGATTTGTGCCGCGACTTTACTTTGCATGTTATGGACAGTTAACACATCTTGACCTGAAAGTATGCCAGAGGTTCTGGGCGGCAAGTTACGTGAGCTGTCAGCTGCTGCAACAGATCGATACTGAATAATATCTAAGCTATTTAATGGCTCAGGCTGGCTGGCTAGCGGGTGGTGTGGTGCTACAGCAAAAACAAAATCAAGCTGACCGATTAATTTTATGGCAAGCCCGCCACCAGATGGCATATCACCAGGTGCGCCAACAGAGATATCAGCTCGGCCAGATGTTAATGCATCCCAACTGCCACCAAATACTTCTTTCGTGAGTTTGATACGCGTACCAAAATCTTGTTGATAAAACAATTCAATAATTTTCAAGATTGCCGTATCCGCAAACAGATCACTAATGGCAATCGTTATGTCTGTTTCTATGCCAGTTGCGATTCGCTTAACCCTAGATTCCAAAGTCTGCGTGGCTTCTAATAGTTGTCTGCCTTCTTTTAGCAATTCTTTGCCTGCTGCTGTCAGGGTTGCGCGATGACCACTACGATCGAATATTAGCAGCCCTAAATCATCTTCGAGTTTTTTGATTGTGTAAGTGAGCGCAGAGGGCACACGATAGAGCGACTCTGCGGCTGCTGCAAAGCTTCCTTTGCGTGCAATTGCATCAATGACTTCCAATGCTTCAATTGAAATGTGTAGGGACATAATATTCAAAATTATTGAACAAGATTGGCAAAATTACCCAATATCAATCGCAAGACTGTTGGTTTATCATAACATTATTAATTCAACATTATTGAATGATTTTATATGATTACAGTTAGAAAGTCAGAAGAGCGTGGGCATGCTAACCACGGATGGTTAGATAGTTATCATTCATTTTCGTTTGCCGAGTACTATGATCCAGCTCATATGGGATATTCAACTTTGCGCGTTATTAATGAAGATGTGATTGCTGGCGGTACGGGATTCGGCATGCATGCGCACCGTGATATGGAGATTGTGACCTACATTTTATCTGGGCAACTTCGCCATCAGGACAGCATGGGCAACACATCTACTATAGCGGCAGGAGATGTGCAGCGTATGACAGCAGGGTCTGGTGTCCGACATAGTGAGTTTAATGCATCTACGACTGAGGCTGTACATCTGTTGCAGATTTGGATTTTACCTACAGAATCGCGTTTGCCGCCAAGTTATGAAGAGAAGCATTTTTCTGCGTCTGATAAAAACAATCAATGGCGATTAATTGTATCTCCTGACGGCACAGATGGTTCCGTCATGATCCATCAGAATGCACGCCTATATGCCAGCATATTGGATAAGGGCATGACATTAAATATGCCGCTTATACATGGGCATCAAAATTATTTACAACTTGCTAGTGGCACAATTGTTTTAAATGATATTGAATTAAATGCTGGTGATGCAGTCATGATTGAGAATGAAAATAAGGTAATAATCAATGCCAGTGCCAATGCGGAATTGTTGTGGTTTGATTTAGCAAAAGCATAATCAAGCAGTTAGTGGTTTTTCAAATACGTGATTTAATTTAAGGAGAAAAATATGAAAAAACAATTATTTACCCTACTAAGCACGCTGTTGGTCAGCACCTCTGTTTTTGCGGCAGTTGAAACCTATGCGATTGATAACAAACATAGTTTTGCTAATTTTACGATTCGACATGTCGTATCAAAAACGTCTGGTACTTTAACGGATATTACTGGTGTGATTAAAGTAGATGCTCAGCAATTAGAAAACTCTAGCGTGAATGCGAAAATAAATGTTGCGAGCATCAATACGGGATTAGAAAAGCGAGATGAGCACATTAAAAAGACAGACTATTTAGATGTACTCAACTTTGGCGAAATCACGTTTGTGAGTAAATCCATCAAAGCGACCTCTGCAACAGAAGGAGAGATGACAGGCGATTTTACGATGCATGGTGTCACAAAAGAAATCAAACTGCCATTTAAGGTGTTGGGTTTTGGGACTGACCCTTGGGGTGGTCAACGTTCGGGTTTTGAGGCGAAAACAGTTATTAAAGCTTCCGATTATGGGTTTACATGGATGAAGAAGGAAAATGCACCAGTCGGTGATGATATTGAAATCACGTTGTTAATTGAAGGCGTCAAAACAAAATAAGATGGAGATGCAAATGAACGATTTATTTTCGGTAGGACAGTTAGGTAGTATTGCAATCAAAAATAGAATAGTCATGGCGCCACTAACAAGGAATCGCGCTGGAGAGGGAGGTGTGCCACAGACAATTAATGTTGAATATTATTCGCAGAGAGCAACTGCTGGGCTTATTGTGACGGAAGCAACACCAATCTCTGCTATGGCGCATGGTTATCCTGGCTTACCTGGCATTTATACAGATGCGCAGGTCGATGGTTGGAAAAAAGTGACAAGATCTGTGCATGAACAAGGTGGGAAAATTGTGATTCAGTTGTGGCATGTAGGCCGCATATCTCATCCCAGCCTACTTCCCGACAATGCTTTACCAGTTGCGCCATCTGCAATCAAGCCTGCTGGTCAAGCTTTTACAGCGGAGGGTATGCAAGATTATGTTACACCGAGAGCGCTTACTTTGGATGAAATTCCTGCATTAATAAATGATTATGTGCATGCAGCAGAACGTGCCATGCGGGCAGGGTTTGATGGCATTGAGATACATGCGGCTAATGGTTACTTACTGGATCAATTTTTACGCGATGGCAGCAACAAGCGAACTGATCGATATGGAGGCAGTTTTGAAAATCGAGCACGCTTACTGATGGAAGTCATGCAAGCAGTAACAAAAGTAGTTGACTCAAAACTGACTGGCATTCGACTTTCTCCAGTCAATCCATTTAACGATATGAAAGACAGTGATCCGCAGCGCTTGTTCGAATATGTGGCCGATCAACTTAATCAGTTCAATTTAGCTTACTTACACACCGTTGAAGGCGGAATTCACGGCGGTGGAGAACACGATGCTTTTGATTTTGAAACATATCGCAAAAAATTCAAGGGAGCCTATATTGCTAACCTTGGATATGACAAAGAGCGCGGTAACGCCGCTGTCTTGCGTGGTCATGCTGATGCGGTAGCTTATGGTGTACCTTACATTGCAAATCCTGATTTGGTGGCTCGGTTTGCGCTAGACGCAAAACTGAATGAGGCAAATCCTGATACTTTTTACGGCGGCGGAGCAGAAGGATATATTGACTACCCTTCGCTCGCTTAATCGTGTTGTGCTAGATTCGTTAGTGAACTTTTTGTTTTGCTTTATAGGTGGTGCCCTTTAAGTTAGCTTTTAAGTACTTAAGTTTATTTATTATCTTGTTCTCAGAGGGTAATGCATTAACATAAGAAAGTGCAGGTTTACCATCTTTAGCAATCATAAGATAAGGAGGTTTAATAAAAGGGTCGATATGGTCGCCTTTCATATATTCAACGACATATGCCCAGCGGCTATGATCAGTTGTATTAGGTGTTGTAGAGTGCAACAATTTTGATGAAAATAAGACAATATCGCCGATTTCGGCATCAATGAAAGTATCCTCTACACCATCGATTTGCGCTACGGTATGATTACCATCGACGGTGTGGTTGATTTTCTTTTTATGGGTGCCAGGCATCAACCAGATGCCACCGTTTTCTTTGGTCATTTTTGTTAATGATATCCAGAATTGGAAATGTGCATCAACGAGGCCAGAGTAGGAGTTATCTGTATGCCAGGGGAAGGTGCCGGCGCCAGGCCTTTTTTCAACGGCTTGGTCCCACCTTACCCATATATCTGGCCCCATGAATTTAGTCAGAAACGCAACGATTTTTGGCTGTGAGATAAAGTTGCGGAGCTTTTCACTTTTGTGCATCAGTAGCGCATGGAACTGTAAATTACCGACATCTAATATGTCAGCTTCGGTTTTGGTATCAGAGGTTTCTTTAATGTCAGCGATAAGCTTTACAATTTCATCTTCTGTGAAAAAGTGTTTAATTAAAACATAGCCATCTTGGTTAAAACGTTGTTGTAGTTCTGACTGATTGAGCATTTAACAATTATCCTTATATGGTTATTAATTAAATCATATAAGCCAGTAACGTGCCAAGGTGGGTGACCCGTTTGGGTCTTAAGCCAAATGTAAAGTGAGTGCCATAAGATTTGATAGTATGTAATAGCGATTTATCAGTTCATTTTATTAAGTATTACCAAAACCAATAACAGCAATATTCAGAAACTTAAATCTAAGGAGAAGATTTTGAAAAAACCAGCAACTACACAAGAGCCAATCAATGAGATTATTGCAAATCGTTGGAGCCCTGTTGGCTTTGATGCGAACAAGTCTTTAACACAAGCACAAATCATCAGTTTGTTGGAAGCCGCTAGGTGGGCACCATCATGCTTTG
The DNA here is from genome assembly GCA_048058875.1 of Methylotenera sp. GTDB lineage: Bacteria > Pseudomonadota > Gammaproteobacteria > Burkholderiales > Methylophilaceae. The sequence goes on along the minus strand of JBLLNR010000022.1, from coordinate 16,550 downwards.
GTGATCAACCGTGGCGTTTTATTGTTTCTGATAAGACTAGTCATCAAGCTGCATGGCAAAAAGCCTATGAATGTTTGGTGCCAGGTAACCAAAAATGGGCAGAAAGCGCACCGCTATTGATATTAATCTGTACAGACACGCGATTTAGTCATAATGATAAGCCTAATCGGTGGGCGGGATATGATGCAGGTGCAGCAGCTGTAAGCCTTTGTTTACAAGCAACCAGTATGGGTTTGTTTACCCATCAAATGGGTGGCTTTGATTTAGAAAAGGCGAGAGAAGTTTTTGCTATTCCAGAACAGTATGACTTAATGTCTATGGTTGCTGTTGGTTATGGTGTCGATGCAGGAAAACTACCAGAGGATTTAAAAGAAAGGCAGTTGAAAGAAAGAAGCCGGCATGCTTTAGGTCAGATATTCTTTGATGGTATGTGGAATAAACCAATCATCTGATAAAATAATGGTTTAACTGATTAATAGGATATCCCATGGCGGTTGTGAAGTTAACAAAGGACAATTTTAAAGACACGATAACCAACAATGATTTTGTCATTGTGGACTTCTGGGCACCATGGTGCGATCCGTGTGTTAACTTTACGCCTACATTCGAGGCAGCGGCTGAAAAAAATCCAGATATTGTGTTTGGTATGGTTGATACAGAAGCTGATCCTGAAATTAGTGATTATTTTGAAGTTGAGAAAATTCCAGCGATACTAGTTGTGCGCGAGCAAGCAGGTATTCACGCGCAACAAGGTGAGATTGGAGCGCCTGCATTAGATGAAATTATTAAATGGGCTCGCGAGTACGATATGTCTATAGTACGTCAATACTACGCCGATGAGGCGACTAAAACGAAATCCTAAAGACCCTGCTCTGTTCAAATTAAAAGCCGCAATTTGCGGCTTTTTTTATAACTAACCCATAAACTCTTTTATTAGCCTAGCATAAAGTGATACACATAATAAATGCCGACCAATATCATGATATACATAGGCAGGTTACCGCTTTTTTTCTTTGTATCTTTACTGGGTGAGGATATCCAACGGTTGAGCAGCCACAGCACCAAAATAAGCACTGGTAACAGTAGCATTTTAGCGGTTGACTCAAAAAAGAAAGCGAACATGTTAATAATCCAGCTATCTTCTCTGAAAAAATCAGTGGCAATGCCAACAATGCCAATCAACATGAGTAACATTGATAGTACAGAAATGATGGTCTGTAGCAGGGTGTCAGGCTTTATGTCTGCGTTTTTTTTGTATTTATTGGGATCCATTGCAGAGCTCCTAAGTAGGTGTTATTTCAATACTAATTTTGCGGCAAATATTTAGTAGGGTCAACTGACTTGCCACGTTCGCGAATTTCGAAATGAAGTTTGATTCTGTTTGTATCAGTATCACCCATTTCTGCAATCTTTTGTCCTGATTTCACCGATTGCCCCTCTTTGACTAAAATTTTGCTATTGTGCGCATAGACAGATAAAAAAGTAGGGTTATGTTTGATGATGACTAGTTTACCGTAACCGCGTAAATCTGATCCTGAATAAATGACCTTGCCTGCTGCGGATGCGTTAATCGCTTGGCCTTTAGTTCCAGCAATATCAACACCTTTATTCGTTGCTTCATTAAAGCTTGCAATGACTTTTCCTTGGGTAGGCCAAGACCAGCCAGTATCACTAACGGCAACAGGCGCAGGCGCCGTTACATCTTTAGTAGCATCTGGTTCTGTTGTGGTGGGTAGTTTTGTTACGGCTGTAGGTGGTGTGACAGGTACAACAGCTGCTTTTCGATTATATGCTTCCAAACTGTAGGATTCGCGAATAGCTTTAGGGCTCGATAAGACTGGCGTTACTACGGAGCTTGTTGTCTTTGTGACAGATGACGTTTCAGCATTGCCTACGTCAATGGGTGTGATAATAACGCCATCTTCATTCTCATATTCAGTCGGCTTCTCATCCGCTTTACTATCTTTATTGTTTAAGGCAACAAAACTGAGTCGCTGGCCAATGCGGATCGTATAAGGTTCAGCGATATTATTTGCTTCGGCAATTTCCCGGTAGTCATAACCATGATTGAGCCCAATACTATATAAGGTGTCACCACGCTTGACCACATAGCTATCTGGACGCCAATCACTATTGGTATTGTTATTTTGCTTATTTGCATTATCTACTGTAGATGTGCTGGTTTGTGGTGAACGATTGACGACAGGAGCAGGTGGTGTTCCAGCACAGCTGGCAAGCAGTACGACAATAAGATTGATTAAAAATAAACGTTTCATTAACCTAAACCACCTAACAATGGCACAAATTTAACCATTTCTAATTTCGTTTCTTTAAATTCATCGCCTGTGCGTTCAATCAAGTAGAGCGTTTGAGTGCTTGTGCCAATTGGAATGACCATTCTGCCGCCATCTGCTAATTGATATAACAAGCCATCTGGGATATGGCTTGCAGCTGCTGTGACGATAATGCCATCAAAAGGCGCAAAGGCCTCTAGTCCCTCACTACCATCTGCATGGTCTAATTTAACATTGCTGCATTTGAGTGTACGTAGATTGGCACGTGCTTTCATCACCAGCGGTCTAATACGTTCAAGCGATAGCACTTCGCGAGCGACTTTTGATAATACTGCTGTTTGATAACCACAACCAGTACCAACTTCCAGTACTTTGTTTAGCTGTTTGCCATTACGCAGGATTTCAGTCATGCGCGCAACAATATAAGGTTGTGAAATAGTCTGTCCAAACCCGATGGGTAGCGAGACATCTTCATAAGCACGGATAGACAGCGCCTCGTCGACGAAAATATGTCTGGGAATAGCGCCGATGGCTGCTAATGTCGTTTCATCTTTGATGCCACGTTCACGTAGGCGCGATAACATGCGCTCCCGTGTCCGTGTTGATGTCATACCGATGCCTGATTTTTTATTAATATTAGTGAGTGCCATTGCTTAGTCTAGCCAGCTATTAAATGCGGCTATTTGATCATGATTAGTTAAGTCTGCGCGAATTGGCGTGATAGACACTTGCTTATTTGCTACAGCATGAAAATCTGTCCCTTTTCCGCCATCGTTTGGTTGCCCTGCGGCACCTACCCAATAAACTTGTTCCCCCCTTGGGGTCATCAGCTTCATTACAGGTTCCGCTTTGTGGCGTTTGCCCAGACGGGTAATCATTTTACCTTTAAGTTCGTTGTAAGGGACATCAGGTACATTGACATTCAGGAGCATGGGGCCTTCAAATTGGTTGTGCATATAGTGTTCGACCAGCTCTGTTGCAATTAAAGCGCCTGTTTCAAAGTGTGTAGCATCATGCTGAGACATCGAGATAGCGATAGATGGAATATTGAGTAAGTAACCCTCCATAGCAGCAGCGACTGTACCACTGTATATCGTATCATCTCCCATGTTGGCACCATCATTAATACCAGAAATAACAAGGTCTGGTACGTCCTGCATTAATCCGGTTAATGCTACATGAACGCAGTCAGTTGGCGTTCCGTTTACATAAAAGTATCCATTATTGGCTTTTCTAACGGAAAGTGGCCGATCCAGAGTAAGAGAGTTGCTAGCACCACTTCGATTTCGATCAGGCGCAACGACAGTTATGTTAGCAATTTTTGCTAGATGTTCAGCAAGCACTGAGATGCCCGTCGCTGAATAGCCGTCATCGTTTGAAATTAAAATACGCATTCAGTTATTATAAATTACATGGACGGCTTACGTGTAAGCCGTGCATAAAAAATTGTACAAAGAAAAAAAACAAGACTGAGTATGATTTCTATCATGGCGAGCTTGGCAGAAAGTCCATTATCTGACCATGCCCTGACGATACCTTCAATAAAATAAAATAAAATTAGCATGCTAGCCCATTGGTAGGTGTAGCGTTTGCCATTGAGTATGCCAAAGAGCGGGGCTAATAACGGCAAAACCTTAAGAAAGAGTAACGTATTTTTATCACCTAGTGGCGCAAGCCATATTTCCCATGCAAGACACAAAAAAATAAGGAAAATCAAGCTAATCGAAGCCCCAAGCTGTAGACGTGATGTTAAGCTCGACATTGTTTGGCCATAGCAACAAGTGCAGCTCTTGCTTCTTGTGCATTTGTGATTGGTTGATTAAATTGGAATCGTAAGATTTGGTCGGATGCGGTACGAATATCAAACCCTAGGCTATCGATTCCAATCATTTCGACTGAAGGTGCTGAAACTTGATGAAAATATTGGCAATAAGCTTTTAGGTTTTCAATATGATCCTGATTCATGTGTGCAAGAATGCCAGCTTCTTCAGTGAAGAGTGGGTTAGAAGAGATTTGAAAGTCATCAGCTTCCAACCAACCCATTTTGCCAAAGCCTGCGATATATCTGGCATGCTTAATATATAGTGTATAAAAGCTAAAGTCATGCGCGTCAAAATACGTTTCAGCTTGTGGTATGTAGCGCAAATAGCGAGCACGCAGTAAATCATTTTGCTTATCTGTTTGTTCTGCTTGTGCTAACAAGGTAAGACGTGCGTTGGCTTGTAAGTCTGCTTCATGGTTGAACACGATTAGCGAGACATGTGCATTATGAATGATATTCTTTGTGTGTTCGGCCAATCTGCTGATTAAAATAACTGGCATGCCTTGATGGTTAACGACGAATGGGGTGACTGAGCCAAATGGATAGCCTTCATATTTGGCAGAGTGTGTTGAAAGAATAGCTTTTTGCGTACTAAATAAAAACTGTTGTGCTTCAAGTTTAAGGCTCATTAGATAATATCGTTTTATTAATTATCCGTTTAATTTCATCGCAACTTCTGCCAGACGCTTCCCCAATGCAATGCAGAGTTTTTTTTCTTCATCTGTGATGGGCTTGTCGTCCATTGCACCTCCGATGTGGCTAGCTCCATAGGGTGTACCGCCAGATTGTGTGGTAGCTAAGCTTGGCTCGCTATAGGGAATACCGAGTATTAACATGCCATGATGCAGTAAAGGTAAAATCATCGTGAGTAGCGTGGTTTCGTTTCCACCATGCATGGAGCCGCTGGATGTAAATACACACGCAGGTTTATTTACAAGAGCGCTTTTTAACCAAAGATTAGAAGTACTATCCAGAAAATATTTCATCGGTGCTGCCATATTGCCGAAACGGGTAGGGCTACCTAGTGCTAGACCACTACACGTTTCAAGATCAGATAGTTCAACATATGGGTCGCCATCTTCTGGGATTTCAGGCTCAGTTGCTTCACAATTGCTTGAAACTTTTGGTACTGTGCGAATACGTGCGTTAGCACCACCGACGCTATTCACCCCTCTAGCAATAAGCTGTGCCATATCGCGCACCGCGCCACCACTAGAGTAATAAAGAATTAGTATCTCACACATTGTTTTTAGCTAGTACGGCTGCTTTACCCGTGTAGTTTGCTGGTGTTAACTCCAACAACCTTTGTTTAGCTTCAACCGGTATTGTTAGTGTTTCGATAAATGCGTGTAGTGAAGTTTTGTTAATACCGCCTTTACCTCTTGTAAGCTCTTTGAGTTGCTCATAAGGGTTCTCTATACCATAGCGGCGCATAACCGTTTGAATCGGCTCAGCTAAGACTTCCCAGCTATTATCTAAATCTTCTGCTAATCTTTGTGCGTTAATTTCTAATTTGTTCAAGCCGCGTAAACAAGAGTCATAACCAAGCAATGAATAGCCAAAGCCAACTCCCATATTACGTAAGACGGTTGAGTCTGTGAGGTCGCGTTGCCAACGTGATATTGGTAACTTTTCCGCTAAATGGCGAAGGATTGCATTCGCAATGCCTAAATTACCTTCGCTGTTTTCAAAATCAATTGGATTAACTTTGTGTGGCATAGTAGAGGAGCCGATTTCTCCTGCTTTGACCTTTTGTTTAAAGTAGCCGACAGAAATATAAGCCCATAGATCACGATTTAGATCTATTAAAATGGTGTTGATACGGGCCATTGCATCATATAATTCAGCCATATAATCATGTGGTTCAATTTGAATCGTCATTGGATTGTAAGTTAAGCCCAAACTCTCTACAAATTGTTTGGCAAAAGTTTCCCAATCAAAATCAGGATAAGCAGATAGGTGGGCATTGAAATTGCCAACGGCACCATTAATTTTCCCCAATATTTCATTTTTGGCAAACTGCTCACGCTGACGCTTTAAACGATAAACGACATTTGCCAGCTCTTTACCCATTGTTGTTGGACTAGCTGTTTGACCATGGGTACGAGATAGCATCGATTGGTCGGTAAGCTCTTGCGCTAACTCACCAAGGCGCATTATCAATTTATCTAGAAAAGGAACGATGACTGTATCACGCGCTGCCTTTAACATTAGTCCGTGTGAAAGGTTGTTGATATCTTCTGAAGTACAGGCAAAGTGAATAAACTCACTTGCTTTTTTAATCTCTGGATTACCGAAAAACTTTTCTTTTAGCCAGTATTCAAGTGCTTTTACGTCATGATTTGTGCGGCTTTCAATGGCTTTTACTTGTACTGCGTCTGCTTCGCTGAATTCTGCGATTGCTTCATCAAGCTCTTTGATGGTTTCTGTACTAAATGGTGCAATTTCCTGAAGGCCTGTCGCAGCACTAAGTGCTTTCAACCATTCTACTTCAACCCATGCGCGGTGTTTAATCAGTGCATATTCACTAAAGAAAGGACGCAGTGCATCGAGTTTTGTTTGATAACGGCCGTCAAGCGGAGAAAGAGCATTTAAGGTAGTAAGTGACATATAAAGCTAAAAATCAGAAAAACGCCATTTTACGCTTTTTATGCCACTTTATCTATGAAACAAATATCCGTTTTAAGCAGTTAGCTAAAACTCATTATATCGACAAATGTATTCACGTCTGTATTTTCTAGTTTTGGTTGGTCTAAACATAAATTAAGAATTTCCGTTTGCTTTTGATTATCAAACCGACGCGCTAAATTTACTTGGAATTTTTTTACTAGTTCAGGGATACCTTCATTGCGTCTGCGACGGTGACCAATTGGATACTCCACTGCAATATTGCTTGATTGCGACCCATCTTTAAAGAAAATCTGAATGGCATTTGCGATAGAGCGCTTTTCAGGGTCTAAATAGTCGCGCGTGTAATCTGCATTTTCAACACAAGTCATTTTCTCACGTAAGCGGTCAATGCGTGGGTCATCTGCAACAATATCTTCGTAATCTTTAGCGGTCAACTTTCCTTTTAATAATCCAATTGCCGTCATATACTGGATACAGTGATCGCGGTCTGCAGGATTATCTAATGGCCCCGTTTTATCGATAATGCGAATCGCAGACTCATGTGTGGTAATCACAACTTTATCAATTGCATCTATTTGCGCTAATGTTTGTAATTTATCGCCAACTTCTTTATTTAGCTGAAATGCACACTCCACTGCTGTCTGCGCATGAAACTCAGCTGGGAATGAGATTTTAAATAACACATGTTCCATCACATAAGAGCCATAGGGGCGTTGGAATTTAAACGCGTTGCCTTTAAATAGCACATCATAAAAGCCCCATGTTTTGGCTGTGAGCGCAGAAGGGTAACCCATTTCACCTTGTAGTGTCATCCATGCTAAGCGCACTGCGCGGCTGGTAGCATCACCTGCAGCCCAAGATTTACGTGAGCCCGTATTAGGCGCATGACGGTAGGTGCGCAAGCTTTGACCATCTACAAACGCATTAGAAACAGCATTGATTACATCTTCTTTATTTCCGCCTAACAGTTTTGTAACGACAGCTGTAGAGGCAATCTTGACTAGGATGACATGGTCTAGCCCAACACGATTAAAGCTGTTTTCTAACGCCAGTACGCCTTGAATCTCATGTGCTTTGATCATCGCAGTTAAGACATCTTTCACCTTGAGTGGCGCCTTACCTTCTGCTACATTTTTTCTTGAGATATAGTCTGCAACAGCTAATATGCCGCCCAAATTATCGGATGGATGGCCCCACTCAGCGGCAAGCCAAGTATCGTTAAAATCTAACCAACGTATCATTGCGCCAATATTAAAAGCAGCAAGAATTGGGTCTAATTGATAGTTTGTGCCTGGTACTTTGGCGCCATTGGGAACAATTGTGCCTTGAATAACTGGCCCCAATAATTTTTTGCAAGCTTGATAATCTAACGCTTCAAAGCCACACCCAAGTGTGTCCATCAAGCAGTTGCGCGCAGTATCATAAGCTTCATCCGATTGAATTTCATAGTCCATGACATAGTTGGCGATGTCCACAATCACTTGATCGGGGGCGGGTCGTACGTTTGAGATTTGTGCTGACATAAATACAGTTACCTTTATCAATAAGTTTTTAAGTGTATCGCTGTGTTGCTCGCCATTTAAAAAGCCTCGCTGTACTATCTTGGTTTTTGCATGGCTCGCGCCTTGCGCTACAGCTTAAAACCTTGATTGCTAAAGGCAACTTAATTGCGACACAGCATGATTTTTAAAACAATGTTTCTCTCTATCGTTTATCCAGCGGGACGAACGGTCTGTTATCAGGTCCCGTATACTCCGCATTCGGGCGAATAATCTTGTTGTCAATTCGTTGCTCAATTGCATGCGCGACCCAGCCTGTTGTCCTTGAAATCACAAAAATCGGTGTGAACATGCTAGTCGGTATACCCATCATGTGGTAACTAGATGCGCTATACCAGTCTAGATTAGGGAACATTTTTTTCTCACGCCACATCGTTTCCTCTATACGCGACGAGACATTAAATAAGCGCATATCGCCAGCATCTTCACTTAACGCACGGCTTACGGATTTGATGGATTCATTACGTGGATCGCCAATGGTATAAACAGGATGACCAAAGCCAATAATGATTTCCTTGCGTGCCATACGTGCCATGATGTCAGATTCTGCTTCATCAGGTGTTTGATAACGTTCGATAATCTCCATAGCAGCCTCATTTGCTCCACCATGTTTTGGTCCGCGTAGCGCACCTATTGCACTGGTGATGCAAGAGTACATGTCTGAAAGCGTGCCTGATACCACCCGTGCAGTGAATGTAGAGGCATTAAACTCATGTTCAGCGTACAAAACTAATGAAGTATTCATTGCATCAATATGTAATTGTTTTGGTTTTTTACCGTGTAGTAAATGCAAGAAATGGGCTGCAATAGAGTCATCATCCGTTTCCACTTCAATGCGTTTACCGTTATGACTATAGTGATACCAATAAATCAATATTGAGCCAAAACAGGCAATTAAACGGTCACCCAGATTTTTAGCTTCTTCCACATTATGATCTTCAGCTTCTGGTTCTAACGTGCCTAACATAGAACAGCCCGTGCGCATCACATCCATTGGGTGCGCGTTCGCAGGAATTTGCTCTAACACAGTTTTGAGTGCGGCAGGTAGTCCGCGTAGTTTTTTGAGTTTTTGATGATAAGCAGACAATTCTGTTTGTTTTGGAAGCTCACCATGAATTAATAAATAAGCGACTTCCTCGAATGTGGCGTTCTTGGCCAGTTCAATAATATCGTAACCGCGATAATGTAAATCATTGCCGGTATGGCCGACAGTACAAATAGCGGTAGATCCTGCTGAAACGCCGGCTAGGGCAACCCCTTTTTTCTTTTTTGGTGCGTCTGTAGTTGTAGTCGTATTCATCTTTATCTCCCTATTTTTGATAGAGTGCATCTAATTTCTGTTCAAATGCGTGGTAGCCTAAGTATTCGTATAAATCCATACGTGTTTGCATCGTGTCTAATACATTTTTTTGTGTGCCTTCTTTTTTAACAGTTTGATAGACATTTAGTGCGGCCAGGTTCATCGCACGGAAGGCAGAGAGCGGATATAGCACCATACTGACGTCGGCAGTTGCTAACTCTTCAACTGTGAACAAAGGTGTCGAACCAAACTCTGTTATATTAGCTAATACTGGTACTTTCACCGCGTCAACAAACTGTTTGTACATGCCTAATTCAGTCATGGCTTCGGGGAAAATCATATCAGCACCCGCTTCAACACAAGCACAAGCACGATCAATCGCTGATTGCAAACCTTCTACTGCCAATGCATCGGTGCGAGCCATGATGACAAAGCTTTCATCGGTTCGTGCATCCACAGCCGCTTTGACTCGATCAACCATTTCCTCTTGGCTAACAATTGCTTTATTAGGGCGATGTCCACAGCGTTTAGCGCTAACTTGGTCTTCGATATGTACGGCGGCAGCACCTGCTTTTTGCACGCTTTTAATCGTGCGTGCAATATTGAATGCGCCACCAAAACCAGTATCAATATCAACTAATAATGGCGTATCGACTGCATCAGTAATACGGCGAACGTCAACCAAGACATCTTCTAATGTTGAAATACCTAAGTCTGGTAACCCTAGAGAACCTGCAGCCACACCGCCGCCAGATAAATAGATGGCCTTAAACCCAGATTGGGTTGCAAGCATGGCATGGTATGCGTTAATGGCACCAATAATTTGTAGTGGATGTTCAGCTGCTAATGCAGCGCGAAAGCGCATACCAGCTGTTTCTATAGAACTCATGGTTAACCCTTTACGAAAAGAATGCGGTAGTTGCCTCATCTGGCATTGCAACGCCAGTGAGTTTTGCCTTTTGTAGAATTTCCCAAAAATAACGATAAGTTGCGCGATCATGGAGTTCGCCAGCATACTGAATTGGCCCCCATTCTGCTGCTTGTGCTGCTAACAAAATATTGGCAGCATCCATCACCTCATCAAAATTCGGTTTCATTGCATCTACAATAGCTTGAATCTGCGTTGGGTAAATACTCCACATACGCATAAAGCCAAATTCATTGCGCGCGCGCGAGGCATCACTCTGTGTCGTTTCTACATTTTTAAGATCTAATGTCACGTTGTGTGCTGGGACAACACCATTACCCAAGGCAGCTGCAGCGACTTCTGCTTTAGCACGAGCTAATAAGCGATGTTCAAACTGACCTGGGCTACGCATCGCGCTGGCAGGAATGGCGCCATTGTGTGCGCTAACAAAATCCATTAAACCAAAATCCAGTACTTGTAGCCAAGGTAGCTTGGCAATCTCGTGCACCTGGCGCAGTGCACCGTGTGTTTCAATCAGAATATGGACAGGAATAACGCGCTCGATACCATTAAATGTTGCCATTTTTTGAAGATAGGCAATCATTTCTTGTGCCTGACTAATGTCGGTACATTTTGGAATAGTGATATAACTTAATACATTGCCCGCACCCGCAATAAGAATATCAATGTCTTGCTTCCAAGATGGGTGCGTGTAGTCATGAATACGAGCGCCTGCCATTTTGTGCTTATTTGCATCAGAAGTCAGTACACGCACAATCATTTCTGCGTGCTCACGTTCTTGCCCGCTTGCAGCACCATCCTCACAATCGCATGTAATATCAAAAACAGGCCCGATGCTGTCTTGCAAGCTGAGTGCTTTTAGAATTAACTTTTCGCTACCTGCAAAATGCTCGCAAGCTGGAATTAAAGGGAACGGTTTTTCACCGCCAAACAGTGCTTCATTTGGATGTACAGCCATTATTCATTTCCTTTTCGAGGGATTGCTACGGTGTAGTCTAAGTCTAGTACCACATTTTGGTGGTAGTCTTGGTTATTTTTAATATTCTCGAGTGCAGAAGGCGGCATGTTTTTAATGCCTACCATTCTTAACCTTAATGCGCCCATGTCACTGCGGTGAGGCAAATCCCATTTTTCTAGCACTTCGGTCATGGTATAGATGGTATCGCCTGCAAACGTTGGATTAACATGCTTACCAGCATTAATTGCCAATATGCTCAAAGCGTTTTCTAAGCCTTCGTAGCTCAATGCACGACAAGCAGAAATCACAATGCCGCCATAAACAAGACGTTTTCCAATTACTGTGCTTTGCATTAAGTGAGCATCAAAATGCAGTCTGGCATTGTTTTGGTATAGCTTTGTTGCTAGCGTATGGTCGCTGTCATTAATCGTCATGCCAGCTGGATGATCCAGCCGCTCTCCAACGCGATAGTCCTCCCAAAAGAATTGACCACCTGTGACATGACTGATTTCATCATGCGTCTGAAGGTAGTCAGGCAACTTCAATTGGTTTGCAGAAACAAATGCGGGCAAATCCGGGATGACTGTTGTTGGCGCTGCGGAGGCAGTATCTTTTTTATGCACCATGACCCAACGCACCCAACTAATCACGGGTAAATTGTTTTGGTTAACTGATGTTGAGCGAACCCAAACCACGCCACTTTTACCGTTTGAGTTTTGCTTCAAGCCAATTACCTTACTGGATGTTGTTAGCGTATCACCAACAAATACTGGTTGTGTGAATTGGACATCAGCATAGCCCAAATTGGCAACCGCATTCACTGAAATATCAGGTACTGTTTTACCGAATGCGATATGAAAAGCGAGTAAGTCATCAACTGGCGTGGTTTTGTACTCTAGGCTTTGTGCAAACGGCACGCTGCAATGTAATGGGTTTCTTGCACCAGTTAATGCGATATATAATGCACTGTCTCCATCTGTAATAGTGCGAGGTGTCGCATGGTGAATGGTTTCGTTTAGGACAAAGTTCTCAAAAAAGCGACCGCTGTTAATTTTGGCTATATTTGACATTAGATAAACTCTTCTTCCAATTCTTGTATCATTTCACTTAGCTGAATAATTCGTTCTGCTGCAGCAATATGGTGATTTTCTACAAACTTATCATTTACAACCACCGTACCTCTGCCTGACGCCTGCGCCTCTTTCAATGCTTTAATCACTTCTCTAGCATTTGCTACTTCAGTTGCTTTTGGTGTGTAGGCGTCGTTGCTGTAGGCGATTTGTGCCGGATGAATAATAGACTTTCCGTCAAAGCCCAAATCTCTACCTAATCGGCATGCATACTCGAATGCATGCATGTTTTTAAGGTCGCTTGCAATACCATCGATAACACTTCTTTTATAAGCGCGTGCAGCAAGCACAACTAATGATAGTGACGTTAGTATTGCCGTTCGCTCCGGCGTGTAACGCGCGTGTAACTGTGTAATCAAGTCTGATGTTGCGATGACCATGCAAATAATACGGTCAGATGCAGATGCAATTTCTTTTGCATTTAAGACGGCCAATGGGCTTTCAATCATCACCATAATAGGCATCTCGCTTCCGCCCGCATCATCCAATGCTTTTTGCGCCGCTAGAACATCTGCTTTAGATTCTATATTGGGGAACAGAATGGCGTCAGCGCCAATATTTGCAACTGCTTTAATATCATCATGACCCCATTCAGAGTCCAAGTCGTTTACTCTAATGATTACTTCACGCTGACCATAGCCTCCCGCTTTTACTGCCTCCACAATATTAATGCGTGACTGTATTTTGGCGTCAATCAATATTGGATCACCCAAATCCAATATAACTGCATCTGCTGCTAGCGTGCGTGCGCGGTCTAAATAGTGGGTGTTGCAGCCAGGTACGTAGAGCATAGAGCGTCTTGGTCTTATATGTTTATTCATCATGATGTCGGTTTGAATAATTAATAATATTCGATTATATAGCTAAATAAATGTCTGTCAACATATATCTTATGTCTTATATAAGATATAAAATATATAGACAACCATTATTGTTATATGATATAAAGTAACAAATCATTTATAAATGGCGCAAGCCAAAGGTAACAACGTTAATTCTTTTAACAATTTTTGACTGATAGGTTTGCAATATGGATAAACAGCTAAATTCGCCAAATTACCGTCCACTTTATGATCAGATTAAAGTCTTGATTACGCAAAGTCTTATCGGAGGAGAGTGGCGACCCGGTGAGATGATTCCTAGTGAGGTTGACTTGGCAGCAAGGTATAAAGTTAGCCAAGGTACGGTTAGAAAGGCTATTGATAGTCTTGCAACAGAAAATATCGTCATTCGTCGCCAAGGCAAAGGTACCTTTGTCGCGACGCATAAAGAGGATGACATAAAGTTACGTTTTTTACGTTTGACAGCAGAAACCGGTCAAAAAGAATTGCTAAACAATGAGTTTATTTCCTGCACCAAATCAAAAGCGGGCGCTTATATTGCAAAAATTTTAGAAATGAAAGCAAGTGCAACCATTATTGAGATTAAACGGTTACTAACATTTTCTGGTAGGCCATTAATACATGATCATATTGTCGTGCCTGCACATGCTTTTAAAGGATTAAATAAAGCCAAGGTTGAAGAGAGTGGCGGCTCTATGTATAGCATGTATGAGTCACAGTTTGGTGTAAGGATGGTGAGGGCGGAAGAGCGCCTAAAAGCCGTCGCAGCAGAGACTGACGTTGCAAAAGCGTTGGGACTAAAAGTGGGTCATCCTTTGCTAAGTATAGAACGGGTATCGTTCACCTATGGTGATAAGCCGATGGAGTGGCGGTTGGGATTATGTCTTACAGATGATCATCACTACATGAGCGAATTAGAATAAAAATGCACATTTCATCTCAATCGCTTTGTTCCTCACTTTTTTTGCTTGCTAGTGCACTGTTGTGTACACAGCGCTTCGCAAAAAAAGTTCGCGCATTGCGCTTGAGTGAACTCTGCATTTTTAAATGAAAAGTAAAGCGCTTTAATGCGCATTATAAAAGAGGTAAAAAATGGATGACTTAAAAAAACGCGCGTTGGATTACCACCAATTTCCTACACCAGGAAAGTTGAGCGTGGAGTCGTCCAAACCCTGTGCCACTCAAGATGATTTGTCGTTGGCTTATACGCCAGGCGTAGCTGTACCTGTATTAGAAATTAAAGATAATCCGGCTGCTGCTTATCAGTACACCAATAAAGGTAATTTGGTTGCAGTGATAACAGATGGTTCTGCCGTATTGGGTCTAGGTAATACGGGTGCATTAGCCAGTAAGCCTGTGATGGAAGGTAAAGGTGTGCTGTTTAAACGTTTTGCAGGTATTGATGTGTTTGATATTGAAGTGGATGCATCATCGCCAGATGCTTTTATAGAAACGGTTATCAATATTGCGCCAACCTTTGGCGGGATTAATCTAGAGGATATCGCTGCACCACATTGCTTTTATATTGAAAAAGTACTCAAAGAAAAATTGGATATTCCAGTTTTTCATGATGACCAGCATGGTACAGCCGTTATCGTGGCTGCAGCGCTATTAAATGCATTAACGCTGCAGACAAAGAAGATTGAAAGCGTGAAAATTGTGTTTTTAGGTGCAGGTGCTGCAGGCTGCTCATGTGCTAAGTTATTAAAAAGTATGGGTGCAAAGAACGTCGTGATGGTTGATCGTCAAGGTGTGGTAGATACTAATCGCCATGATTTGCATGAAAATAATCAAGATTTAGCTGTCAAACCCAGTGCTATGAAAACATTGGCAGATGCCATGCAAGGTGCAGATGTGTTTATTGGTGTATCTGCGAAAAATGCGTTAGATGTGGATTTAATTAAGTGCATGGCGGATAAGCCAGTTATTTTTGCTTTAGCAAATCCAGATCCAGAAGTGTTGCCAAGTGTTGCTCATGCGGTACGAGATGACATTATTATGGCAACGGGACGTAGTGATTTTCCTAATCAAGTTAATAATGCACTCTGTTTTCCCTATTTGTTCCGTGGCGCATTAGATGCGAAAGCAAAAAAAATCACAGAAGAAATGAAGGTGGCCGCAGCTCGAGCATTAAGTGAGCTAGCGCACGAACCAGTACCTGAAGAGGTTTTAAAAGCATATAACTTAGCAGAACTTTCATTTGGCCCAGACTATATTATTCCCAAGCCATTTGATCCAAGGCTGCTGGAAAAGGTATCGACTGCTGTAAAGGAGGCTGCATTAAAATGAGCGAGTATATGAAAAATAATAGGCCTAAAAACCTGAATTTATTCACAATACGTTTGCCAATCAATGCGTTGGTCTCAATTCTTCATCGTGTTAGTGGTATGGCTTTATTTGCTATGTTGCCATTCTTACTATTTCTTATGCATAGCTCGTTATCCAGTGAAGACGGATTTAATCTTGCTGTCGATGTTTTAGATTTTTGGTTAATGAAGTTGATTTTAATAGGCTTAGCATGGGCTTTTTTCCATCACTTCTATGCAGGCTTGAGGCATTTAGCACAGGACTTGCATTGGATGCATGGCCTTAATCAAGCACGCTATTCAAGCAAAATAATTATGGGATTGGTGGCGCTATCCGTTATTTATTTTGCGATTTTAATTTGGTGAGTATTGCATGTTATTCGAATTGTTGACAAAACGATATCCGGGGATGCGCGTTTGGTTGCTGCAACGGATAACGGCTGTATATATGGCGGTATATGTACCTTTTTTGGCGGGCTATTTTCTAATTAACAAACCTAATGACTATGTTGTATGGGTGGAACTTAATTCAGCTTGTTGGTTGAAGGTTTTAAGTTGTTTGTTCTTTTTGAGTTTATGTTTGCATGCCTGGGTGGGCGTACGAGACGTGCTCAGAGACTATGTCCCAAATATAACGCTTCGTCATGGTTTGCAGTTGATTGTCGAAATCGTATTAATCGCTTGCTTAATTTGGTCAGTTTATATTTTTTGGAGTATTTAGATGGCACTAGAAAAATACCAGTTTGATGCTGTAATTGTTGGGGGTGGTGGTGCAGGTCT
>JBLLNR010000021.1:0-25642 GCA_048058875.1 Methylotenera sp. | reverse complement strand
GACTTGTCTGCATTTATCAGTTCGCAGCAAATAATGTCCAAGCTTGTCAGCATGAATAAGCAACAAGCGGTTCGTTATTATGATTTGCAGCATCTAAAAGTCGCGCAGTTTGGCGATAATGGCCGTACCTATTTATTGGTTATTAAGCCAGCGACGCAGTCTGTTGCTAATCAGGAGTTTGATGAAAACGATACGCGCTTTAAGATTTTAGTCAGGAACACACCTGGTCTAGTTTTTGAGTTTCAAATTGATACAAAAGGACAAATACTATTTCATTATTTAAGCGATGGCTGCAAAGCACTTCTGGGACTGGAGCCAGAAGTGCTGAAAGAAACACCTAATGCATTTTTTGACATTATGAATAAAGATGACTTTGATGTGTTTGAGAAAAAGCTTAAAACTTCTTCATCTGAAATGGCGATGTTAAATTGGGAGGGGCGTTTCTGGATTGAAGAATGGAACGATATTAAATGGGTTAATTTACGCTGTTCTCCCAGAAAGTTTACTAGTGGTATTGTGCAATGGTCAGGTATCATGACTAATATTACACAGAGCAAGCAAGAAAGGCTTGAGCTTGAGCAATCTAGGGAACGCTTGGCAGAATTATCTGCGCATTTGAATACGGTCAAAGAGCAAGAGCGCAGTAGAATATCGCGAGAAATACATGATGATCTAGGCGGTAATTTGACTGCCATCAAAATTGGGCTTGGGTCTTTACTCAATAATTTACCAGCGAGTGAAAAAGCACTTGTTGAAAAAACAAAAGACATCAAAGATATTGTTGATAAAACATTTGATGCAGCACATAGGATATCTGGTGATTTGAGACCGAATATCCTAGAGTTGGGGATTGTAGCTGCCTTGGATTGGCAAGCCAAAGAGTTTGAAAAAAAGATGGATATTCCATGCTACTTTGTAACAAATAATCAGGATGGACAGGGAACAAGCGAGCAGGCAACGACATTATTTAGAGTATGCCAAGAAGCAATGTCAAATATTGCCAAATATGCGGAGGCGACGCGTGTAGACATTGCACTATTGTTTGGTAAAAATGAAATTAAACTTTATATTACGGATGATGGTGTAGGTATTACAGTGGCAGATACGATGAAGCCTAATGCCTTTGGTTTGCGTGGCATGCAAGAACGTGTCGATGCTTTACAAGGTACATTGTTGATTGAAAAAGCAACAGAAAATGGTACTAATATTATTGTGACATTGCCGAATATTTCCTCTGATAAACTAAAAGCGACTTGATGGAAGATCTATTTCATTGATGAGTAAACAGATTAATGTATTGATTGCTGATGATCATGCTATTTTGCGTGCAGGGTTGAGGCAGGTATTGTCCGAAACCGAAGATATACATGTGATAGCAGAGGCAAGCAACGCTAACGATGCTATTAAGTTATGCCGTATGCACCAAGCAGATGTGATGCTGTTAGACATTACGCTACCTGATCGAAGTGGTATAGAAGCATTACAGTATATTAAAAAAGATAACCCCCACATCAGTGTGTTAATGTTGTCTATGCATAGAGAAGATCAGTATGCGCTACGTGCACTTAAGGCAGGTGCATCAGGTTATTTATGTAAGCAAAGTGCTTCTGATGAGTTGGTAGACGCAATACGAATGGTTGCAAAAGGGAAGAAATATATCAGCGAAGCTGTAGCAGAACTCTTGGCGAATCAAGTTTCAGGTGATAGTGAGAAGCCACTACATGAAATGCTATCAAACCGTGAGTATGAAACATTACTAATGATTGCTTCCGGTCAATCAGTTAGTGAAATTGCAGATAAACTGTCTTTATCCGTGAAAACAATCAGTATGTATCGCACACGTATTTTGGAAAAAATGCATTTTAAACATAACGCTGAACTCACACATTACGCTATCAAAAATAATTTAGTCGAATAAGACTTTCTATCCTAATAGAGCCATTTTTCTGGCTTTGATTCTGGCATCAAAATCATCGTTTCTTTTTCATAATAAGACATTCTCAAACTGAATGTCTTGCTGAGCAATTTTTGTGCTTAGTCATTTGCATAAATGAATAAAGGAAATGTGCATGCCGACAATTAAGGAAAATATTGAAAGCAATGTGACAGATGACATACTCGATACATTATTTACCCAAGCGCTACAACGTCATCAACAAGAAGACTGGCAAGCAGCTGAAGATTTTTATCGGAAAATTTTAGCTGTTTTACCAGAGCAGCCCAATGTTAATTACAACTTGGGTATGCTTAAGCTGCAGTGTAATCAAGTGGATGCTAGTCTGCCTTATCTCAAACAAGCTTTAACAGCCGACCAGAGTCAGCCCAAATACTGGCTAAGCTATGTCCAAGCATTGATGCAATCTAACCAAAAGAAGTTGGCAGTAGATACTTTAATGAAGGGTTTAGAGTATGGGCTGCATGGTGAAGAGGTCAATGCTTTAGTTGAAGCGTTGGTTAAAACAGCCCCAAGTGCGCCTGCATCTAGTAGTGGAATAACCATTGTCAATCAGGCTGGCTCAGCTTTGACTGCGCGAAAAAATGCGGCACCTGAACTGGTTAGTAAAGCGCCAGGAAAACATCTGCAGCATTATCTAGAAGATCCAAAAATACAGAAAGTACTGTTAGTGCAACAATCCGGACGGATTAAACAAGCCAAAAAACAGTGGTTGCAGTTGTTAAAGTATTATCCAAAGCATCCTGTCATTCTTACATGTTTAGGCACAATCGCATTGGAAACAGGGCAAGTTGAGGATGCCGTGAAGTGGTTAAGTCAGTCACTTGAGATATTACCTCAGCAAGCTTCCGCATTATCCTATATGAGTATTGCACGTCTTCAAATGAAGCAGTTTGATGATGCTTTGCGCTATGCTGATAAAGCCATTGAGATCAACCCTGATTATATGGAAGCACATGCAAACCGCGGTGCTATATTAAAAGAGCTCAAACGATATGATCAAGCCATAGCAAGCTATCAGAAAGCATTAGCATTAAGTCCAAGCAATCCAGACACGCTATTTAATATGAGTTTGGTCTATTTGGCGCGCGGTAATTATATAGAAGCGACTAATACACTAAAACAGATGCTAACAATAAAACCAAACGATGCCACTGCTCAGCATTTATGTGGAGAGATACATAAAGAATTAAAACTGTATACGGAAGCCCTATCATATTTTGATGTAGCAATAAGACTAAACAATCGTAATGAAGAGGCTTACTTTGGCAGGGGGGTAGCCTATCTGGCGCTGAAAAAGTTCGAATCTGCGCGCGCTGATTTCTCTGATGCTACTCGATTAAAGCCCAGCTATTGTAACGCCTATATTAACCTTGGAATTTCACTGCGACATTTAGGATATGTTGAGGATGCTTTGGATGCTTATGATCAGGCATTAAGGTTAAATAATCAGAATCCAGATATTTTTAATAATAAAGGTCTTTTACTGGTTGATATGCGTCGCTTTGATGAAGCACTAGATTGCTATCAACAAGCAATAGCTTTAGCACCAGATTTTGATGAAGTGTATTGGAATCAATCACACTTTCATTTACTACTTGGCGATTATGAGCAGGGGTGGCCTTTGTATGAGTATCGTTGGAAGAGTGTACAAAAATCTAGTTACCGTAGCCTTAATAAGCCATTATGGCTTGGTGAAGAATCTATCGTTGGTAAAACCCTTTTAATATATCCGGAGCAGGGTCAAGGCGATTTTATTCAATTCTTTCGCTACGTAGCTGAGGTTGAGAAACTAGGTGCTAAGGTTATTTTAGAAGTGCCGCCATCACTAATGGCTCTAGTTAAAGAGATGCATGTAGGCTGCTTGTTAATCAAGTCTGGCGATATCGTACATGATTATGATTATCACTGCCCGATAATGAGCTTGCCTTTGGCTTTTAAAACAGAATTGGACACAGTACCTAACAACATTCCCTATCTTAAACCGAATCCTACGAAGGTAGACAAATGGCAAAGTCTAGTCAATCGCAAGGTATTTAATATCGGTTTGGTTTGGTCTGGGGCTAGTGGGCATCAACATGATCATCTCCGCAGTATAGCGTTAGAAAAGCTAAAGCCAATAATGACCTTACCTGCTGAATTTCATGCCATACAAAAAGAAATTCGAGAAACTGATCAGCAGGTAATGAAACAGATTGACAACTTGAAGACTTATCAATCTTTATTGAATGACTTTTCTGAAACGGCTGCATTGATTGCGCATATGGATTTAGTTATTACTGTAGATACTTCCGTTGCACATTTGGCTGGCGCGATGGGTAAAGCGTGTTGGTTATTACTGCCATATTCACCTGATTTCCGCTGGTTATTAGGAAGATCAGACAGTCCATGGTATTCAACCATGACACTATTTAGACAGCCAACATTCAATGATTGGGACAGTGTTATTGCGATTTTGAAACAACAACTTTTACAGAAAATTCAATCTCAATATAGTTAACCCATTGATTTTTAATGTATATTTAATTTTTTTAAAAGGACTCTAAAGATTTAAAAACTACAGCCGTCAATGAAGCATAAGCTGTTGATATGGTACATAAAAATAAAATTTTTTATACAACCCTAAATTTTATGAACTGTGAACCGATAGAGTATATAACAGCGATGCAATTAGACTGTTTAACGCAGCGCTAATTATTGATGAAGTAACAGAATTTTAAATTTTAAGGAGTATTAACATGGCAGCAGTATTAGGTACAAACGTAGCATCAATGTTTAACGTTAATGCGTTAGGCAAGTCTAAAATGGATTTAGACACATCACTAGCACGTCTTTCTTCAGGTAGTCGTATCAACTCTGCAAAAGATGACGCAACTGGTTTAACTCTGGCAATTGGTTTTGATTCAAAACTACGTGGCTCATTACAAGCACAACGTAATGCAAACGATGGTATTGCTAAAGCGCAAACTAACGACAGTTATTTGGCACAAATTACAGAAAACACACAACGTTTACGTGAAATTGCCGTGCAATTAGGTGGTACAGCAACAGGTGTTGAAACAACAGCACTAAATGCAGAAAACACACGTATTGCTGGCCTAATTCAAGCTACAGGCGCTGTGGTTGTGAACGCTGATGGCGGTACTGTGACTGGTGTTGGTGTTGCATTTACGTCAACTGCAGTTTCAACTGTTGCAAGTGCTGACACGCTATTAACAGCAGTGTCTACTGCACGTGCACAGTTTGGTGCAGATATGGCGACATTCCAATCAGCATCTAATAACTTGGGTAACTCTGCAGTTAACATTGCAGCGCAACTAAGTTCTGTAAGAGACACTGATTATGCTTCAGAATCAGCAACAATGACGAAGAACAGTATTCTTCAACAAGCTGGTACTGCAGCGTTATCACAAGCTAACCAAGCACCGAATAACATTCTACAGTTATTACGTTAAGAAATGGTTAGGTTGTCAATGTAAGAAACAAACCGACCAGAGGTTCTGGTCGGTTTTTGGGCAAAGGAGACAAAGAGATGTCTGTCAATGAAGTAGGTTCAACAGCAAATGGCAGTGTGCCATATAGACCCACTCTGCCTAATAAAGTTGTATTAACAAATCAACAAGATACTGAAGGTGTAGCAGAAAAAAAATTACAAAAAAATATAACACCTGATATTTTGCAAAAGGCTATTGATGAAGCAAATGAAGTGCTCGCTGATGTAAGGCCTGACTTGAAGTTTGTCGTTGATAATGAGACTAAAGAAGTGGTTGTGATGTTTGTTTCGCCTGATACAGGAGATATCGTCAATCGTTATCCATCAGAGCGGGCAATTGCGATTAGTCATGAAATTGTTAAGTCGCAAGAGCAACGATTACAACTTGATAAGGATTATCAAAGAAAAACAGATGAATTACTCGGATTGTTTGTTAAACAAAGAATATAAGGAAAGAACATTATGGCAGTTTCAGGATTGAGCGCGAGTAGTATAGATGTGACCGCTATTGTCAGCCAGTTGATGGAGGTTGAGCGCGGACCAGTCAATAAGCTGAACAAGAAATCTGCCAGTTATGAAACACAGCTTTCCGTATTTAGTACCCTCAAAGGTAAAGTTTCTACCTTTCAATCATCTGTTAGAGCATTAACTGATTCTGGTAGTTTTAAATCCTTTTCTACCAGCTCTACGAATTCGAGCGCGTTAACAGCTTCAGCGGGAAGTACTGCAAACCCCGGGACGTATACGCTTAATGTATCAAGCCTGGCTCAGTCACAACAATTAGTAGCAGCGGGTCAAGCAACGAGTAATTCAGCTATAGGTACAGGCGCAACTACAACAATTAGTTTTGATTTAGGGACAATTAGTGGTGGTACGTTTGATAATGGTACTGGTACTTATTCTGGCGCTAGTTTTACATCGGCTGGTGCAGGTGTACAAACGGTCACTATTGATAATACGAATAATAGCCTTGAAGGTATTCGTGATGCTGTGAATAGTGCCAATATTGGTGTAACGGCGAGCATCGTCAATGACGGAGGTGCCTCGCCATATCGTCTGGTGTTTAGCTCTAAAGCTACTGGTCTGAATAATAGTATGAGTGTTTCTGTCTCGGGTGATGCTACGCTTAGCAGCTTACTGAGTAATGATCCCGCAGGTGCACAGAATATGTCTGAAACACTAACGGCACAAAATGCGAATTTCAATGTTAATGGTGTTGCCATTTCGAAGTCGTCTAATATTGTTACTGATGCGATTCAAGGAGTGACATTGAACTTGCAACAGGTCACAACTGAGCCAGTTAATTTAACTGTGGCTAAGGACACAGCAGCAATTAAAGAGGCAGCTAACAAGTTTATTACTGAATACAATGGGCTTATGAATGACTTAAAAAGTCTTTCAGCTTATGCCTCTAGTGGTAAGTCAGCTGGCAGTCTAGCTGGAGATCCTGCTGTCAGACAAATGATTAGCGAATTAAGAGCGATTATTGGTGGCACTGTCAGTGGTGGTACATATCAGGCACTTTCAAATGTAGGCATTACAACCAGTGTTGGTGTCGGTCTGGCATTAGACACTACGTTATTTAATCAAGCAATTGATGATAATCTGGATGATTTGGCCAATTTATTTACCTCAAGTGAGGGTTTTGCTACCAAGTTAAACGATTGGGCTACTACTTCATTAAATATCACACTGACAGACAGAACGAATAATATCAATGATGCAATTGATGCGATTGAAGACGAGGTGGCATTAAGAGAAGTACGTCTTGCTAGTCTGGAAAAGCGCTATACAGCACAGTTTACCAACTTGAACGTGGTATTAGCTGGCATGAGCTCACAGATGAGTTTTATCAGTCAGGCTTTTAATAATAGCGGCAGTAACTAATAACTAAATAAGAGGGAATAATATGTTCGGAACAAGCGCTAATATTAATCAATACAAAAAGATGAGTGTTGAATCTGGTATCGATGCAGCAAATCCTGTCGAACTGATTGTAATGCTCTATGACGGCGCGATTGTAGCGTGTAATGCAGCCATTCCTTTTGTGAAGCAAAATGATTATAAGAACAGAAGTCACTATATCTATAAGGCTATCAGGATTATTCAATCTGGTTTAAGAATGAGTCTTGATCATGAGGTTGGTGGCGATATTGCAGTTAATCTAGATGCATTGTACATCTACATGACTAATCAGCTAGTTAAAGCAAATATAGAGGTCGTGGAAGAACCGATAAAAGAAGTCATTCGTTTACTAACAGAGTTGCGAGACGCATGGCAGCAAATAAGTAAGACAGATGCGGCGAAGATGGCACCATCTAAAGAAACGCTTAAAAAAAATGAAATTGCATATATGGAAAAGGTTTAATCATGAGTTACGAAATAGTATGTTCACTATATGAGTCTGTTGCAGAAGTAACGAATCAGATGTTACGAGCAGCACAAAATCAAGATTGGGATGAGCTTGCAGAGCTAGAAGTCACCTGCGCAGATTATGTCGAGCAGATTCGTGATTATGATGAAGTCCAACCTGAGGCGGGCGATGCTTATAAACGTAAGCTCAAGAGTATCAAAGTGATCTTGGCCAACGACCGTGAAATTAGAGACTTGATGGCACCTTGGATGATGAAGCTAAACAATATGCTCAGTAGCGGACACGCAAACAACAAGGCAGTGAAGCATTTACGCATGTAACACGATGACAACGGATGGATAAATCTAGCAACATGATGAGTATTAAGCCTTTGGCTAAAATTAGCCCGCTCACTGCTGTTGCTGGAATTGGACAAGCAGCGCAGGGACTGGAATCCAGAGCTGAAAACTTGGCAAAACAACAAGCAGCGCTTACAGCAATGTTGGCAGAGGTTAGCTTCAAAAACCCTGCGAGTAATGCAGTATCGACTGCCAATGTCAGCGATGCTGCAAAGTTAATTGATGATGCCCTTAAACAGGCGGAGGCTAAAGGCATTTCTGGAAAATTTATGGCGCAGCAAGTGATTAGTCATCGGCCAAATAATCCTGAAGTTGTTGCACAACAATTAAAAGCAGCTATTAACAATAGTGGTTTGTTCTATGAATCTCACTTAAAGGCATTTGTTGAAGGCCAACGGCATATCAATGCAATCAAACAAGAGCCGCAAAATCTGCTACAGCAAAATCTACAATCAATATTGCCTCAACAATTACATATCCTAGAACATCAGCGATTATCATGGCATGGTGAAGTGTGGCCGAATCAAAGGATGGATTGGGATATATATTTGCAGAATCAGCAAGAGGACAATCCTAGGCAGCAAGTAGAAAGAGATGCATTAACTGCTAATATTACCAGTGATTTAACTCTGTATTTGCCACGCTTGGGTAAAGTGTCAGCAAGAGTTAGTATTAGAAATGGACGAATGCAGGTTGGGATATTAACTGATGAGCAAACCTCTTTGGCCTTGATGAATGCCAACAAGGCATCACTTGTTAGCGCATTAGCAAGACATGGGAATGCGCTTGAGCGTTTGACGGTAACCGCGCATGAATAATACTTACCCACAACAACAAGCCGTTGCACTAGCCTATGATGACGTAAGTGACTTTGCGCCAAAAGTCGCAGCAAAAGGTCGCGGCTTAATAGCAGAACAAATTATTGCTAAAGCAAAAGAAAATGGTGTTGCCGTGCATGAGTCGAAAGAGCTTGTCGCGATGTTAATGCAAGTTGATTTGGATGATCATATTCCACCATCTCTGTATCAAGCAATTGCAGAAATTTTGGCTTGGCTTTATCAAATTGAGACTGGACAGAATTAAGCAATTGCTCAAAGTTAACACTTAACTTTCCTTACCCATGAAACCTTCAAATTCAGAAGCAGTTAATGGTTTAGAAAAGAAATAACCTTGCCCAAAATCACAGCCAGCAAACTTTAATAAATCGAAGTGCTCTTGTGTTTCAATACCTTCAGCAATTACCTTTAAATTCAGTTTGTGAGCCATTACAATGATGGCTTGACATAGAACCATATTGTCTGAATCACGCTCTATATTTTGCACAAATGATTGATCAATTTTAATATAATCGATATCAAACTTTTTAAGATAAGAAAGCGATGAATAACCAGTTCCAAAATCATCAAGTGCAACTTGAATTCCTGCATCTCTAAAGTCTAGCAAATGCTGATGGATATCTTGATGGCTATCTAACAAAAGTCCTTCAGTAATTTCTATTGCAATTGCGTCACCAGATATGCCAAGTTGATGTAAATAATTCACCCAATTATGCTCTGTATTTCCTGGGTTAATGATTGTTTGGAACTGAACAGGTGATTTATTGATACTGACTTGAAAGTTCGGGTTAAAGGTTTTGCGCCAGGATGTAACTTGTGTTAAAGCAGTATGGAAAACCCAATTGCCAATATCATGAATCAATCCATTATTTTCTGCAATAGGAATAAATTCCGCAGGACTAACCAAGCCGTTAGTCGGATGCTCCCAGCGAATAAGTGCTTCCGCTTTTGTTACTTTACTGTTTCTTAAGTTAACAATAGGTTGGTAAACTAAATGGAACTCTTTTTTCTCTAAAGCATCACGGAGATCGATAGATAGACGCATCCGCTTTTGCGCCTTTTCTTGCATAGATTTTGTGTAGTAGCTGAATTTATTTTTTCCATCACGTTTTGCTGCATACATGGCTTGATCGGCATTTTTGAGTAATGTATCGATATCAACTGCGTCATTAGGCGAAAGTGTAATACCAATGCTAGCTGTGAGGTAAGCAACTTCTCCTTCAAGTTGATAAGGTTCAGCGATTTTTTTGAGAATTCTTTCTGCAATACGTTCAATGCAATCAATATCTGTTAAGCGAGTTAAAATAATTGTAAATTCATCACCACCAAGTCTAGCAATAGAATCAATGACGGCAATAGTATCTGATTCACGCACACAAGTCCTCAGCCGTTCAGCAGTTTCCTTTAACAATAAATCCCCAAAGCCATGACCAAGTGAATCATTGATATCTTTAAACTCGTCTAAATCAATAAATAGAAGTGCAAGAGGTAAATTTGCACGTTGACTAATTTTAATTTCTTGTTGGAATCGATCGAGAAACATATGTCGATTAGGTAGGCCAGTTAAGGTGTCAAAGTTTGCTTGTTTCCAAATAATTTCCTCTGATATTTTTCTTTCTGTTATATCAGTAGCAAGGCTAACATAGTTTAATAAAGTGCCATCGCTATCATGAATGGTGTTAATTTGAATCCACTCGGCATAGACTTCTCCATTTTTTTTTCGATTCCAAATTTCTCCTTGCCAATTACCCTTCAGCATGAGCTCTTGATAGAGGTTTTTATAAAACTCTTCATTATGCCGACCCGAACTCAGAATGTTTGGGTTTTTTCCTATCACTTCTTCAGCACTGTAACCAGTATCCTTTGAGAAGGCTGGGTTGACAGCAACAATCATATTATTCTTGTCTGTAATCATCATGGATTCATTGGTATTTTGATAAAGAAGTGTTGCTAGGCGTTGCTCCTGATGGTTGAGAGACCTCTCAATTGCGATACTTGCTAAAGAGGCACTCTGTGTAATCATTCTTAAGTCTTTATCTGAAGGGGTCGCAGGTTGATGATGATAAATTGCAAAAGTACCTAAGACTTTACCTGCAGCGTCTTTTATAGGTTCTGACCAGCATGCGCGCAAGTTAGCTTTTTCGGCTAATTTGCGATAATTACTCCAATTAGGATGTGTTTGGATGTCTTCTGCTATTTGGCGTTGACCTGTAAATGCCGCTGTACCGCAACTGCCTACGTTGAGCCCAATTTCTACGCCATCAATGGCCTGATTATAAAAATCAGGCAAACTTTTAGCAGATGCTACTTTTAAGTGTTTTCCATCACTCTCAAGAAGTAATATACTGCATAACGTTTCCTGATTCTGTATTTCAATGCTATGCGCTAACTCATCAAATATGTTTTCAATAGGATGGTTGTTTGCAATTAACTCCATAATGTGACTGTAAGACTTTTCTCTATTTTCACCTTCTATAGCGTTACTGGCCATTAAGATATTTTTGACATATTCGCTATTTGTTTTGCGTGCAATAGCTATCATAAAAATAATGAATAATGCCACCATGAGGCTCATGATGATTGATATGTCTGACCCCTCAATGGTAAGGCGTAAAAAGATAGCAGAGCTAATCGGTAGAAAAAAACCGTAAAGTACGTAATAGTCGATTGCATAAGTTAGAGCTGCACCCGCGCATATTCCAGTCAATGTAAATAAAATGAGAGATTGATTCAAAGTGTTGTTAGGTTCAAACAATAAGACAGTAGATGATGCCCATGCAATACCAGAAAAAGCGGTCGTTATTCTGAATTTATTGAGCCAAACGATGTTAGTTGTGAATTCGGTTCTACGTTTATAATTAATAGCAATTAAGTCTCTAACAATATAAATGAGAGATATGATAGCTAGCCATATATATACTGGAAAAGTTAAGTGAGTGGTTTTTAAGATAGCAAGTGCAAATAAAATGGCAAGTACAAAGCCAGTGAGCGTAGATGCTGTGTTGTTGCTAAACAGACGACTGGTTGCATCCGCTTGTACAGCGGAGTCTTCCCTCCAACTAGCTTTAAGTTTTGAAATAAACTGCAATTTTAATAAATGTCCAGTTATGCATTGTAAAACTCTAGTCGATTAACTTTAATATTTATTGCAAATCATTAAAGCACTTGGTTTAGTGTTCGACAATAGTGATATCTATTTTACACCTGCATATTCATGATGTCTTGATATGCAGAAACAAGTTTGTTTCTCACTTGCACGGTTGCCTGAAATGCAATATTTGATTTCTGGCCGGCAATCATTACATCAGAGAGACTGACACTGTCATCACCAAGTACAAAGTTTTTGCTTAATGTTTCCGCAGTGCGTTGAGTTTGATTAACTTGGTTTAGGGAGGCTTTTAAAGCATCAGAAAAGTTGACCTTTTCAGACTTTTCACTTTTTTGTAAGCCTGTTGCAATATTGAGGTCATTTGTTTCGCGCACCTGTGGTCTCTGCGCAGCAGCTTTCATCTGTGCCAGCATAGATTCTATTCTCGCTGAGTCTATTCCACCAGTTTTCATATGTGCCTCCGTTTAACCAATTGTCCTAATAACTGACAGTAGCTAATTTAACATTTTGTTGTAGATAAGAGCTTAGAAATAAGATGGAAAAAAGTGCTTTATTCAAGCATTAAAAAGTTAAAGTTTTCCGCATAATGGAACTTAACAAGTCATCAATGTGATTTTGTTTCAGCGTGCAGCAAGTATCGCAAGACGCAAACAAAATTGAAGTGGAGAATATAAACAATGGCACAAGATGCAGCCTTAAATAACGGGGTACCAAGTCTTTTACCTCAACAAATAGGAAGCAAATTATTCTTGCTTGCTGGGATTGCGGCAGTTATAGCAGTGATGGTTGTTTTTTGGCTGTGGAGCCAGCAACCAGACTACCGAGTATTGTTTTCAAACTTTACTGATAAAGATGGTGGGGCGATTGTTGCTGCTTTAGATAAAATGAATGTCCCATATAAATTATCAGATAGCGGTACAGCTATTTTGGTACCTGCCGCTCAAGTACACCAAGCAAGATTGAAACTCGCCTCAGAAGGTTTACCAAAAGGCGGAAATATTGGATTTGAATTATTAGAGAAACAGAAGTTTGGTGTTTCACAATTTGTGGAGCAGGTAAATTTTCAACGTGGTTTAGAGGGTGAATTAGAGCGCAGTATTCAAGCAATAGACTCTGTGGAGTCTGCAATCATTCATTTGGCGATTCCAAAACAAACCGTTTTTGTGCGTGACCAACAAAAACCGACTGCCTCTGTATTGTTAAACGTATTACCGGGCAGGCAGCTCGATGCCAATCAAGTGAGTGCTGTAGTTCATTTGGTGGCGAGTAGTGTGCCCAACCTACCGACTGCAAATGTGACGGTGGTCGATCAAAACGGTAATCTGCTTTCTGATACTAGCAAAAAACCAGGTGCAAAAAATTTAGATCCAGCACAGCTGAAATATGTTGATGAACTGCAACAAAATATTGCGAGACGTGTTGAATCTATCATCATACCGATTGTTGGTGCAGGTAATGTACGGGCAGAGGCTAGTGTTGAGGTTGACTTTACAACAACGGAACAAGCTGCTGAAATATATAAGCCTAATCAAAATACAACTGATGTGGCTGTACGCAGTATGCAAAGCAATGAATCACAAGTCCTCGATGGTGCAGGGGCAACAGGTGTACCAGGTGCTTTATCGAATCAACCCCCAGAAGATGCGACAGCACCAATTACTACTGAAGAAGGTGAAGCAACAACTGCTACGGCTGCTGCAACTCCTGTTAAGTCTCAAAAAAATACAACGACCAACTTTGAGGTTGATAAAACGGTTCGTTATATCCAACAACCTATGGGTGGTGTTAAGCGTATTAATGTTGCCGTTGTGGTGAATAATATGCCGGTTGTCGATGCTGATGGTAAAACAACTTACCGTCCATTGACGGATGCGGAAAAACAACAAATTAATGACTTGGCCAGACAAGCCATGGGTTTCAATGAAGCGCGTGGAGATGCTCTTGCCGTGGTAAATAGTGCTTTCGCACAAGCGGCTGTAGAGCCATTGCCAGAAGTGCCAGTATGGCAAAATGTGGCGACCATTGAGTATGTGAAAGATGCATTGCGCTTTATCGTTGGCATAGTAGCGATGTTCCTATTGTATAAAAAAGTGCTCAAGCCGATGTTTAATAAGTTAACGGAGCCGTTAGCAATTGCGAACAATCGTCAGCAAGCGTTGCCAACATTGAATAGTGGTAATGGTGAAGTCGTTATGGAGGAAAGCCCTCAAATAATCTCTCGATACAACCAAAGTCTAGACTCGGCAAGGCAAATTGCGGCTGAGAACCCAAGAATGGTCGCAAGTGTTGTTTCAGGCTGGACGACAGGGGCATCAAAATGAGTGATGATGGCGTAATGAAAAGTGCAATACTGATGCTGGCGATTGGTGAAGACGAAGCAGCAGAGGTGATGAAGTATTTAACACCCAAAGAAGTGCAAAAATTGGGTGCTGCCATGGCAACCCTAAAATCAGTAGGCAGGGAACAAGTAGAAACTACTGTTAATGATTTTCTGAACGAGGCTGATGCTAGCAGCGATTTTGGTTTGGATTCTGATGAATACATTCGCTCTGTCTTGAAGAAAGCGTTAGGAGATAAAGCAGACAGCGTATTAGATCGTATTTTGCATAATAGTGATTCTAGTGGCATCGAAAGTCTCAAGTGGATGGATGCGGGAACAGTAGCTGAACTGATTAAAGATGAGCACCCGCAAATCATTGCGACCATACTGGTCCATCTTGATGCCGATCATGCTTCAGAAATTTTATCGCAATTTACTGACCGTTTGCGTCAGGATGCTTTATTACGTATTGCCACACTTGACGGTGTGCAACCAACCGCACTTAAAGAATTAAATGAAGTGCTGGGTAAATTACTATCTGGCAACGACAGTTTAAAGAAACAGTCTATGGGTGGTGTGAAAGTGGCTGCAGAAATAATGAACTACTTCGGTGGAGATGTAGAAACTTCTGTTATGGAAGGATTACGGAATTATGATGAAGATTTAGCACAGCAGATTATGGATACCATGTTTGTATTCGATGACATTATCAATATTGATGACAAAGGTATTCAAGTGATATTGCGTGAAGTGCAATCTGAAACATTAATTATTGCACTCAAAGGCACTACCGCCGAAATGCGTGAGAAGATATTTAAAAATATGTCTTCTAGAGCAGCCGAGATGATGCGAGAAGATTTAGAAAGTAAAGGTCCTGTGAAGTTATCCGAAGTCGAAGCACAGCAAAAACAAATGCTACAAATCGTCAGACGTTTAGCTGATGAAGGTCAAATCATGCTAGGTGGTAAAGGTGGAGACGATGAGTATGTCTGATAATCCACTGCCTAAAGAACAACAGACCGCTTATCAACGTTGGGAAATGTCAGCATTTTCAGAAGAAAGTGCTAACAACAGCTTTCGGCCAAAGAAGGCAAAGACTCCGACGGCTGCTGCTAGTAGTATTTCTGGTGCTTTAGAGAGTGTACGTAAAGAAGCCTATACAAAAGGCATGCAAGAAGGCTTTGCGGTTGGGATGGCAAAAGCAAGAGAATATGCAGAGCAAGAGCGCGAAAAATTTTTAAGTATTACAGCTGGGTTTGAACGTGCACTTGAGCTAGCCGATCAAGCAATCGAAGAAGATATTCTAAAGCTTGCCTTAGACATTGCTAAACGCGTGATGAAGACAACAATTGAAGTAAACCCAGAGGTAGTGCTACCTGTAGTAAGGGATGCAATTCATTATCTGCCCCATGTACAAAAACCAGCAAGAATCATAGTCCATCCTGAGGATGCGCGTATTTTAAGAAACCAATTAGGCGAAGAGCTTTCAGAGCAAGTTTGGCAGATTCAAGAGGATCATCATATTGAGCGTGGTGGTTGCTTAGTTGAAACAGGCGAAAATCAAATTGATGCAAGCAATGAAATGCGTTGGAAACGCATTAGTCAGGCTTTAGCGCAAACGAATGATTGGTTAACTCCTTGATAGAAACAAACTTACATAGTGAGCGTTGGCAAAGCTATATCAAAGATTGTCATGAGATTTTGAATATTGTTGAGCCTGTCGAAATCGCGGGCAGAATTATTAAACTGACAGGTTTAGTCATGGAGGCGGCAGGTATCAAGTTGCCCATTGGCAGTGCTTGTTATGTCCCATTATCTGGCGGACGCAGAGTTGAGGCAGAGGTGGTCGGGTTTGATGGCGATAAATTATTATTGATGCCGCAAAGTGGTGTAGATGGTGTCGTGCCTGGTGCTAAAGTTTTTGCAATGAATGTTGCCGATGCACTACCAAAACCTAAACATCATAACCAACCCAGAAGGAGAGCTTCTGATCGTACACGACATTTACCTGTGGGAAATGGTTTATTAGGCCGTGTATTAGATGGCGCTGGCAATCCATTGGATGGATTAGGAAAAATAAACACCGAAAAAAGCGCGCCATTAACAGCTAGAAATATTAACCCACTTGAGCGTGCCCCGATTGAAGAGATATTAGATGTTGGCGTGCGAGCAATTAATAGTATGCTGACCGTAGGGCGCGGGCAAAGGATGGGCTTATTTGCGGGGTCAGGCGTTGGTAAGAGTGTTTTGCTGGGCATGATGGCACGCTATACCACTGCAGATGTGATTGTGGTTGGCTTGATTGGTGAAAGAGGTCGAGAAGTACAAGAGTTTATTGAGCAGATTTTAGGCGAAGAGGGACTAAAGCGTTCTGTAGTAGTTGCCGCGCCGGCCGATTCACCAGCTTTGATGCGTTTGCAAGGTGCAAATTATGCGACCACAATCGCTGAGCATTTCCGTAATGAGGGCAAAAACGTGTTACTCATTATGGACTCTCTAACGCGCTATGCGATGGCTCAACGTGAAATTGCACTTGCTGTTGGTGAGCCACCTGCAACCAAAGGCTATCCACCATCGGTTTTTGCTAAATTACCAGCTTTAGTTGAACGAACAGGCAATGGAAAGCGCGGGGAAGGTTCAATAACGGCTTTTTATACCGTGCTGACCGAAGGTGATGATCAACAAGATCCCATTGCAGACTCTGCCCGCGCAATTCTAGATGGCCATATTGTACTCAGTAGAGAGCTCGCGGAAAGTGGTCACTATCCAGCGATTGATATTGAACAATCAATTAGCCGTGCGATGCAGAACATTGCGAATCCAGAACATCAAAAACAGGCACGCATGCTTAAGCAATTACATGCACGCTATATGCGTAGTGAAGATTTGATTAATGTTGGAGCTTATGAAATGGGCAGTGATTCCATCTTAGATAAAGCAATTGCAAAACATCCTGGCATTGTAGAATTTTTACAACAAGATATACATGAACGCGCCAATGTCTCGCAAAGCTTACAAGGCTTAAGTGAGGTGTTACAACACTAATATTGGAAAGTATAAATAATGGCTTCAGCTTCTACTTCAACGCTCACAATGCTAGTGAATTTAGCCAGTGAGAAGGTTGATCTGGCAACAAAAGATTTAGCAATAGCCAATCAAGCATTAAAGTTGGAGCAAGAAAAAAAGGAAATGCTGCAAACATATAAGCAAGATTATATTGATCAGCACAATGCACGGCTCAGTAATGGGCTGGGTAAAGAATTACATTTGAACTATCAACATTTTTTGCAAAATTTGGCACAAGCAATTGATGGGCAAGAACAGATGGTAATCGCTGCACAATATGAACGTGATAAAAAACGAGAAGTATTGCAAAAAGCGCAACAGAAGAAAATGTCATATGAAGTATTGATTAGTCGTGCGGAGAGAAAAGCACTGCATACGGCTAATAAAAGAGAACAGAAATTGATGGATGAATTTGCGATGCGCACCAAACGCAAGCATGCTGACTAAGCCATCAAATGGATAATTAAATTAGGAATTGTGAAATGATGCAAAATTCGCCATTGTTAGTGACTAAAGTCAATTCAGCAAACAAGCCTAGAGATGTCATGGTTAATGAAAAGCAGCCTGCTGAAGAAAATCAGACTTTTAAGCAAATGCTTTCAAAACAGGTTGAACAGTCCGAGACCAAATCTGCCGATGACAAACAAACTAAAGCAAAAGATAAAGCATCAGCAGAAGCTGAGCAATCACAAACGACGCTAGGGAGTGCTGCTCCTATCCCCAATATGTTAAGTGGTGAGCAGGAGTTGGCATCAGATACAGATGCACAACAGCTTGCATCGGAAGTTACAGCGAAAACAGTCAAAGATGTGACTGATGGTGCTGTTGATTTGGATGTAGTTAAACAAACAGTGAACACACAAACTAGCATTGCTAATGTAACGCCAAATGCTACGGTATTAAACAAGAGTACAGACAATAAATTGGAAGCCGCCGATAGCCGTGGGGTTAATGACCAGATAATCAAAACAGGATTTACAAATCTATCCTCTTTGACTCAGCCTAAAGTTGCTGTTGACGTTAACGCAAAAGTTTCCAGTGACATGGTTAATACGGCAACTATCGCGTTTAATAACTCTATTGCTGCAAATAGCAATCCAGAAAAAGATATAGCTAAAGCAAAAGTTGATATAAAAGATAATGCTATTCTGCAAAAAACAGAAGCAGGTTTAGATGTTGCTGCATTGGGTAAAGATAAATTTGCCAGTCAGCTTAATATTGAAAAGAATATACAATTGAACCAAGAATCTGTCGTTACGCAATCGTCAAATAATAT
The DNA here is from genome assembly GCA_048058875.1 of Methylotenera sp. Classification (GTDB taxonomy): domain Bacteria; phylum Pseudomonadota; class Gammaproteobacteria; order Burkholderiales; family Methylophilaceae. The sequence goes on along the minus strand of JBLLNR010000021.1, from coordinate 6,876 downwards.
AGCAGATGCAACATCTGCTTTAGTGTTAGCAGCCCAGGCGTCTGGAAAGCAGCCATCACCATTAGAATCTACTCAAAGCATGTTGAGTAATTATATTAATGTATCCCCAGGTAAGCCTGGTTGGAGCGAGGCAGTCGGTCAAAAAGTCGCATGGATGGTTGGTGCTAATGAGCAATCAGCAACGCTGACATTAAACCCAAAAGACTTGGGTCCATTACAAATCATTATCAATGTCAATAATGAAAAAGCTGATGCCACATTTATTTCAGACAATCCTGAAGTGAGAAAAGCGCTAGAGGATGGCATGTCTAACCTAAAACAGTCGATGAGTCAGGCTGGTGTTGAGTTAGGGCAAGCGAATGTCAATACAGGTAAGGAACATCAAGCTTTTCACCAAGCTAATCAGGGTTACTCGCAAAAGCAAGCGAGCATAGCAAAAGAAAGTCAAGCAACAGAAAATGTCTTGCACCAGTCCGTAGTAGCAAGAGTGAGTAATGGACTGGTAGATACATTCGCCTAGTCCTTTCAACAACTTTTTATAGACAGAAGGCCTAATCATCTCGGATTTGATTAGGCTTTTTTTATGGTGCATACAAAAAAGAGAATTAAGGTTTTTTTTGCCACTTATTCTAGCCATTAATAATTTTTTATTCTTGTACAGTAACACTATAGGGTTTCGGCGTGCACATAAGTAACTGAAACAGAAAAGACGGGCTTAAACGTAGATGCGGAGAGAAAAATGATAGTGAACTCAAAAGTTGATGAATTAATAGTGAATGAGCTGGCTGCGAAAGAGTTGAGAATTGCGACAGAGAATTGTAAAGCCGCGGAAGCAGAGTTGAAGGATGCACAGTTTAAGTACGATAAGCTAGTCAATTTCCGTCAGGATTATGTCGACCGCTTTGATAACGAAATGCAACACTATGTAGCAAAGGATACGCATCAAGGTTTCCGCAGCTTTTTCTCGAGACTGGATGTGGTGATTTTTGAACAGCAAGACATTATTACTGGTCTGGAGCGTAAATTAAAAATTCAACGTCAACTGCTTGAAGAGTGCAAAAAAAAGAGCGCATTTCTGAATGAATTGGATAGCGAATTGCTGATGGAACAAGCCATACATTAGTAGCTTAAAAAGCATATTTTTATAAATAATTTTTAACTAAACAGTGACTGTTTGGCGGAACTAGAAAAAGAAAGGCAATAAATTGGCTTCTAAAAATTTACCCGTTGCAGAGTTAAGACAATTGCTCACTGCTGTATCAGACCATGGCACACAGCACTTACATGAAGTTGAGGCCGACTTGAATCAGACAGCTTTTTTGTTAAGTGGCGCTATTGAAAAACTAGGCGAAAGTTTCATGGCGGTTCACTCAGCAGTAACCCATCAACAAGATGAAATTGATACGCTGTTGGTGGACATGGACTTGCCAGAAGAGAGCTATCAAAAAATTCTATTATTAAGAAAAAAGATTGCAGATGAAGTGAATGCTGCAGTAACAGGGTTGCAATTTCAGGATATGACAAATCAATTAATTGAACGTGTCATTAAGCGTATTAATGGGCTTAGAGAGTCTCTAATCGCCCTTGCCATACATGGTGAGGATATGAATCCAGATCATGAGCATCAAGAAATTGTAAGGTTGTTAGAGGAAATGAGTGCTGGCTTGCATCACCGCAATGACGCTCTGATTGGTGGACTCAGAAGATCGGTTCAGCAGCAGGACATGAGTACGGGTGATATCGAGTTATTTTGAATACAAGATTTAACCAAATAAGGAAGTAGTTCTTTTGTTAATAAACGGGCAACGCCTAATTAATCAAAAAGTGAGAGTAAAAGATGGCAAAAACAATTTTAGCAGTTGATGATTCAGGGTCACTAAGACAAATGGTGGCTTTTAGTTTAAAAGCCGCTGGTTATGAGGTTGTCTCTGCAGTTGATGGGCAAGATGGTTTGAACAAAGCCAAAGAGAAAACCGTAGATTTGGTATTAACTGATCAAAATATGCCGGTGATGGATGGACTCACCATGATTACGAATTTACGTTCGTTAGCGTCTTATCAGAAAGTACCTATTTTAATGTTAACAACTGAATCTAGCGATGAAATGAAAGCAAAAGGAAAAGCTGCGGGCGCAAATGGCTGGTTAGTTAAACCATTTGATCCAAAAAGATTAATCGAAGTAGTGCAAAAAGTCATTGGTTAATGAGGGACGGCTTTTAATAAATGATTGCTGATGGAGCAAAATAATGACAGTTGATATGAGTCAATTTTATGAGGTCTTCTTTGATGAATCAGAAGAGCTCTTGGCGGAGGCAGAAAGACTGCTGCTCGGGCTAAATATAGAAGACCCAGATAATGAAGATTTAAATGCAATCTTCCGTGCTGCACACTCTATTAAGGGCGGTGCTGCAACATTTGGTTTCTCAGATATGGCTGAGATTACCCATGTATTGGAAAATTTGTTAGATAAAATTCGTAAACATGAAATGGCGCTCACGGCTGAGCATGTGGATGCATTTTTGGCCGCAAAAGATGTGTTAGAAATGGAGTTAGACGGTCATCGAAATGGTGCTGAGGTCAACCAAGAGCAAGTTGCTGACGTGCAAATGATGCTGAAATCTCTCTCAGAAGCTGGTGGCGTGGTAGTTAAACCAGCACCTACTGTTGATAATCCAGTACCAGCTGCTGAAGTCAAGCAAGAAACATCAGCTGAAGAGCCTGCTACTATAAAAACAGAAGTCAAAACTGAATCAGCGACCTCAACAGATAACACGACAGCTGATGGTGTAGCTGTTTTTAATATAGCGCTCCCCGAAGTTACCGATAAAGATTTAAGTAATTTGCAAGATGAGTTAGGTTTGCTTGGTGAGGTGACCAGTCAAAAACAAGAGAATGGTCGTTACGTCTTTACCCTAACTGGAGACTCAACTGAAGATGACATTATTTCCATTTGCTCATTTATTTTAGATCCGAATGATTTAGTCATTACTAAAGCAGCTGCCACTCAAAAGGCCACAGAAAAGCAAGCTGAACCAGCAACTGCAAAAGCTGAAATTGAAGAAGATGAAGGTTTTGGCTTGTTTACTGATGACGAGCCAGAAACACAAACCGTCAAAGAAGCCCCCAAAGCGGATACTAAAACTCCGCAAGAGAAAGTAAAAGTAGAAGAAGAAGTCGGATATGGCATATTTGCAGAAGATGGTCAGGAAAATGTCGAAGAAGGCTATGGATTCTTTGCGCCATTTAAACCACACAAAGATGCCCAAAAAACCGATTTAATCGGTGATGATACGCCTGTCTCAGAAGAGGCTGCTGCAAGCGCACAAGCGTCTAATGCCAATACAGGAGCAACAGCAAGCGCAGCACAAGCAGTGCCTGCAGCCAAGCCTGCCGCAAGCGCTAGCAAAAAAGTAGACAAAGCTGCTTCTGCCGAAACGACCTCTATTCGGGTAGGTGTGGAAAAAGTGGATCAACTCATTAACTTGGTTGGTGAGCTAGTAATTACACAAGCCATGATTGATCAACGTGTGTCAGAAATGGACCCAGTACAGAATGAGGCGCTAATTAATAGCGTGACGCAGCTCACAAGGAATACAAGAGATTTACAAGAGTCTGTAATGTCAATTCGTATGATGCCAATGGACTTTGTGTTCTCACGTTTCCCACGTATGGTGCGCGATCTGGCGAATAAATTAGGCAAAAAGGTTGATTTTGTCACTGAGGGTGCGACAACTGAGCTAGATAAAGGCTTGATAGAGCGTATCGTTGACCCATTGACTCATTTGGTACGGAACAGTGTTGATCACGGTATCGAAAAACCAGAAAACCGTAAAGCAGCTGGTAAAGGCGAGACCGGCAAACTAACATTATCCGCAGCGCATAAAGGCGGCAGCATTGTGATTGAAGTAACGGATGATGGCGCAGGTTTGAATCGCGATAAGTTACTCGCAAAAGCCAAATCAAATGGTTTGGAAGTCAGTGAAACCATGACTGATACAGAGGTTTTTGGGCTAATCTTTGCGCCTGGCTTCTCAACTGCAGAACAAGTAACCGATGTCTCAGGCCGTGGTGTTGGTATGGATGTGGTCAAACGAAATATTGCGTCGATGGGCGGTTCAATTGAAATCCGCTCTGCACTGGGTTACGGCACGACCATCTCTATAGCCTTGCCGCTAACATTGGCTATCTTGGATGGTATGTCAGTGTCATTAGGCGAAAGTTTATATGTACTGCCATTGAATCTGATAGTAGAAACCATGCGCCCAAAAATGGAAGACATTAAAACTGTCACCAATGAAGGTTTGATGGTTCACGTTCGTGGCGAATATTTGCCGATTATCCCGCTATACGCACTCTTTAATCAAGAAACTGAAGTTACCCATCCTACCGAGGGTGTGTTGGTGATTATTGAAGCAGAGGGTAAAAAAGCCGCATTGTTTGTTGATGCATTAGTTGGTCAACAGCAAGTGGTGATTAAGAGTTTAGAAACAAACTTTAGAAAAATCCAAGGGATATCTGGCGCGACCATTATGGGTGATGGATCAGTCGCATTGATTATCGATGTGCCCACTGTGATTAAGATGGGACAAAGCAATATTAAAGAAGGAGCATACGCATGAGTACAGTTGCAGAAACGAATCTAGAAACAAATGGTGCTGAAGGATCAGTCCCTTCACAAGAGTATCTCACTTTTGTGCTGGCAGATGAGTCTTATGGCATTGATATTCTAAAAGTACAGGAAATTCGTGGTTATGACCCTGTAACTAAAATCGCCAACACCCCAGAGTTCATCAAAGGGGTGGTAAATCTGCGCGGTTTAATCGTACCAATTGTAGACCTGAGAATTAAATTTGGCTTAGGCAAAATTGTTTACGACGAGTTTACTGTTGTGATTATTTTAAATCTTAACGGTCGTGTGGTTGGCATTGTTGTAGATGGCGTTTCTGACGTGATGAATCTCAAAGGAACAGATTTAAGAAATGTGCCAGATATTGTTTCCAGTATCGATACGAAATATATCACTGGCCTAGCAACGGTAGATGAAAAAATGTTTATTTTAGTGGATATAGAGCAGTTAATGACCAGCAACGAAATGGCATTGATTGATAGTGCAGTTGTTCAATAATTAATTTTAAAACGATTAGAAATAGGGGCAAAACATGTTATCAAAATTATTAGATTATGTTGCAAATCAGTCAACCATGACAAAAGAGTTGCAAGGTGAAGTGTCAGAGTTTAGGGCGCTGAAAAAAGAGATAAACAAGGCAAGATGCGTTATTGAATTTAACGCCGATGGCAATATTACCAATATCAATGAGAATGCGTTAGAAGCTTTAGGTTATAACGAAAAAGATTTGTTATCACAACATCATCGCACTCTGGTTGGGCGTGCTGAGGCTGCCGGCCCAGCATACAAAGCATTTTGGCCAAGCTTAGCAGAAGGTCAGTCACAAACAGGTGTTTTCCAACTGCAAAATAAACAAGGCGATACAGTTTGGTTTCAAGGTTATTACGCACCAGTATTAAATGAAAATAAAGAGTTAGTCAAAACAGTAGCCTATCTAACCGATATTTCAAAAGATAAACAGTCAACCATCCAGCTAGAGGGAGAAGATGCTGCTTTGCACCAGACCTTTGGCATTATGGAATGTGACTTAAATGGCAAGATACTGGATTGCAATGAATTATTTGTTAAGCCGCTAGGTTACACAAAAGATGAGTTAAAAGGTAAACACGTGAGTGTTTTCTTGGATCCTAAAAAAGCTGAAGATCCAGATTATAAGAAAATGTGGCAATCACTGAGTGCAGGTGAGAAAAGTCACAGTATTGAAACTAAGCGCATCGCCAAATCCGGCGAAGAGTATTGGTTCCAATCAACCTATGTGCCAATTAAAAACGATCGTGCAGAGACGGTGAAAGTAATCGTCTACTCTTTCTGTATTACAGAAGAAAAGAGAAAGAATGCTGATTACGAAGGGCAGCTAGCCGCCATTGATAAGGTCATGGGTGTGATTGAGTTTGACCTTAAGGGCAATATTATCAAGGTAAACGATAACTTTGCAAAAGTCACTGGCTATAGCGAAAAAGAAATCGTTGGTAATCACCACAGCATGTTTGTGGATACAGCACTTAAATCCAGTTCTGAATATAAAGCATTTTGGGATAAATTAGACCGTGGTGAAGCTGACAGCGGGCAATATAAGCGTATAGGCAAGGGTGGTAAAGAGATTTGGATACAAGCCAGCTACAACCCTGTTTATGATATGAATGGCAAGCCATTCAAAGTCGTCAAATATGCAACAGACATTACCGAAGACAAATTGAAAAATGCTGACTTTACAGGGCAAATCACAGCCATTAGCAAGGTCATGGGTGTGATTGAGTTTGACCTTAAGGGCAACATTACCAAGGTAAACGATAATTTTGCAGCAGTTACTGGCTACAGCGATAAAGAAATCGTTGGTAATCACCACAGCATGTTTGTGGATTCGGCTTACAAATCAAGCGCTGACTATAAAGCATTTTGGGATAAATTAGGTCGCGGTGAGGCGGATAGTGGTCAATACAAACGCGTAGGTAAGGGCGGTAAAGAAATTTGGTTAGAAGCCAGTTACAACCCTATCTTTGACGCCGAGGGCAAACCATTCAAGGTCGTGAAGTATGCAACGGATATTACGGTGCAGCACAATATGGCGGTAGCACTTGAATCTGCTGTTGAAGAGTCTCAAGCAGTGATTGAAGAAGCGAAAGATGGCAACCTCGAAAATCGTGTTTCGCTAGATGGTAAAACAGGGGCGATTGCAAGTTTATGTGATGGCATCAATGCCTTGATGGACAAAATGACTGAGGTGGTACTGCAAGTGAATGAAGCAGGTG
>JBLLNR010000020.1:0-27469 GCA_048058875.1 Methylotenera sp. | reverse complement strand
CCATCGCATTAATTTGCTCAATCGCTAGTTTTTCAGCTTGAATAGAGCCAGTTTCACTAATCGCCATCGTACCTGTTGCTGAGTGCAAAATGCCGATAGTCACTTCAGTATCCGTTACTGCTAATCCTGTTGTATTGACTTTTGAGGTTGGATAATCCGCTGCGAATGCATTTGTTGAAAGGACACCTGCAGACAGCAGCGCCCCGACAAGTGCACCACTTGCTTTCATAAAATTACGTCTATTAAAAATAGTCATTACTTACTCTCCTTTATTAAAAACAAAATGAAACTTCAGTTACTTCTTTACTCAATAAGATCTAGTGTCCAAGCATCCATGGTCTCGCTGTTTTTTTGGTTTGCACCTGCAAAGCAGCCTTACCTGTATCTGGGTTCACTTTTGTACTTGTTTTGCATGTATGTGATCCTGTACAACCACAGCTAGAACGCCTGCCAATATTTGGCTCATGTGCAGACTTCTCATTACGTTCATAAGCGATTCTCTGCGTCTTACCTAAAACAGCTAGTTTCGGTGCAGACATAATGCGATTACTTTCACTTCCACATTCTTGGCAGAAAGCTGGTTCACTCGACTCACTCATATTGCGTAAAGCCGTAAACACACCGCATTGATCACATTCATATTCATAAACAGGCATTGATTACTCCTAACTGGTTTTCGCTGTATCGATTCCTTGTTTCACCATGATTTTTGGTCCATCTGCATTTGGTTTCATATCAAAATCAAATATCTCAGTTGGAAGCCACAAGGTTGCACAAGCATTTGGAATATCAACGACACCACTGATATGACCTTCAACAGGCGCAGTACCCAGAATAGATAATGCTTGAGCACCGGTGTAACCAAATTTCTTCATATACTCAATGGCGTTTAAACAAGCTTGACGGTAAGCTACATGCACGTCTAGGTAATGCTGTTTACCCTGCTCATCGACAGAAATACCTTCAAAAATCATGTAGTCTTTATAGGTAGGTGTCAGCACACTTGGCTGGAAGATTGGGTTTTTAACACCGTACTTTTTCACACCGTCTTTGATTAAGCCTACTTTTAAATCAAGATAGCCTGCCATTTCAATCGCACCACAAAAAGTAATTTCGCCATCACCCTGTGAAAAGTGTAGATCGCCCATGGATAAGCCACCGTCTTTTACATAGACAGGGAAATAAATTTTAGAGCCTTTGGTTAAGTTTTTGATATCGCAGTTACCACCATGATCGCGCGGTGGCACTGTACGCGCACCTTCTGCTTTTGCTTTCTCTGCCGCTTCACCTGTTAAGCGGCCTACTACAGCTGATTTTGGCTCTGGTGGAAGTGCAAGTGCAGGCACCCGATCTGGGTCAGTTGCAATCAGCTCTGCTTCACGCTCATTCCAGGTAGCTAGTAACTCTTTAGATGGTAAACAACCGATTAGACCTGGGTGCATGATGCCTGCAAACTTTACATTCGGCACGTGACGGGATGTGGTGTAGATACCATGAAAATCCCAGATTGCTTTTCTTGCCTCAGGATAATGATCAACTAAAAATCCGCCACCATTTTCTTTAGCAAAAATACCGTTAAAACCCCACTGACTGTCTTCAAATGTGCCAACATCAAGAATATCAACAACCATTAAGTCGCCCGGCTCTGCACCTTCAACACCAATTGGTCCACTTAAATAGTGCACTTGCGTTAAATCGACATCGCGCACATCATTAGCGCTATCGTTGTTACCAATTTGACCACCCGTCCAGTCCATGCACTCCACACGGAATTCATCACCAGGTTTTACCATAGCGATCATTGGGATATCTGGATGCCAGCGATTATGAATCTGCCCATCCTGTTCCCAGGGCTTTTTATCGAGATCTAACTTTACAATCGTTTTCATTAGCTTCCTCCTAATTAAAAAATCTGGTTAAATGAATACCTATTCACCACATTGAACTGAGCCTTTAGCTCATTGCTGAACTAACAAATGGCTATCAATGAACAAAGTTTATGGTTTTGATAGGTGTAATGAAATACGTCAAATTGCGTAGTTTATAATCCGGTTAACGCAGTTGATTTATGCTACTTTTAGCGACTTTTTTGGAATGAAAGAAATAAATGAAAAGAGAATTATGTATAGTGGTCATGTGTCTATTAAACGCTTCCCACGCGATAGCTGAAGAATGGGAATCGATTATCAAAGACGATGATCATGAAGTGCTAGTGGATATCGACTCTTATAACGTCACAGACAACCTACCTTATCTTGTTGCCAAAACGATTTATGAAAATCCGCAGCAATTTAATATACCAAACAAAAAAATCACCTACACGACAAGCATAGCTACATTTCAATTTAACTGCGTTGATCCGCTTTATCGAATCAGATCAATTAAACTACTAGACAAAGATGGTAAGTTAGTCGAAACAGTAAAAATTAGTGGCGGCTTACAAAAAATAAATCCTAATACGGATGAATTTTCTATTGGTCAGCTTACCTGTAGTGTGCACCAAATGCTTGGGGAGAGTGCGCCACCAAAGCCTGAAAAATCTAAATAAGTTGTCATCGTACCATCGGCAACTACACCTCTGGTACGACGACTTCAATATTAAGAATTAGAATTGGAACTGTGCTGAAATTAAGATTGCATCTGTACTGCTAGAAGTACTGGTATCGGTTACTTGATACTCAGCAGAAATCAAAGCATTGTATGGTGCTATCACATAATTCACACCAATATCCATACGATCTGTTTTGAAACTACTGCGACCATTTGCTGCATTACCGTCATCATCAGCATCAAACTCTTGATAACGTGCAAATGGCATAAACTTACCCCAGCCAACTTGCTGATCAAACAAATACCCAGCGCCAACGTAATAGGCATCGCCTTCCTCTTGTTCAAATACACCATCTGTATCGTAGACATAATATGCAGCCTCCAAGGATAATGTACCAGGTCCTAAACCAGTTTTTTCCATTAAGAAGTCAATACTATAATTGCTATAATCACCAACAGCAGTTGTCGAGATAACACCATCAGACTGATGCTTACCTGAAATACCGATCGATAAAATATCTTTAGCGCCAAAGTAGTTGCCCGTTCCATAATAGCCCGGCTCAGAATCCCAGAGAGCCACTTGTACACGGCCTGCGTACATTGGATTGTCATCAGCACCTAAAGTTCTAGCTGCAGCACTACCCTCACCTTGATCTAATGTAGTTCCGCCAGGACCACTGAATCTGAATTTATTTGCACCTTCAAACGCACCAAAAGACACTGCTAACTTATCTTCTAAAAAACTGGTCACAACTGCAACACCATCATCACGACCAATCACGCCACCATTCCAACCATAACGTGATGAAATATTGGCCCAGTAGCCGCCTCCACCGCCAGAAGAGTAATATGGGCCTGCCATGTTAGCACGATCACTAGGTGGCAAGAATCGGCCGGCCCAAATCGCAATTTCTGGTGTTAATTGTAACTGTACGTTAGCGTCGATCACTTCAACATTTGCGCCACTCCCTTGTAGACCACTTCCACCACCTGATCTCTCAGTATTCAACATACCCTTAACATATTTGTTTAAAGAACCAGATAGATACAAACGTGCACTGTTTAAATTAAAATCATTTGATCGATCATTCCCATTAGGCGCGCCATCTTCTGCTGATAGATAGCTGGTAATAAAACCAAAACCTGCTGTTATGTATTTGTCTTCACCAAAATTAATGGTGGCGCCTGCATTGGCAGACATCGCTGGTAGTGCTGTGGCAACTGCGAGAGAGATAGCCGCTAGACTTTTTTGTGGCCTTAACTTCATTTTCCTACTCCTTTTATAGTAATTAAAAAAACTGAATAAATTTGTTGCTCTTTGAAAAAGCAAGGTGATACAAGGCTAAATTTGTTAAGAGTGAGAATAGCGACAAGACTGGATAGCGCATATACGTCAAATTGCGTAGTGTCTGCTTTAAGCAACAATCGATTTTTTGTGCTATTTTTCAACAATAGATACTATTTACTAAGGGTAATAATGAAAGCCATCATTAATCTAGGGTTAATAATCAGTCTTTTAACAGCTTGCGGCGCTGAAATTGCCTATAAAAGGGGTGCAACAGGTCGCGACTTTCAGTCGGAAAAAGCAGCCTGCCAGAAAGCAACCACTGAACAAGCACTGAATCAATGCCTTGAGGAAAATGGCTGGGCGATACAGAAACTAGATGGCGCAACTTTTTCTGATGATGAGCTTTTCGCAACAGCAAGCGTAACTGATGATAATCGAATCACGGCACCAAAAGAAAAAACCAAATCACTGCAAACAACTGAAAAATTGGAAGATGAAGTAGCAAAGCAGGATGAAACTAAAGCTAAAGAAAAGATGGCACCAACAATTGGCATTGACTCAAGTGAAAAGACTGAAACTGCATCAAACACTGCCTCTGCCCACAACGAAAAAACAGCAGCAAACGCTATCACTGCAAAACCACAGAAAAGCATATTTGATACGTATGTGATTAAATCATGGTGGAAAATGGGCGGGAATGCGAATTTGTTAGAGAGAAATATGATGGAATGTAACGAGCAATTAGGCGATGCTCATACACCTGATAAGAAAACGTTCACCTTCACCCGAGGCTTTGCGATTTGTATGCGTCAAAAAGGTTGGCGAGGTTTAATCGAAAAATAACCAGTTCAACATACTGTTTAATTTTCATCATCAATTGTAACTATTTCAACATGCATAGTGCGCTTTAAAATAAATAGTTTCTTATAATCAATAGATTAAATTTACAATAGCCTTGGCATAAAACCTGCACTTTATGAATACTTTTCATAAAATGATAGGAAATAATGATGCAAGCAAATCAGTATGATGTTTATGCGCAGTTTTTATTAGAGTGTAAAAAAGTGATGGGCACTGTTGATTTTGAACGTCTGGATGCTGATACTGCATATAGAGCGGAAATTTGTCAGCGCGTTATTGCACAGGCTGATGATCGTTTGTTTGAGATTGCTGATTTAGTGAATCGCGAAATTGATAGCGAAGAATCAAAAGATCACTAAATAACCTTAAAAACCAAACCTGCTCCAAGTACTAACGGAATTGCTGGCGGATATCACTTTGCTGCTGTGCTGCAAAGTTCTTAGTTCGAAACTGTTGCCTGATATCGGTTTGTGTTTGTAGTCCACCAGTTTGAGCGCGAACACCAAAGCGTTTATTCTGATAATTAATTGATAGACCACCCCTATTAATTCGATGTGGAGGGTGTTTATTAAAATGTGGTCGATTATAGACGATAGGTCCATAAGGTAGACCAACCCAACGCGACGGCTGAATACCCCCAAAGCGATTGCCAACTACGACTACGCTATTTTGATCAAGAGGGTCAGATACGCCACATGCTGCATACATGCTGATTTTTTTAATTGCAATCAACTCTTCATCGGGCCAACGTGCACCAGCGGCTAATTCATAAGCATTTCTAGCAGCTGCACACTCATTCTGTGTATTCATTTGATTGGCCACTATCGGTGCCGTTTTAACCGTTAGTTGTTTACCTTCGGCCATAGTAATCAGACGCCAATGTTCTTTACTTGTCGCCAAAGCCCTTGCTAATGCAAAATCTTGGTCCAGCACAGCTTGTGCAACCTTTAAGTCCAATGATGACTGATTGGGTGAAGCTGTCGTGTAAGTTTTGACTGGAACATTAATGACAGTTTGCTTGAGCTGCTCGCCGCAGGGCGCATCGGTGTAAATAGTGATTTCTTTGTTATTTAGGCTATCATAAGATGTGCATTTATACACTTGCGCATTTGCATGACCAGCCGCAAGCATCGTGACTGGTAAAATAACACCTGATATCCATAAGCAGCTTCGTTTCATAAACCTTACTCCTTTACCATAAGATTTAATAGAACATATAAGGTTCAGTTTACACCTAAATGCTATGATTGTAGCCTACCCATTCGGACTCTAAGCTGGTGTTTTCATCTCTTTTGTTAGATGCGGCGCCAATACTTGCAGCATTTGTGCAAATACTTTGGGGTTAGCGGCAACAATATTGCCAGTTTTCAACCAGCTCTCATTTCCTTCAAAGTCACCGACTATGCCACCAGCTTCTTGTACAATCAAAGCACCTGCAGCAATATCCCATATCGATAGATTGAGTTCAAAAAAACCATCTGAAAAGCCTGCAGCTACATGTGCTAAATCTAAGGCAGCAGAGCCCGGACGCCGGATACCAATCGTATTCTTAATCATGTCTTTCAGCATACCCATATAGGTATCAAGGTAAGAAAACTCACGGAAAGGAAAGCCAGTACTAATCAATGACTCTTGCAGTTTAATACGCTTGCTGACCCTTATCCTTTTATCATTTAAAAACGCCCCTCGTCCTTTTGTCGCAGTGAACAAATCGTTCCGTACTGGATCATAAATGACAGCCTGAGTTAGCACGCCACTTTGTTGGAGTGCAATGGATACACAATACTGTGGAAAACTATGCAGAAAATTGGTTGTGCCATCGAGTGGATCAATAATCCAGATATTTTCAGCATCTTTGTTGCTGTCTCCACTCTCTTCCCCTAAGAAGCCATGGTCTGGGTATGCGTTTCTTAGGGTATCAATAATAGCCTTCTCTGCGGCTTGATCCACTTCACTGACAAAGTCATTAAAAGATTTGTTCTGGATGGTCAGTTGACCTAAATCCCGAGAAGCGAAATTGATTATATCGCCAGCTTGGCGCGCCGCTTTAACGGCAATGTTTAACATCGGATGCATTTGAGTATTTCTTTGTATTGAACTAAACGCTTATTTTAACATCTTAATTTTAAAGAAAATAATATTCATTTAAATTTACGTAGTTGCACAGAAACAATGACGTTAAATAAATACGTATGATTGCTACGATAACAATATATTAAATTCAATCAACTGTGTTTAATGGCGCTCTGCAGACGACCAATCAATAAGGATAACTACTAATGAAATCATTGTTAGCTATATCTTTTTCTATTTTGCTCGTTTCTTGTTCATTTGAAAACGCATCAATGAGCATTAAAAAAGGCATGGGTAAAAATCCAACTTTACCAAGCCCAGATATAGAAACGATACCAACTGTCAGTATCGCTAAAGCAGTAGGTTGGGAGAATAATGCTAAACCGACCGTTTCTGCGGGTCTAGAAATTAATGCATTTTCGAAAAATCTTAATCACCCCAGATGGATATATACGTTACCGAACGGCGATGTATTAGTGGCTGAATCCAATGCTCCTGCTAATCCGGATGCTGGCTTTAGTCTGCGTGGTTTTTTTGCTAAGAAAATAATGAAAGAAGCAGGCGCTGGCGTTAAAAGTCCAGATAGAATTACCTTATTAAGGGATGCAGATAAAGATGGTATCGCTGAAGTGCAAACAACCTTTGCAGAAAATCTCACGTCGCCTTTTGGCATGGTATTAGTTGATAATAATTTATATATTGCAAATGCAGATGCGCTAATCAAATTTAACTACTCAGAAGGGATGATACAAGTTCATGGTGACTATACAAAGGTCATTGATTTACCAGCAGGGATTAATCATCACTGGACAAAAAATGTCATCGCAGGCCAGAATGGCAATCTATTTGTAACGGTTGGCTCAAACAGTAATATTGGCGAAAATGGTATGAACATTGAAAAAGACCGAGGCACGATTCTAGAAGTTAATCCCAATACAAAGACCTACAAAGTATATGCTTCCGGTCTAAGAAATCCAAACGGCATGGTAATTGAACCAAAAACAGGGGTGTTATGGACGGTCGTGAATGAAAGAGATCAACTCGGTGGCGACTTGGTTCCTGACTATTTAACTTCAGTTCAAGAAGGTGGCTTCTACGGTTGGCCCTACTATTATTATGGCAACCACATTGACTCCCGTATAGAGAGCCCTGACCCTGAATTAATTAACAAATCCATCAAGCCAGATTATGCACTCGGCTCTCATACAGCTTCTTTAGGGCTTTTAAATGCAAACAACAGTCATTTAACAGCTAATTTATCTGAAGGTATGTTTGTGGCACAACATGGGTCATGGAATAGAGAGCCGAAGAGCGGTTACAAAGTTATCTATATTCCTTTTACAAATGGCAAGCCGAGTGGTGAAAGCATCGATGTGGTAACTGGCTTTTTAAATGAAAATGAAGAGGCATTGGGCAGACCAGTTGGGCTAGCGCTTGATCAAACTGGATCGCTGTTAGTCGCTGACGATGTTGGTAATACCATTTGGCGAATATCAAAAAATAAATAATATAATCAATAATTTAAAATTAATTAATTGGATTATTTAAACAATAACTATGAACTTAGATTAAAAAAGGTTGTCGCATTTATATAGGCAGAAGTGAATGTCTATTTTTATCAATAATTTAAGTAGATACATGAATACACAAGAGATTAAACAAAATTGGAACTCGCTGAAAACAAGCATTAAAAACGAATGGCAAGAGCTGACAGAAGAAGAAATTAATAAGATGGAAGGCTAAATTGACACATTAATTTTATAGTCAAGGCATTCTGAACAAAACGTCCTATAGGGGCGTTTTTTTAATGCCTGCTTTTTACCTAGAATCTACATAGAGCCATTTATCATCTAGTGTAAAATGCGGAGTTATCCAGTCATTTACACAAAGCTAGCATGCCTGAAAGCAATCACCTCACTCTATTTAACAATATTCGTATTGTTCTATGCCATACAAGCCACCCTGGCAACATAGGCTCAACAGCACGTGCGATGAAGACGATGGGCCTTAGTCGCCTTTATTTGGTTTGTCCAAAAAAATTTCCGGATAGCGAAGCAAAATCGCTTGCTGTTAATGCGGCAGACTTGCTCGATCATGCAGTTGTTACAACAACTTTAGATGATGCGATTGCGGATTGCAATTTTGTTATCGCTGTCAGCGGTAAGGAGCGCGCGCTTTCGCAAGAGGTGATGAACGTACGAGAGGCGGCGGCTAAAACCAAGCAGCTAGCCAGCAACCAACAGATAGCATTAGTATTTGGTAATGAAACAAGCGGTTTAAGCACAGCAGAAGCGAGTAAGTGCCATCTTCTTGCAACCATACCGGCCAATCCAGAATACACCTCGCTAAATTTGGCGCAAGCAGTACAAATCATGTGTTATGAATTACGTATGGCAATTACCGATGGCAATATTCATTACGATGAAAAACAGGCTGAGCTAGCAACACAAGAAGATTTAGAGCGCTTTTATGATCATTTAAAAGTAGTCCTTACCCTGATTGGCTACATCAACCCTAGGGCACCAAAAAAACTATTTGAACGGCTACGACGCTTGTATGCTAGAGCACGCTTGGAAAAAGAAGAAGTACAGCTACTTAGAGGTATTCTAACGTTAACTGAAAAACCAAAAAAACATAGTAAATATTAGTGTAACTGATGTTTCAAAACTGCTTTACTGCGCTGTCGTTTCAGGCTGTGTCCCAGATGAAGGCTTAACATCCAAGGTCAATGCCGTGATCACTTTGTTTGCTTCTGCTTTCACCTCCGCAGTGTTAGCTAACGTCAACCGTTCTTGACTCACGCCCTTAGTTACTAGAGCCGCTTTAACCGCCTCCGCTCTTGCTTGCGCTAGCATGTTAAGATCAGCTTTGCTCACTTCAATGCTCTCTATGAGTTGCGCTTGTGCTTTTTCATAGTGACCCTGTTCTGGTTCTTCGAACTTAGAAGCTAGGCGTTTAAACAAACCTTTATTGGTTAGATCATTATATAAGGCATCAACTGCATCCCGAACTTCCTCATTCGTTAAATCAATTGGACCAGGCTTTTGCCCTGCTTCCAGCTCAACGCCCATTTCTTTCATCACCTGCATACGATAACGTTCTGTCTGTATCGCTTCTGTATCAGCAGTAAGACTATAACTAGGTACAATCCCTAAAGATAAGCCTTGTCTTTTTGTGAGTGCTAGGCCGACATTCATCAGTTTTTCCAACTCTGGAGGTGAGATTTCACTGCCACCTGCCTCAAAATGAATGCCATCAAAGTCTTCACCATCACCACCAAATAGTTTTCCTAGTACACGGAATGGTGCTGTCACTATTTTTGTAATCACATTTCTAAACGCTTTCCAAGCAATACTGGCAAAGCTAAACTCTGGATTATCAAGACTACCTTTAATGGGTAAATCTAAATCGATGACACCATTACTGTCTTCTAATATAGCGATGGCTAAATCTAAAGGCAAATCTGCTGCATCATTACTTTCAACCTTTTCACCTAGTTTAATTTTATTAATCACAAACTTATTCTCAGCCACGAGCTGTTGCTGCTTTATTTTGTAATGTAGATCAACGGAGAGGCGGCCTGAATCAATATATCTGCCAGCAAACTTACCAGAATATGGTGTCAGTTTACTCATATCTAAATTTGCAAAGGCTAGATTGATATCCATAAACTCTGTTGCATTTAGTGGTTGTAATGCACCATTGATTTTGGCGCTGCCATAAGCATCAACTTTGCCTGCCATTTCTACTTGTGCAACTTTATCTGCTTGAGTGGATAAGCTGTTCACTACACCATTCAATGAATGAATGTTTGTGCCAAATTGCGGTGTAAGTGACAAATCCGCAAACTCCAGTTGTGCATTATTGACGTTAATCACGTCAATATCGACAGGGAAAGCATTTGTTGCCGACTGCTTATTAGAAGTACGCCTTGTTGCTTTAACACCAACTGTCTTTTCTGCTTTAGGCTCTGTTAGTTGCACTCCAATCAATGAATCCTGATTAACTGGTTTAGGCTCTGCAGTTTTGCTGACTTCATCTTCCTTATTTAGCGTGTTTTGATTGCTACTTACTGTGTTTCGCAGGATACGATCTAGATTGGTCGTCTTATCTTCATAGATTATAAATTTAGCTGATGGCTGTTGAATTTTAAGTTGTCCCATATGCAGCTTATTAGGCATCAATGACAATGTTAGATTGTCGCTTCCCAATCGATTCCAGCTCAGGAAAGGTTTATCATCCGCTTCCTCAACAACGGCAAGCTTTTCCACACCAAACTTACCATTAAAATCAAGTTTAAATGCTTGCTCCTGTTCTAGTTTTAATTGACCAGAAACATCCACACTACCCGTATTGAGTCGTAATAATGCAAACTGGCTTACATAAGGGGCAAAGGGTTTAAGTGAAAGTTTTGATAGTTGCAAGCGCAAGTCTGCTTTCAATGGAGTTGGTCTTAAATTGCCATTGACACTTAACTGTCCACCCTGCTTCACTGTAAACGCTGCTTTAAGCGGTAATGGTTTTGTCATATCAGAACTGACATTATTCAACTCGATGCTTGCATCTTGCACATCCATCACAATGGCACTGGGCGCACTATTGTCTTTAATATGTATGTTTGCTTGATTTAGCGCAACACTTGGGACATTGAATGACCATGCTACAGACGCTTTATTATCTTCGCTCTCGCTAGAGTCTTCTGTATTTTTTGCAGTAACATCTAGCGGCTGCGTACTGGCTTTTTTCTGCTGTGTAATAACTACTGAAGGTGAAGCCGTAGCATCTTTAGAGTCTAACAAAGCCACCCAATTTAGACTATTATCGGCATTGTTAATTACAGATGTCTTAAGTCCTGATAGCAAAATCGATCCAACTTTAATAGTTTTATCAGCTAATCCAATCTGCCCATCCGTTATCGCTATTTTATCTAATGTTGCAATTGGCTCTATGTCGTTTTGCGACTCCTTAGCCTGTGGAGAGACTTCAACACTAGAAACCACAATATCTTTAATATTGATACTATTTTTTGCCAGATCCAGATTCATCGCATTGACCTCTGTATTTGGTATCATCACGCTAAACTGCCTATCTTGATGTAGGTCTATGCTAGTCAACTTAATATTCAAGTCGTTAAATGTGAGCTGCGGTTGGTCTGATTGCATGCCAAAGTCTAATGTTGGCAGTGTTGCAGTCACGTTTTTCAAAAGCAAATTCGAGCCATTTTCTTGACTAATATTGAAGTCCAATAACTTGAAATCTAAATCTTTAAGATGCAATTCAGGCTGTTGATTTTGAACAAAGTCTAGGCGTGGGACTATAAAACCTGCATGTGTTAACCGCACTGCCCCACCATCTGCTGTCTCCCCTGCCAACTCTGCAACATTGATTGTCATATTACTTAGCGCTAGAGTAGGAATGTTATTTGGCATGGCAAAGTCGTAGCTGAAGCTTGTTTGTACTTCTCCATTTGTAATATTGATTGGCAAGGCCAATCCTTTAACTAACTCTAGCGCCTCAGCAATCTTTACCCCATCTAACGAGACTATGCCAGTAGAGGCAACAGGATTAACACCCATATCGCCTTTCCACTTTAATATACCGCCTTCTTCAGAAAAAGCTGCCGAGATTAAATATTCACCACGATCTCTAGGAACTGTGGAAAAACCCTTCAATTGGAAACTTAATGGGGCCAATGTCATGTCAATAGGTGTTGGTCTATTAGCATCGTGATAGTGCATATTCCCTTGGCTAACAATAAAATGTTCAATGATCACACTTGGAATCGTGTCACTAGGTGGCTGTTCTGGCCCTTCATTGAGCTTTGCTATTAGCGCATCCCAGTTAAGTTTACCTCCCTGTGCTATCGCCAAGTTAACATATGGCTCGGCAATGCCAATTTGCTTAAATTTCCACGCCAAATCAAACATGCCACTTAGTTCGAAATCCACAACCAGTTTTTTGAACCCTGCTAAACGACCACCAGTTTTATTTGTTAAATCCAGCTCGTGAACAGTTGCTTTTAAACGGAATGGATCAAATTCAACGCGTTTAACATGCGCCATACTGTCTAGTGATTTATCTGCAATGCGAGGTATTAGCTTCTTGGCTAATGGGTCAATAGCAAAGTAGCCAATCAACAAATAAAAAATAAAAAGACCCGCGAAAACTTTCGCAAAGAGTTGCCATGAGAGTTTTTGGCGGCATTGCTTTAACCAACTATTGATTGCATTTAGCATGCTTACAAATATTACATATCACATAAAGACATGCAAACATTTGTTTAGTTGATTACATTTGTGTAGAACAAAGTTCATTAGATTTGTTACAATTACTTACAAAATTAAAACCTACTATTTTAGTCAAGAATTAACTTTTGTGGCATAATCATATTCTTTAATCAATCTGCATTTAGAATATGTTTGATCATTTAAAACAAGATATTGCTGTTGTTTTTGACCGTGATCCTGCTGCAAGAACACATTTCGAGGTATTAACAACATACCCGGGGTTGCATGCCATCATGCTGCATCGTCTCAGCCATTGGTTGTGGAGCATTAAATTTTATTGGCTAGGTCGGCTTTTTTCACATATCGGTCGCTTTCTTACTGGTATTGAAATTCACCCAGGCGCAACAATAGGTCACCGCGTCTTTATTGATCACGGGATGGGTATCGTGATCGGTGAAACTGCAGTTATCGGCGACGACTGCACTCTTTATCATGGTGTGACATTAGGCGGCACATCTTGGAACAAAGGAAAACGACACCCAACATTGGAAAGCGGCGTCGTCATCGGCGCTGGCGCAAAAGTCTTAGGTCCGATTACTATTGGTAAAAACGCAAAGATTGGTTCAAATGCTGTTGTTGTCAGAGATGTCCCAGAAAATGCAACAGCAGTTGGCATACCTGCGCGTATATTAGAAGAAGAAAAAGCGAAAAAAGAAGCAGAAAAAGCAAAATTTAGTGCCTATGCAGTTAGTGATGATGAGAAAGATCCAATCAATAAAGCACTACAACCGCTTATTACAGAAATTGAGAATCTAAAACGAGAACTTTCTACCTTAACTGACGTCAAGTCTGAAACTAAGGTTGCTAAAGCATTTTCAGTCAATAAAACCGAACGGAAACCACGTAAAATCGCAACTGATTAAAGATTGAACTTAACCGCTTAATAATTGACTAAAATAGTAGGTTATTATAAAATACAGTCTTTAACACTGAACTGTTAACCGAATAAAGTTGATAAAACAATGAGATTGACCACAAAAGGAAGATTTGCTGTGACTGCGATGCTAGACCTCGCCCTAAACGAGGTTGATACTGATGGCAGTTTTAAACCGGTCACTTTGGCTGGTATTAGCGAACGTCAAGATATATCGCTCTCTTACTTGGAGCAATTGTTCAGTCGTTTGCGCCGTCAGGGCTTAGTTAACAGCGTTAGAGGCCCTGGTGGAGGCTATAACTTGGCAAAAAATAAGTCTGAAATTTCAGTTTCTGCCATTATTGCTGCAGTGGATGAAAATATTGATGCGACCCAATGCGGTGGCAAAGAAGACTGTCATGGACCTGAAGGCCGTTGTATGACGCATGACTTATGGGCAACATTAAACACTAAGATACTTGAATTCTTATCAGATGTTAGTTTGGCAGATATGGTTAACTCACAACAAGACAAGGGTAAGGGCCATATTGTTTTTGCCAAATCTACATCATTTCAGACAAATCGTGAGGTAGTGGTTAATGGCTAGTACCTACTTTGACCATAATAGCACGACAGCGCTTAAGTCAGCTGTGCTTGAGGCGATGCTGCCTTATATGGCAAACCAACACGGCAACCCAACTAGCCAGCACAGCTTTGGCAGAAATGCACGTGAAGCTATTGAACAGGCTAGGCGCCAGGTTGCGCAAGCAGTGGGTGCACAAGCCAATCAGATTGTGTTTACTGCTAGTGGCACAGAAGCCAATAATTTTGCTATTACAGGTATTGCAAGCAATTTAGAGCAAGCACAATTACTGACCAGTAGTATTGAGCATCCATGTGTTTCTCGTCCTGCAATAGCGATGCAGCAACATGGCTGGAAAGCCAACAGTATTAAAGTAGACAGCAACTGTCAGATTGATCTTGAAGACTTGAAAACTAAGCTCAAAGCGCCAACTGGGCTTATTTCAGTCATGTTGGCGAATAATGAAACTGGCGCGATTCAAGATATTAAAAAAGTAGTTGCCTTAGCGACACAGCACAGAGCATTGGTTCATACCGATGCAGTGCAGGCATTAGGTAAAATGGATGTCGATTTCACCGAATTAGGTGTCCATGCAATGACATTATCTAGTCACAAGATTGGCGGCCCACTGGGCGCAGGTGCATTGGTTCTTAATAAACGTGTTGATATCCAGCCACTATTGTATGGAGGTGGTCAGGAAAAAGGTTTGCGAAGTGGAACGGAAAATATCGCAGCTATCGTTGGATTTGGCACTGCATGTGAATTAGCTACCGCATCTGTTGATGATTTTATGACACACACCAGTACATTGCGTCAAAGACTGGAAACTGGCTTGCAAAAAATGCATGCCACTATTTTTGGGCAACATGCGCATCGTTTGCCTAATACAAGTTTTTTTGCCTTCGAAAACATTGAAGGTGAGACATTGGTCACAGCACTAGACAAATTAGGCTTTGCAGTCGCTAGTGGCTCTGCTTGTTCTAGTACAAGTACTGAGCCCAGTCACGTATTGCTGGCAATGGGCGTTAAGCCAGATTCAGCGAGAGGCGCAATCAGGGTTAGTCTTGCTGCGAACAATACAGAAGCACAAATTGATGAATTTTTAATTGCATTAAAGCAGGCACTGCATGATTTAAAACAGATGACTGCAGTAGCAGCTTAAATAAAGGAAGCAAAAGATAACATGGAAAGAATGCCAATATATTTAGATTACTCTGCGACAACACCAGTAGACCCACGTGTTGCTGAAAAAATGATTCCATATTTAACAGAACAGTATGGTAATCCAGCGTCACGCAGTCATCCTTATGGTTGGACAGCAGAAAAAGCTGTCGAAAATGCGCGCGAGGAAGTAGCAAAATTAGTCAATGCTGATCCGCGAGAAATCGTATGGACATCTGGTGCAACAGAGTCTAACAACCTTGCACTAAAAGGTGCCGCGAATTTTTACAAAGGAAAGGGCAAACACATCATCACTGTCGCTACAGAACATAAAGCGGTGATTGACCCAGTACGCGAACTAGAGCGACAAGGTTTTACAGCCACTTTCCTTGAGCCTGATGATAATGGTTTAGTTAATCTAGAGCAATTTAAAGCTGCTATTCAGCCTGACACGATTTTAGCTTCAGTCATGTTGGTGAACAATGAAATTGGTGTCATTCAGGATGTTGAGGCAATTGGCAATATATGTCGTGAACATGGTGTGATTTTCCATGTGGATGCAGCGCAAGCAACAGGTAAAGTAGATATTGACTTGGAAACACTGCCAGTTGACTTGATGAGCTTTTCTGCACATAAGACATATGGCCCTAAAGGTATTGGTGCACTGTATGTACGTCGTAAACCGCGTGTACGTATTGAAGCACAAATGCATGGTGGCGGCCATGAACGTGGCATGCGCTCAGGTACACTTGCGACGCATCAAATTGTTGGCATGGGTGAAGCATTTAGAATTGCGCGTGAAGAAATGCACGCGGAAAATGAACGTATTCGCATGCTGCAGAACAGGTTACTTACTGGCTTGCAAGAAATTGAAGAAACCTATGTAAATGGTGACCTCAGTCACCGCGTGCCGCATAATCTAAATGTTAGTTTTAATTTTGTTGAAGGTGAATCTTTAATTATGGCGATTAAAGGCATTGCTGTTTCGAGTGGCTCAGCTTGTACATCAGCTAGTTTGGAGCCAAGCTATGTATTACGAGCACTAGGACGCTCTGATGAGCTTGCACATAGCTCAATCCGCTTTTCGATTGGACGTTTTACCACGGAAGCAGATGTAGATTACACCATCAAACTGCTAAAAGAAAAAATTGGCAAACTGCGTGAGCTATCCCCTCTTTGGGAAATGTTTCAAGACGGTGTTGATCTTTCAAAAGTAGAATGGGCAGAGCACTAAATTATTGATTTTTTATCGCCTGAGAGCGTTGTTGTCTTGCTTGTTTAGAAAACTAAACTGCGAAACCACAGCCTACTCAGACAATAAAACTAGAATAATTATGTAATAGGTAGGAATATATTTTATTAATAGGTAAGCAGTTATTTAATGAAAAATTAAAAGGCAAAACAAATTCAAGACGTCGAGGTGCAGACAGTACGATGAGTACGGAAAGCAGAGTCAACGCAGAAGTTGTAACGCAATTTAATTTTAAGGAGATGTATTATGGCATATTCAGACAAAGTACTAGACCACTACGAAAACCCGCGTAACGTTGGTTCTTTAGATAAAAATGATCCAAATGTCGGTACTGGCATGGTCGGCGCGCCAGCATGTGGTGACGTAATGAAACTGATGATTAAAGTGAATGATGCAGGCTTAATCGAAGATGCAAAATTCAAAACTTATGGCTGTGGTTCAGCGATTGCTTCTAGCTCTCTCGTAACAGAGTGGCTCAAAGGCAAAACTATTGACGAAGCCTATGAAATTAAGAACTCTGCTATTGCAGAAGAACTTGCTTTGCCGCCAGTTAAAATACACTGTTCAGTGCTGGCAGAAGATGCAATTAAAGCTGCAGTTGCTGATATTAAGGCAAAAAAAGCAGGTAAAGAGGCTGCATAATGGCAATAAGTTTAACCACTGCTGCTGCTGACCGTGTAGAGAAATTCCTTGCCAACCGTGGCAAAGGAATTGGCTTACGCTTGGGCGTTAAAACAACTGGTTGTTCAGGCATGGCATATACATTGGAGTTTGTTGATCAGATGCAAGCAGAAGACCTCGCTTTTGAAAGCCACGGGGTTAAAATCATTGTGGATCCTAAAAGCTTAGTTTACATCGACGGAACAGAGCTGGACTTTACAAAAGAGGGGTTAAATGAAGGCTTTAAATTTAACAATCCTAATGTAAAAGACGAGTGCGGTTGTGGAGAAAGCTTTACGGTGTGAATAAAAACTATTTTGAACTGTTTGGGCTTGACCAAGCATTTACAATTGATTTATCCGCGCTAGAGCGACAGTATCGAAAAATTCAATCTGCATCACATCCAGATCGCTTTGTCACTGCCTCATCTGCAGAGAAATTACAGTCAATGCAAACTGCCACACTAGCGAATGAAGCATATCAAACATTAAAAAAACCTGCTCTACGTGCGCAATATCTGCTAAGACTAAACAACATAGATGCAACGCAAGAAACAAATACAGCGATGCCGGCAGATTTTTTGATGCAACAAATGGAATGGCGAGAAGCCTTAGAAGATTTGAAGGCAGCCGAAGACATTAATGGCCTAGAGAAATTAGCGAAAGAAATGAGGCAAGAAGCAGGAATCCTGACTGAAAAGCTAGCCGATATGATTGATAAGCAAAAGGATTTAGCAGCTGCAACTGATACCACACGCAAACTCATCTTTATTAATAAAGTGTGTGAAGATATTAATCAAGCCATCACACAAATAGAGGACTAATGGCACTACTACAAATTTCAGAACCTGGCATGAGCGCTAGCCCGCATCAACACAAGTTGGCGGTGGGTATTGATCTCGGAACAACAAACTCATTAGTTGCTACTGTTCGTAGTGGTATGAGCACGGTATTGCAAGATGAACACGGCCGTTCATTGTTGCCGTCGGTCGTACGCTATGGACCAGAGGGTGAAGTTATTGTAGGTCATCGTGCACACGCAGAACAAAGTAATGATCCTGTTAATACCATCGCTTCAGTCAAGCGATTTATGGGGCGTAGTATGAAAGATATTGAGGACAAAGCACATATCCCATATCACTTTGTTAATAGTGACGTTGCTGCTGGCGCATCGCAAGGCGTGCTACAACTAAAAACACGATCTGGCTTGAAAAGTCCGATTGAAATATCTGCTGAAATTTTAAAATCACTAAAAACGCGCGCTGAAAAAGCGCTAGGTGGTGAACTTGCCGGCGCAGTGATTACTGTCCCTGCTTATTTTGACGATGCACAGCGTCAGGCAACAAAAGATGCTGCACGGCTTGCTGGCCTGCATGTCTTCCGCCTATTAAACGAACCAACGGCTGCTGCAGTAGCCTATGGACTAGATAATGCTTCGGAAGGTGTTTATGTCATTTATGATTTAGGCGGTGGCACATTTGACGTGAGTATTTTACGACTCTCGAAGGGTGTATTTGAGGTATTAGCGACCAATGGTGACTCTGCATTAGGCGGAGATGATTTTGATCATCGTATTTATTGCTGGATACTAGATCAAATAAGAGAAAAACAACCAAAAACCAATCCGCTTAGTGAAGAGGATACGCGACTATTACTAACCAAGGCGCGTCAGGCAAAGGAATGGCTTACCGATAATGATAAAGCACAAATTATTTGTCGACTCAGCAATGGAAATGCCATTGATATCACACTGAAGGCAGATGACTTTATTGCATTTACGCAAAATTTGGTTAATAAAACACTTAATCCAATGCGCAAAGCGATGCGAGATGCCAATCTGGAACTAGATGATATCGAAGGTGTGGTCATGGTTGGTGGGGCTACTCGTATGCCTCATGTACGCCACGCAGTAGAAGAATTTTTTCAACAAGAACCACTCACAAACCTTGATCCTGACAAAGTAGTGGCGCTTGGTGCAGCAATTCAAGCCAATGTGCTTGCTGGTAATCGTAGCGATGAAGACTTACTATTACTTGATGTAACGCCACTCTCCCTTGGGCTTGAAACCATGGGCGGACTAGTGGAAAAAATCATCCCACGCAATTCAACACTGCCAGTTGCCCGTGCACAAGACTTCACCACCTTTAAAGATGGTCAAACGGCCATGAGTATTCATGTGTTACAAGGTGAGCGAGATCTGGTGTCTGCATGTCGATCGCTAGCGCGTTTTGAGTTACGTGGCATACCTCCCATGGCTGCTGGCGCTGCCCGTATTCGTGTAACTTTCCAAGTCGATGCGGATGGCCTACTCTCAGTGAGTGCACGAGAAGAAACCAAGGGGGTAGAAGCACATATCACTGTCAAACCATCTTATGGTTTAAGTGAAGATGAAATAACTGAAATGCTACAATCTTCCTTCAGTGCAGCAGAGTCAGACAAACAAGCACGCGCAATAGCAGAAGCAAAAGTAGATGCCATGAGTTTAATCAGTGCACTCAATATTGCATTGGAGCAAGATGGCTACTTACTTGATAATGATGAAAAAAACCATATAAATAGCGTAACTGAAGCTTTAGAGAAGACATTAAAGACAGATGACAGCCACGCCATACATACAGCGACAGAAGCGCTTAATGCAGCGACAGAAGCATTTGCTGCAAAACGGATGGATGTCAGTGTTAGTAAAGCATTGGCAGGTAAAAACGTTGATGAAGTGAACTTATAGTTGAAAAGAAAGCAATGACACAGATAATAGTATTACCACACGTTGAATTATGTCCAGAAGGCGCAGCCTTTGAAGCTAAAAAAGGCGATTCTATCTGCCAAAACCTCTTGGACAACGACATTGATATAGACCATGCATGTGATCAAGCCTGTGCATGTACTACGTGCCATGTTATTGTGCGTGAAGGTTATGAAACCCTTAATGAGGCTACTGAACAAGAGGATGACTTGTTAGACAAAGCTTGGGGATTAGAGCCACAATCTCGCTTGTCTTGTCAGGCGATTGTTGAAGACACTGACCTTGTTGTAGAGATACCAAAATACTCTATCAATATGGCTAAAGAAGGACACCGCAAAGACTAACAGCCAAACAAACATTTAGTACAAAAAAGGTGATTATGATTGATCACCTTTTTCTTATTAAAAACTTATAGCCCAATAAAACTATCTTGCATAAACCTTACCTTACCATTGGCTATGTCATAGACTGCCCCTACAATTCCAACACTTTTATCTTTTGTCATATCTTCTAAAATATCACTGCAACGCAATATGCTTTCAATTTGATACTTCACATTTAGCTCACATATCTTCTGAACAAAATCAGGGTTGCTAGAGCAACGCGCCTTGCTATCTGTTACTGATTTTTCATGGCGGATTGAGGGTTTAATCATATTGATAATCTCACCAATATGTCCGTCTTTAAAGTCATCACAAGCTGCTTTAACAGCACCACAGCTAGTGTGTCCCATCACCACAATCAATTTTGCGCCCAAATACTTACTACCGAACTCCAAGCTCCCTATTGCTTTATCAGACGCAATGTTGCCTGCCAAGCGCACACTAAAAACATCACCGAGTGCTTGGTCAAATAACAGCTCTACAGGTGCACGCGAATCGCTGCAGCTAAGCACAGAGGCGAATGGATGTTGTTTTTCTTTTGTTAGATGAATCAGCGACTTAAAGTCTTTGTCAGATTCAATCTCATTAATAAAGCGCTCATTCCCCTCTATTAAAATATCCAGTGCTTCCTTTGGGGACATTTTGTCGCGATCTAATAATGGATGTTTATACATATACTGAATTCCTTTTTCTTAAAAAATTTTATTGGTTTTTAGATGCTAGACTGGTAATCAATTAGCTCAACTTCGATATTCTTGAGATGTGCATGTTTTTGATAATTATCAATCACTTCCTGAATATCATGTTCAATCACTTTATTTTCCGTACAGTCAATAATCACTTTACTATTTGCAGGGACTTTCTCTAGTGACTCAATAATCTCTGCTTTATTAAAAAATGACACTTGTTCAGCTAATACAATATGATGCACTTCTTTGCCGTCTTCAGCTGTAATGGTGTCTTTAACATAATGCGAATATTGGTAGCGATGATAAAGAGTAAAGAAAATACCAACTAACAACCCAGCTGAGATACCTTTGAGCAAATCAGTCAAAATAATCGCAATAATCGTAACGATAAATGGGATAAATTGATTCCATCCCTGTTTGTACATTTCTATAAACAATACTGGTTTTGCAAGCTTGTAGCCAACGATCAATAGAATAGTCGCTAAGCTAGCTAATGGAATCATATTCAAATATTCAGCAATTGTAATTGCGCTGATTAACAAGAAGACACCATGTAAAATAGCAGATAGTTTTGTTTTAGCACCAAAAGCAATATTAGCAGAACTACGTACAATCACTTGTGTGACAGGAAGTCCGCCAATCAAACCCGACACCATATTACCCAACCCTTGTGCCTTGAGTTCTCTATTAGTAGGGGTAACACGCTTGTAGGGGTCTAATTTATCTGTAGCCTCTACGCACAAAAGCGTCTCCAAACTCGCAACAATCGCCATAACAAATGCTACCTTGATGACCTCTAGGCTTGTGATTTGTGAAAAATCAGGGAATGTAAAAAATGTGACGAAATCTGCAAGTCCATTAGCCACTGGTAGATTAACGACTTGATTACTATCTAATGAAAAGTTGAAAACACCATTTTTGTACAAATTAAACATTAAAATACCGAATAAAACAACAGCGACTGGCCCTTGAATAATTTGGAATATCTTGTGTTTTTTTGTCAAAACAGTATCCCAGAGAATTAACATAGCCAGTGAAATAACAGAGATGATGACAGCACCTGGTGTTAAAAAATCAAAAGCACTCATGATTTCTGTGAATGTGTTACCGCCATCTGGGAGCAAGAAAGAGTCATTCCCCTCAAACTCAAAATCGTAACCAAGTGCATGCGGTATTTGCTTTAAGATGATAAGCAGGCCTATGCCAGACAGCATACCCTTAATGACAGATGATGGGAAAAAATAAGCAATAAGCCCTGCCCTTAAAAAACCTAATAACAATTGCAAAACACCAGCCAGTACAACGGCAAGTAAAAAGGTTTCATATGAGCCCAATGTACCAATCGCTGTTAATACAATCACCGCTAAACCTGCCGCTGGTCCACTGACACCCAACGGTGAACCACTAGCTATACCGACTATAATACCTCCCACAATACCTGCAATCACGCCAGAGAATAAAGGTGCCCCAGACGCCAACGCAATACCGAGGCATAAAGGTAGTGCAACAAAAAACACGACGATACTGGCAGGTAGATCCGTTTTAATATCGTCTAAAATATTCAATTTCATTACTTACTTCCTTTGGGTTAATACAACTAACCTAACGGTTTCTTATGCAGGAACCAATTAAGCTTTTATACAAAGATGATACTACATATTGATTAAGAAAATCTTAACAAAACCTTCTATAAAAATGAACGAATAACATAAATAAAAACGGGCTAACGCCCGTTTTTAAGCCAAACACTATCAATCAAATTGATAATTAATATATGACCTTTTGCTTCTAAACTGTCTGTTTAGTCTTTTGCCAGCTTCCGTCGTTTGCTCATCAACATAAGTGGCACCTACCCATTTATCATTCGCTAGATAATTATCTTGATTTTTTACAGTAGGATTTAACGCAGCTCTTCTACTGGTAAATTTAAGTCTTGTTGCATTATTAATCGCGTTATCAGCGACAACGTAGCCGACAACTTCATCAAATACGCTATCTGTTTTTACACTATCATTCAGTGCAACTTGATTCGCAGAAGCATCCACAACTGTGTTGCTCAACGATTCATTTGGAAACCAGCGCCCATTATCTTGCTCATTTGCACTTACGTTCATCGTAAAAATACTGCATGCCAATGCTACCAAAAGTGTACTTTTCATTTTATTTTTCCTTTGCATTATCCATCTCATTAAATTTTTAAACCGTTGTTATTCTGCTGTTTTGATGACTTGTATTTTCCGCTTTATATTGTCAAAAAAATCTACCAGAGTACCTATATCGGTATATACTTAACGGCATATATGGGACCATTAAAATGACAGAGATTGAAAAACCAAGTTTAAGTGCGAGAGAATTGCGCCAAACCGTTAAGAAAGACCATGAAGATAATGCCAAACTCAGGCTATTCTTTCTGATTGGTAAAATGCTTTACGAAAAGGGCTGGTCGCCAATTGTAGCGCAAAAAATACTTTCCTCTTTTTGCGCACAAATGGGTGCTACACATGGCTTAATTGCCATACAGGACAATAGTGCACTGGTAGTTGAAGCAAACTTGGGCCAAACGTATCCAGTAGGGGCAAGAGTGCCAATAATGGGCACACTTGCAAAGCTGTTAAAAGCACCTTGTGATTTTCAACTAAATCATGATTTAGTTCCCCTATGGTCATATCCAAAAACGGATAATCTGATATCAACTATTGTGCCGATCGCTTATGCACAACAGCCATTAGGTATACTGGCTTTTTCAGGTACCTTAAGTACATTATCTGTTGATGACAACCAAACCATATATAGCTTGGCGGGTCTACTTGGTATGGCGTTAATGCGTTCAAGTAAATCAAATACAAACCCTGAGGACTTACAATTGCTTGAACGTTTAACGCCAAGAGAACGCGAGGTGTTTGCTCTACTACCCTACGGACATAGTAATGCGGAGTTAGGTAAGTTGCTGGAAATCGCACCTGGCACCGTTAAAATTCATGTTGAGCGTGTGCTCTATAAACTGGGATTAAAAGATAGAACACAAGCTGCAGTGAAAGCAGTTGAACTTGGATTTAAGTCTTAACATCAAAAGCTCAAATGAAGCGATGAGGAACGAATGACACCATTTACTGGCATAAACCGATGGATTTCACAATTTTGGCAAGACCTACCATTGGCATCAAAAGGTATTTTTGTGATTATGCTACCGCTTGCAGTTTTATTGGCTTCATTGGCATCACTGTATAATCTAGAAAAACAACTTTCCAGCTTGGAAAATCAATTAAAACTTGCATTACAAAATCAACGTGACATCGAAACTGTGCACACCAATCTGTTGCTGGCGTCTACTGGCGTTAGGGACTTCTTATTAACGGGCGACAAACTATTCTTAGAAACCTTTTACATAGCTAAAAATCAACTGCCTCAACTACTGATCAAACTGGACCAACAACTAGAGGGTGATGACCAAAAAAACCGTATCAATAGTATCCGCGAACTGGTGCAAGATAATCTTAAGCGACTAGATATTCTATCTAAAAATGAATCAGATGTAGCTTCTGAAGACTTGATTCAACAGTTCAAATTACAAGTCAATAATATGGAATTACTAAGGTCGGAAATCGAGCTATTAAAAAAAGAGGAAGCGCTGCTGGTTTCAGAAGACCAAAGCAAGATAAAACAACAACGACAAAGAAATATCCGCATCACTTTACTTGCTGCAATCAGTGGCATAGTAGGCTCTATTGTTGCTGTATGGATATTTTCGGGCACTATTGTTAAAAGGGTTAAACTACTAAGGGATAGTGCTGCACATCTAGCAAAAGCAGAGGCACTTGAACTACCCTCCAAAAGTAAAGATGAATTGGGGCAATTGTCCGACGAGCTAGACCATGCATCAAAACTGCTGGCAAAAACGATTTATGAAACAACGCAAGCAAGAAAAGATGCTGAGCAGGCCAATAAAGAAAAAAGCATGTTTCTCTCTCGTACTAGCCATGAATTGCGAACGCCACTCAATGCTATTTTAGGTTTTGCCCAACTATTGCTCGCGGAGCTCGAGGATGGAAAACACAAAGATAACGTCAATATGATTAAAAGCGCTGGTGATCACCTGCTAAAACTAATTGATGAAGTGTTGGATATTGCCAGAATAGAATCAGGTGTGCTTAAACTTAAGCTTGAACCAACGCCAATTAATGATTTATTAGCCGAGGCAATACAGTATATTGCACCCTTAGGTAAAATACGTGATATTCAAATTCAGCAGAACATTCAAGCTGACTTAGTTGCATTGGCTGAAAGGCAAAAGCTGTTACAAGTGATACTCAACCTTTTATCTAATGCGCTCAAATATGGTCCTTATAATTCGACCGTATTGGTGTCATCCTACAAAAAGGACAACAAAATCGTCATTGAAGTATTTGATGAAGGCGCTGGCATACCTGAGCCCCTCAAAGAAAGGCTTTTCACAGCTTTTGATCGTCTAGGTGCCGAGCAAACCAAAACAGAAGGCACCGGATTAGGATTAGCATTAAGTAAACAAATCATGCTTGCCATGCAAGGCAGTATCCATGTTGCTAAAAACAAAAGTCTTTTCTGGATTGAGTTGAACGCGACAGATAGCGCACCCAAGACTAAACAGCCCACGCAATCTTCGACACTTGCCAAACAAACAACAGAGACTGCGTATAAAAAGCAAATTGTTTACGTAGAAGACAATATCAGCAACCGTGCCCTAGTCGAAGCGGTTATCAAGCGCCTGCCTGACTTTCAATTGCATTGTGCCGCCACAGTTAAAGAAGCCAAAAACTTACTCAATGATATTGATGTTGATTTAATCATTATTGACTTAAACCTGCCTGATGAATCAGGCGAAGCTTTGGTACACTATATGAAATCACAGGCAGATATAATTTCTGTTCCGATTATTATTTTAAGTGCAGATGCCATGCCAGACACGATTCAGCGATTGGAAAAAACAGGTATCGATAAGTATATGACTAAGCCTTTAGATATTGCGAGTTTTACGAAAACGATACTTAATCTTACAGAAGATAAAAGAGAGCATTCATGACCGAAAGTGAAGTGTTAAACGCAAAAATACTGATTGTTGATGATGCCGATGCCAATCTTAGGCTACTTGAATCTTTACTTGCAAAAGAAGGTTTTACCCAAGTCATCAGCACTACGGATTCAACGAAAACAATTGACTTATTTACCGCGTTTCAGCCAGATTTAATTTTGCTGGATTTGATGATGCCTGAGCTTGATGGCTATGCAGTACTGGACTTACTCGCTAAACATATACCCGAAGACACTTACTTACCTGTATTAGTGCTAACGGCTGATGCAACGATTCATGCGCGCAGAAAAGCATTGGCTTTAGGTGCAAAAGACTTTTTAACCAAGCCTTTTGACAATATAGAAGCGATGTTGCGTATTTGGAACCTAATTGAAACAAGGCTACTTTACTGTAAGCTCAAAGCCTATCAGCCTGATATAAGCCCATACAAACATCACAATATTGATAGTTAGAATGTAGTCAATAAAATAGCCCGCAGCTTTTGCTGCGGGCTTTTAGCACATTGACTTATATTTAGAACGCCCATTGTGTACGTAATGAAATGACATCAATATCATCAGCAAATGATCCATCAGCTTTCTTCAGTGCCCCACCATCTAAATCAAATGCTCTTGTGTAACCTGCCAAAATACGCACATCATCGTTTAAATACCAATTGAGCGATAGCGAAACACGTTTTGCTTCACCGCCTGCTACGATACCATCCTCTAGGTCAATTTCATCGTAACGTGCTGCAACTTCCCAAGCACCCCATGTACCTTTTTTAAGGCTGAACTCTTTTTTCGGGCTGAGTCTTTTAAACTCTCCATCAGAGCCTTTGTATGTGCGTGACTCGCCGGTAAGCGTGTAGCCAACCTGTGCATACCAAGCAGTAAAGTCAACGTCAGCATTTGAATCTCTTGATACATCGGATTTAGCAAACTCACTTTGGAATGATAAAGGACCATACATAGCCGACAGTTCCAAAAGGCCTGTTTGTACGTCTTCCATATCATTTAAAGTTGCATCAACAATTTCTAAAT
>JBLLNR010000019.1:0-46954 GCA_048058875.1 Methylotenera sp. | reverse complement strand
AAATTATGGTGCAAATTCTGATAATAATATTGCTAGCTATGAGTCCCAATTAAATAATTACGAAGTAAATTACCGGGCTGCACTTATGGAAAATAGTCTTGGTCTAATGTACTTAAAAGGATATGGCACTGAAAAAGATTTAACAAAAGCATTTCTTTGGTTTAATAAAGCAGCTAATCGAGGTTTACCAGAATCAAAGCATAATCTTGGTTTAATGTACGTAAACGGGTACGGTGTTAAAAAAGATATATCAAAAGCATACAGTTGGTTTCGCAAAGCAGCTCTATTAGGAAATGTAAAATCCATGGCAACGATTGCTAGTTTCCACATTGATGGACTAATAGGCAAAAAAAACTTACTGCTTGCACATATCTGGTTCGATTTAGCTGGTATACACGGATTAGAAGGTGCGCATAAGTACAGGGACAATATAGCACTGCTACTGCCTCAGGAATACATTAATACAGCAGTGGAGATAGCAAATAATTGGAGTATTGGACAGGATATTCCTGATGTCATACATCAGGATTAAGCGAACGAGCATTAATGAGAATAAAATAGAGTGCGTTACAGGCTTGTAACGATTCAAGAAGTCCTTAAGTGGGAGATTTAGAGGTGTCTTAACACTAACAAACTGCTATTATCAAAACTGACAGCCTGCACTTTGAAGTCTTAATTCCACTCCAGCCACCAATCATATCGAAAACTTATTCATGAAGATTTTTATAAACGTTCTTTAAATAAGAATGTTTATTTAATTATTATGTATTTTACTTATGCATAGTAAAGAATCAAAATAAGATGCTATTCACAATTAATTAACGTTGATTAATTGCATAAATTTAATTCAAAGCGACATGAGAAAACTTAATACCAAGAAAATAATTGTCGTACTCATTATCTCTAGTCTCCTACTCGTTTATTGGCTTAAATTAGATGCTCTAGGTTGGTACATCTGGCATAACGCTGAAACTATTACTGACACTCATGCACTTAACCTTAAAGACTATCAAGTTGCGATTGAACGTTTGGCAATTGAAGAGATTGATAATGCATCAGAGTTAACTTACAACAGGCTTACTAATACCTTATTCACAGTTTTAAATAAAGGTAATCAAATCGTTGAAATCAGCTTAAGTGGTAAAGTGCTAAGACGAATTAATGTCATTGGAATAGGGGACATGGAAGGTGTAACACATATTGACGGCAATCGGTTTGTTATTGCTGCTGAATATGATAGCAGCCTTATATTGGTTGATTTAGATGAAAATTCATCAGTGTTAGATGTTGAAAACTTACCTAAAATTAGACTGGGTATTAACAAAAACGGAAACAAAAACTTTGAAGGTGTTTCATGGGATTACAAAAAGAAAACGCTACTTGTTGTTAAAGAGCGTGATCCTAAGTATGTCATCTCTGTAGAGGGCTTAATTAGTGAGGCAGGCAAAGGAGCGATTAACTTGAACATCGAACGATTACATCAATATGACAATATGCTAGCTTGGGCTATGCGCGATTTGTCTGCTGTTCAATATCTAGGTAAATCGGGTCATCTTTTACTACTCAGTGATGAATCAAAAATGTTAAAAGAGTTTGATGAAAATGCTAAACCGATTGGAGCAATGTTGTTCTGGAAGGGGTTTCATGGTTTGAAAAACAACGTCCCACAAGCTGAAGGTGTCGCTATTGATGATAACAACAATCTTTATCTTATCAGTGAGCCTAACCTATTCTATGTCTTTAAACCCCTAAAAAAGAATTAATCATACAAGTTGTTCAGTATAGACATATCAAGGCTGTGATTCATGAATTATGACGCCATCTTTGTTGACAATAGTTAGCCAGCTAACTATTGTCAACTAGTTGAGCTAAACGAAATAAAAAAAGCAAAAATAAAGTATTACTGCATTAATACTAAGCAACTCAAAAAGTAAACCACTACAACAGTAAGTTGAGTGAATGAATTATTACCAGTTTTATTAATTGGTTTTGTTACATCGCTATTGGTCGTTGCTTGTACTCAGGAAACTAAAGCACTGAGCGATAATCCTAAAGCCATAATTGAGCTATAAACGTTGAATGGAATGAGGCACTCAATAGCAGCAACATTAAGGACTTGACTAAGCTGTATACTGAAAATGCTATGCTTTCTCTAAGAAATGGAACGACACTCGTGGGACGTGCTGAAATCGAAAGTTTATTCCAAGGGTTTGTTGAAGCTGGCATTCATAATTATTGATCAGAAGTGATTAAGGTAGGCAGTTCGGGTAAATCAATCTATCAGGTTGCTAAATGAAGTGTACAAGGTGCAGAAACTAATGGCGAAGTACCATCATTTGGCAGTATTAGGACTAGCATACTTGTTGAACCTAATGCTGAATAAATGGCTGGCTGAGACTCATGTCTGGAACATGGCTAAGTAAGGGCTAAATTAGCCCTACTGATTATAAAGCATTATTAAGATTGTATGTAGTTTAGTATATGCTATTCAGCATATACTGCACTAGGTGTACAAGCAGACTTTTTATTGCAGATTTAAATACATAATACTAACCATGATGAAGCAACAGAGTATAAAAGCTTCATAAATACAATAGTTAATATGAATTTAAAGGAGAACACAGATGAAAACATTATCAATATTAGCTGCTTTACTTATAGGCGCTTCAGTTAATATTTCTGCTCATGCCGAGCAACCGCAGGGTCTATATATTGCAGACGCTGAATCTGTTACAGAGAGTACAAATAATGCAACTAGGCTAAAATTTAATAGTCGTCGCGGATATCGTAACCCAGCAGTTCATAATAAAGACCGCTATAAGGCTGATGATGCATGGGAAGGTACTGCCTATATTGAGGAACAAGAGGCAAAAGAAGCTCAAGCTTCTAAACGTTTAAATAGACAGTTTAGAAGTAAAAGACCACACATCGATTATCAGTTTGATTAAGGTTAGCTTTAACAAAAAACGGACAATTGTCCGTTTTTTGTTTTAAAGATTCATCCACCGATATGCTAAGTATATTCCAATATGTTTACGCTAATAAGTGGATTTAGCTTTCAAATACATTGCAATTTTGTTTTAGGACCATTAATTGCTCTATCATTAGACTTCTATCGGCGCAATTAATGCTATTCATGAGTTTGTTAACTCTTCGATAGTAAGCTGGCATTACCTCATCTAATTTAGCTTGCCCCAAACTATTTAATTTCATCTTGTAACTTCTGCTCTCTGCTTCAGAATTAATTCGTGAAATTAAACCATCTTTTAGTAATCGACTTAATCAGCCATTCATCGTAGCTTTGCTGACTCCTGCTTTCATAGCAAGTTGAGAGGGTGTTGAAGTTAGATCATCTTCACGCTTTAGTAAAATGAGCACCTACCATCTACCTTAGAGTAAGTCATATTTTTCTAAAAAAGTATTTAGCAGTTCTGTGAGGTCGGTACCTATTCGAAGAATAGTTAAGAATTGGATGACCAAGAGAGGGTTCAAATCATCATATCGATTGGCGAATTTTTTGAGAATTTTACTATTAGGTATATCTTTTAACTCTAGCATGAAATGAACTATAATTAGTGAGCAAACTAAGTCAATGGACTAAGTTCATGTTTTAAGTCAATACCATGGCGCACCGAAACCATATATACCCAGTATTCAATAAGTTAAAACAAGGCATTAAGAATCTAATAAGCGAATGAGTAGCCAAGATAGGCAAAAGGCTGCATACGCGTCTCTACAATTGGGCTGTTTGCTTGCTCGTCACCTAGTCTAGTAATAGATGTGCCAAAAAGTAGATACTGATTTTTCGCAACTGAGTATAATCCGTTAATACCTACTTTAAACTCAGTGCTTGAACCTGCATTATATATTGGCCTCGATGCAGTGTTTTCACTTGGGCTAACACCAAAGTAATAGTCATTTAGTTTATGGTTATTCCATGTAATGCCTAAGCTACCGTTTAACTTAAATTCATTGCTACGAAATATATTTTTAATATACTGCAAATCAAATGTTTGGCCGTTACTTGCATTGCCAATATCAAAGCCCCATTGTGCATTGATAGTTCCATAGTTGGTTTGCCAGCGTATTGATGGACCAAAATCCAAAGAGAAATCGCGATCACGCATACCGCGCGTTAGCTTTCCATCATCTGCATCCCACCCAAATCTCGCCTGAGTAGCTAATCCAAATCGAAGTCGTTTGCCATCGTAATCAAACAGCCAAACGCCAGCTTGCAGTGCATTTATATAGTAACGATCATCTCCATAATTGGCATTAATAATCGGTAATGCGATTGTTCGGAACTCATCAGAGCCAGAAGTTTTAGGTAATATTCCGATGCCTAAGCCATAAAGGTTTTTACTGCGAGGTATCGCGGTTTCAGTAATACGGTCAATTTTATTTTCGGCAGATACTGTACCTATAAATGCTAACCCAATACTCAAGCTAACTATTTTCAATACAAACTTCATTATTAATACTACCTTCGTTATAAATTCAAAGAATAATGGAATGGATTAAAGTAACTAGTGAGAGCGTCAATGCCTCAACTCAATGGATTCGACATTTAATGACTTTTCTTTTGTAGTAATCAAAATGTGTTCCTTGCCTTTACTCAATATGAATTGACACTGATCTCTTTCCATAGAAATACAATCAGTTACTTCATCATAGCCTTTTTCATATATAGTTTGTGCATATAAACTCGTATCATGGATATTTTTATTGGTGACTGGTTTCCAACCTTCGTTGAGTAGGCTAACTCGCACTTGCGAATACGGCATATTCAGATATTGTTTGAATACTTGGGTATCTGCAAGAGCCACAAAACTGATAACAATGCTTGATAGCAATGACATTAAAAGAGTAGTTTCATTGAATGATACTTTCATGACATGTAAAAAACTTCTATATACGAGTCTGAAAAGTTAAAAAGGTTGCTACAGGTTGAAATGCAAATAATTTAAAGTTTTGCGGCAAATCTAGTAAACAATAAAAAGAGGCCGTACCTTTTACCTGCCAAAAACTGATCTTCTTTTGCTCGCATTGCGATAAAGTGCCCATGCCATTGAAGAAATGCTTAACAATAAAAAGAAGCCTATCAGAATATGCGCTAAGCTTAATCCTTTTTGCAGGACAGCTTCTTCAGGATTTTGTGGGTTATAGAAAACAGTGGTGATAGCAGCAGTTGGGTACTCTTTTACCATTTGTAATTCAATCCTGTTTTGATTACGGTCGGCCCATCTTAATTGAGTACCAGAATATGTTTTATCATTAACTACATATTGATATTGTATTTTTGCTGAGTACACAGTGACGATATCGCTGTTTTTATTTAATCTTTTTCTCTCGATTAATT
Organism: Methylotenera sp.; assembly: GCA_048058875.1. GTDB lineage: Bacteria > Pseudomonadota > Gammaproteobacteria > Burkholderiales > Methylophilaceae. The sequence goes on along the minus strand of JBLLNR010000019.1, from coordinate 41,595 downwards.
CACTCTGCGTGACTTTACCTTGTGTAGAAGACCAGTCATTTGCATTAAGTGCTTTGGGAGCGACAACGAATGTAAAATAAAGAGCGCTAACTATTAAAACGATATAAACCAAGGTAAATGGCCAGCCCATGGTTTGCGAAATTTGACGTAACATTGTAGATGCAATCATTAAAGATACTTGGTTGCATCTTAATCAATACTGATTATAGGTGCAATATATACGTTTACTAGATATTAAAGTATTACTTTAAGTAAGAAGCTTAACTGAATATTAATAATTGTTAAAAATAGTAGAATAATCTAATAGAAATGTTAAAGTAGCGCCTGATTTATTGAGATGGTTAAGAAGGTTTTGTTGGTGAATAGTTCTTCTATTATTTTTGCATTTTTTATAGCTGGTCTTCTAACTGTTACTGTTCATGATGTGTTTTTTGGTCCTATTGCTTATGGACCCAACAACGCGCTGCACCAAATCGCTAAAAAGCATACTGAGTCCTCAAAGAAAGTACATGCAATAGCGTTTAAAGAGCCGATGGTAAATCAGTAAAGTTGCTGATCTAAGCCATAAAAGCTTCATCTGTTTTTCTCAAGACGTTCACATTAAGACGGTATATTGCCAATTTAATTTTTGGGCTGCACTGTTTATGTTCAGTTGCACTGACTTATTGCGTATGAATTACCGCGAAATTATCGGATAGTGGTCTAGATTCAATATTTGATTAGCCCATTCGGACTAATCTTTGGTCGATAGCTGGCATATGTGCATTCTGTATGAAATTTTGGCACGGCTTATGCAGCTTAACAGCTGTAAACAACCGACTCTTTGAAAGGAGAAGAATATGGGTAACTCATCAACGCAATTTCCATTCATGCTTGCTGCGCTTATTGCAGTGATGATACATGCGCTTGTTTCAGAACCTAGAATGGATAAAAAGAAAAATATCAATCCACCAACCGCTACAATACAGCAAACAAACCAAACTATTGCTAGCTTGCTTGTTTCTACACCAGCCAAAACAAAACAATCATTAAATTAGAATGGTAGAAAAACAGCTGTTGCAAGACTTTGAGCTACCCTAGAAATGAATCTTTGTGACTTTTCAGCGAGTGCTGTTGCATAAAAGTCGGTTCTGCCAATTATTTTCCCAAACTCTCGCTCAAAACTTAAATTACGCTCATTATCATTTATCTCATTTGATAGCAAATATAAGTTTCCTTTTTCATCCACGCTATTAGCGAGCTTCCAGGCTGCGATTTCAAAGTTGCGTGCAAGATTGTAAATGCGCTGGGGGTCTAGGTTGTCTGTTAGATAGAACTCCGTTTTATTATCATGGGCTTTTGCAAGCATGGTTTGTAAGCCTACAATAAATGCCAATACACGGTCGCCATGAAACGCATCATCAAAAGCGAGAAAGATTGCATCAGTATCCTGTTTACGCTGAATGCCATCAAATTGCCAGTGGTGTTGGTGGTCTCCTTCAAAAACCCATTCAGCCATTTTTTCCGCTGAATCTGTTGTGCTTTTGGCCAGCTCTCTCGGGTTGCGCTTATAAAGTTTCACCATGAGTGTACGCAAACTGTAGACATTATTGCTATATTCCATATCAGCCATCCTGTCAAAATCGGTTTTGGCTAATTGATTAATACTGCTGCGGTCTGTACGTTCTGGTATTTTACTTTTATTGTTAAAAGGGCTATTTGCACAAGCTGTGAGCAGGACAATAGTGATCAGTGCTATGCTTTTTGTCATGCAGCCTCTACTGATTGATCGATGACTGTACGAGACTGCGGAAACACAATACTAAATGTACTGCCTTTGCCAATCTTGCTATCGACTTCCAATTTAGCACGGTGACGATTAAGGATGTGTTTGACGATTGCTAGGCCAAGCCCGGTGCCACCAGTCTCTCGGCTGCGTCCATTATCAACACGGTAGAATCGCTCAGTAATTCTGGGTATATGTTGCTCATCAATGCCAATACCAGAATCTTTTACGCTGAAAACAGCTTGCTTATTTTTTAGTTGCCAACTAATGGCGACATCACCACCTTCTGGTGTGTAACGGATGGCATTGCTCACTAAATTTGTGAATGCACTCAGAAGTTCTTCTCGGCTTCCTTTAAGATTCAGTGATTTATCAGTGTGCAGTTTAATGGTGTGTTTACCATTACTTAATGCTTTTGCATCATTTTGAATCATGTCCAATAAGGCTGGCATTTGAATAATGGTTGTGGCAGGCACTTCATAATTACTCTCAATCCGCGATAGCGTTAATAAATCTTCAATAATTAAACGCATACGGCTGGTTTGAGAAATCATCATGTCAAAATAGTTTTTTGTGCTTTCAATCACCGCACCTTCTGTATCCATTAAAGTTTCCAAAAAGCCACCTACTACCGTAAGTGGTGTTCGTAATTCATGGGATACGTTAGCGATAAAGTCTCGGCGCATGGTATCAATTTTTTCTTGTGCAGAGATGTCGCGGCAGATGAGAAGCTTTTGTGCTGTACCAAATATGATAAGCTGAATTTGTAATGTTGTTTCAGCATTGCGATTGGACTTAACGGTAATCGGCTCTTTGTAATCTTTACTATGCAGGTAAGTAATAAATTCTGCATAACGGACAAGGTTTTGAATGGGTTGGTTGGTATCTGTTGCTAAATCTAGTCCTAATAAATGTTCAGCGGGGGGGTTACACCATTCAATTTCATTGCGGTGGTTTAATACTGCAATCCCGTCTGGTAAAGCATTGGTTGCTCTTTTAAAGCCATCTAATGCGGCAACCAACTCCGCTTCCGCTCTAATGTTTTTTCGTTGATGTTGAAATAGTGCAGAGAAAACACTTTCCCAAATGCCTCTTCCTTCTGGGATTTCGTTCAAGTTGGGAGTTTTCAGCCAGCGCTGTAATTTATATATCCAATAGATATGGCTAGCAATGTACAAAGCTAGAGTTATACATAAAAATGCTAATGCATTCACTAAGCTTATTGTTAACCATATGACAGTGGCTGTTGTTAATAGGCCGATGCCTATCCAAAATGTTTTCCAGCGAATATCTTGCATATTCGTTCATTCTTATCATGTGCGCTTATTATAGTAGCTTTTGTACGCAGGAATAAAGCTAGATTAAAGATTAATTGGCTAACGCAGATAGTCTATAGCCAGCACCACGTACAGTTTGAATTAGGTCTTGATGTCCTGTTACAGACAGCGCATTTCTTAATCGACGAATATGAACATCGACAGTACGGTCCTCAACAAAGACACGGTCCCCCCAAACTTTGTCCAACAGTTGTCCTCTTGAATGAACGCGCTCAGGGTTGCTCATAAAGTAGTGCAACAATCTGAATTCTGTAGGGCCTAAATCAACAATGGTATTATTGCCTGTGACCCGATGGGTGATAGGGTCTAAATGTAAGCCCTGAATTTCGATGGGGTCATCGGTCATTTGAGGTGCCCTGCGACGCAATACTGCTTTGATACGCGCATTTAATTCGCGGGGGCTGAAGGGCTTAGTGACATAGTCATCAGCGCCGACTTCAAGACCTCTTACCTTATCAAATTCGTCACCACGGGCAGTCAGCATGATAATAGGTATTTGCTTGGTGGAGCTATCTGATTTAAGTTTACGCGCAAAATCAATACCATTCATATTAGGCAGCATCCAATCTAGCAAGATTAAATCTGGAATTGTATTGCGCAGAAGTTCTTGTGCATGTTCTGCGCTAATAGCACGAAGTGGTGTATGGCCTGCTTGTGTAATGTTTAATGCTAACAGCTCTTGAATAGCAGGTTCGTCTTCTACAACTAATATATTTGCAGGCATTTTGCTCCAGAATATCTACGATACGGCGCTTATTATGTGACCATAGTATTTCAATTTTATGACATAGTCACAAAATTATTCGGTTTATTAAAAATAGTTAATTGCCATTTTATGAAATTTGTAACAATATGTAACTAGTTCAAGATATGTAATATAAAATAAAAAGCCTCGGGAGGATGTATGGCAAGTTTTTTAGATAAAGAAATTACAATTGCAGGTCCAGGTTTTAATCGTTGGCTAGTGCCACCTGCTGCGCTTGCAATACACCTTTCTATTGGGATGGCTTACGGGTTTAGCGTTTTTTGGAAACCGCTAGGTAATGCATTAGTGGACGCCTCTGGAACCCCGCTTGCTACATGTGCTGCTGGTGCCACAACTTTTACAGAAAAACTGGCGGGAACAGCTAAAGCCTTATTTGCGACAGACTGTAATTGGACACAATTTGATTTAGGTTGGATGTTCACATTATTTTTTGTATTGCTTGGCTGTTCAGCCGCTGTGTTTGGCGGTTGGCTGGAACGTGAAGGACCAAGAAAAACTGGATTTGTGTCTGCTATTCTGTGGGCTGGTGGCTTACTGATTTCCGCCTATGGTATTTATAATCATCAATTGTGGTTGTTGTGGCTAGGAAGTGGAGTCATTGGTGGTATAGGATTAGGCTTGGGTTATATCTCTCCTGTTTCCACTCTGATTAAATGGTTTCCTGATCATCGTGGTATGGCTACTGGCATGGCGATTATGGGCTTTGGTGGTGGTGCGATGATTGGCTCGCCCATTGCAACAAAGTTAATGGCGCATTTTTCTGAGGCTGGTGGAGTAGGGGTGTGGCAAACGTTTGTGGTGCTTGGAATCATCTACTTTATTTTCATGGTCAGTGGCGCATTTGGGTATCGAGTACCAGCTACAGGTTGGAAACCCGAAAACTGGACGCCACCAGAAACACAGAAGAACGCAATGATTGCGCATAAACATGTACATCTCAGTAGAGCGCATAAAACCCCCCAATTCTGGTTATTATGGTTAGTGCTTTGTATGAATGTCTCCGCATGCATAGGTATATTGGGTGCAGCGTCTCCTATGTTACAAGAAACATTTGGAGGTGCTTTAATTGGTCAACCAGAGTTAGGCTTTAGCGAGATTAGAGTTAACCATGATTTGACTACAGCCGCAGCTTTGGTCGGCGCAGGGTTCGTAGGTTTGATTTCAGTGTTCAATATTTTTGGTAGAATTGGTTGGGCATCATCGTCTGACAAGTTAGGACGTAAGCGTACTTATTATATTTTCTTTGTGCTTGGTGCTTTCCTATATTGTTCTGCGGCCTATGTTGCAGGGTTTAAATCATTGTCTTTATTCGTTGCTTGTTTTTGTATTATATCCTCCATGTATGGTGGCGGTTTTGCAACAATTCCTGCTTATTTAGCTGATATTTTTGGTACGCAGTTTGTTGGAGCGATTCATGGGCGCCTTCTTACAGCATGGTCTACTGCTGGTATTGTTGGCCCCGTAATTGTTAACTATATGCACGATACGCGATTGGAAGCAGGTGTGCCATACGATAATATTTATGGCCCTATTATGCTTGTATTAGCAGGCATGATGGTGATTGGTTTTATAGCCAACATGTTGATTAAGCCTTTGGATGACAAACACTTTATGACAGATGCTGAGCTTGAGGCTGTTCGTAGTGCAGGACATGAAAAAGTTGCGTCAACAAAATCCGCTAATACAGCGACTGAAAGGCATTCACTCATTTTATTAGTTGCTTGGACGGCGGTCGTCATCCCGATTGCATATGGTATATGGAGCACTGCCCAAAAAGCTTGGTCATTATTTAGTTAGATTGAGTGACTCTCGTCGTAATGGGAGGATGAATTAGCGTAAAATATTGTTTTTTACGAAATAGAGAGAATGCTTTGAATAAAATAGCAATAAATCTGGATGGCGCTGGCAAAAAAATAGGCGTAGTCTTATCTCGATTTAACAGCAATATCGGTGAAGGCTTACTCAAATCATGTCATGCCGAGTTGTTAAAGTTAGGGGTGGCAGATGAAGATATTCAACTTGCAACTGTTGCAGGGGCGCTTGAGACGCCCCTAATCCTTCAGAAAATGGCTTTAAGTGAGCAATATGATGCACTGATTGCACTTGGTGCAATTGTACGTGGTGAAACCTATCATTTCGAGGTGGTGGCGAATGAATCAGCGCGAGGTGTTTCTGATGTGCAGTTAAACACTGGGATTCCAATTTCAAATGCCATTTTGACGACTGAAAATGATGAGCAAGCATTAGCACGTGTAGAAATAAAAGGTGCTGAAGCAGCAAGAGTAGCAATCGAAATGTCTAATTTGGTTGGCGTATTATGAGTAACATCAGCGTGGGTGATGGCGCGAATAAAAAACGCAAATCGAGTAAAAGTCGCCGTAAATCAAGAGAATTAGTGTTAAAAGCTATCTACCGCCGTATGATGAATGATGGCGATATCAAGCAAATTTTTTTGGATATGCATGATGACCCTGACTATATAAAAGCAGATGAAGCATATTTTCAAAAGTTGCTGAATGGTGTTTTTGATAATTTGGCTTCAATCGATACCCAAATCAAGACTTTTATTGATCGTGAGATTGATGAGCTAAGTCCGATTGAGCATGCAATATTAAGGGTGTCATCTTATGAGCTTTTGTTTGATGTTGCGATACCATACCGCGTAGCAATTAACGAAGGCGTAGAGCTTGCCAAAACCTTTGGCGGTTCAGATGGACATAAATATATCAATGGTGTGTTAGATAAATTGGCTGCTTCTGCCAGACCGTATGAGTTTGGGAAATAGCTTTTGTCATGGGGTTGCTATCCCATCCTTATTGTTTTAATAATACTAATGCAACAGATGGCTGAAATGTAAGTGATTGGGATGATATGGATGTAACAAAAGCAGTGAGTGTTGCCCGTATGTCTGATGTTGGACTGATGCGCAGCCAAAATGAAGATTCAGTTGCCAGTGATTTAACAACAGGACTTGTCATGGTTGCGGATGGCATGGGTGGCTATAAAGCGGGTGAAATAGCCAGTCAAATGACAACACTGATTATTGCTGCTGAGCTTGCAGAGCTAATCCACCAACAATCGCAATTAAGAAAAAGTCATCATTTATCAATGGCGGAAATGTTCAAAAGAGCAGTTGCTGTTGCTAACAACCTCGTCTACCAAACATCACAACAGCAACCGATTTGTTCTGGTATGGGTACAACATTAGTCGCGGGCGTTTTTTATGACAATAAAATTATTGTTGGACACATTGGGGACTCTAGGCTTTATCGCTTCCGTGGTGGAGTCTTAGAACAACTGACAGAAGATCATTCCTTATTACAGGAACAGATTAATGCGGGCCTTATTACTAAAGAGCAAGCGAGGTTGTCAAATGATGGACACTTAGTTACGCGCGCACTAGGAACAGAACCAGAAGTAGAGCTCGAGTTAAATGAGTATGAAGCCTTAATTGGTGATTGTTATTTGCTTTGTTCAGATGGCTTAACAGATTTAGTAGAAGATGATGAAATTGAAGAGATTATCGCATCATCCAATGGAAACATCCACCTTGCAGCCAGCAGTCTTATCAGGCTTGCAAATAAATATGGAGGGGCAGATAATGTGTCCGTTGTTGTTGCTTTAGTCCAAGATGCGTTTGCAATAAAGCAGGGTTGGATACAGAAGTTATGGGGATAAGCTCAATTTAACCAAGAAGGTAGTCATGGCTAAGTTAATTTTCTTACTAGATGGTAATGTTATTAAAGAATATGCAGTGGATAAAGATAGGTTAACTATTGGACGTCGAGCGACTAACGATGTTCACATAGATAACTTAGCAATCAGTGGTGAACATGCTGTGATAGTAAGCGCTGGCGATGAAGTTTACATTGAAGACCTCAATAGTACCAACGGTACGGTAGTGAATAAAAAAGTAATTAAGAAGCAGGCGCTGAAGCATGGCGACACAATTGGTTTAGGAAAGTATCAATTAAAGTTTGTTCAAGATCTCACGGCGACTAAGAAGCTCGAATCCAATGGGTTTGCGGATACAGTCATGATGACACCAGCTAAAATACTAGAAGAAGACAGTCTAGAACAAAATGCTGCTTCCGAAGAGACTACTACAGATTTAGAGACAGACGAAACAGCTGAGTTAGCTGAAGAAGCAAAAGAACCCAGGCTGAAAATTCTAACTGGAGATCGATCGGGTGAATTGTTATTTCTAGATAAAACGATGGTTAAGCTAGGTGAAGCAGGAAAGCAGGTAGCGGTGGTGACCAAGCGGCAAGATGGCTTCTTTCTAACCCATGTTGCGGGAAATCAGTATCCGATGGTTAATGGTAAAACGATTGGCGCACAAGCACATGCTTTGACTAATCATGAAGAAATTGAGGTGCTTGGAATAAAGATGGAATTTTGTCTCGATTAATATTGTTGGACTATAGTGAAGGTGAGTAGGTTGTTACATGAAGCAATCAGAACTTCTTAATCAATTAGAGCGGTTAAATGAAATCGGTGTCGCACTATCAGCTGAGCCAAACAACGAACGCTTGTTAGAAACGATATTATTAGGGGCAAAAGAGCTCACAAACGCCGACGGAGGTACTCTATATACAGTTTCAGACGATAAACAGTTGAAGTTTGAAATCATGCGTACGCACAGTCTTAATATTGCATTGGGTGGTACAACAGGCAAAAAGATTCCATTCTCACCGCTGCCTTTATATCTGGATGATAAGCAGCTTAATCTTAATATGGTTGCTGCATATTGCGTGCTCAAAGACAAAACAATCAATATAGAAGATGCTTATCTAGTTGAAGGCTTCGATTTTTCCGGCACGCGACAGTTTGACGAAAAAATGGGGTATCGTTCAAAGTCATTTTTGACGGTGCCGATGAAAAATCATGAAAACGAGATTATTGGCGTTTTGCAGCTCATTAATGCTATTGATCCTAAAACAAAAGAGGTTGTTTCCTTCACGCAATCGCATCAACGCTTGGTTGAGTCCCTGGCATCACAAGCTGCTGTCACTATGACAAATCAAAATTTAATAAGCGGTTTAAAGAACTTATTTGAGTCGTTTATTAAATTAATTGCGGATGCGATTGATGAAAAATCACCGCATACTGGTGGCCACTGTCAGCGCGTTCCTGAATTAACAATGATGCTTGCTGAAGCGGCGATGAAAACCCAGAGTGGGCCATTTAAAAACTTCACGATGACCGAAAAAGAAATTTATGAGCTCAAAATTGCCGCTTGGTTACATGATTGTGGCAAAGTGACCACACCTGAATATGTGATGGATAAAGCTACAAAGCTCGAGACTATATTTGACCGAATAGAGTTTATCGATCAACGATTCGAGTTATTAAAAGCACAGCGCGAAAATGATTATCTACAATTAATGCTACAGTCTTGCGGGGATGGTAAGTCGCTTAACTATAAGTCCATGCAAAATGAAATAAAAGCAATTCACCAGCAACTAGATGATGATAAACAATTTATACGTCGGGTTAATATCGGTACTGAATCTATGCGGAAGCAAGATCAGGAACGGGTGATGAAAATAGCCAGCTATGATTTTATTGATGCAGATGGTAAACGTAAAAAATTCCTAAGCGATGATGAGGCATACAATCTGACTATTCCGCGTGGCACACTCACGCCAGAAGAGCGTGCTATTATTAATAACCATATTTCAGTCACAATCAGTATGCTTGAGTCACTGCCTTATCCAAAAGATCTCATGCGTGTACCAGAGTATGCAGGGGGGCATCATGAACGAATGGATGGAAAAGGCTACCCTAGAGGATTGAAGCGTCATGAAATGTCGATTCCTGCAAGAATGATGGGAATTGCTGACATTTTTGAAGCACTTACCTCAAAAGATAGGCCATACAAAAAAGCTAAAACATTATCTGAGACGTTAACAATACTTGGCAAAATGAAGCTTGAACATCATATTGATCCAGATATTTTTGATTTATTTGTGCGCGAAAAAATTTATTTACGCTATGCGGAAATGTTTTTAGAGCCATCACAGATAGATGAAGTTGATGAATCAAGGATACCAGGCCATGTCAGCTTTGGCGTGATTAATACGCTATAAATGACTTTATCTCTTCAATAACTAATGTTAGCTCTTGTGTACTGACTTCGTTGAAGCACTTGCCACTAGGGACCAGCCTAACATTCGGGCCAGCATGGCAAAGCCCCATGCATGGGCTACCTTCAATTAAGATGGGCATGTCTTGTAGCGCCTCACTGAGGGATTTAAAAAGCGTGTCACTATCACGTGCACCACATGAAGGGTGGTTAGGGTTCGCGCGAAAGTTGGTACATACCAACACCTTTTTTTCAGAGGCTGTGCTCATGTATGCCATTCGTATCTAACTTCAAGAAGCTTCCATGTTCATACCAATCACCCAGCACGCAACGTTCACATCGGTGACCATCAATGAGGTATTGATGTCTGTTAGGTCTATGTGTATGTCCGTGTATAAACAAAGGCGGGTAGTCAAATTTTTTCAGTAACGATTCAACTGCGTATTGATTAACATCCATGATTTCCATGGATTTAATCGACTTTTCTACTTCACTCTTTTTACGAATGGATTCAATATAGGTAATGCGTGCATAAAGCGGCTGATCAAGGAAGTCAGTTATCCATTTATCGTTACGCACCGTTGCTCTGAATGCCTGATAATCAGTGTCATCTGTGCAGAGTGTATCACCATGGCTCAATAGAATAGCGGTGTCATATAGTGTGACTAGATGAGGATCTGGTAATAGTCTTACCTTTGTCAATTCTGAAAATTGTTCACCCAGAAGGAAATCACGATTTCCATGTATTAAAAATAAGTTAACACCTCTATTAGCTAGTGCTTGCAATCCATTAATAACATCAGCAAAAGCACCAGTCGCAATCACGTCATCGCCAGGCCAATACTCAAACAAGTCACCCAAAATGTAAAGATTCTCAGCATGCGAAGCAGTATTTGTTAAGAATCCTACAAAATCATTCATTATTTCCAGACGTGACTCACATAGGTGTAAGTCTGAAATAAAAAGACTATGACCCATGCTGGATTCTTCGGTTAAAAGACATCACTATACGATGATTGCTTTTTCAATAATTACAGGCTCAACTGGAACATCTTGATGGCCAGCACGGGAGCCAGTCTTGACAGTCTCTATTTTATCTACGACATCTGTACCTTCTACCACTTTACCAAACACACAGTAACCCCAGCCACTGGCAGTAGGCGCGGTATGATTTAAAAAGTCATTATCATTAACATTAATGAAAAACTGACTAGTTGCAGAGTCAGGGATTGAAGTGCGAGCCATTGCAATGGTATATTTGTCGTTACTGAGACCATTGTCAGCTTCAATTTTGATTGCATCCTGTGTTGACTTTTGTTTCATGTCTTTGTCGAAGCCGCCACCTTGGATCATGAAGTTATTAATCACACGATGAAAGATTAAACCATCATAAAAACCATCTTCGACATACTTTAAAAAGTTTGCGACAGTGATCGGCGCCTTGTCTGCGTCAAGCTCAAGTGTAATTTCGCCAAAATTAGTAGTTAGTTTTACCACAATAAATCCTTAGTTATTAATAATAATTATTACTTTGAAGGTGAAGCTATTCGGTAGTTTCTTTAAGTACGCTAGCACTGATGATTTTAATTGGTTTGATTGGTACATCAGTAAACCTAGATATGCTGCCTGTAGGTGAAATGCCAATTTGTTTCACTACCTCCATACCTTTTGTGACTTTGCCAAATACACAGTAACCTATTTTGTCAGCGTCTGGGCTGGTATAGTCTAAGAAATCATTATCTTTGAGATTGATAAAGAATTGAGCTGTTGCAGAGTCTGGGTCTGGCGTTCTTGCCATTGCTATCGTGCCAAGTTTATTTTTCAAACCATTGTTAGACTCGTTTTTAATTGGAGCCTTTGTTGGCTTTTCGAATAAGTCTCGCTCAAAACCACCACCTTGAATCATAAAATTATTAATCACACGGTGAAAAATAGTTTTTTCATAAAAACCACTCCGGACATATTGCAAGAAATTGGCGACCGTTAGCGGTGCTTTTTCTGGATAGAGCTCAACGGTAAAGTCACCCATACTGGTTTTGAATTCAACTTCAGTTGCAGCAAACGTTTTGGATGTTATTAGGATGGAGAGCAATATAAAAAAGAGAAATTGCTTTATGTAATTAAGTATCATGCCGTTTTATGCTGCACCTTCGTAAATGATCTTCCATTGGTTGTTTTCATTAGTCCAATACTGGCGTTTACGCATTTTGTTTTTCAGTGTTGGGCTTTCGTAATATTGATCAAAATCAACAACTATAATCTTGGTATTTGGCTTCAAATTATTAGAATTGCGTAGATTTGGATAACTAAACATACTGACATCGCTAATTCTAATGGCAACTTTTGGTTTGCCTGCTTGTACTCTACGTTTGTGATCTGCCCATTCATTAAAAGTGCCATCACCATAAAAAAATTGATTTGAGTAATGGCTTAAATATTTATCTGTATTTTGGGAAATCCAATCTTGCTGCCACTTCTCTAAGGCTTTGTTTAAAGATGACAACTCTGTCGTCTGTGTGGAAGTCTCAACGTTGCTAACCCATTCTATATTATCTGAAATGATGACTGGTGTATTACCTACGTCTAAGATAGAAGCTAATTTATTCAAATCTGGATTGCTTAAAACTACGCAGCCATCGCTTGCCCTTGGTGGACGGCTGTAAGTATCTTTAGGTGTGCCATGTAACCATATACCATGCCCTGTTTTTTTATTGTGTTTATCTAGTGCGTTAGGATAGTTAAGTGGGTATGCACCATCACCATAAAAATCAGACAATGGTGTCGTTAATTTCTTGCTGGCGAAGTAAAGTCCTATTGGCGTTCGTTTGTCTCCTTCGACATTCTTATCAGTGCCATTTTTTCCGATAGTCACATAGTAATCAGCAACATGTTGTAGGCCTGTTTTTGTTTTTTTATAGACAAATAACCGTGACATAACTGTGTCAATCAGTATCAAATGTGTTTGTTTTGCATTCATCTGGACAGCAATGTTAGGCACTTGGCGCTGGTTGTCTGTCGAAAAATAATAATTTAAACGTGTGCGTGCTTCTTCACGTAAACCTTCAATCTCTTGACTTTTTTCGGCGGCGCTAATGGCAGCTGTATGACCAAAAGGGTTAATGGTTTGACCTTGCGCACTAAGTAGGTCGCCACGAATCAAATGCGCAAGTTTGAAGTTTGGGGTAGTGCGAATCAGCTCATCGACTGTGTCCATAGCTTGTTTTGTTTCGCCGCGCGCAATTTGCATCAGACTTTCAACAAGTAACTTCTCAACTAAATCGCGATTAACTGTATTAGCAAAGAGCTTATCGGATAGGTTGCCTTGGTTGATTGCGGTGGCATTCCAAGGCAGAAGTGCGCAGGCAATGACCACCAGCAGCTTTGTAAGCCCACGATTTGATATGCCAAGTTTTTGAGTTTGTTTCATTAAAATCACTTATGACTAACAGCTTACTCTAACAGCGAGCATTGTCATTAATTAGATGCAATTTCTTCATTAATCAACCAAGCGCCCCCCACTTTTTTAAGAACCAATATTTTGTTTGTGTGAATTGCACTTCTACTATCTGCTTTATAGTATTGTTTAAAGCTTACTTTAGCATTGCTGTCATCTAAGATCTCAACTGTCGGATCATTCAATTTTAGTGTTATCCCTTTTGGAGCAGATACACGTGAGCGACGAAATTCTTTCCAACTTGTTAGACTTCTGCCTTTCCCTGGGGTGAAGCTGTCTGCGTAACTAGCAAGGTAAGCATCAACGTCCTGTCCAGACCAAGCAAGTCTCCATGCTTCAACTGCAGCCATAACGTCACTTTCTGTATTCATGTTGGTGTCAGACTTAGGGCTATCCACTACTGGTTTTTCTTCAGTAACAGGCTTTGTTTCCTCAGCAGGCGCTGTTTCTGGTTCTGCTTTTTTGTTGGCGGGGCGTATTGGACGAATAGGAGTTTCATTATTAGCAGCAACCATTCTCTTGTTGTCAGTCGTAAATAAGTCCTTGATTAGTGAAAGCTTGCTTTGGGCGCGAACGTTGGCTGTATCCAACTGCAGTGCTTTGTCATATGCTTCTGATGCCATACGAGCATAAATATCACCTAGATTCTCATGGGCTGTAGCATAACTAGGGTGTGTTTTAATGGCTGTTTCTAAGGCTTTCTTAGCTGAATCATACTCACCAGCTTCTGCATACAAAACAGCAAGGTTATTGTAGGGTTCTGGCAGGCTTGGATATGTTTTAGTTAGGGTATTGAAGGTTTTGATTGCATCATCACGCTTACCGCTTTCAGCTTGAATAATGCCCTTCATAAACATTCCCTGAGCGTCTTTCGGGTTGGCTTCTAGATAGGTATTAATCCGTTTGAGCGCAGCTTCCTGCTGCCCTTGTTCCGCCAGTTTCGAAATGTCTTTTAACTCATCAGCGAATGAAGGGTGAGAGGCAAATAAAATTGTTAACAATATTGGTGTTATAAAATTCTTTAGTAAAATGTTGTGGATTGTCATTGTGATATACTGAGCCAGTTAATAATAACCGTATTCTACCAACTGGATTGCGAACATCCAATAGTCTGGTAAGTTTTCATTGTAAATATTTGGTTTTATTGTAATATTTGGTTGTTTTATTGGTCGATTTAGCCACGAAATTCTAATGCATGTTAAAAATTTATAATTCCCTCTCGCGCAGCAAGCAAACTTTTGTTCCCATCCGTCAAAATGAAGTGCGTATGTATGTCTGTGGTATGACTGTTTACGACTTTTGTCACCTTGGTCATGCGCGTGTCATGGTCGTGTTTGATATGGTTTCTCGCTGGTTTCGTGCATCTGGCTATAACGTAACCTATGTGCGCAATATCACAGATGTAGATGACAAAATTATTCAACGTGCAAATGATAATAATGAAAGTATAGGCGACTTAACGCAGCGCTTTATTAAAGCGATGGATGAAGATGCTGAGCAGTTAGGCGTATTACGACCAGATATAGAGCCCCGTGCCACCACACATATTGATGCGATGATAGACATGATTGCCAAGCTGATGGAAAAGGGAAATGCTTATCTCGCTGATAATGGCGATGTATTTTATGCTGTGCGCAGCTTTGATGGCTATGGCAAACTCTCTGGTAAGAGCCTAAATGACTTGCGCGCTGGTGAGCGTGTTGAAGTGGATACCTACAAAAGGGATCCATTAGATTTTGTACTTTGGAAGTCAGTCAAACCAAATGAGCCTAATTGGAACTCACCATGGGGGCCAGGTCGACCAGGTTGGCATATTGAGTGTTCAGCCATGAGCGCAAAACACTTGGGCGCACATTTTGACATTCATGGTGGCGGGCAAGATTTACAGTTTCCACACCATGAAAATGAAATTGCACAAAGTGAGGCCAGCCACAGTTGCCAGATGGCCAACTACTGGATGCATAATGGTTTTGTACGTGTTGACGATGAAAAAATGTCCAAGTCATTGGGTAACTTTTTTACGATTCGTACGGTATTAGAAAAATATGATGCGGAGGTCGTTCGCTTTTTCATTTTAAGAGCACACTACCGCAGCCCATTAAACTATAGTGATCAACATCTGGACGATGCAAAGGCTGCTTTAACCAGACTGTATACAGCTTTGCGGGGTGCGGAGATCTCTGATGCTGAAATAGATTGGCAGCATCCAACAGCTGCACGTTTTAAGGCTGCCATGGATGATGACTTTAATACCCCAGAAGCTATTGCTGTCTTATTTGATTTTGCTACAGAGACGAATAAGAGTAACTCCTTAGAAAGTGCAACTCTGTTAAAGAAATTAGGTTCAGTGTTAGGGTTATTAAGCCAACCTCCTGATGATTTTTTACAGGGAGATGTTGTAAAAGCTATATCTGGCCAACAAATTTCTACGGAGTTAGGAGCTTTGAGTCCAGCTACAGAAAATCTTACTAGGGAAGGCATAAGTTCAATGATTGAAAGGCGTGCTGAAGCCAAAAAAGCCAAAAACTATGCAGAGGCGGACCGTATCCGTAAAGAGTTATCCGACGCAGGCATTATCTTAGAAGATACGCCACAGGGGACTACTTGGCGCAGAGCTTAGCCAGAAGGTTATTACTAAAGCACGTTTCATAAGCGAATAAGCTACAATATTCTTATCAATTTAGATTGAAAGCCATTACATGCCGGTTAATTTACCTAAACTCAACCCATCAGATTTATTACCTGTTAATGGTGTAAAGCTAGGTTATGCTAAGGCGCACATTCGTAAGCCAGACCGTAAAGATTTGTTGGTGATGTTGTTGGCTGAAGGCAGTCATGTGGCAGGCGTGTTTACCCAAAATCGTTTTTGTGCAGCACCAGTTACTCTATCAAAACAGCACTTGGCAACTTCAAATGCTATACGTGCCTTGTTGGTGAATACAGGTAATGCTAATGCAGGCACGGGTGAAGCGGGCATGCAGCATGCGAAACAAAGTTGTGATGCACTAGCAAATTTACTCAATATTAGTAGTGAGCAGGTACTGCCGTTTTCAACTGGGGTTATTTTAGAGCCCTTACCTGTTGACAAACTGGTGGCACACATACCATCCGCGCTAGAAAATGCAACAGAGGATAATTGGTTTAATGCCGCTGAGGCCATTATGACCACCGATATTGTACCTAAAGCAACCTCACGTCAGCTAATAATTGACGGTAAGCAGATCACCATAACGGGCATGAGCAAAGGCTCTGGCATGATCCACCCGAATATGGCGACAATGCTTGGATACCTTGCAACGGATGCTGCTGTCAGTCAGTCAGCTCTTAACGCGATTATTCAATATGCGGTCAATCAATCATTTAACTGCATTACGGTGGATGGTGATACCAGTACAAACGATAGTTTTATCATGGTTGCTACCAATTTAGCAGGTAACGCTGAAATTACAGAGACTAGCCAAGCCTTTATTCCATTGCGTGATGCAATGACTGAAGTTGCCATCGAACTAGCACAAGCAATCGTCCGGGATGGTGAAGGTGCAACCAAGTTCATGACCATTCAGGTTGAATCTGGACGCAATGAGGAAGAATGTCGAAAAGTAGCTTACGCCATTGCACATTCTCCACTCGTTAAAACAGCCTTTTTTGCATCAGACCCTAATCTGGGGCGTATTCTCGCAGCAGTTGGTTATGCCGGCATAGATGATCTAGATGTGAATAAATTACGCTTATATCTAGGCGATGTATTGGTATCTGAGTATGGTGGTATTGCTGCAAGCTACCAAGAAGCGCAAGGCAGTGCTGTCATGGCAAAACCAGAAATATTAGTACGTGTGGTCCTCGATAGAGGGCAAGCGGATGCGACGATTTGGACCTGCGATTTCAGTTATGATTATGTCAAAATCAATGCTGATTATCGATCATAAAGTACCCCGTAAATCATTACTTTGAATATGGAAAATCTGAATAAGCTGCTAGCGAAAGCTGAGTCTTTATTAGACAGGCTGGATAAAGTACTGATACCACAAAATGAGCCAGTCAACTGGGGTGCAGTAGCTTGGCGCTGGGTTAAAGTTGCTGGTAAAGGAACATTACAAGCAATTTCCTCGCCCCATCAAATACGTCTGCAAGATATACAGTTTGTTGATGTGCAGAAAAAAGAAATTGTCAGAAATACACGGCAGTTTTTACAGGGTCTAACAGCAAATAATGTGCTGCTCACAGGTGCGCGAGGTACAGGCAAGTCCTCATTGGTCAAGGCGCTGCTGTCAGAATATGTGGAACAAGGCTTAAGATTGATTGAGGTAGATAAACAAGATTTGCTTGATTTACATACAATCGTTAATTTAATTAGCAACCGTCCAGAAAAGTTTATTATCTACTGTGACGATTTAACTTTTGAGGCCAATGATAGTGCTTATAAAACATTAAAAGTTGTATTGGATGGGTCTTTAGCGAATGCCTCTGATAATGTATTGGTTTACGCGACATCTAACCGAAAAAATTTGATACCAGAGTTTATGGCGGATAATGAAGCTATTGCGCATGTCGATGGTGAAATTCGACCAGGAGATACTATCGAAGAAAAAACGGCATTAGCTGAGCGCTTTGGTTTGTGGTTGTCTTTTCATACGTTTGACCAGAATGCCTATTTAGCTATCGCTGAGTATTGGTTGAAGAAATATGGTATAGATTTTGATGATATAGCGCGTAAAGCAGCACTACAATTTACCTATAGCCGCGGCGCACGTAGTGGGCGAGTGGCATATCATTTTGCAAAGGACTATGCAGGAAGGCTTAATTTAGATGGCTAACATCACCCAGGTAGCAGTCGCCATCATACAAAAAGAAGACCAAGCATTTTTACTGGCTAGCAGGCCTGAAGGAAAGCCATGGGCTGGCTGGTGGGAGTTTCCTGGCGGTAAAATAGAAGCTGGCGAGTTACCTGAGGATGCACTTGCACGTGAGCTGCAAGAGGAGTTGGGAATCTTGCCAATTGATTATCAACCGTGGCAAGAGAAGCGCTTTGATTATCCAGAAACACATGACTCGCCAGCAAAAACAGTACATTTACACTTTTATTTTGTGACTAAATGGGAAGGTGAAATGTCTGCTATAGAAGGACAGACATTTAGCTGGCAAATGCCAGGGCAAGTGACCGTAAAGCCAATATTGCCTGCCAATTTACCTATTATGGATGCACTAGCTTCACTTGCTGGTGAATAATATTCATATAGTACTAGGGAGTGAAGTAAGTTGTTCCACTAGTTATTGGCTTTTAACTGGCAACACCATTGTTTGATCTGTAATTTTGCCATTCTCGTCTTCAAAACACAGTCTGAATTCAATATTGTCGCCTGCCTTAAGCGGTTGTTTTAAATCAAATAGCATTAAATGAAAGCTGCCTGGCTTCAATGTCACTGGCTGATTAGGTTCCAGAGGCAGTGTTTCAAGCATACGCATTTTCATGACGCCGTTTGTCATAGACATGCTGTGAATTTCAACAGACCCTGCAGCAGATTTCGCTTCGACGTAAACCAGCTTACTTTTTTGCGGACTTTCCAGTGTCATATAGGCTGCACCGACCTTTTGGCCCGGCGCGTTTTCTCGCACCCAGGCATCTGAAATGGAGACTTCAGCGCTGGTTGAGCATGCAATGAGTAGCAAAATGGATGGGATTAGTTTAAATAGTTTCATCATTGAAATGTTAATTTAATCAGTTGTTAGTTATGAATATATTTAAAGGAAAAAATTCCATTAATTAAAATCTTTTGGGGGTGTTTTCTCAGGAATGCGGTAGGTCTCATTCGCCCAGTCACCTAAGTCTATCATTTTACAACGCTCAGAACAGAAAGGTCTATAAGGGTTGCTCTGGTCAAACGCTGATAGTGACTTACAGTTTGGGCAAGGAACTTGTTTGACTTTATTAGATGTTTTTTCTTTTGGCATAGCAAAAAGATTGTTTTCTACATTAAGTTACATAGAGTCATTTTAAATTGTATGTCATGCTCACACTGCTTTGGTTTTTGTACAAAGTCCATGCCGTGAAAACGGACATTAATTGCATATTTATTGGCGCTCACTTCTGCAAAATAACTGCAATCATCAGGTACCTCAATTTTGACCATTTGCGCAGGCTTGCTCCCACCTAACATTTGCTGATAAAAACCATTGTGGGCTACAAAGTCGTGTGTCATTCCACTACCACGAAGAATATGTAGAATAATCTTGATGCCCTCAAACATTGGCAGCAGACGTGAGAGCCAGTTATAAAAGTCATCTTCGCGTCTATCTTGATCTAGGTTTAACCAATAATGATATGAGGGTAAGTCGAATTGGCAAACGCCACCAGGAATGCAGGCACGTTGTTTAATACTCATCAACCATTCGTTATCCCGTAAGGATTGGCCTACTTTAGATTTGTCAGAGCGAAGGGCGCTGGCACATGCTTCAACGTCATTAATTGTCTCGCTAAGCACTTCCTCAGATATATTAGGATTGCCTAATAGATTTTGCATAGACAAAGCTTGCCTGTCTAATTCGTGCACAATATCTACTTTAATATCTGCACGCTCTATGATATCCAGCATTTGCAACAGTAACATTAGCGCGCTGTGGTGATTGTGCTGCTGACCAGACTCAACGTGCAACAGCACTTTTTTGAATAGATCTTCTAATCTTAAAAGTGCACGGATGCGTTCATTAAATGGAAATTCGTAGCTAGACACTATAATGTAAAGTCTTGCAAACAATCGGTTGTAAATTGACGTGAATTATGAGATTGTTTTGCTAACTATGCAAGTTTTAATGTATTTTTGGTGTAAATTCTCAATTTTATAGCGTAAATCTTCAATACTATCGTTGTTCTCAATTATGTCGTCTGCCATCTTAATACGACTTTTACGTGGCATTTGTGCTTCAATAATTTGCTTGATTTCACCCTCAGTTAAATTACTCCGCTGCTTAACACGTTCAATCTGTTTTTCAGGTTCGCAATCAACCACCAACACACGGTCAATAGCTGGTTTGTATATGCTGTCTTGTTCAAGCAATGGAATTGCGAGCACAGTATAAGGCTGATCGCTGTATTGGTGCAGTTGTTTAATTGCTTCTTTATAGATAGCGGGATGCAGTATTGCATTTAATTGCTTACGGGCTTTTTCGTTAGCAAACACAAGCTGCCTCATTTTTGTACGGTCTAGTGCTTCTGATGCAGTAATAAATTCTTGTCCAAAAACTGCAGCAATTTGATTGAGCAGAGGTTGTTTTTCTGCAGTTAATTGATGGGAAATGACATCTAAATCAACAATAGGAACACCTAGCGATGAAAATATCTTTGTTGCTTCTGATTTCCCACAACCGATTCCACCAGTCAGTGCGATTGTTAACATAGTATTTATAATGTTTATACGAGATAGAAGCTAGCGAGCTGCTGGCCAAAAAACAGTGCTGCAATCCCGCCAAGTGCTAAAAACGGACCAAACGGTATAGCTGTATTACCAGTTTTTCCTCTTAGTAAAATTAGCCCTGTCCCAATCACTGCACCCAGTACAGAACTTAACAGAATCACCGCAGGAATCAGTTGCCAACCAAACCATGCGCCAATTGCGGCTAGGAGTTTAAAGTCGCCATAGCCCATGCCTTCTTTTCCCGTTACTAATTTAAACAACCAATAGACAGACCATAAAATCAAATAACCAACGGCAGCACCAATAACAGCAGACTTTAGATTAGTGAAGCCACCATTTAAATTAAACAACAATCCTAGCCATAGTAAAGGTAAGGTGATGTCATCGGGAAGTAGCTGCGTGTCAAAATCTATAAATGTGAGTGTAATTAGTGCTAATGTGAATATCCAAGCGAAAATTGTAGTCGTTGAGTAACCAAACTTATAAGCAACGAGACCTAATAAGATCCCAGTTAATGCTTCTACTAGAGGGTAACGGATACTGATTTTTGTTTTGCAACCCTTACATTTCGCGCCTAGGAATAGATAACTAATCACAGGAATATTTTCCAAAGCGCTAATCTGATGGTTACATTTTGGACAAGCAGATCGTGGAAAAGATAAAGACAGTTTGTCTTGTGCTGGGACTTCTTTGCCTTGTAACTCAAGGCAGTTATTATGCCACTCGCGCTCCATTATTTTAGGTAGTCGATAAATCACAACATTTAAAAAGCTACCAATCATTAATCCAAGCACTACTGAGAACGTTATAAAAACTACTGGGTCATTATTAAAGGTTGTTGTTATAGGTGTTAAAAAGTTAAACATGCTTTCCCCGTCATGATGTAAACTTTTCGTATCATCTCACCGTTAATTAAACTATGCAACGATGAAGGTTTGGCATAAATAATGCTTGAAAAAAAGAGAGTAAGCACCATTTATATAATGTCACATAGATAAACAGTAAAGGAATGGATGATGACTGACCTAAATGATTTACAGGAACAATTGGCAAGTCTCATGGATAGGCATGATATTGACGGTACAGGATGGGACGAACCTATCATTTGTCGAGTAGAGGTGGACTTGCCTAGCTGGCTAACACAGCTTTCTGGCGGAAGTGAATGGGAAGTCTATGGCGAAGATGAAGATGAGAACTGCATCAGCTTTGCACTCAGAGAAAAAGCAACGAAAAAGACACCTAAGACTGCGGAAGTAACCTTATATCATAATGGTTACGCCATCGTGGATGTCGAAGGGCAAGCATTGTTTGACGGAACGTTGACATCTGGCACTAGCGAATGTGCACACTTAAGCTACTACCATGCAGATAGTGGGGAGCCTGTTACATTAAATTAATATTGACGAGCAACTGCGAATTCGGTGAGTTCAATCATCGCTTTTTTGTAGTCGGATAAAGGGAAGTGTGCGATGGCTGCGCAAGCAAGTGCAGCCTCTTTTTTTGCTATATTTAAAACATACTCCATCGCATTGGTCGCTGCGACAGCGGCTAACACTGCATCAATATCTTCTAGCCCGCCTTCTTCAATCGCTTTTCGAATAGCAGCTGCTTGTGTTTCGCCACTTTGGTGCATTGCGTATAGAAGTGGCAGTGTTGGTTTGCCTTCTGCCAAGTCATCACCAAGATTTTTACCTATTTTCTCGGCATCGCCATTAAGGTCTAAAACGTCATCCACTAATTGGAACGCCGTGCCTAAATGCATACCGTACAAAGCCAGTGCCTCTTCGTCTGATGAGGAGTGATTTTCGCTTAGGACAGCGCCTAGCCTTGACGCAGCTTCAAATAGCTTGGCTGTTTTATAATGAATGACCTTCAAGTAAGCTTCTTCTGTTACATCGGCTTGATGTAAGTTAAGTAATTGTAAGACTTCACCTTCAGCAATCGTATTGGTTGCGTCAGACAAAATTTCCATGACACGCATATTTTGTAATGACACCATCATTTGGAAAGAGCGTGAATAGAGAAAGTCTCCGACTAATACACTGGCTGCGTTGCCAAAGATATGATTAGCCGTACTTTTCCCTCGTCGCATCTGTGATTCATCTACGACATCATCGTGTAACAAGGTGGCTGTGTGGATAAACTCAATAATCGCTGCTAACTGATGTTGTGCATGGCCGATTGGACCAAATAGACCGCTAGAGAGTAACACTAATGCGGGACGCAAGCGTTTACCTGCACTACTAATAATGTGGTCACCAATAGTATTGATTAAGTTCACTTCCGAGTGCAGGGAGTCACGGATAACCGTATCGACTGCTTGCATGTCTTTTGCTATCGGGGATTGGATTTGGATTAAATTCACGGGTTAAAATAATTTCAGATGCGTCATATATTGAGGGGCATATTTTATCATAAGGAATAACAACCTTTGTGGTTAAGATTTATGCAGGAGCAATCATTTATCATTTGCTTTATCTCGCAAATTTAGTATAATGCGCGATTCATTTGAACGTGTGAATCAAGGCAAAAACATGTACGCAGTTATTAAAACAGGTGGTAAACAATATAAAGTTGCTGCTGGTGACTACTTAAAAGTAGAAAAATTAGATGGTGATGTAGGCAGCAAAGTTGTGATTGATAAAGTCCTCATGTTGGCTGATGGTGATGATGTAACAATTGGTGCGCCATTAGTTGCAGGTGCGAAGGTAAACGCAACTGTGCTTTCACATGGCAAAGGCGATAAAGTGAGAATTTTTAAATTCAATCGTCGTAAGCACTATCGTAAAACGCAAGGTCATCGTCAAAGCTTTACAGAAATTAAAATTGAAGATATCAATGGGAATGGCGCTGCAAAAACAGAAAAACCAGCAGTAGAGAAAAAAGCTGCTGCTAAAAAAACTGCAGCAACAAAAGCGAAATCAGCAGATAAGGAATAAAACATGGCACATAAAAAAGCAGGTGGTAGTTCACGTAACGGACGTGACTCAGAATCCAAACGATTAGGTGTTAAAGCATTTGGTGAGCAAGTAGTATCAGCAGGTAGCATCATTGTACGTCAACGTGGTACAAAGATGCATGCTGGCGAAAATGTAGGTATGGGCAAAGATCATACGCTATTTGCTAAAATTGACGGAAAAGTTACCTTCTGTACAAAAGGTCCTCTTAAACGTCAAATGGTAAATGTAGTAGCAGTTTAAAAACTGTGCTTAAATAGAAAGCCCTGCCGTAGGTAGGGCTTTTTTGTTTTACATACTTCTTAGGCAGGATTTTTTTGAGAAGCTATTAATTTAAACAAAGCGTCTTTTAGATAAAGGCAGTAGAAATTATGAAATTCATTGATGAGGCGACAATCAAGGTCTACGCAGGCGATGGCGGCAATGGCATTGCTACGTTTCGTCGTGAAAAGTATGAACCAATGGGCGGGCCAAGTGGCGGTGACGGTGGAAAAGGTGGCTCAGTTTATGCTGTTGCTGACCGCAATATTAATACTTTGGTTGATTATCGATATACACGGACATTTCGTGCACAGCGTGGAGAAAATGGCCGTAAGCAAGAACAGTATGGTGCTGGTGGCGAAGATATGGTGCTTCGCATGCCTGTCGGTACTGTTATCTCGGATATAGCGACAGGTCAAACCATTGTTGATTTGGCAGAAGATGGTCAAAAGGTGTTGTTGGCTAAAGGTGGCGCTAATGGTTTAGGTAACGTCCATTTTAAATCGAGCGTCAACCGAGCGCCTCGGCAATTCACAATGGGGCAAGAGGGAGAGTCATTTGAGTTGTTTTTAGAACTCAAAGTGCTAGCAGATGTTGGGTTGCTAGGTATGCCGAATGCTGGAAAATCAACATTTATTCGATCTGTATCGGCAGCAAGGCCTAAAGTGGCTGATTACCCATTTACCACATTGCAGCCTAATCTTGGGGTAGTGCGTGTTGATGCGAATAGAAGCTTTGTTATTGCAGATGTGCCAGGGCTGATTGAAGGTGCTGCAGACGGGGCAGGTCTTGGTGTGCGTTTTTTAAAGCATTTAGCAAGAACATCTCTATTACTGCATTTGGTTGATATTGCACCACTAGATGGTGTAACTAATCCCGTTGCAGATGCCAACGCGATTGTAAATGAATTAAAAAAACATGATGAAACGCTTTATGAAAAACCAAGATGGCTTGTTCTGAATAAAGTGGATATGCTTGAAAATCCAGAAGAGGTTGTTAAGACATTTGTTAAAGACTTTGAATGGGATGGGCCAGTATTCGCAATATCAGCAATTAACGGTAACGGTTGTAAGCAATTAACCTATGCGATTATGGAGTATATGGAATCGTTGCGCTTACGCGAGCAGGAAGAAGAAAACCAGAATGAGCAAGTCACTATTACACAATAGTAAGACATTTGTTGTAAAAGTCGGATCCAGCTTGGTGACACAGGATGGTCGTGGATTGGATCGTGCGGCGATTAGAGCATGGGTGTCGCAAATCAGTCAGCTGGTCAAGCATGGTGCGCAGGTGATTCTTGTTTCTAGTGGAGCTGTCGCGGAAGGCATGCAACGCTTAGGCTGGGAAAAAAGACCAAAAGAAGTCCATGAGTTACAAGCAGCAGCTGCTGTAGGGCAAATGGGGCTTATTCAGACTTATGAAAGTTGTTTTAGTGAGCATGCATTACATACGGCGCAGGTATTGTTGACACATGAAGACTTGGTTGACCGTAAACGCTACCTGAATGCTCGAACTACATTAAAAACTTTATTGAATCTCAATGTGATTCCAATTATCAACGAGAATGATACGGTCGTGACTGACGAAATTCGGTTTGGTGATAATGATACTTTAGCAGCCTTAGTGGCAAACTTAATGGAAGTCGATGCACTTGTACTGCTGACTGATCAGCAAGGCTTGTATTCTGCAGACCCACGTAAAAACAAAGATGCAACCTTTATTCATTCAGAGACTGCAGGCAATGTTGCGCTGGAAAAAATGGCATCTGGTGCTGGTACAACGATAGGTACAGGCGGTATGCTAACCAAGATATTGGCTGCTAAGCGCGCTGCTAATGCAGGGGTGCATACCATTATCGCTTCTGGTAGAGAAGAAAATGTGCTGTTACGTTTGCATTCAGGCGAAGCATTAGGTACGCATTTGAAATCAATCAGAACAAAAACTGCAGCAAAAAAACAATGGCTTGCAGACCATTTGCGTACTGGTGGGCAACTTGTATTAGATAATGGTGCTGTGAATGCGCTTAAAAAAGAGGGTAAAAGTTTGCTATCAATCGGTGTGACTGATGTGCGAGGTGATTTTGAGAGAGGTGATGTGGTGTCCTGTGTTGATAACGAAGGCCAAGAGATTGCGCGTGGAATTATTAACTACAATACACAGGAGACTATGTTGATTAAAGGGCAGTCCAGTCAACGTATTGGCGTGATATTGGGATATTTGGAAGAATCTGAATTGATTCATCGTGATAATCTGGTCGTGCTTTAGAGATTATTAGCTGTATTTTGTTTAGCTCGACAATCAATAAGAGTGTAAGCGAAAATGGAAACTGGGCATCAAATAGCTGAAAACTCAGCATTTAACGAAGAATGAGATTATTTAGGAAATAACATGGATAAAAAGCAACCTTTGGTAGCAGTCATTATGGGATCAAATAGTGATTGGCCAACAATGAAAAATGCAGCCCAGGTGTTAGCAGATTTTGATGTGCCATATAAGGCTGAAGTCATTTCTGCACATCGAACGCCAGACCAGATGATGGCTTTTGCTGAGAATGCTGCAAAAGCCGGTTATCAGGTGATTATTGCAGGTGCAGGTGGTGCAGCGCATTTGCCTGGCATGGTTGCATCAAAAACTATTTTGCCAGTGTTGGGCGTGCCAGTGGCAACTAAGCATTTGCAAGGCCAAGACTCATTGTTGTCTATTGTGCAAATGCCCAAAGGTGTGCCAGTAGCGACTTTCGCAATTGGAGATGCAGGAGCAACAAACGCCGGATTATTTGCAGTTTCTCTGCTAGCAAATCAGCATGCTACGTTAGCAGAAAAGCTAAACGCTTTTAGACAACAGCAAATTGAGAAAGTAAATGCAATGGAGTTAGACGATAAACCATGACGAAAAATATAATTTCTGCGCCAGCAATGTTGGGTATGTTGGGTGGTGGTCAATTAGGGCGCTTTTTTGTGATTGCTGCTCATGAAATGGGATACAAAGTGACAGTGCTTGATCCAGACAAAAACAGTCCGGCTGGAAAAATTGCCGATGTACATCTTTGTGCCGCTTATGATGATGAAGCTGCTCTAAATACAATGGCTAAAACCTGTGCGGCTATATCAACTGAGTTTGAAAATGTACCTGCGCAAACGCTCGCAACCTTAGCAAGATCAACTGTTGTTCATCCATCTGCAGATGCGGTAGCGATTGCACAACATCGAATTAAAGAAAAAACCTTTTTTAAAGAAGCTGGATTGCCTGTAGGGCCTTTTGTCGCCATCACGCAAGAGTCTGATCTTCCAGCGGATGAAGACATGTATCCAGCTGTACTCAAAGTAGCGCGCTTTGGCTACGATGGTAAAGGTCAAGCGCGGGTTTCTAACAGAGAAGCAGCAGTGGCAGCGTTCAAAGATTTTAAACAAGAGCAATGTGTTTTAGAAAAGATGCTCAAGCTTGATTTGGAAGTTTCAGTTGTTCTAGCCAGAGATGTTCATGGCAATATTGAAACATTTCCCACAGCAGAGAATGCACATTTAAATGGAATTCTGGATATTTCTATCGTGCCAGCGCGTTGCTCTCAAGTAATTAAAGCAAGAGCGCAAGAGTTAGCAAAAAACTTAGCCAATAAACTTAATTATGTTGGTGTCTTAGGTGTTGAGCTTTTTGTGGTAAATAATGAGTTGCTTGTGAATGAAATAGCCCCAAGACCACATAACTCTGGCCATTATACGATTGATGGATGTGTCACTAACCAATTTGAGCAACAAGTGCGTGTCATCACAGGGATGCCTTTGGGTAAACCATCGTTACATAGTCAATCAGTTATGGTGAATATCTTAGGTGATAGCTGGATTGGTGGCGTTGAGCCTGCTTGGTATAAAGCGCTAGCTCATGGCAATGTGAAAATTCACTTATATGGCAAGCAGGAGCCACGTAAAGGTCGAAAAATGGGACATTTTACTGTGATCGATAAAGAGCAAAAAGATGCCATTAATACGGCTTTAATTGCGAGAGGTGAGCTAAACATCGGGCTCTGATTTTAAGCAAAACCAATAGATAAATAAAAAGCCGAGCAATGCTCGGCTTTTTAATGATTAACACAAACCTTATTCAGCTTTTCCGCCATTAAGTTCATCTTGTAATGCTTTTAGCTCATCCATTTTGCCATCACGTGCTAGTGCAGCTTGTTGTGGCCATGTGTCTGGCTTATGCATTTTAAAACGCGGACCTGCTTTTTCTAGTACAGCAGTTAGTGTTTCGATTTTTGCATCTGCTAAATCAGCGAAAGTTGAAATGCCTTCTTCATTTAGTAATGTTTCGATTTTAGGACCAATACCTTCAACTGTTGTTAGTTTGTCACCTTTGCTTGCAGTGGCTTTCTTAGGCGCAGTAGCTTTTGGTGTTGGCGCTTTTTTAGCTTTTACTAGCTTAGGTGCTTCACCACCCATCGCTTTAATTTTTGCGCTTAAGCGGCTCTTATGACGAGCTGCTTTATTTTTGTGGATAATACCTTTGTCAGCAATACGGTCAATCACGCTTACATTTTCACTGTACGCGGCAACAGCAATGGCTTTGTCACCTGACTCGATTGCTTTGACTATTTTTTTCATTGCAGTACGCATTGTGGAACGCAATGCTGCATTGTGTTGGTTTACTTTAACCGATTGGCGCGCGCGTTTGCGAGCCTGTGCTGAATTTGCCATGAGTACTTTGTCCTAATACTAATCTATTTATTGGTATGTGTTGAATACGAAACCGCGTATATTAGAGTTTTTTCTAGAATTTTGCAAGGAATAACTCAAATTATATCTAAGCAATGATACTGCGATAGCATGCTAGAATCTGTGCAAACGATAAATGAGACTTTAAAGAATACCGTATTAACACTTCCATGAATTTACTCAAAACGTTATTTACTGTTGGCGGGCTGACGTTTTCGTCACGCATCCTAGGCTTTGTTCGCGACACCCTGATTGCAAGAGTGTTCGGTGCGGGCATGATGACAGATGCGTTCTTTGTTGCATTTAAAATACCAAACTTGTTACGGCGTATTTCAGCTGAAGGTGCGTTTAGTCAAGCTTTTGTGCCTATTTTAGCAGAGTATAAAACTCAGCGGTCCGTCAATGAAACGCATGCCTTAATTAATCATGTTGCGACCTTACTAGGTCTATTTTTGGTATTGCTTACCATCATAGCAATGTTGGCAGCACCTTGGATTATTCTCGTCAGCGCCCCTGGTTTTGCTGCAGATGCAACAAAATTTGAGCTGACCGTTGATTTATTGCGAATTACCTTTCCTTACATATTTTTTATATCGCTGGTTTCATTGGCAGGTGGTGTGTTGAATACCTATGGTAATTTCTCAACGCCAGCTTTTACGCCCGTTTGGCTCAATATTTCATTTATTGTCGCAATGCTATTAATCGCCCCCTACTTTGACCATGCGATTGAGGTGTTAGCTTGGGCAGTTTTTGTTGGTGGGATATTACAGTTATTGTTTCAATTACCTTATTTAAACAAGCTTGGTCTGTTACCGCGATTTTCTTTAAATTTAAAGGACGAGGGTGTCTGGCGCATTCTGAAGTTAATGGGACCAGCCGTTTTTGGCGTTTCAATAGCGCAGATATCGTTACTCATTAATACAATCATCGCTTCATTCTTGGCGAGTGGAAGTGTGTCATGGCTGTATTACGCAGATCGGTTAATGGAGTTTCCTACTGGGCTCTTAGGCGTAGCATTGGGCACCATTTTACTTCCCAGCTTATCAAAGTCTGTCGCTGATAAGGATGATAATGAGTATTCACAATTATTAGATTGGGGGTTGCGCCTGACTTTTATGCTGGCATTACCTGCTGCAGTCGCGCTAGCAGTGTTGGCTGTTCCGTTGGTGACAAGCTTGTTTAAATATGGTGCATTTACAGCGAATGATGTAATGATGACCAAGGTGGCATTGATGGCATACAGCCTTGGATTGCTTGGATTAATTTTGGTAAAGGTATTAGCCCCAGCATTTTACTCACGTCAAAATATTAAAACCCCTGTCAAAATTGCAATTTTCACCTTAATCGTCACTCAGCTAATGAGTGTATTCTTTGTATTTGGATTAGATTTAAAAGAATTTAAGCATGCTGGTTTGGCTTTAGCAATTGGTTTAGGGGCCTGTGTCAATGCAGGACTTCTGTTCTACCACTTGCGTAAAAGAGGACAATATCAACCACAAGCAGGTTGGGTACTATTTTTTGTAAAATTGCTGATAGCCGTTACCGTTATGGGCTTCGTTTTATACTTTGCAGCAGGCTCAGCCAAGTTATGGCTAGATTATAAATTATTGGACAAAATGCTACATTTACTTGGTCTGCTTGTTTTGGGAGCGGGAATCTATTTTGGTATGCTTTGGCTGATGGGGGTTAGAATAAAAGATTTTATAAAAAAAGCTTAGCTTTTACGGCTATAGGTAGTTTGGGCTATATGAAACTATATGCAAATAACATAGACTCACAGTAAAAGTTGTAGATGATAAGAATTAATAATAAGGATTATGATGAAAAAAATAACAACCGCGTTAGGTATTTTCTTTTTAACATTCAACATATATGCAGCAGATTTAAGTTTCAAAAGTTCAAATTTAGACTTATCTAATTTGCCAAAAAAAGTTCTCTTTATAAAGCCAGAAATTTATGTAAAAGAACTATCCGTAGGAGGTGTTGCTGAACGTGTTGAGGAATGGTCAGATACGGCTAGAAACAATGTTATCAGTGCGATTGATCAGCAAATTCAGAATAATCACCTTTTTGAAAAAACTGTAATCCCTGAAAGTTTTGATGAAACTGCTTTAGATACTTTAGATGAGCATGTGGCACTTTACGATGTTGTAGGATTTAATGCATTTTATTTTGGTAGAGCAAAGCTAAAAGGCTGGGAACATAAAAAAGATGAGTTTGACTATACATTAGGTACTGGATTGACTTCTATTGCGCAAAAAACTGGTGCTGACGCGGCACTGTTTATTGTCGGTGAAGATCATATTTCATCGGGAGGCAGGAAAGCAGCTAGGATATTTGCGGCATTGTTAGGGATAGCTCTTCCAGCAAGTCCAACTTTTCTTTCAGTTGGTTTGGTGGATTTGAAAACGGGGGATTTGCTATGGATGAATTATGGAACAGCTTTAGATACAAAGGATTTGCGAAACCCAGAAGATGTAAAGAAAATGCTTGATGAAATGTTGTTATATTACCCAGGCCGCGTAGCCAAAGTGGATGAAAGTTAGTTTAATGCGGATACATCATACTTTGCTGGCATTGCTTTTGTCAGTTGTGTCCTTAGCTGAGGCAGGTGGATTAGCAACACAAACCAATTCGCCAGAAATACGCGAAAATACAGGCCCATTTACTGATGCAAGTTCCATTAAAACTTTAGTGTCTGAAGAGGAGAGATTATGGTATGCAAGCAAAAGTCTTAGAAGTTCAATTCGTAAAGGTGGCCGCTTGTATGAATCCGAAAAGTTGGAAAGTTACGTACAAAGTGTTATGGATAGATTGTACCCTGAGTTTGAAGGAGTAATTAAGGTACATGTGATTAACTCGCCTGTTCTGAATGCATTTGCCATACCTGATGGGCATATATATATTAATACTGGATTGTTATCTAGGTTTGATAATGAAGCACAGCTAGCGACTGTACTTGCCCATGAAGGAGCACATTTTGTGCATAGACATGGATATCACAATCAGCAGTCTGTAAAAAACTCATCAGGATTTGCAACAATCACAGCCATTATTGGTGTGCCAATTGTGGGGCTTAT
Organism: Methylotenera sp.; assembly: GCA_048058875.1. Taxonomy (GTDB): domain Bacteria; phylum Pseudomonadota; class Gammaproteobacteria; order Burkholderiales; family Methylophilaceae. The sequence goes on along the minus strand of JBLLNR010000019.1, from coordinate 9,769 downwards.
TGGTAATGTTCTCGCGGCATCTTCAATTTATGGATACTCCAGAGAGTTAGAGACAGAAGCTGATAATGTTGGATTCGAGAAATTAAAAGCTGCAGGATATGATGTAAAAGAAGCTTCAAAGGTGTTTGAGCATTTAGCAACAGAAGTCAAAATATCTGAAATAGAAGAAAGCGTTTTTTACTCAACACATCCTAAATTGAAAGATCGTATTGAAAATTTCACCAGCCTTTCTGAAAATATCGCAGAAGGCGGTGATACCAATACTGATCAATACTCAGAGCAAATACATGATGTCAGAATGATGGATTTAGAGTCTGAGCTAAGTTTTGGACGTTATAAACACTTAATAGCACTTTTATCAAATGAAGCTGTACTCAAGCGCTACCCATCTTACGTGCACTATTACCTAGCAGAAGCATATCGAAAAAGAAACGATGAAAATGACTCAGTTAATGCTATGGTAGAGGTCGATATAGCGATTGAGAAGTCACCAGAGTTTGGTCCTTCATACCGAACAAAAGGGATGTTATTAATGACACAAGGCAGAAAAAGTGAAGCAATATCTGCTTTTAGAAAATACTTGGAGAAAACTCCAGAAGCAAAAGACGCAAGTTATGTTAAAGCTTACATTGAAAAGCTTGAAAAAGATTCTTAAATAATAATTAGAAAGTATCATATGCGATTTATTAAACAAACGTTTTTATTAGTCATTGTATCGACACTGCTTGTTTCTTGTGGTGGACCTTTTACGCGCGTAACAAAACCAGAGTATGCAAATGAAAAGCAAGGGTACAACGTTAATTTGCCAACAGGTTGGGTCCAATACAAGTCTCCACAAACAGGGGATGCTTTAATTATTTCCAGAGATGGATATAGTTTGCAATCCATTCAGATAAGTGGACTTACACATGAAAAAGCATTTGAAAAAATTAAAAAAACATCAAATGGTTTAATGCCAGTGTCAGATTTAGCTGACCTTGAGATCGCCGAGTTTAAAGCAGTGAATTCTAATGCAGCGAGTGTGAAAATTTTAGAAAACGAGCTAGCAAAAGTGTCAAATAAGAATGCATTTAAATTGCATTTAGAGTATTTAAATGATAAAGGATTGCGTTTGGAGCACAAAGTATATGGTTTTGCTACTAAAGAGTATTATTATAGATTAAGTTATTTTGCCCCAACCTTGCATTACTATAAACGGGATGAGCATGTTTTTGATAAAGTGGTTAGCGAATTTAGGTTGAATAGTGAGTAATTTTTAGTGAAAATTTTTCGCTATTTTAATCATAAAAATAGACAAACAACTGCCTTAACGATAGGCAATTTTGATGGTTTGCATTTGGGTCATCAAGCGTTATTAGCAAAAACAGTTGAAGTCGCAAAAATCAACAAGCAAGTACCTGCTGTGATGACTTTTGAGCCACATCCTAGAGAGTTTTTTACGCCACACAATGCACCGGCGCGTCTGTCTTCAATGCGGGAAAAACTAGAGTATTTTGAAGAAGCGGGGATTGAAGTCGTGTTTGTGCTCCGTTTTAATTATGCATTTGCAGCAATTACAGCGGATGATTTTATGCAAGACATCCTTGAAGCCTCACTTAATGCTAAAACCATATTGGTTGGTGGTGATTTTTGTTTTGGTGCCAAAAGAAAGGGCACTGTACAAGACCTAATAAATGCAGGCTTTAACTTGGTTGACTTTCCCGAAGTGAAAGTGGATGGTCAGCGCGTCTCAAGCACATTGGTTCGTGATGCGTTGTCAAAAGGTGATTTCCAACAAGCAGAGCGTTATCTAGGAAGGCCATACAGTATCAGCGGTAAAGTGGTACACGGTGCCAAACGAGGACGTCAATTAGGCTATCCAACAGCAAATGTCCATATGCGGCATGAGCGACCTGCCTTTACAGGCGTTTATGCGGTAAAATTAGACGGACGTGAGGGTGTGGCAAACTTAGGTGTGCGTCCGACAATCGTTGGCATTCCAAAGTTGATGCTGGAAGTGTATGTGTTCGATTTTGAAGGGGATTTGTACGATCAACACGTACATGTTCAGTTCTTTCATAAAATACGTGATGAAATGAAGTTTGCTGGCTTGGATGCGCTCAAAGCGCAAATTGCGCATGATGTGAATGCTGCGCAGGCGTTTTTTAAAACCATTAATTAAAATTAGACTAGAAAAAGCATGACCGATAGTAATAACGAAAAATACCCACTTAATTTGCCTGATACCACTTTCCCGATGCGTGGCAATTTAGCGCAACGCGAGCCTGCATGGTTGCAAGGCTGGCAAGATAAAAAACTGTATCAGAAAATCAGGGTGGCGCGTAAAGGGGCAAAAAAGTTCATCTTGCATGACGGTCCGCCTTATGCCAATGGCGATATTCATATTGGTCACGCTGTTAATAAGATTCTAAAAGACGTTATCATCAAATCTAAAACCATGGCTGGCTACGATGCGCCTTATGTACCAGGTTGGGATTGTCATGGTCTACCAATCGAGTTGGTGGTAGAAAAAAATCACGGTAAAAATATCGACCCTGCTAAATTCCGCGAATTGTGCCGTGCCTATGCAGCAGAGCAAGTAGAAAAACAAAAGAAAGACTTTATCCGGCTGGGAGTGCTGGGGGATTGGGATAATCCATACCTCACCATGGATTTTAAAACCGAAGCCGACATTATGCGTGCGCTGGGCGATATCTATAAAAATGGCTATCTATACCAAGGCAGCAAACCTGTACATTGGTGTACGGATTGTGGCTCAGCCCTAGCCGAGGCGGAGGTTGAATATGAAGATGTCAACTCACCTGCTATTGATGTTGGCTTTAGGGTTGTCGATAACACGGCTTTAAGTAAAGCATTTGGTGTTTCAGTTACAGGTGATGCTTTAGCCGTTATCTGGACGACTACTCCTTGGACATTGCCAGCCAACCAAGCAGTGAGTGTGCATCCTGAACTTGGCTATGATCTCATTCAAACCAGCAAAGGCTTGCTGATCTTGGCACATGATTTGGCCGAAGCGACGCTAACCCGTTATGAAGCGACAGATAGAAAGTTACTAGGGTCAGCCAAAGGTGCAGATTTAAAGGGATTGTTATTGCGACATCCATTTGATCATCGTCAAGTGCCAGTGATATGCGGTGAACATGTGACGACAGATGCTGGTACTGGGTTAGTACACACAGCAGCGGCACATGGTAACGATGACTGGTTAGTCATGCGTGCCAATTATCCAGATGAAAAGCCACGTGTGCTCATGGGAGGTGATGGCAAGTTCTTTGAGAGTGATTTGGTTGAGTTTGCGCCAATACGCGGCTTGAATCGTAAGGATGCTAATAAAGTCATTTTAGAGCAAATGGCAGAGAGCGGGGCGCTAATTGCCAGCGCAAGGTTGAATCATAGCTTCCCACATTGTTGGCGGCACAAAACGCCGTTGATGCAATTAGCTACGCACCAATGGTTTGTTGGTATGAATGCTACGGATAAGGCAGGCATTAGCTTGCGTGAGCATGCCAATAAAGCGGTGGCAGCAACTCAGTTCTTCCCAGATTGGGGTCGTGCCCGATTAGAGGGCATGATTAAAACCCGTCCTGACTGGTGCGTATCACGTCAGCGTAACTGGGGTGTGCCGATGCCATTATTTGTGCATAAAGAAACGGCAGCGCTACACCCTAAAACAAATGCGTTGTTAGAAGAGGCTTGCTTGTTGGTTGAAAAAACAGGTGTTGAAGCGTGGTTTAGTTTAGACGTGGATGCATTCCTTGCAGAGCATGCGCCAGACAATGCTGACCAATATAAAAAAGTGACTGATACCTTGGATGTGTGGTTTGATTCTGGCACCACACATGCCGCAGTGCTCAAGCGTCGTGAAGAGTTAAATTTCCCTGCTGATTTGTATTTAGAAGGTTCTGACCAGCATCGCGGCTGGTTCCAGTCCAGTTTGCTCACAGGCTGTGCGATTGATGGTCGTGCACCATACGATGCATTACTGACACATGGCTTTGTCGTCGATGGCAAGGGCTACAAAATGAGTAAGTCCAAAGGTAATGTTGTGGCACCACAAAAAGTCATGGATACCTATGGTGCGGATATTTTGCGCTTGTGGGTGGCCAGTACCGATTACTCAGGTGAACTGACAATTTCAGACGAGATTTTAAAGCGCGTGGCAGATAGCTATCGTAAGATTCGTAATACCTTGCGCTTCTTGCTGGCTAATGTAGATGATTTTGATGTGAATGCGCATACGGTGCCTTATGAGGAGTTGTTAGAATTAGACCGCTATGCATTAGGTATGCTAAGTGATTTATCCAACACCTGCAAAGCGGCTTATGAAAGCTTTGAGCTGCATAAAGTCGGGCAAGCATTACAACACTTCTGTGCAGAAGACTTGGGTGCGTTTTATCTGGATATCCTTAAAGACCGCATGTATACCAATGCGCAGGATTCGCATGACCGCCGTGCAGCGCAAACCGTGTTATTGAAAATCACGCAAGTATTAGCGGGCTTAATGGCACCTGTGCTGAGTTATACGGCAGAAGAAATTTGGCAGACTTTATACCCTGAAACGGAAGACTTTGTGATATTGCATGATTGGTCTAAAGCAGATGATGTGATTACACCCTTGGCATATAAAGAATATGAAACCAGCTTAAAAGCCAAATGGGAAATGATTCGCGCAATTCGTGCAGAAGCCGCTAAGGAAATAGAGGTGGTGCGTGGTACAGGAAAAGTAGGCTCATCCTTACAGGCTGAGGTCGTTTTTCATGTGGTAGCGCCACTCTATAATGCGCTTGCAAGTCTAGGCGATGACTTAAGGTTTGTCATGATTACCTCTAAAGCTGGTGTGCAGCAAGTGGCAGATGAAGCCGAGCAAAAAATAGTGGTCACGCCAAGTGAACATGAAAAGTGCGCACGCTGCTGGCACTACCGTGAAGATGTGGGTGTGGATGCAGAGCATCCAACCATCTGTGGCCGTTGCGTAGAGAACTTATCTGGCAACAGCCAGTCACGCCAATATGCTTAAGCGTTCCTTATGGCAATGGCTGGCGATTAGCCTTGTGGTCATCTTGCTCGATTTGTACACCAAACATTTGGTGCAGCAAAGCTTTATGCTGGGTGATAAAGTTTTTATGACCTCATTCTTTGATTTGGTTCGTTACCATAATGAAGGCGCAGCCTTTAGCTTTTTAGCGGATGCTGGTGGCTGGCAAAAATGGTTCTTCACCACTGTCTCGATTGTTGCCAGCGTGTTTATTTTGTATTTGCTGAATAAGCACCAGCAAGAAAAGCTATTCAGTTTAGGCTTGGCTTTAGTGTTAGGTGGTGCTATTGGCAACCTCTATGACCGCGTCACGTTGGGCTATGTAGTGGACTTTTTATCTTTTCATCTAAATGATCTATATTGGCCAGCATTTAACGTGGCGGATAGCGCCATTACAGTCGGCGTGGGTATTTTATTATTGGATAGCTTTAAGCCTAAGCAAGCATAACGGAGCGCTAATGCCAGATTGGAAAAAGTTAATTGCAGGTAAAATTGCACTGGCAAAAAAAGGCAATAAGCCAGGCAAGCTATCAGACAATGAACGAATTCCAGTAGGGCAAACCCAAGTCACCAATTTTCCGGTCTTAGACTTAGGCATTAAGCCAGACATCACGCAAGATAATTGGCAGCTCAAAGTGTTTGGGTTGGTTGAAAATGAGCTCACCTTGGATTGGGATGCATATCAATCGCTGCATCATATAACAGATATATCCGATTTTCATTGTGTTACCCGCTGGAGTCAGTTGGATATGGACTGGCAAGGCGTTCGCGCCCGCGATATTTTAGAAATGGCAGGGCCATTAGATAATGCCAAATTTGTCACCATGCATGGTTATGATGGCTATACCACCAATTTACCCTTAGAAGCCTTGCTTGATGATGATGTACTCATTGCGCATAGTGTTTTAGGGGAAGCTTTAACTAAAGAGCATGGCGGGCCAGTGCGGATGGTCGTCCCTAAACGCTATGCGTGGAAGGGTGCAAAATGGTTAAAAGCCATTGAGCTACATCAGTTTGATCGGCGTGGTTTTTGGGAGGTTAGGGGCTACCACAATGATGCATTCCCATTTGAAGAACAGCGGTTTTCGGAAGATGATGATATTTAAGTTATTTTGGCTTGATTTGATGCGTATTAGGCACATCTAATACGCCCTATGCTGGCTAAGCAATTACTTCCATTAAATTACTTAAATGGAAGTAAAAACTTGTATAGAGTAGACTTACCTTTTATAAAAGGATTTGTTTACAAACCTACCTTTATTAAAGATGTTACAAGCACATCTATTTCAACAATACCAGGTATCTTGGGTACTGTAGACGAGTAATTCGAAGGAATAATTTGAGATGAAAAAGGATAATACAGAAGATAGAGTCACACTTTGGTTAACAAAAAAAACTTTGCCAAGAATATTTATCTTCTTTTTTTTATTGGTTCTAATTTCTGCACTGTTTTATTTTGAGCCTGAACTTTACCACCTATTGTATGGTAAGTCTTATATGCATCCAGAAAACCGTCGTGCTATCGGGGTTGCAATATTTGTAATCGGTGTTATTTCATTACAATCGGATATCCGAATTTACTTTAAAGAAACAAAAAAAGGTAAGCAAGACTCTAGAAAAGTGGACGAGAGCGCGAGGAAAAAAATTGCGGATTCTCTTATGGAGCAGGAGATTAAAGAACGGTCAAATCAAGAAAATCAAGGGGTCAGACTCGATTGATTTTCTAGTTTATGCTTGTCAGCGTTTAGGCCATCAATGCTCATCCATTTTCTTTGGCAACCACTTTTTAACCACCTGAAATACAAGCACCGTAATGCCACCTGCGATAATGCCGATTATTGCATCAGTCAATATTGGTGCGATAAAGCTGAGTACGCTATTCACGCCATCAGCCAGAGTTGCGAGGTGTTCTTTTAAATGATGCAGTGCTGGGATGCCGTGACTAAGGATGCTACCACCGACCAAAAACATGGCGGCGGTACCAACAATCGTGAGTCCGCGCATAAGATACGGCGCTAGGTTTAAGATGATTTGGCCTAGCCTTCTTTGCAGTTGTTTTAAAAAGCCTTGGCCTTTTTTGAGTAATAAATGCAAGCCAACATCATCCAGCTTAACAATGCCTGCCACCAGACCATAGACAAAAATAGTCACACCAATAGCAATCAATGAGACGACGAGCACTTGCTTGAGGAAAACAGAAGCAGTCACTGTACCTAATGCAATCACAATAATTTCAGCCGATAAGATAAAGTCGGTACGGATGGCGCCCTTGATTTTGTCTTTTTCTAAAGCCATTAGATCGACTTTGCTATCTTTGACTGCATTTTTCAGCTCTTGCTTATGCGACTCTACTTCATCATCGTCATGTAGCAATTTATGCGCGACTTTTTCAAAGCCTTCAAAGCATAAGAAAAGGCCGCCAATCATCAATAGTATGGTGATGAGCTTAGGAGAAAAATAGCTGATGATAAGCGCAGCTGGTACAAGTATCAGTTTGTTGATGAAAGAACCTTTGGCTACTGCCCACACCACAGGTAGCTCTCGTTTAGCATCGACACCAGATACTTGTTCTGCGTTGAGTGCTAGGTCATCGCCCAGTACACCAGCGGTCTTTTTAACGGCAATTTTGGTTAAAACAGACACATCATCCAACATGGTGGTGATATCATCCAGCAAAACTAATAAGCTACCTGCAGCCATTGTTCCCTTTCGTTAGTTACGTATTAATACTGTTGAATAATTTTAACCAATAATGGTAGAATCTGCCGATGTTATCGAGAAATTTATTCCGCTGGGCACATAAAATCGCATTATTTGCGATTGTATTTGCGTCTTTAGCGCCGAGTATTTCTCATGCATTAGCCAATCAAAACGGCACGCAAGGTTTTATGCAAGCGATTTGCGGCGTTGGCGGTCAAAAGCTGTATATTCAAGTAGTGACAACAAAAGGCCAGTCGATTCAAGCGGCCTTAGATACAAAACCAGGGTCACAACCTGTTTCGATTAATCACCATTTAAATCACTGTCCGTTTTGCAATGCAGGTGTTGCGAATGTTGTTATTCCGAGCCACAACCCAGCATTTAAATTATATCTAGCGCAGCAATTAAGCGAACAGCGCGCCATTTATGACGTTCCTAGTGTTGCAACCGTTATACAATCTGCGCATCTCTCGCGCGGCCCACCTGTTACCTCCCTTTAAATAGTATTCAATCATTAGCAAGCCGCTAACGCTTGTTATTGTGTGCTGATTAGCGGCGCAATCGCTATTGCTAAATCTAACAGCAATCAATAACAACTGAGCGACTGACTAGCAGTAAAAATCGTTTTAGGGAGTAAGGTTGTGAGTTTTAAATATATACACAAATCATTGTGGGTAGAAGTTGCATTGATATGCAGCATGTGGGGCATTAACTCAGCTTATGCTGATCATTTGGATTTAGATGAAATTGATGTGGTATCGGACGCTGTGCCGCAAGTGGATAAAAATGAATCCAAAGTAGCTGGTGATGCGGCTAAATTATTTGACCAAGAAGCAGGCGTAAGCTTTTATCGGGCTGGCGGCGTTTCTAGTTTGCCAGTTATTCATGGGTTAGCAGATGACAGAGTGCGGGTGCAAGTGGATGGCATGGATTTAATTTCCAGCTGTGCTAACCATATGAATCCGCCACTATCTTATATTTCACCAGCCAATGTGGCCTATATTGATGTGTTCAAAGGCATTTCTCCTGTCAGTCTCAGTGGGGATAGTATTGCTGGTACGATAGCGGTTAAGTCTGAAGCACCTGCATTTGCAAAGACTGATGATGCACTATTAACGAATGGGTCGATTAATACTTTTTACAAAAGCAACAACAATGCGCGTGGTGTTAACTTGAATGCCAGTATAGCTAATGATGAAGTGTACTTCCGCTATACAGGCTCTACAGTTGAAGCTAATAATTATCATGCGGGTAGTGACTTTAAACCAGCAGGGCAGGCCGCAAATGGGCGCGGGTTCTTAGATGCGGATGAAGTAGGTTCTACCTATTACCGTGCCAATAATCATGCACTGGCTTTAGGGGTGCAACGTGACAATCATTTATTGCAGTTTAAGTTAGGTTTGCAAGACATTCCAAAGCAAGGTTTCCCAAATCAGCGTATGGATATGACAGGCAATACAGCAAGACAGTTTAACTTGCTATATGAAGGCAAGTATGACTGGGGTAAATTGGATGCGCAGGCATACCATGAGCGGGTACGACATAGTATGCAGTTTGGCGACGATAAACAGTTTTTCTACGGGCCAGGGAATAACGTGCCAGGTATGCCAATGGATACATTAGGTAGAACCTCAGGAGCAAAACTGAAAGCAAGCATGGACATTTCAGAAAAAGATTTGCTTAGAGTTGGTGCAGAATATCAGCGTTATCGTTTGGATGATTATTGGAGTCCATCACAAGCACCAGGCGCTCCCGTGATAGGTATGATGTCGCCCAATACGTTCTTGAATATCAATAATGGACAACGCGATAAATATGATGTGTTTGCTGAACTGGAGTCGCAATGGAATCAACAATGGATGACGCTGGTTGGTTTGCGAAGTAGCACGGTCAAGATGGATACAGATGAAGTGCAAGGTTATAACAACACTTTAGTTGGTATGGCTGGATATGGTGCTGCAGCTAATGCATTTAACGCATCAGATAGAAGTGAAACCGACCATAATATTGATATCACTACGTTAGCTAAATATA
>JBLLNR010000018.1:0-35091 GCA_048058875.1 Methylotenera sp. | reverse complement strand
AGCAACAGCAAAGGATGAAGAAACTCAAGCTGTTGACCCCAATACACCAGTGATTGAGCCTATTGAGAAGCCTGATATAGAGGCCGTTGAACCGGCTGATACGCATTCATCTGACGCAAATGAAGCGGCTGTAACAGCTGCTGATAGTGCTTCTGATGTAGAGGATGATAAAGCGCCAGCGTCAATACTAGCCGTACCAGTGCCAGTCGTTCCTCCACTATCAGCACAGCCGGACGAGAAAATAAAGGCGCAGACGATATCAAAAGAAGCTGAGGAGGCACAGGCACAGGAGGCGGAACCTACCACACCAAAAAAAGTTGAAGTAGATGCTGAAGAACAAAGTAAATCGGAATTGGCTGCGCCAGTTGTTGAGACTCTTGCGAGTGATCCGCAGCCAGCAGCAAAACAATTAAAGACTAGCAATACAGAAGCGGGTAAAACAAAAGTTTTTATCATGGATAATCAGTTAGATACATCACGTATTCAAAACACGCCAGCAGAACAAGTTGAGCCAGAGGCTACTAATACTGTTGTCCAAGAAATTAAAGATAACAATCAGGATTTGGTGGAAGAAGAGCCTGATTTCTTTGAACGTATGTTAGAAAAAATAGGGTTCTAAACTTTAAAGAGTAAATGCAATGAAAACAAAAGTCGTGATTACAGGGGTTTCCGGGCGCATGGGCTTGGCGTTGTTAGAAGGCGTGTTTGCAGATGAAGCACTGACGCTACATGCTGCGATTGATCGCGAAGGAAGCAGTATGATTGGGCAGGATGCGGGCACTCAATTTGGCATAGATTCAGGCGTAAAAGTGACAAGCGATTTCAATGCGGCATTAAAAAATGCAGATGTGCTCATCGATTTTACGCGACCAGAGGCCGCCATGCAGTATTTAAAGGCTTGCCAGCAGTCTAGCGTCAATATGGTAATTGGTACAACTGGTTTCACTGAGCAAGAGAAAGCGCAAATAGAAGGGGCTTCAAAAACTACAGCGATTGTTTTTGCGCCTAATATGAGTGTTGGCGTAACGTTGCTCATTAATTTAGTAGAGCAAGCGGCTAAAGTGCTTAGCGAGGGCTATGATATTGAGGTCGTGGAAATGCACCATCGACATAAAGTTGATGCCCCCTCAGGTACAGCATTGCGCTTAGGTGAGGCTGCGGCACAAGGGCTTGGCAAAGATTTAAAAGATTGTGCCATTTATGCACGTGAAGGAGTCACTGGTGAAAGAGAAGCGGGCACAATAGGATTTGCTACGCTACGTGGCGGAGATGTTGTTGGTGATCATACGGTTATTTATGCGGGTACTGGGGAGCGTGTAGAAATCACACATAAAGCTAGCAGTAGGGCAACGTTTGCATTGGGAGCATTAAGAGCAGCCAAATTTTTATCACAAAAATCTTCTGGACTTTATGACATGCGAGACGTATTGGGATTTAAAACTAATTAATGTGCGATTGAACAATTGAACTATTCGGCTAAACAGTCCATTCGTTTTAATTTTATTCTTGTTCTCATTTTTGTTGCTGTATTTATCTGGTCGGCGATTAATCCAAATGATCGACTGACCTGGTTTTTAGAAGTATTGCCAGCTATACTTGCATTGCCAATTCTGACCTTGAGCTACAAAAATTTTCCATTAACACATTTACTCTATATTTTGATTTTGATGCATGCCATTATTTTAATGGTGGGTGGTCATTATACCTATGCAGAAGTGCCTTTATTTAACTGGCTTCGCGACACTTTTAGTCTAGATCGGAATTATTATGACCGTGTCGGTCATTTTTTTCAGGGTTTTGTTCCAGCAATCGTTGCACGTGAAATTTTATACCGCAAGCGTGTCGTCAAAGCTGGATGGATGTTTTTTGTCATCTGTTGCATTTGCCTGAGTATTAGTGCTTTTTATGAGTTCATTGAATGGTGGGTTGCTGTAATGGCAGGTGGCGCAGCGATGGATTTTTTGGGCACACAAGGTGATGTCTGGGATACGCAATGGGATATGTTTGTCGCTTTAATTGGCGCAATATGTGCACAATTATTTCTGAAAAGTTGGCATAATCAGCAGTTAGCTGAGCTTGATAGAAAAGTCTAGTTCCGCTATAATTCGGCAATTCTTGAAACGGGAAGAGTACATCACTTTTCCCGTTTTGCATGTCTAGCACCCGCACTGGTATTGAGTGCTGCAAATGGCGCATAATGCGCAATGTAACAACGATTAAGGAGCCCGAATTGTCTCAAACACGCCCTGTAGAAAAAATACATGCAATATTGGTGTTGGCAGATGGAACGGTGTTTCGCGGTACTTCAATTGGTGCAGCTGGGCATAGTGTTGGTGAAGTCGTGTTTAACACGGCGATGACAGGATACCAAGAAATTCTAACTGATCCATCTTATACTGAACAAATCGTTACTCTCACTTATCCTCACATTGGTAATGTCGGCACTAATAGTGAAGATGTTGAGTCAGCTCAGGTCTGTGCAGCAGGCTTGGTCATCAGAGACTTGCCTTTGTTGGCGAGCAATTTTCGCAGTGAGAAGTCATTATCTAACTATCTGAATGCAAATAATATAGTTGCCATTGCCGATATCGATACCCGTAAACTAACGCGTATATTACGAGAAAAAGGTGCGCAAGCTGGCTGTATTTATGTGGGGGAAGATGCTGAGCAAGCATTAGCCCTAGCAAAGAAGTTTCCTGGTCTTGCAGGCATGGATTTAGCAAAAGTTGTTAGCTGTCAATCTGAGTATGAATATACTGAGGGAGAGTGGCAGTTAGGAAAAGGTTATGTAGCAACTGACAGTAAACCTTATCATGTTGTCGCTTTTGATTACGGTGTGAAAAGAAACATTCTGCGCATGTTGGTCAGCCGAGGCTGTAAAGTAACCGTTTTACCAGCGCAAACAACTGCTGAAGAGGCACTCAAATATAAACCAGACGGCATCTTCTTGTCGAATGGTCCAGGTGACCCAGAGCCATGTGATTATGCAATTAAAGCAATTGAAGCGCTGCTTGAGACGAACATCCCAATGTTTGGTATTTGTTTAGGACATCAACTTCTTGCACTTGCAACTGGTGCAAAAACGATAAAAATGAAATTTGGTCACCATGGTGCAAATCACCCAGTGCAAGATGTAGAAAATAAACGTGTTTATATTACAAGTCAGAATCACGGGTTTGCGGTAGATCAACAAAGTCTACCATCTAATGTTAAAACGACGCATATCTCACTGTTCGATGGTAGTTTGCAAGGTATTGCATTGCAAGATAAGCCCGCATTCAGTTTTCAAGGACATCCCGAGGCTAGTCCAGGACCCACAGAAATGAGTTATTTGTTTGATCGCTTTGTTAGCTTGATGCAAGAAAGGAAGGCTGGCTAATGGCTAAGCGTACAGATATTAAGTCAATATTAATTATTGGTGCAGGTCCAATCGTGATTGGACAAGCATGTGAGTTTGATTACTCTGGAGCGCAAGCTTGCAAAGCCTTGCGTGAAGAAGGTTACCGAGTTATTTTGGTTAACTCAAATCCAGCAACTATCATGACTGACCCAGAAATGGCTGATGCTACCTATATTGAGCCTATCAACTGGCGAGTTATAGAGAAAATTATCGCCAAAGAAAAGCCAGATGCATTATTGCCGACAATGGGCGGTCAAACAGCATTGAACTGCGCTTTAGACTTAGATAGGCATGGTATACTGAAGCAACACAATGTAGAGTTGATTGGTGCATCTAAAGAAGCGATTGACAAAGCAGAGGATCGTCAGAAGTTCAAAGAGGCGATGGATAAGATTGGTCTGGGATCTGCGCGCTCAGCTATCGCCCATAGTATGGAAGAGGCGCTACAAGTGCAAGCCAACATTGGCTTTCCTGCCATTATTAGGCCATCGTTTACGATGGGCGGAAGTGGTGGTGGAATTGCTTATAACCGTGAGGAGTTTGTATCAATTTGCGAGCGTGGCCTTGAAGCATCGCCTACCAATGAGCTTTTGATTGAAGAGTCCATGCTTGGTTGGAAAGAGTACGAAATGGAGGTGGTGCGAGATTCTGCTGATAACTGTATCATCATTTGCTCTATTGAAAACTTAGATCCAATGGGTGTTCATACTGGGGACTCAATTACTGTCGCCCCCGCGCAAACACTAACTGATAAAGAATATCAAATCATGCGTAATGCCTCATTGGCTGTTTTACGCGAGATTGGCGTTGACACAGGCGGTTCCAACGTGCAGTTTGCGATTAATCCTGAAGATGGCCGTATGATTGTGATTGAAATGAACCCACGCGTTTCTAGATCATCTGCGCTTGCTTCAAAAGCAACTGGTTTCCCAATTGCCAAAGTAGCCGCAAAACTAGCAGTTGGTTACACACTGGACGAGTTGAAGAATGAAATTACAGGTGGACAAACACCTGCTTCTTTCGAGCCTTCGATTGATTACGTCGTGACAAAAATTCCTCGATTTGCGTTCGAAAAGTTTCCTCAGGCAGATAGCCGCTTAACAACCCAAATGAAGTCCGTGGGTGAAGTAATGGCAATTGGACGCAATTTCCAAGAGTCTTTCCAAAAAGCATTGCGTGGATTAGAAGTTGGGGTTGATGGTTTGGATAGCTTGACCAAAGACTTGGATGTTATCGTAAAAGAATTGGGTGAACCGCGATCAGAGCGTATCTGGTATGTCGGTGATGCTTTTAGAATGGGGATGACGATTCCTGAAGTTTTTAATGTGAGCAAAATAGACCCATGGTTTCTTGCGCAGATTGAGGACATTATTCAGCGTGAAAAAGCGCTGGAAGGAAAGCATATTGCGGATTTGGATAAAGATGCGTTGTATCAGCTTAAACGCGTTGGTTTTTCAGATATGCGTTTAGCTAGACTCTTAGATACAGATCAGCATGCTGTTCGTGCTTACCGACAAGCGCTGAATGTACGTCCGGTTTATAAGCGTGTAGATACCTGCGCAGCTGAGTTCTCGACAGATACAGCCTACATGTATTCAACTTATGATGAACAGTGTGAATCGCAACCAAGTAATAAGAAAAAAATCATGGTGCTTGGCGGTGGGCCAAACCGTATTGGGCAAGGCATAGAGTTTGATTACTGTTGTGTGCATGCAGCTTTTGCAATGCGTGAAGACGGGTATGAGACGATTATGGTCAACTGCAACCCTGAAACTGTATCAACTGATTACGATACCTCTGATCGTTTATATTTTGAACCAGTGACACTAGAGGATGTGCTTGAAATTGTGCATCTGGAAAAACCAGAAGGTGTGATTGTTCAGTACGGTGGACAAACGCCATTAAAGCTTGCGCGTGCATTAGAAAAAGCAGGTGTGCCGATTATAGGTACAACCCCAGATGCGATTGATTGCGCAGAAGATCGCGAGCGTTTCCAGCATATGTTAGGAGAACTCGGACTAAAGCAGCCACCAAACCGGACAGCGCGTGCACCAGAAGAGGCACTTCGTCTTGCCGAAGAAATAGGCTACCCATTGGTTGTAAGGCCAAGCTATGTACTTGGTGGCAGAGCCATGGAAATCGTTCAAGAGCAAAGTCAGCTAGAGCGCTATATGCGTGAAGCCGTAAAGGTCTCCAATGACTCACCCGTTTTGTTGGATCGTTTTCTGAATGATGCGGTAGAAGTTGATGTTGATGCAATTTGTGATGGTGAGGATGTCTTAATTGGCGGTATCATGCAGCATATTGAACAAGCTGGAGTGCATTCAGGCGATTCAGCCTGTTCATTACCACCATATAGTTTGAGTGCATCCTTGCAGGATGAGTTAAGACTGCAAACCATTAAAATGGCTAAAGCACTCGGAGTAAAAGGTTTGATGAATGTACAATTTGCGATTCAAGGAGAGACCGTTTACGTGCTTGAGGTTAATCCACGTGCTTCCCGTACCGTGCCATTTGTATCAAAAGCTTGTGGTCTGCAATTAGCTAAGATTGCGGCGCGCTGTATGGCAGGCAAGAGCTTACAGTCACAAGGGGTAACGAAAGAAACAGTGCCGCCTTATTATTCTGTCAAGGAAGCTGTGTTCCCATTCATTAAATTCCCAGGTGTCGATACTATTCTTGGGCCTGAAATGAAGTCAACAGGTGAAGTGATGGGTGTTGGCAGTACGTTTGCAGAAGCGTTTGTGAAGTCGCAGTTGGGCGCATCTGTTAAATTGCCACAAGGAGGTAAAGCCTTTATCAGTGTGCGTAATGAGGATCATCAGAACGTTGTTGATATTGCACAAGATTTGGCTAAATTGGGTTTTGACTTGGTAGCTACAAAAGGTACGGCTAGAACATTAGTCGACAATGGCTTAACGGTACAAGCTGTTAATAAGGTAGCTGAAGGTCGCCCACATGTTGTGGATATGATTAAAAATAATGAGATTGATTTTATTGTTAACGTAACAGAAGACAAAAAGGCAGTAGCAGACTCCTACGAGATTAGACGTAGTGCTTTACAGAACAAAGTGACTTATTACACGACGTTAGCTGGTGCAAAAGCTGCTTGTATTGGTATGGCCTACATGCAAGAGTTACATGTGGAATCTATACAAGACTTGCACAAAAAGCTTACGTAAAATAAACTATTTCATTCAGGATAATTTGAAAACCACGCTCAGGCGAGTGTGGTTTATTTTTTATAAAGGTTCGTTATGGCAGTTAATCAAATTCCAGTCACATTGCTAGGAGCAGAATTGCTCAAACAAGAATTACAACGTTTGCGGTCAGAAGATAGACCTAACGTTATTCAGGCGATAGCTGAGGCAAGAGCGCAAGGTGACTTATCGGAAAATGCTGAATATGAAGCTGCAAAAGAAAAGCAAAGCTTTATAGAGGGTAGGATTGCTGAATTGGAAAGCAAGCTGTCGAATATGCAAGTGATTGATCCAAAGACACTAAATGCTGAAGGGCGTGTTGTTTTTGGTGCAACGGTTCGTTGTGAAGACTTGGAAACTGGAGATGAAAAAAAATACCAAATTGTTGGAGAGGATGAGGCCGATATCAAGCAAGGTAAGATTTCTGTCGTTTCTCCAATTGCACGTGCATTGATCGGAAAATATGAAGGAGATATTGCCGAAGTATCAGCACCAGGTGGTGTTAAAGAGTATGAAGTGCTAGAGGTCTTATATATCTAATATGTTACGTAAGCTGGCACTCATTCTCCTGACGTTGTGGATAGGTAGTCTATGGATGACAGGATTAAGTGCCAATATTTTGTTTAAAACGATCGAAGATACCCAGTTGGCAGGCCAGGTAGCTGGCCACTTATTTGCTGCTGTCAGCTATATTGGGTTACTAAGCGGTGGATTTCTACTGATGCAGCTAATTTTAGAAAACGGTACGAATAGTTTTAAGCAATATGATGTTTGGATTGTTGTTGTGATGGTGATACTGATTTTGGTAGGTTTTTTTGGTATTCAGTCACATTTAGCACAATTAAAAGCTGACGCTTATCCGCAAAATGTGATGCAAAGCAAATATGCTGCTGAGTTCTCAGCATGGCATGGTGTTTCCGGTGTTATTTACCTTGTTGAATGCCTGTTGGGTGGCGTGTTGGTATTGCTTTATAAACGTGAATAACGCCGTATGCGATGGTAGTTAAAGTCTAGGGATGTGGATTTTGTGCTTTTCTTTTACAGTGTCACTTGAGCGGTAGATAACGAGTTGCTTACCAATATGATGAACTGCGATAGCTTTTGTTTGATCGCAAATAGATTGGTATATTGCTATTCGAGCATCTCTATCATCTCCAGCAACTTTAATTTTTATTAATTCGTGAGCATTTAAGCTGATTTCAACTTCTTTAATGATGTTTTCAGTAAGGCCTTGGTTGCCAATCATAACAACTGGATTTAAGTTATGTGCAAGTCCACGTAGATGGCTAATTTGTTTGGGATTTAATTTCATGAATTGGCATGCTTTTTAGGTACTATATGACGGGACGAATTTTATCATGAATTCATATAATAAACATGAAACTCAGTAGTCGCAGTAAAGCTTGGATGCAAGAACACGTCAATGACGAGTTTGTTAAGCGTGCACAAATGGAAGGCTACCGTGCCCGTGCTGCTTATAAGCTGATGGAAATTGATGACAAAGACAAGCTAATTAAGCCAGGCATGACTGTTGTCGATTTAGGGTCTGCACCAGGTAGCTGGTGCCAAGTGGTAAAACAACGTCTTCGAGGACAAGGTAGGATTATTGGTTTAGATTTATTGGACATGCAGGCTATTCCAGGTGTAGAGTTTATACAGGGCGATTTTCGTGAACAAAAAGTCCTCACCGCATTGGAAGAAAGGCTTGATAATAAGCCAGTTGACCTTGTGATTGCCGATATGGCCCCCAATATTAGTGGGGTGAGGGATGTAGATCAGGCTGGTGCAGTTTACTTAACTGAATTAGCACTAGAATTTAGCCAAGATTGGTTGAAACCTAGTGGAAATTTTTTAGTCAAAGTTTTTATTGGCAGTGGATTTGATGATATTGTTAAGCGTATGCGGTTAGAGTTTGACAAAGTTGTAACCAGAAAGCCGAAAGCCTCACGTAGTCGGAGTAGTGAAGTCTATTTATTAGGGCTTGGCCGAAAAGAATCAGTGTAGTTAAATTGTGTTAAGAGAAAATAAAATTAGGATAGTGTTTGTTATCGTAACAAATATTGATTGGGTTGAATAAGGAAGAGGCTAGTGAATAATATCGCAAAAAATATTGCAATCTGGATTGCCGTTGCATTAGTGTTAATGACTGTATTCCAGCAGTTTAGCAATCCTAACAAAGCTTCTAGCCAGATTGTCTATTCTCAATTCATGGAGAATGTCAAAGCTGGAAAGGTTGCAAAAGTCCAAATTGACGGAAGGGTTATACGAGGAACTACGATTGACAATAAAACGTTCAGTACTTATGCACCGAATGATTTATGGATGGTCAGCGATTTACTCAAATATAATGTAGAAGTCGAAGCTAAAGCAGAAGAACAACGTTCTCTGCTGCTAGAAATCTTTATGTCATGGTTCCCGATGATCTTGTTGATAGGTGTGTGGATTTTCTTTATGCGACAAATGCAGGGTGGTGGCAAAGGCGGTGGGCCATTTTCTTTTGGTAAAAGTAAAGCAAGGCAACTTGACGAATCTAATAATCAAACCACATTTGCTGATGTAGCAGGCTGTGATGAAGCTAAAGAAGAAGTAACAGAATTGGTCGACTTCTTAAAAGATCCTGGTAAATTCCAAAAGTTAGGTGGTCGGATTCCACGTGGCGTATTGATGGTAGGACCTCCTGGTACAGGTAAAACGTTACTGGCACGCGCTATTGCTGGCGAAGCAAAAGTGCCATTTTTTACTATTTCTGGCTCAGACTTTGTTGAAATGTTTGTTGGTGTAGGCGCATCTCGCGTACGTGACATGTTTGAAACAGCCAAGAAAAATTCACCATGTATTATTTTCATTGATGAAATTGATGCTGTTGGTCGCAGTCGTGGTTCTGGTACGGGTGGCGGTAATGATGAGCGTGAGCAGACATTGAATCAATTATTGGTTGAAATGGATGGTTTTGAGGCGAGCTCGGGCGTCATCGTGATTGCCGCAACCAACCGAGCAGATGTATTAGATAAAGCCTTGCTTCGTCCAGGCCGTTTTGACCGTCAAGTGATGGTCGGTTTACCCGATATTAAAGGTAGAGAGCAAATTTTATTAGTTCATATGCGCAAAGTGCCTATTGATCCTGATGTTAAAGCGGATATCTTGGCTCGAGGCACGCCAGGAATGAGTGGTGCTGATTTAGCCAACTTGGTGAATGAGGCTGCATTGTTTGCAGCACGCCGTAACAAACGTACTGTTGATATGCAAGATTTTGAAGATGCAAAAGATAAAATCTTTATGGGCCCTGAGCGTAGATCAATGGTCATGCGTGAAGAAGAGCGCCGTAACACCGCTTATCACGAGTCTGGCCACGCAGTTGTTGCTAAACTGCTACCTAAAGCTGACCCTGTCCATAAAGTTACGATTATGCCGCGTGGCTGGGCCTTAGGCTTGACATGGCAACTGCCTGAGTTTGATCGTATTAGCAATTACAAAGACAAAATGTTAGAAGAAATCTCTATCTTATTTGGTGGGCGGATTGCTGAAGAAGTTTTTGTCAATCAAATGTCTACTGGTGCTTCTAATGACTTTGAACGTGCCACGAAATTGGCACGAGATATGGTGACTAAGTATGGAATGAGTGATGCGCTAGGTACCATGGTCTATGTTGGGGACGAGCAAGACTCATTCTTTGGTAGCATGAGTGCAAAAACAATCTCTGAAGCAACACAACAGAAAGTCGATGCAGAAATCCGTCGTATTTTAGATGAACAGTATGCGATTGCGCGCAAGCTAATTGAAGATAACCGTGATAAGGTAGAAGCAATGACTGCCGCATTGATGGAGTATGAGACGATTGATGCCGATCAGATTGATGACATCATGGCAGGTAGACCTGTTCGTGAACCTAAACCTAGACAGTCAACGACAAAGCCGACTGGGTCTGGTGGAGCTGGCACGACAGTTAATCCTAAACCACAGCCGACAACAAAAAACGAATAAGTTAAACACAGTACATTCAGGCTTAGGTTAAAATAAGGGCTGGCTAATATATAGCTAGCCCTTATTTATTATGAAACTCAGTTGCGGACAATTTAAGTTAGATTTATCTCGCCCAAATGTGATGGGTATTCTCAATGTGACGCCTGATTCATTCTCTGACGGCGGAGTTTTATCCAATACTGATAAGGCCGTAAAACATGCATTAAAGTTACTAGATGAAGGTGCGGATATCTTAGATATTGGAGGAGAATCAACCAGACCAAATGCTACGCCTGTTGCATTGCAAGAAGAGCTGGATCGCGTCATCCCGGTTATTGAGAAACTTGTCGCTTTGGGCATAGGCATACCGGTTTCTATCGATACATACAAACCCCAGGTAATGCAAGCCGCATTATCTGCAGGCGCAACTATTGTGAATGATGTGAGAGCACTGCAAGAAGATGGTGCCTTAAGTGTTCTTGCTAATCATGATGCCGGGGTTTGTTTGATGCATATGCAAGGTATACCACAAACCATGCAAGTTAATCCTAGCTATACTGATGTAGTTGCCGATGTAACTCATTTCTTAGTGACTAGAGCAACTGCTTGTGTCGATGCAGGTATTCAAAAAGACCGCATCATGTTGGATCCAGGTTTTGGATTTGGTAAAACACGAGAGCACAATATTACGCTAGTAAAAGAGTTGCAACAGTTAGCTACGCTTGATTATCCACTATTAGTTGGTTTATCACGTAAGTCTGTACTTGGACAAGTTACTGGAAACGATGTGGATGCGAGATTGTATGCAAGTATTGCTGCTGCAGTTGTTTCTGCTATTAAGGGTGCGAAAATTGTACGGGTACACGATGTTAAAGCAACTGTTGAGGCAATGAAAGTGGTAACAGCCATCTTAACGTAAGGATGAATAAATAAATAAATGTATTTTACACAGGCAGTGATTGATGAAATCAAGTAAGGTAAAAAATCAGGCAATCACGCTATTAAGTGAAGAAAACGGGATTGGATTGAAGGAGACTAAAATAGCATTTGAGGCCTATTTCATACCAATGCTGATATAAGAGGCATTTAATAGCAATAGAGGACAGGTACTGTCTCAAGCGTGTGTTATACAGATTGTTTTATTGCTGACTATGGTTACTGTCATTGTACTGATTACACAATAATGGTTGAATAAGAAGTAAATTAATGAAGAACAGGAATAAGTTAACATGGTAAAAAAGTATTTTGGGACAGATGGGATACGTGGCAAAGTAGGGGAGTATCCTATCACACCAGAGTTTGTGATGCGCTTAGGTTATGCTGCAGGGCGTGTTTTTGTTGGCTTACAGAGTAACTTGGCAAAAGATGCACACCCATCCGTATTGATCGGTAAAGATCCTCGCATTTCTGGCTATATGTTAGAAGCCGCATTGCAAGCAGGTTTCACCGCTGCAGGTGCAAAAACGTTATTGACTGGGCCTATGCCGACACCTGCTGTGGCTTATCTGACGCGTGCGCTAAGACTACAAGCAGGGATTGTAATTTCTGCCTCACATAATCCTTATTACGATAATGGGATTAAGTTCTTTTCCAGTGAAGGCGCTAAATTAGACGATGACATTGAGCATGCTATTGAAGCGGAACTAGAAAAGCCCATGCAAGTGATGGAGTCTGCAGAGCTTGGTAAAGCCAAGCGTATAGATGATGCAGCAGGCCGTTATATTGAGTTCTGTAAGAGTACCTTTCCAAATGATATGAACCTGCGCGGGCTGAAAATTGTATTGGATTGTGCTAATGGCGCTACTTATCATGTGGCACCACCTGTTTTTCATGAGCTAGGTGCAGAAGTGGTAGTTATTGGTAATACACCAAATGGCTTAAACATCAATTTGGATATCGGTTCAACGCACCCACAGGCCTTACAAAAAGCAGTTATAGCACATCAGGCTGATTTAGGAATCGCTTTCGATGGTGATGGCGATCGCGTACTGATGGTTGATGCTGAAGGCAATTTATTGGATGGAGATCAATTACTCTATATTATTGCATTAGGCTTATATGGCAAAGGTCAACTAAAAGGTGGTGTTGCTGGGACTTTGATGACAAACTTAGCATTTGAGCATGCTATGCAAAAACATCAAATTCCATTTGCACGTGCAAAAGTTGGGGATCGTTACGTGCTCGAGCTACTGAATGAGAAAAACTGGCTACTTGGTGGTGAAAATTCAGGCCATATATTGACACTAGATAAGCATACCAGTGGCGATGGTATCATTTCAGCACTACAAGTATTGATTGCGTTAAAAGAAAGCGGTAAGACGTTAAAACAATTGGGAGATGCGCTAGTCCTTTATCCACAAGTTTTAATTAATGTTGCGACCAAACAAAAACTAGACCTATCCAACAATGAGATTCAAGTGGCTGTTAAAGAAGCCGAATCACAGCTCAAAGATACAGGTAGAGTGCTATTACGTGCTTCTGGCACAGAGGCTAAAATTCGCGTTATGGTTGAAGGGCAGGATGCAGTGCTTGTGCAGAAGTTGGCAGAGAAAATTGCTGCAGTTGTCGAGCAGCAGAGTAAGCTAAAAACTATATAAACCATTGTTTCAATGGAGATAAATTTGTATTTCATCACAAAATATTCATAAGAATTTCACATGCCTGTCATGTAGTAGGCGCATTCTGTCAATCTGACCAATTCGTATTTGGAGGTTGTGATGACAAATAGAATGCGTTTATATCTGAATCGTATACATCATCTTGATGGCGCATTATGCGTCAAAGTTAGTCATACAAGCCAATATCGTATTATTCGAGATTGGTTTAGATTAATGAGTAGATTAGGTGATGGTGTTTTTTGGTATACGTTATTAATGGGGATACTAATAGTACAAGGTAAAAATGCATGGTTACCAGTGATTCATATAGCAGCTACAGGATTATCAGGAACTATAGTTTATAAGTGGCTAAAAGGGAAAACGTTACGCCCAAGACCATACCAAGTACTACAAGATGTATTGCTTACAGGTAAACCCTTGGATTATTTTAGCTTTCCTTCTGGCCACACATTACATGCTGCAGCCTTCACCTATATGACATTGGCCTATTATCCATCGCTCGCAGTGCTAGTCATTCCATTTAGTTTAATGGTTGCAGTGTCTCGTGTTGTATTAGGGCTACATTATCCAAGCGATGTTTTAGCCGGTGCCGTAATTGGTTGTGCGATGGCTTTAATTTCTTTGAATATTGTTTAATAAGTATGCTGATGGCATAGCTAATGCTAGACTGTCTGATATATTTAAGTTGTTAACCGGCACTATAGTAGCGAATGGGCTCAGCATGATCGATATGTAATGTTTCCAAGCAATGTTGGCGCCACATCGTGATACGCGTCATATCATTGTTCGTATGGAGCTCGGGTTGCCAATTAGGATGGTGGCCATTCATCACTTTGTGAAAGTCATGCAGAGCATGTTGCGTTTTGCCAATATAGTAATCAAAATGTTTATGTTTCTCGCGGTTATTTAGTTTGATACATTGATGGATTACAACTGGCAACATGATTGATCGTAATAAGCGATCCGCATAAGCTAGTTTGATTAATTTTCTTTGTATATATTGTTGTGGGTGCTCAAAGCATGGCGCAATAAAATGGCTCATTATGGAAGCATATTTTGATAGTAATTGCCCTGGTGTTTTAAGTAATAACTTTTGAATATGGACATCCATCGCCCATTCAGAAGCGATATGCGTCAATATACTTTCATGTTCCCATAATGCTTCGTGAGCTGGGACAAAATGATTATGCGCAATAACATCTACATATAGATGGCTTGCATAGCCAATAGCAATAGCCGTTTCTTCATCTGTTGTTGCTGCATTGATTAAATATTCAGCTTTTTGCCATTGATGCGTGGATTTAAATTTCTTTGAGATAACCGCCAGATCAGGTAAACATGCTCCAGCCATCACTAGTTCTGGGAATCTTTTGATTGCTGTACGAAAGCGTTTGTCCAATAGTGGTGATGCAAATAGTATTGATTGAGCAAAAAAAACATGTGTGTATAAGCCCCAAGCATACGCATCTAAAGAATATAAAGAGAGCGGTAAGCTCCACCAAATGTTGTTAAGTATTTTATATCGCTTCATGCGTGATAATTTGACATGATTTTATGAAGCTAAAATGACATAAGTTCATGTAAATAGGAAACTATTGTCATATTCATCAAACTGTCATAGTGAGCCTATAGCATTTGATATTATTTATAATTTGGTTACTTTTGTGTATGAAAATACTCTTTATCTCCGATGTGTATTTCCCGCGTGTTAATGGTGTTTCAACATCTATTCAGACTTTTATCGAGCAACTCACTGGTTTGGGTCACCAAGTTGATTTGATTGCACCAGATTATGGTATTGATTCTGATAATGGAAGTCATATCAAGCGTGTATCAGCGAGAAGTATCTATTTTGATCCAGAAGATCGGCTGATGAAATATGGTAAAGCCTTACATTTACTCCCTGAGCTCAAAAAAGCTGGCTACGATGTTATTCATATTCACACCCCTTTTGTTGCACACTATTTAGGGCTTAAGCTATCCAGACAACTCGCGATACCGTGCGTTGAAACCTATCATACTTTTTTTGAAGATTATCTACATCATTACTTACCATGGATACCTGAATGGGCAGCGCGATATTTAGCTAGAACTATTTCTAGAAAACAGTGTAATGCCGTTGATTCATTAGTCGTCCCATCGCAGCCGATGCTTGATGTGTTGAGGACATACGGTATTAATACTAAAGCTAGCGTTATTCCGACTGGACTGCAAGATGCGAGTTTTGCTAAGGCTGATGGATTACAGTTTAAGCAGCAGTACGGCATTGATAATAACCGCCCTATGTTGCTATATGTTGGTCGAGTTGCATATGAAAAGAACATTCCGTTTTTGTTTGAGATGACGAGGATTCTTGCCGAACGATATCCAAATGTGCTGTTGGTTGTGGCTGGAGAAGGTCCAGCGGAGCGGTCATTGCATCAACTTGCTACGACTTTAAAAATCGAAGACAACGTACACTTTATTGGTTATTTGGATCGAAATACAGCACTCAACGATTGTTATAAGTCGGCAGATGTTTTTGTATTTGCATCAAAGAGTGAAACCCAAGGATTGGTTTTGTTGGAAGCAATGGCACAAGGGACGCCAGTTGTAGGGATTGCAGAATTAGGGACAGCATCAATTCTAGTTGAAGGGCATGGTGCATTAATTGCGCCTGACAAAGAAGAAGTTTTTGCTGATAAAGTAGCGCAATTAATTGAAAATCGTCTTGAGAGAGACCTCTTGGGTCAGCACGCCAGAGATTATGTTTTAAAACACTGGACAGCAGAAGCACAAGCGAAAAGAATGGCGGATTTTTATGAGCAAACAATTAAGATATACCCATTGAGAAAGCAGCATGATTCTATCGTGCCTAAACAGGCTAACACTATCTAATGTAATCAATCGAAGTACGCGGTCACTTTTAATCAATTTATTTTTTTTACAGTCTAGGACCATGACTGATTTCTTATATGCTATAAATGCATTATGGAAAATAATATGATTATCGGTGCAGACACCCTACTGGCAGCTGTTGATTTGGGTTCAAATAGTTTTCGGCTAGAAATTGCACATTACGTTGGCGGACAAATACAGCGAGTAGATTACATCAAAGAAGCTGTTAGACAAGGTGGTGATTTGGACGAGAACCGCAATCTGAACGCTGCAGCACTTGAACGGGGTGTTAAGTGTTTGGAACGATTCGGAGAGGCACTTAAAGGGTTTTCTAAACAGAACGTCAGAGCCGTTGCCACACAAACGCTCAGAGAAGCAAGAAACAGGGATTTCTTTCTTGGTTTGGCAAAAAAAGCGCTAGGTTATAACGTTGAGGTTATCTCTGGCGTAGAAGAAGCACGACTCATTTATCAAGGCGTAAGCCACTTTTTACCACAGTCTGATGAACGACGCTTAGTCATTGATATTGGAGGGCGATCAACTGAGTTTGTTTTAGGAAAACATTTTGACGCAATGAAAACAGAATCATTGCGCGTTGGCTCTGTTGCATGGTCACTGAAGTACTTTCCTGATGGTGAGCTTTCAGAGCGTAATTTAAAACGTGCTGAAGTTGCAGCTAAATCATTTTTGGACGTGATTACTGAAGAGTATGGACGGAAAAATTGGGACAAAGCTTATGGTGCTTCAGGAACTGTAGGCGCGGTTGGAGATGTATTAGCTCAGGCTGGGTATGAAGAAGGTGTGATTACCAAAGAGGGGCTTGATTGGTTCAGAAAAGAACTGATTAATGCTAAAAACACCAGTAAGTTAAAACTTGATGGTTTAAAAGAAGAGCGTAATGCTGTAATTGGGGGTGGCTTAAGTGTGTTACGTGCTATTTTTGAGCTTTTAAAGATAGATACGCTACATGTTGCAAGAGGTGCGCTAAGGCATGGCTTGTTTTATGATATGGCTGCAGAAGCAAGTGACGGTCTAGTTTATACAAAAGAAGCATCGATTAATTTAGTACTCAATCGGTTTCCAGTCGATACCAGACATGCTGAAAATGTCAAAGAAGCAACAATCTATTTATTTGACTCTGTTGCAAAAGACCTTAAGTATAAGAAAAGCGAAATAAAGGAGCAACGCAGGCTGCTGTCTTGGGCAGCGCAATGTCATGAGATTGGTAGTATTATCTCTCATGCTGCTTCACATTTACATGGTGCTTATATTTTGGACCATACTGAATTGATGGGTTTTTCTCAAAGTGAGCTGCACCACCTGAGTTTATTGGTGCTTGGTCAGAGAGGTAAGCTAAAAAAAATGGATTTAACAATGGTGGATGATTGTTTAATTACATCGCTAGCATGTTTAAGATTAGCGGTCATATTGTGCCACTCTCGGAATAAGCCAGATTTAAGTGGTATTGAGAGCTTGTCCTTTAAGGATAGTACAATTCAACTAACAGTTTTACACGACTGGGCAGGAGAGCACCCACAATCGGCTTATTTGTTAGAGGAAGAAGTCATTGCATGGAAAAAAACCAGTTGGAATTTTACGGTAAAAACGAAATCAGAATAAATTCATAGTAATTCTTATCAAGGAGGAATGAAATGGCGATAGTTAAAACGGCGATATCATCCACTAACAAAGCTATAACTGAAAAATCAACAGGAAATAAGAGGCCTGCTAAAACGACTTTAGTGACTTCAGGAGCTAGATCGAATCAATCGACAGCAGGTGCGCCTAAAGTAACACAAACACAAGTACGCAAAGCAGGAAGCCCTTCAGTAAGAAATAAAGCACCGCTAAAACAACTCGCAACGACCCAAACCATAAAACTCGACAAAAAGAAAATGGAACGAGATAGCTTTACTATGCCTAAAGACGAGTATGTTCAGTTTTCTACTCTTAAAAAACGTTTAGAGGTATTGGGTCAGCCAGCAAAGAAAAGTGAGTTAATTAGAGCCGGTATTAAGTTATTAACAAACATGTCTGATCAGCAACTAAAACAAGCACTATTAAGTGTTCCTGTCATTAAAACGGGCAGACCGAAAAAAAAGAAGTAGAGAATTAGAGTAAACTTGGTGTTTGTACGGTAATAAGATCAAATGCGTTAGCAGATTGATTCTCTACTCGTTTAAACCACCACACTGCGGCTTTTTTAATATTGAGGCTTTTGGCATCAGGTATGGGATTTAATAAGCAAGCTGCTAGTTGTCCTAGCCATGGTTGATGTCCGACAATTAGCAGATTAGATTCTGATTTATTGCCGTCCGACAAGCTATTTATTGACTCTATTACTTTCTCAAGTGAAGCGCCAGGTGCAATGCTGTCAGATAATACAAAATCGTTCGTTAGTGCAATGGCTGTTTGTTTTGACCTTAAAGCATGGCTAGAGATAATGATGGTATCTTTTGGTAAATAGCGTTTAAGCCAAGCAGCCATTGTTTTCGCTTGCTGTCGACCTTTTTTACTTAGCGGCCTACTGATATCATCTGGTATGTTGTTGCCTATAGGCAGTGCGTCGGCATGACGCCATAGCATGATGTTCTTGTATAAGGCCATCGTAACCATTAACGATGAATCTGCAGTAGTTCTGTTTGTGCAGAAATCTGCTTTGTTTGTTTATCCAGATTGCTTTGCAAGTTGCTGACTAACTGATAACTGCCATCTTCGGTTAGTGTCCATGCATCTATATTGTCTTCCAAATAGGGCGTGAAACATTCATCAATCACACGTTTTTGCATCTCAGAATCTAGCACTGGCCAAGCTATTTCCACACGTCTAAGCATGTTACGTGACATCCAATCAGCACTGGATAGCCACAACTTCGCTTTGCCATCTATATTGAAATAAAATGCCCGAGAATGTTCAAGGAAGCGGCCGACAATTGAGCGCACACGGATTTTATCTTGTAAGTCTTTTGCCCCTAATGGCAATATACATGCACTACGCACAATTAAGTCAATCGTAACCCCTTTTCTAGCTGCCTTCATCAATGCCAAAACTAAAGTCTCATCCGTTAATGAGTTTGTTTTAACAATGATGTTGGCTGGCTTTCCTTTAGCGGCTGCATTACCTGCAGAGTTGATATAACGCAACATTGTGCTGTGTAAGGTGAATGGAGAGGCCAGTAATTTACGCATCCTTGGTAACGGTAGTTCACTGGTGAGATGTCTAAATATCTGCTCCATCTCGCGGGTAATAGTTAAATCGCTAGTCAGCATGCTGAGATCTGTGTATAGCTTAGCAGTTTTTGGATTGTAATTACCAGTTGACAAGTGACCGTAGCGTTTAATTGTACGCCCTTCGCGACGCATAATTAAACACATTTTTGCATGTGTTTTTAAACCCACAATCCCATAGACCACTTGTGCCCCAATTGACTCTAGCGCTTCAGACCAGTTGATATTCGCTTCCTCATCAAACCGTGCTTTTAACTCAACCACGACCAGTACTTCTTTACCTCTTTTCACTGCTTCTTGTAGTAAATTTAATATTCGTGGATCAGAGCCTGCGCGATAAATCGTTTGATGAATAGCGAGCACATCATTATCGTAAACAGCTTCTTGTAATAGTTGAATAACCGCCTCAAAACTTTCAAATGGTTGATGTATCAAGATGTCTCTTTTTTTCAATTGAGAGAACATAGATTTATTTGCTAAAAGCCCTTTAGGCCACGCAGGCGTAAATGTCGGAAATGATAATTTGGTATCGCTGGCTAAGTCTGGTAACTGAATTAATCGACCTAGATTAACTGGGCCATTTACTTTATAGAGTGCGGATGGCGGTAGTGCAAACTGCTGAAGTAAAAAATCAGATAATGCATCATCACAATCAATTGTAACTTCTAACCTGACGGGTTCGCCATAAGGTCTAGAAGCAAGTTCTTGCCGTAATGCAGTCCTTAGATTACTCACATCATCTTCATCGAACTCTAAATCAGAGTTCCTAGTCACGCGGAATTGCGAAAAGTTAATGATTTTTGCGCCTTGAAATAAGTCAGGTAAATGAGCGCGAATAATACTGGTGAGTGAAACGAAACATTGCTTATTTTTACTCAGACGAGCAGGTAAGCGCGTGACTCTAGGTAGTACACGTGGCACTCGTACAATAGCAATAGAAGGTGTTTTTTTGGATTTGCATTCTAGTTGTACAATAAAGTGAAGTGCTTTATTGGCGACTTGTGGAAATGGGTGCGCTGGATCTAGAGAGATAGGTAGCAATAACGGCTTTACTTCAGATTGAAAATATTGAGCCACCCATTTCTTTTGATTAGCATTACGCAAGTGACTCGAAATAAGAGCGACACCTTGCTTTTCTAGCGCTGGCATTAAATCATGTTCAAAGAGATGGTATTGTTTTTGAACTAAATCATGAGCCTTATCAGAAATTTTATCGTAAGTATCTACTGTGATTTCACCCATGGTAATCCCAGTTTGCTTAGCCTCTAATTGGGGTTCCATCCGGACTTCAAAAAACTCATCCAGATTAGAGGCAACTATACACAAAAACCTTAACCGCTCTAGCAATGGATAATCTTCTCTTTGAGCCAAAGATAGTACCCGCTCATTAAAGCTTAGAATACTTAAATCACGATTTAGTAAAGATACAGTTGATTTTTTCATTAGTAAATTAATATATCAAATAATTGTTAGTAAAAAGTAACAATAATTAAATTGGTCACACAGGGCATAGATTGTTGTTCTTGCTTAGAGAAGTGCTTGTGCTGCATGTCATAAATAAAAACCTCAGTGTATGTATTACTGAGGCTTTTATTTGAAATGCTGCTTTTGGTTTAACTTGCATCATCATTAGTGTGCCGCACATCTCGACCTTCCACAATGTAAATCACCTGTTCAGCTATATTTTTAGCATGGTCACCAACTCGCTCAATACAGCGTGAAATAGTAATAACGTCTAATGCTGTAGAAATCGAACGAGGATCTTCCATCATAAAAGTAATCAATTGACGGACAATCGCCTTAAACTCAGTATCTAAAGACAAGTCTGCCTCAATAACCATTCTAGCTTCTTCTGTATCAAGCCGTGCAAAAGCATCAAGTGCGCTTCTAAGTTGGTTACCTGCTGCATCTGCTAGATGTTTAACATCTGTAGTAGCTTTTAAAACGGCGACGTCACGCTCTTGAATGCGGCGAATACTCTTGGCCATTTTTTTAATCTCATCTCCAGATCGTTCTAAATCTGTGACCATTTTACTAATTGACATGACAAGACGTAAATCACTTGCAGTTGGTTGACGTTTTGCAATAATGTGAATGCAGTCATCATCAATCGTTTTTTCAAATTTATTTACTTCACGATCATTTTCTAAAACATCAAGAACGGCAGCACTATTGTTTTGCGTATATGCATTTGTGGCCTGATTAATTTGCGCTTCTACCAGACCGCCCATTTCCAGCACTCTGCTGCGTAGGTTTTCAAGGTCCTCGTCAAATTGTGTCGAGAGATGTACGGTTTCATTCATTATTTTCTTCCTAACAATAAGTTAGTTGTATTAGTTTAACTGATTCTGCCTGTAATATAATCTTCAGTACGTTTGTCTTTTGGCTTGATAAAAATATCGTTTGTATTATTAAACTCAATTAACTCACCCAAGTACATATAAGCTGTGTAATCTGAGACGCGAGCAGCTTGTTGCATATTATGTGTCACGATAACTATCGTGTAATCATTTTTTAATTCATGAATCAGCTCTTCTACACGTGCAGTAGAAATGGGATCCAACGCTGAGCAAGGTTCGTCAAGTAACAAGACATTTGGTTTTACAGCAACACATCGGGCGATACAGAGGCGCTGTTGCTGACCACCGGACAAGCTTGAACCACTTTGATTTAACTTATCCTTCACTTCATCCCACAGTGCTGCTTTTTTTAACGCCCATTCCACACGATCATCCATGTCACGGCTAGAAAGCTTTTCATATAACTTAACACCGAAGGCAATATTGTCATAAATTGACATAGGGAATGGGGTCGGTTTTTGGAAAACCATGCCAACTTTTGCGCGTAATATATTTATGTCTTGGTCTTTATGATGAATATCATTGCCATCTAATAAAATCTTACCCTCTACTCTTTGCTTGGGATAAAGCTCATACATACGATTAAAAGTGCGGAGCAGGGTGGATTTTCCACACCCAGAAGGACCAATAAAGGCAGTAACTTTGCTGGCTGGAATGTCTAAATTCACATTTTTAAGCGCATGGAATTTACCATAGTAAAAATCTAAATGATCCGTTTTGATTTTTGACTGAAGGTTTTCGGTAGTCATTGAAAATTAATCCTAATTTAACGTTGTGATTGTTCTTGGCGGAAGAAAGTTCTAGCCAATATGTTTAGACCAAGGACAAATAGGGTAATAATAAGGGCACCTGCCCAAGCAAGGTGTTGCCAGTCATCATATGGGCTTAACGCAAACTGATAAATGACCACAGCGATGCTTGCCATAGGTTTTGTCATGTCTGTATTCCAGAACTGATTATTAAGCGCTGTAAACAATAGTGGCGCTGTTTCACCACTGATGCGTGCCACACCTAAAAGTAAGCCAGTTAATATCCCTGCTTTAGCAGAGCGATAAACGACGACCACAACAACTTTCCAGTAAGGTGCACCCAATGCTGCTGCTGCTTCGCGAAGTGCATTAGGAACAAGTAACATCATGTTTTCCGTTGTCCTTACGACCACAGGTATTATGATGAGTGATAGCGCAATTGCCCCAGCCCAGCCAGAAAAGTGACCAACATGATGTACGGCAATTTCGTAAACAAACAAGCCAATGACAATGGATGGTGCTGATAGCAGTATGTCATTAATAAACCTTGTTGTTGGTGCTAGCCAACCAGTTTTGCCATATTCAGCTAAATATGTTCCCGCCAAAATGCCGATTGGCGTGCCAATTAATGTTGCAAATATGACCATCAGTAAACTACCAAAGATAGCGTTTGATAATCCGCCTGAGCCACCTGGTGGCGGTGTAGTTTCTGTAAACACACTAGTACTGATATATTGGAAACCATTACTGAATAATGTAAAGAGTATCCACGCAAGAAAGGTTAATGCGATGGCGACTGTTAATACGGACATCGTCATGGCAACCTGATTGAGGACTTTGCGCCTTTTATATCGAGTGTTGTTAAATTCCATCATGATTGTTTGCCTTCCTGCTTAGACAGACGTAGCAAGAGTAATTTGGAGAGAGCTAACACGATAAATGTGATGAAAAATAGTGTTAAACCAAGAGCAATCAGCGATGAGGTATATAAACCACCTACTGCCTCAGCAAACTCATTCGCAATGGCTGAAGAAATAGTATTGCCTGGCATCATCAGCGATGCAAAGATTTCATGAGAGTTTCCAATGACGAAAGTGACGGCCATGGTTTCACCTAGTGCGCGACCAAGTCCGAGCATAATGCCACCAATCACCCCTGTTTTGGTGAATGGTAGGATAACGTTCCAAACCACTTCCCATTTGGTTGAGCCTAAACTATAAGCTGACTCTTTAAGCATAGGTGGTACAACTTGAAATACATCACGCATCACAGATGCGGTGAAAGGGATAACCATAATCGCTAAAATAAAGCCTGCTGTTAGCATGCCAATACCCATAGGTGGGCCTTGAAATAGCAAACCGATTAGTGGTAACTCACCTAAGTTGTCATTAATCCAAGGTTGCACGTGTTCAGCAAATAGAGGTGCAAAAACGAATAAGCCCCACATACCGTAAATGATGCTTGGGATACCTGCTAATAGTTCAACAGCGATACCAATCGGACGCTTCAGCCATACTGGCGCAATTTCTGTAATAAATAATGCAATACCGAAACTCAATGGCACTGCAATGATCATGGCGATTATTGATGTTACTACGGTACCAAAAATTGGCACTAGTGCACCAAATTCCTCTGTAACTGGATTCCATTCTGCACTGGTGAAAAATGGAAAACCAAATGTTTTAAAGGCAGGCCAGCTGCCTATGAATAATGAAACGATAATGCCTACAAGTAGAAATAATACTAAAGCAGCGAAAAACATGGTGGTGTTTTTAAATAAACTGTCTAGCACAGCACCCATGTTTTGTTTAGGTTTGTTTGGTGATGTCAAGGTTGACCTTTTAGCTTCGGTTTCTGTGTCGAAAGAAGTAACAGGAAGAGCCGTAGCTCCTCCTGTATTTCCCATATTACTATTATAGGATGACATTTTATAGCTTACTATGAATTAATTCCAGACAGTTGATCCGTCTTTCGCTTTCATATCTGATTTCCATTTGTTTTGAATAAGCTCTACTACATTATCAGGTAACGGCACATAATCTAATGCTTTTGCACTTAAATCACCGTTTTTATAAGCATAATCAAAGAATTTCAATACTTCTTTTGCCATAGCAGCATTCTCTTGTTGCTTGTACATTAAGATAAATGTTGCGCCAGCTATAGGCCATGAATCCTTACCAGGCTCATTCGTTAAAATTTCGTAAAAGCCAGGCGCATTTGCCCAGTCAGCATGTCCAGCAGCAGCTTGGAATGATTCAATCGTCGGTTGAACAGTTGAACCTTCTTTGTTAACCATTGCTGTATAAGAAAGGTTGTTTTGTGTTGCATAAGCAAGTTCAACATAACCGATTGAATATTTGATGGTTTTAACATAAGAGGCTACACCAGCATTTTTAGCACCTGCAACACCAGTCGGCCATTTTACAGCGGTGTTCGCACCCACTTTATCCGCCCACTCTTTACTTACTTTACCTAAGTAGTTTGTAAAAATGAATGTGGTCCCAGAACCGTCAGAACGATGCACAACAGTGATTGATTTGTTAGGTAATTTTAAATCAGGGTTTAGTTTTACAATCGCTGGGTCATCCCATTTGGTAATTTTTTTAAGATAAATGTTTGCTAATGTTTCGCCGTCCAATGCTAATTTGCCTGCATCAACACCTGGAATATTCACAACTGGTACAACACCACCTACAACTGTAGGGAATTGCATCAATCCTTTTTTATTTAACTCTTCAGGCTCTAATGGTTTGTCCGAAGCGCCAAAATCAACAACCTTGTTAGTGATTTGCTTAATACCTGCACCCGAACCGCTCGCTTGATAGTTTAATTTAACACCAGTTTTCACTTCATATGACTCTGCCCATTTTGCATAAATTGGGTGAGGGAATGATGCACCAGCGCCAGTGATTTCAGCTGCTGCGAAAGATGGTGCAGCAACGGTCAAAGATGCGGCGAATATCGACGCTGCACTTAATAATTTAACAAACTTAGTTTGCATTAAGAACCTCCAATAATAATTTTAAAACTTCAACACAGCAAGTGCGACCATTTGCCGCTTTTTAACTGCGCTCTTAACTACGTCCGTCATTGTATGAAGAAAATGTGACAGTAATGTGACAAACGATGAATGGTATGTCATAAATACTATTTGTCAAAATGTTTAAAGTTAAAATTTAGTAATTATTTTTGTCGGATATTTTGCCGAAGTTGAGTACTCTTTAGTTTTATTTTTGGACATAAAGCGCTAGCCCAATCTACTCTAAGCAAAGAAAGCATCATGTTTGATTCAGCCAATCGCTAAACAAAAACACATCAATATACTTTAAGTATTAGCTTGAGGCGGTTCAAGTATTTCTTTAACAATTGTTTGCTTGGATATTGATTGTTTAAATTAATTAAAGCAGTTTAATCTATTGTCTTTCCAATAGCGTCAATTTCTTTTTTAATTTTTACTTGATCAAGTTTTTCTAGAGGTATGGATGTAAACATTTTGATTCTGTTGCTAAGATAGCTTGCAGCTTTTTTGAAAGCAGCAAGTTTTTCATTATCTGAACCTTCAACAGCAGCAGGGTCTTCAACCCCCCAGTGTGCGGTCATTGGTTGCCCTGGCCAAAATGGGCAGACTTCTCCAGCAGCATTGTCGCAAACCGTAAATACAAAATCGAGGTGCGGAGCATTTACACCAGTAAACTCATCCCAGCTTTTACTGCGTAAGCCTTCGGTTGACAGTTTAAGTTCTTGAAGCACTTTAATAGCAAATGGATTTACTTTGCCATTTGGAAAGCTGCCTGCACTAAAAGCCTTAAATTTTCCATTTCCCCAATGCTCCATCAATTTTTCTGCCATGATGCTGCGCGCTGAATTCCCTGTGCACAAGAACAATACATTGTAAATTTTTTCTGCCATTTTAATATTTCCTTAGTTGTAGGGTTTAAATTAGGTTGGTCCATAGCTTATGAGTGTTCATACCAAGGTTTGCTGCGGTTCACAATGGCAACTATTGACAACATGACAGGCACCTCTATCAGAACGCCAACTACAGTTGCTAATGCGGCGCCTGAGTTAAACCCAAATAATGCGATTGCTGTAGCTACAGCTAGCTCAAAAAAGTTTGATGCCCCGATTAAGGCAGATGGAGCGGCAACACAATGTGCGACTTTGACTTTTTTATTCAACCAATAGGCAAGCATGGAGTTAAAGTAGACTTGGATAAGAATTGGCACTGCTAGCAAAACAATAATCAAAGGCTGCTTAAGAATTTGTTGGCCTTGAAACGCAAAAAGTAAGATAAGTGTGATTAATAGAGAAGCCAAAGATATTGGTTGTAAGGTTTTAAGCGTTGCTTTCAATGCTTGATCGTTCCCATTATTTAGAAGCAGTTTTCTTACGATTTGGCTGATTACTACTGGAACAATAATAAATAGCACTACGGAAATGAATAGTGTGTTCCATGGTACGACAATACTTGACAAACCTAGTAGCAATGCAACGATAGGGGCAAAGGCGAACAACATAATTGTGTCATTGATAGCCACCTGAGACAGCGTAAACTTGGCGTCACCTTCACATAGGTTACTCCAAACAAATACCATGGCAGTGCAAGGTGCAGCCGCAAGCAGTATCAATCCTGCAATATAACTATCAATTTGATCTACAGGTAACATACCGGCAAACAGGTGGCGGATAAAAACCCATGCCAGTAATGCCATTGAGAAGGGCTTCACCAGCCAGTTGATAAATAGGGTCACACCAATGCCCTTTGCATGTTGTAGCACTTCCCCCATTGCAGAAAAATCAATTTTCAGCAGCATGGGAATAATCATTAGCCAGATGAGAACAGCGACTGGCAAATTGACCTCTGCGACTTTAATGTCAGCAAGCCCTTGAAAAACCCCAGGCGCGATTTTACCGAGCGTAATACCGACGACTATACATGCCAGTACCCACCAAGTTAGATTGCGTTCAAAAGCACTAATTGGTGACTGAGAGCTAACAGCAGCTTGATTTTTTGTCATGTTTTGATTTTCCATTCGTATTGGTCAGTTGAATGCTTTGCGCTGGTATACAGCAGGGGTTCTGATTTGGTTTGTTATTTGCAGTATCGTTAAAGGTGACTGCCTCTGCTAGGGTGTGATAAGTTTCCCAAGCGATCCCTGCAGGGTCTTCTACCCAATGCTTGTCTGACTTAGCATAGCAGCAGGTTGTCCCTTGTTGGGATAGTATTTCCATTTCAGCATTTTCTAGTCGCGTTTTGATAGCGGACAGTTCTTCATCGCTTTCTGCTTGAATGCCAATGTGATTTAGGCCAACTTTTGCACCACATTGACTAATGGCGAAATTAACGAGTGGGTCATCCAACATCCATTTTGCATAGTCTGGTTTTAATACTGTCGGTTCCACACCAAATAGTGCATGATAAAAAGAGATGCTCTTATTTAAGTCATCTACTGAGATATGCAGGTGTATTCTTTTCACTGTGTTACTTCCTTATCTTATGGAGTGCACATTTTTGTAGGGCAGCAGACCTGTTCACCAGCACAACAATTTTCGGTCAAATAAGCGAGTAAGTTATTCATCGTTTCGTAATTGGCAGAATAGTAAATATAACGGCTTTGTTGATTGGCATTGATTAAGCCAGCATGGCTTAATTCTTTCAGATGGAACGATAATGTGCTGTTTGGTATTGCTAATTTCTCTGAAATATTACCCGCTGCCAAACCGTTTATACCAGCCTGTACTAAGAGTCTGAAAATTGCTAAACGCGCTTCGTTTGCGATAGATGAGAGCTGAGTAACTACTAATTCATGATTCATATTTCTATATTTCCATAATTATAGAAATATGTCAATTTATATTGAAAGTAACTATTGCGCGTTAATATTTAAATATTGATGACATGACTTGCAAACTAGAAGATTGACATGTTTGCCTTATATCCAATAGATGTATTTACAGTTTAACTATGTTGTATAATTGCAGATTAGCATTGCTCAAAAAATAACATTTCAATAGAAGTCACTCCATGGAAGCTGAACAACTCAATCTAATCGCAAATCGCCTAGCTGATTTAAAGCAACGTAACCTCGCTTTACGGGGGTATCTTTGACTATGAAAATAAATCACAACGCTTAGCTGAAGTCGATGGGCTTTTAGAAGACCCTGATATTTGGAACGACCCAGAAAATGCGCAGAAGCTGGGCAAAGAAAAACGGATGCTTGAGTCGGTTGTTCATACGCTTACTAAATTGGAGCAAGGCATTAGTGATAACCAAGAGTTATTTGAAATGGCCCGTGATGAAAACGACGATGAGTCATTATTAAGTATTGCAAGCGATTCGGAGACTTTAGAGAAAACCATTGAAGAAATGGAGTTCCGTCGCATGTTTTCGCAGCCGATGGACGAAAACAATTGCTTCATAGAGTTTCAATCAGGGAGTGGTGGTACCGAAGCGCAAGATTGGGCAAACATGCTCATGCGTATGTATTTACGTTATTGTGAACGTAAAGGTTTCAAAGTTGAAGTGCTTGAGTTATCAGAAGGTGATGTAGCAGGCATCAAAGGCGCTTCAATCAAAGTGACCGGTGATTATGCGTTTGGTACTTTAAGAACTGAAAATGGTGTGCATCGATTAGTACGGAAATCGCCATTTGACAGCAACGCTAAGCGACATACTAGTTTTGCTAGTGTGCAAATTTTCCCTGAGGTAGATGATTCAATAGAAATTGAAATTAACCCTGCGGATATTCGTGTTGACACCTATCGTGCTAGTGGTGCTGGTGGCCAGCATATTAATAAAACGGATTCAGCCGTACGTTTGACGCATATCCCAACAGGTGTTGTAGTCCAGTGCCAAAATGATCGCTCTCAACATAGAAATAAGGAAGAGGCGATGAATATGCTGAAGGGCGCTTTATATAATCTTGAATTAAGTAAACGTAATGAGGAAAAGCAGGCGCTTGAAGATGCCAAAACTGATATTGGCTGGGGGCATCAAATTCGCAGTTATGTGCTAGACCAGGGTCGTATTAAAGATTTGCGAACAAACGTTGAAGTTGGTAATACACAGGCTGTTTTAGATGGAGATTTAGATCAGTTTATTCAGGTTAGCTTGAAGCAAGGCGTTTAATAACGTACATAAGACTATTTCGGATTTTGTGCATTAGGGTGCTTAATTAGGAAAAGTACTCTTTCAACATCAACGTGTAGAAACTTGGCGATAGCCTCATAGTCATCGGGTAGTGCAGCATCATCCCAACCATTTGCACTATGGCGCGCTAGATTCACTGCTAGCGATACATTAGTTGCTCTTATGTCTATTCTTTCTTTATTTTCATCCATTAAATTGCTCAGTAATGGTGGCATATGATGCGTTTTAATGAGTGCATTTTGTAAATCACTCATATGGAAACCTAACACTAACTCTTGTGCGGTTTTTGTGCGTAAGGTTTTGTCTTTCTTTTGCATCTCAAATATGCGATTCATTTGGTCGGGCGCAAAACACCACATTAGCATTTCAGCTAAATCATGTAATAATGCCGCAATCCAAACCTCTTCTGAATGTAAGTCTTTACGTAATGCAGCCCAGTCAGCCGCAAAATAAGCAGCGCGGTGTGCTCTTTTAATGAGTTTAAGCAAGTGTGTAAGCGCTGGAATGTTATCTTTGAGCCGATCATCAACTAGTAAATCTGGCAATAAATGGCGAAAAAAAGTACTAGTCCCCATCATGATGATTGCTTGCTCAACCTCAACAATATGTTGCAGCTGGCGTTTGCCTGGATTATTGTTAGTGTAGCTCAGTATTTTGAACACCATAAATGGATCGCTCAAAACTGCTAAAGTAATATCACGTGCGCTAACGTTGTCTTCATCCAACTTCAGCTTAGCTAAGTTTCTAGCAGTTTGCTTCAAGACTGGGATATGAACTTTGTTTATGCGCTTTAGCCATTCATTCGCGTGATTAATGTCAGTATTCATTTACAGTTCTCCATATCACGTCATGATAAGCGCTAGAAAATCAAAACATTTGGCTGAAAAAGATAAATAAAGTAGTTTAAATGTACAAATTAACGCATAGACAATACAATCTATACCCATCACAGACTTAAACTTTTCCTTAGGCAGTATGCAACCTTTAGACGAACTAACATCTTCAATTAAGCAGCACAAGTTAACAGATTTTGATGCCTGGCATGGCCGAGTGATTGTATGGATAGCCGCAGCTACAGCAGGCTTAATTGTCGTGTTGTTTGCTAAAGCAACCGAACATGCAATGGATTTGTTTTTTACTGTGCAACGTTCCCATTGGTGGGTTCCCTTAATTCTAACGCCTGCTGGCGGCATGATTGTTGTTTGGATGACTAGGCGGTGGTTTCCAGGCGCAGGTGGCAGTGGTATTCCACAAGTCATGGCGGCGCTGCATCAACAAACCCCTAGCGACAGATACCCAACGCTGGTAAATTTTAGATTGGCGATTGGTAAAATATTTTTAGGCGTTGGTGCACTAGCATCAGGATTTTCTGCAGGTCGAGAAGGGCCCTCCGTACAAGTAGCGGCAAGTGTGATGCACGCATTTAGACATTTTCTACCATATGGGTTCGCGGTTCAGCCTAGACATCTCATTTTGGCAGGTGGGGCAGCAGGGATTTCTGCTGCATTTAATACGCCACTAGCTGGGATTGTGTTTGCAATTGAGGAACTAGGACGGCGTTTTGAGCAAAAGACCAATGGGGTGATTATCACTGCCATTGTCCTTTCTGGTTTGGTGGCTATTTCATTACAAGGGAATTATATTTATTTTGGACAATTGTCAGTAGGGATTGTCAGTCGAAATATTATCGTACCAGTACCGGTGTGTGGTTTGGTTTGTGGCATATTGGGTGGCATTTTTAGTCGAACATTGATTAGCGCAGGTAAGATGAAAGGTCGAATAGGGGCCTTTAGGCGCTTACACCCGCTATGGTGGGCAGGCTTTTGTGGTTTGATGGTTGCTGCGTTAGGGGCTGTCAGTCACGGTGCGGCGCATGGTTCTGGTTATCACACCGCACACAGTATTTTGATTGGAGATACAGCTGATGCATGGTTTTATGCGCCAGTTAAATACTTAGCTACTATATTTACCTACTTAAGTGGGATTCCTGGTGGCATATTCGCGCCTTCACTTTCGATTGGTGCAGGTATCGGCCACGATCTTGTGCCTTTATTTGGCCATGAATATTACACAAGCGCTATTATTGCACTCTGCATGGCCGGTTTTCTTGCGGCTGTTACTCAGGCGCCACTCACCTCTTTCATCATTGTAATGGAAATGATAGATGGACATGAAATGGTCATTAGTTTGATGGCGATTACCTTTATGGCCTCAATTATTTCCAAAATTTTTAGTAAACCACTCTATGAAACCCTAGCTGATCAACAGTCGGGTATGACAGAGAAAATCAATAAGCTATAGCTTAACCAGTATTTCTGAGCCCAGCTGCAATACCATTAATCGTCAGTAGGATGGCAAGTTTGAGTTTGTCATTGTTGTCACCAGCGCGGTAGCGTTGAATCATTTCAACTTGCAGGTAGTTCATTGGATCTAAGTAAGGTAATCTGTTTTTGATTGAGGCTGCCAAGATTGGGTTATTGGCTAGACGTTTATCGGTTTCTTGTAATAGGTTTAATGCTGAGATAGTGAGCATATACTCTTTTTCGATACGACTAAAAACAGTCCTTCTTAGTTGCTCATCCGCCAGCATTTGCGCATAGTGTTTAGCAACGGTTAAATCAGTTTTTGCTATCACCATATCAACATTAGCAATTAATGTCTTAAATAGTGGCCATGCATTCAGCATCTGTTTTAGTTGTGCCGTCCGTGTTTTTGTCTTTTTTTCATCTGCATGGATGAAGTTATGAATTGCACTACCCAAACCGAACCAGCCAGGTAACAATAATCGGCATTGGGCCCAAGAGAACCCCCAAGGAATGGCGCGCAAATCTTCAATTCTTCGATTAGATTTGCGTGCTGAGGGCCGGCTGCCAATATTCAGTTCAGCAATTTCAGAAATAGGGGTCGTATTAAAAAAGTAATCTTCGAAGCCTGGGGTTTCATAGACAAGGCTTCTATAGGCCGTCATAGCAGTACTAGATAATTCTTCCATAATGCTTTCAAAGCTGCGCAGTTGTTGGTCACTCATTTCATTTTCTGGGAACAGGCTAGCATCAACGGTTGCTGCAATAAGTGTCTCTAAACTTTGTTTGCCTACTTTCGCATCTGAGTATTTGAATGCTATCGTTTCACCTTGTTCTGTCAACCTAATTTGACCGTTCACCGTATCTGGTGGTTGTGCCACAATTGCATCATAAGTTGGGCCGCCGCCTCGTCCAACAGCGCCGCCGCGACCATGAAATAATCTCAGTTTGATGTTAGCCTGCTTAAATAGTGACAGCAGCTCTACTTCAGCTTTGTAAAGCTCCCAACTCGACGTTAAGAATCCTCCATCCTTATTACTATCAGAGTAGCCTAGCATAATCTCTTGTTTATTACCTTGATAACGGAGCACATGTTTGATGCCAATCAAACTTAACCAATCTCCCATAATCATAGGTGCATTACGTAAGTCAGCTATCGTTTCAAATAGTGGGACAATATTTAAATCCAGTTGTATATTCGCAGAACCCCATACACCACGTAGCAAGCCAGTTTCTTTTTGCAACAACGCTAGTTCCAATAAATCAGAAAGTGTTTCTGTATGTGAAATTATGTACTGACGCACAGCTCTTGGGCCAAATAGCTGGCGCATTTCACGCACTTTATTCAGCACAGCCATTTCTTTGTGTAGTAATTCCGAGTATTGGTGATACGGTGAGTACAAGAGCCGTGGTTGTTTTAGTTCAGCTAGCAGTATTTCGATTTTATCTTCTTCATCTAAATCGTCGTAATTACATTCATAGCCAGCTTTATGCAAGAGTTCAGTGACCACGGCTTCATGCACATCAGAAGACTGCCGAATATCAACAGTTGATAAATGAAATCCAAACGTTTCAATGGCTTTTGCTAGTTTGCCTATCCTAGGGTAGACCAGATTCTCACCTTTATTTAGCATCAGCGAGTGAATCAGTATGGTAATTTCTGCTAGGAACTCTTCAGCCGTCTGATAGGGCTTTGCATCGATTTTATCTTGCTCACTTGCCGTGACAGTTAAGACTGGTTTGGCCGTTACTACTAGGCGATCATGAATGCTATTTAATGCCATACGATAGGCTTCATCAATACGATGCGGTGATTGATCACGTGAACGTTTTGCAAGTGCTTGCACTTCTGGCGTTACATTAATAAGTCGTGTAGAAATAGCAAATTCTCGACGCAGTGATTCGACTTCACTTAAATAGAATTTGAAGGCTGTGGATGACTGAAGGTGTATTGCTTGCGATAAGGTCTCACCATTGACGAATGGATTACCATCGCGGTCGCCACCAATCCAGCTACCCATATTGAGAAAACTCGGTAGTTGATATAAACCATAAAACTCATTACTAAAAATTCGGTTAATGTCACGTTCCAGATCTTGCAGAATTTCTGGGATAGCGTGCAAAAAGGTTGTTTCATAATAACTAATGGCATTTTCAATTTCATTGATCACCGATATTTTTGATAGTCTTACTACACGTGTCTGCCACAACGCACAAATGGTCCCTTCTATTAAGAGACGATTACGTTCGATTTCTTTTTTTGAAATAAGTGTATCTCTTTCTGCCAGATGACTTGCTAATGCATCTTGCAGCTCTAAAATGCTTTTACGTTGAACCTCAGTGGGGTGTGCTGTCAGCACAGGAGAAATAAGCGCCTCATTGAAAAAATTGGCAATGGTTTCATAACTGATATCAGGTCTATTAAACTTATTAACCGTGTGTGCAAGCATACCGTTGCCTAAATTATCTTCGTTTATTCGTGTGCGCTGATGTGCATACAAGTCCTCGGCAATATTCACCAGATGTTTAAAGTGGCTAAATGCACGAATGATGGGCACAGCTTGTTCTGGCGTTAAGCTTTTAAGTGAATTTTCAAGCGCATCTGCTGCATGCTGATCATTTTCACGGCGGAACTTGATGGCAGTTTTTCGAATATACTCAATTTTATCAAAGGTATCCTGTCCTTCTTTGCTGGCTATGGCCTGACCTAATACCCTGCCGAGGTAACGAATGTTTTCTTTAAGGTCTTTTGATAAGGAGTGTTCGGTTTCTGCCATGATGTTGGTCATTGTTGATTTAATACTAATCAACAAGCAACAAATGCACCACTTTAAAAACTTATTTTATACAATAACTTATAAAACTATATCAGTGACTCTGCACAATATGTTTGCACTGAATGATTAAGATGCACACTAATGGCGCTTTTCTAAATAACAGCTATTTTCGAACGTACAGCGCGTGGCCTTTTATTACAAGCAAGTCGATATAATGCTAAAATGCGTGTTTTGAAATTTAACCAACATTCTATTTAATCTTTAGAGTACTCCCCATGACACAACAGGCAAATCCAGACGCCCCAGAAGCAGTTGAACCGCAAACGAATGAGAATCATGTCATTGCAGAGCGGCGTGAAAAATTAAAAAACTTGCGCCAGCAAGCACAGGTAAATCAGTCGGCAGTATTTCCAAATGACTTTACACCAGAAAACAAGGCTGCTGACTTGCATGCTGCCTATGATGCATT
>JBLLNR010000017.1:0-40020 GCA_048058875.1 Methylotenera sp. | reverse complement strand
GGATG
Organism: Methylotenera sp.; assembly: GCA_048058875.1. Taxonomy (GTDB): domain Bacteria; phylum Pseudomonadota; class Gammaproteobacteria; order Burkholderiales; family Methylophilaceae. The sequence goes on along the minus strand of JBLLNR010000017.1, from coordinate 40,015 downwards.
TAAAAAGACCGGAAAGTCTTTTCCAACTGGTCGATATCCTAAACGCAGCATCTCATCTGCTGTGGAGCCAACAACAACGTAATCATAGTCTTTGACAGGCAGCCCCAACAACTCATCTCTGACTGCCCCACCTACACAATATATCGCTAGGCGATTATCTTCTGCCATTAATCACTCGGCCCGCAGCCGTTCTGAATTGATGATATTTCGCTCTTGGGGTTTTATTGATAATATAGCTTGGGACTATAGCCTCTAATGGTGTAAGTGGATATGCAATCTCCGGAGCCATGGGTCCTGATGCAACACTGTCAACCTCCATTGAGCGCACATTATCTCTAGTCATTAATTTAATCGGCAACCATTCCAGCAACCAAGCTTGAATATAAGATAGTCGATCACTTAGACCAATGATTGGTTTACTCTTATGCAATAAACCCATTACTTTAGTCACTAACTCACGCATGGTATATATAGATGGACCAACCAGCTCGAAAGCTTTGTGATAAGTGTCATCATTTTGCAAGCTGTTCACAAATACACTTGCTACATCTTCTACCCAAATTGGCTGGAATTTAGACTCTGGTTTTGCCAGAAAGATGACTGGCAAGTATTTAATCATTGTTGCAAATAAATTTAGAAAGCTATCATCTCGACCAAATATAACCGATGGTTTAAAAATTGTTACATTAAGCGATTGTTTAAAAGCTGCCAAAGCAAGCTCTCCGCGTGCTTTACTTTGCAAGTATTGACTTGGCGCATCCTCACTGGCACGCAATGCACTCATATGCAGCAAACGCTTAATACCTAGCTCCTGACATATTGTAGCAATGCGTTTAGGTAACTGGTGATGGACAAAATCAAAGGTTGTATTTTTACGCTCATGTAAAATGCCGATTAAATTAATGACAGCATCACAGCCACTTACTGCTGCCTTCAGCGATGTATTATCAGCGATATCACATGCTTCAACCTCTACATTTGGCAATAAAATTAAATGCTTGGCTCGCTCTCTATTTCTTGTCAATACTTTGACCTTATAGCCTTTATCATTCAGCTCTGCCACTATGCTGGACCCTACAAAGCCAGCACCACCAATCACCACCACTTTATTAATCATCATCTTTTTATACCTAAGTGTATCGTTATATTCAGAGTTCTACTTTGCTGGGATAATGCCCATGCGCTGCTTTAGTGTTGTCCGCAAGTCACCTAACTGCTGTCCATATAAATGTGAATTTGCCATTACTCGTTGCACATAGTTTCTAGTTTCATTGAATGGAATCGTCTCTGCATAAATGGCTCCCTCTAGTGGCTCACTCCCTTGCCATTGCTTTGCTCGGCTTGGACCAGCATTATACCCAGCTGTAGCCATCACCTTATTACCCTTCATTAAATCTAATGTATAACGTAAATAATAAGTCCCAATGGCTACATTAGTATCTAAATCATCAATCATATTCCGCTTGTAATTTTTGATGCCTGCTCGTTTTGCTGCCCATCTCGCGGTTGTAGGCATGAGTTGCATTAACCCTGCTGCACCTGCATGCGATTTAGCATAATGCATAAACCGACTTTCCTGCCTCACAATGCCATGTGACCATGTTAAATCAACATCTTGTTTATAAGCAGCTTGACGCATTAAACTCTGATAAGGCATTAAATATCTGAGCGAAAAATCATGATACTCTTTTGTGTCATCTGCCGTGTTTATAGCCAAGTCATACCAGTGGTGCTGATTGGCATACTCTGCAGCAGCGAGCAACTCTTTATCGCTTAGTCCGTTTACCGCCAAGGCCCATTCATGTTTGCCTTCCCAACGCAAATCTAATCCTAATAATGCCTCGGCACGCTGAATCCCAGGCATTGTTCCAATATGTGCAATTTCTTTTAGTTTTGGTTTGTAAAAAAGCAGCTTTGGCGGATGGAAGCCATTTATCTCATCCTGAGCTAACCAACCGTAATAATGTCGTTCCACTGCTAACTCTACCAAAATAGCATTTGCCTCATCTTCACGCTTACGTTCAATAAGTGACCGAGCTTTCCAGTATCGCCACCTTGCTTGATTGGCAAGCTCTGAGGGCATTTTTTCAATCACATTGAGCAAGCCTAACCAATCTTGTTGTCTGAGTGCAGCACGTGCAAACCATGTCATCTGCTCTTCATTTAATGCATCGAAATCCGCTTTTTGAAACCATAACTGTGCTTCTGGCTCATGTCGCTTTGCAGCATACAAACCTAACATACCATAGAAATGACTGTGCTCATCAGCATCAAAACTGTTTTGTATATTTTTAAACGCTGCCAATGCTTGCCATGTATCTTTTTTTGCAACCTGAATTAAAGAATACAATGTTAACTCTCTACCAAAACGAGATTTCAGAGATATTTGCTTCTTTTTTAAGATACGTTCGGGAGATCGAGATGTACTTGAAAGTAACTTATCAAAGCTAGATCGATATTGTTTGCTACGTTTAATAATGGCTTTGGCCACATTAATTCTGTTATGTGCCAATGTCATTCTAAATCTTTGCCAAATGGCCTCTTCATCTATAATGCCAATCTTTTGCAAATAATCAAATAGTCGATTGCAATCATTTGGTTGCTCTTTGTCAGTCAGCCATAATGGTTTTGCGTACATTAATGACCCTGTGTTGGGCTGTGCAGCATAGGCTTCGACGGCGTAACAGGCAACAGAGGTATTTTCTGATTGGTCATTAGTGTATGCTTCTGTAAACTTTTGCCAATCGCGCTGTTTACCTAATTTTTTTAAATACTCAATCCTTAATTTTTCAGTAAATGCATAATTAGGGTGTTGGTTTATGAAATCAGAAATAAACTGATTGTCGGTAACATCCAGCTTAAGACGTATAAGCCAGTATTTTGCATAAGGCGTTAGTAAATAATTTTCTGATTCCAGTTGATCTAGGTATTGATTAAGTGCTTTGACATCTTCTCTCTCATAAGCATCTTTTGCCTTTAAGAAGATTTGATCACTTGTTGTAGCATGTGCATAAACTGCTATCACGGAAATGAGCAACATTAGTATATGCTTGAGATAATGATTAAATAGCTTCATACCTATAACCTAATCACACGCGCTAGAATACTAAACAATATGAGCAATGTACCAGCCCATGCCGAGTATATAACTAGTTTTTTTAATGTCCCTATGTATTTTTGATTCTTCGTGACAATATATCCAGCGATTAGCACAAAAATGGCAATGACAATTAATGCTAAAAGGATGCGTAATAAAAACACTCTGACATGACCTTATGAGCTGAAGTGTGGCATTAAATGAGGCGTAAAGTTTTGCGTTTGTGCTTGGAAGCCAATTGGTGCATTATTAATATCTTCAAACGTGACATATTCCCATGCACTAACATCCGCAACTAATGCTCGAATTAACTGATTATTTAGTCCATGTCCAGACTTATATGCAATATAAGAACCAAGCAAAGGATGTCCTAACATATACAAATCACCAATCGCATCTAACACCTTGTGTTTAGCGAACTCGTCTTCGTAGCGCAACCCTTCCGTATTTAATACACGAAACTCATCGAGGACAATCGCATTATCAAGGCTGCCACCACGTGCTAGGCCATTTGCCCGTAGATATTCAACTTCGTGCATAAACCCAAATGTGCGTGCTCGACTAATTTCCTTGATATAAGAGTTATCAGCAAAATCAATTTTTACATTGTTACCACTCCCCTCAAAAACGGGGTGCGCAAAATCAATTGTAAAGTCCATTTTAAAGCCGTGATATGGTTCAAACATGACCCATTTATCTTGGTCAGTTACTTTTACTTGTTTTTTTACACGGATGAATTTTTTTGCTGCAGGCTGCTCGACTATCCCAGCAGACTGCAGTAAAAATATAAATGGGCTTGAACTACCATCCATGATAGGAATTTCTGATGCATCCACTTCAACAATCACATTATCAACACCTAGGCCTGCTAATGCTGACATTACATGCTCGACAGTTGCAACACGCGCACCATTTTTCTCTAGGGCAGAGCACATGCGCGTATCACTTACTGCATCAGGTGTTGCTTGTATTTCTGGCTTACCGGGCAAATCGGTACGCCGAAAGACAATACCTGCATTGATAGGTGCAGGGCTAAGTGTTAAGGTGACTTTTCGACCATTATGCAGCCCAACACCTGTTGCACTTATTTTCTTCTGTAATGTTCTTTGTTTTAACACACATCATTCCTAAATAACGCACTGTTATTCACAGCGATAAACATATGGCAAACTCATCAAACAAATAGCATATGTGTCTGATATATTAGCATAATGTTTAAATCAAACAGGTTTTAGTCTGCTTGTTTACGCAAGAATGCTGGAATATCATACTCTTCAACACCACTCATTTTCATCGCATCTACCTGCGCACGACGACTGTTTGAGCTAAAAACGGCTGGCTCAGTATCGGCTGTATTATCTTCTGGAAACATTGGGATATCTGTCGTCCCATTGCGTAGCGTTGTCATCACACGTAACTCTGGTTTTTGTTCACGTTTAGCAATTGATCCATTAAGTCCAGTTGCTACCATCGTAACACGTAGTTTGTCACCAATTGACTCATCCATTACAGTACCGACGATTACAGTCGCATCATCAGCGGTAAAGTCTTTGATGGTATTCATTACGTCATAATATTCTTTCATTTTAAAGCTTGTACTAGCAGTGATATTAACCAGCACGCCACGTGCATTCGCTAAATTAATATCTTCTAGCAGTGGGCTAGCAACTGCTTGTTCTGCTGCAATTTTAGCGCGATTATCACCGCTTGCTTCAGCTGAACCCATCATCGCCATACCCATCTCACTCATTACTGTACGCACATCAGCAAAGTCAACATTAACCAATCCTGGACAGTTAATAATTTCTGCTATACCTGAGACAGCATTATGTAGCACATCGTTCGCGGCACGAAACGCTTCCATAAATGGCACATCTTCACCAAGCACTTCCATTAACTTCTCATTTGGTATCACAATTAATGAATCTACATATTGTGAAAGCTCTTCTAAACCTGCTTTTGCTACCTGTGTACGCTTACCTTCAAATGCAAATGGTTTAGTGACTACCGCAACAGTTAAAATACCCATCTCTTTTGCCACTTCTGCAATAATCGGGGCAGCTCCTGTGCCAGTACCACCGCCCATGCCAGCAGCAATAAATAACATGTCAGCACCTTCAATCATCTCTGCAATGTGATCACGGTCTTCAATTGCTGCTTCGCGACCAATTTCAGGCTTAGCCCCAGCACCTAATCCTTTGGTGATATCTGATCCAATTTGCAATGTTGTTGCTGCCTCACTTTTTAGTAACGCCTGAGCATCAGTATTAGCGCAAATAAACTCTACGCCACTGACGTTTTTGCTAATCATATGATCAACTGCGTTACCACCACATCCACCAACACCAATCACCTTAATGACGGCTTCTTGTGAATCTTTTTCCATAATTTCAAACATTATCTATCTCCTTTTTTGCCTAAATGTTTGAGCCTATTTACATAAGCCCTGCCCTTAACTACTACTTTTTATCACTAAAAATTTCCTTGAACCCAAGCTTTCATTCTCTTAAAAATACCAACAAAAGAATTAAGTTCCAGCTGCCCAGTCAGTTTTTGTTCTAACTGCTGTTTGCCCATTAACACCAACCCAACACCTGTTGCATATCTAGGGTTACTGACCACTTCAGATAACCCACCAACATAACGTGGCATTCCTAACCGAACTGGCATATGGAAAATTTCTTCCCCGAGCTCAATCATGCCTCGCATCATCGATGAACCACCTGTAATCACGATGCCTGATGCAATCAATTCTTCCATACCACTCCGTCTTAGCTCCTGTAACACGAGTTCATATAGTTCTACAATTCTTGGCTCCACCACTTCCGCCAATGTCTGCAATGACAATTCTCTTGCTTCTCTTCCATCCACACCTGGCACCTCCACCATTTCGCGAGGATCCGCTAGCTGCCGTAAAGCACAGCCATGTTTAACTTTGATATCTTCAGCGGACTGGGTCGGTGTGCGGAAAGCAACAGCAATATCATTAGTCACTTGATCCCCTGCTATGCCAATTACTGCGGTATGTCGAATAGAGCCACTCTTAAATACAGCAATATCTGTTGTGCCTCCGCCAATATCCACCAAGCAGACTCCAAGCTCTTTTTCATCCTCAGTCAACACTGCTATGCTTGATGCTAGTGGCTGCAAGATGAGGTCGTTGACTTCCAAACCACAACGCTTTATACATTTCACAATATTCTGTGCTGCTGCTACAGCCCCAGTCACAATATGTACTTTCACCTCCAGCTTCATACCACTCATACCAAGCGGCTCACGTACATCATCCTGACCATCAATAATGAATTCTTGCGTCAAAATATGGAGTATTTGCTGATCTGCAGGTAAAGCTATGGCTCGTGCTGTTTCAACAACACGATCAACATCCATTTGCGTCACTTCTGAGTCTTTTATTTTGACCATGCCATGTGAATTAAGGCTCTTAACGTGACTACCTGCTATACCTGTAAATACACTTTCTATTTTGCAATCAGCCATCAACTCAGCCTCTTCCAGCGAACGCTGTATCGCTTGCATCGTAGAGTCGATATTGACAACCACTCCTTTTTTTAGCCCTCTTGAGGCATGCTGTCCTAGCCCTATGACTTTAATAGCGCCCTCAGGTAACAACTCCGCTACCAGGGTTACAATTTTAGATGTGCCGATATCTAACCCTATAATTAGGTTCTTTTCTTCACGCACTTTGCTCATTTCCACTCCCTTTTACACCCGATGTAAACGCAAATTTTTGCGTCTTTGGCAATACTTGCATTGATAACTTTTTCGGTTTACGCACAGCAAATCCATTTGGATAGCGTAAATCTGCATACTTAATTTCAGCATTCAAATGACTTAATACAGCCTGATAAACTGCTGTAAATTTATCGAGTCTAGCTGCCATATCTAAACGGCCTAGTGAAATTATCAAATTCTCGTCTGTCTTAATTTCCCATGCACGTCTGGGTGATAGCGTAATCTGCTTTACTTTTATATCTGCTCGACTCAAAATTTTGCTAAAGTATGTAAACTGTTTCGTCACCTCCTTCACGCCGTCACCTGGGCCATAGAAGATCGGGAGTTCAGCGTCTGAGGCAGCATGAAACAGTTCTCCACGGGTATTGACTAAAGCAATATCGCCCCACCGTGCCAAGGCAACATGTTCTTCTATCTCAACATTTAGCGCATCTGGCCAACGACGTCTCACGCTGACTGACCTTGCCCATGGCAGTTTTTCAAATGCTTCTCTTGTTTTCACTAAATCTAATGTGAAAAAATTGCCTTTTAAATGCGCATCTACAATCAACTGCACTTGCTCACGATTTACGTGTTCTGACGCGCCACCAATCTTCACTTCACGGATTGGGAAAATTGGCAAATGTACGAACACAAATAGCACGCCATAGATAAAGAGCACGACTGAGATCGCGAAAAAGAGGTTGGCTAACCAATTCAACAGTGCTGGCTTATCCCACATAAGCATGCTCCGAACTCTTCACTTTTATCGTCATTGCCAATATGGCTAACACCAGCTCATCAAAACTTATTCCAGCTGCTTTAGCCGCCATAGGGACTAAACTATGGTCTGTCATGCCTGGGCTAGTGTTCAACTCCAAAAAGTAATGCTTGCCTGTCTCATCCATCAGAAAGTCAACACGCCCCCATCCACTGCAACCAATCGCTTGAAATGCTTCTAGTGCTTCTTGTTGTATATAGGCTTCAACATCCTTGCTTAAACCACATGGACACAAATACTGGGTATCATCACGTATATATTTAGCTTCGTAATCATAAAATTCGGTCTGTGGCACGATTTTCACGATTGGCAATGCTATATCACCTAAAATACCTACGGTATATTCACCGCCACCTATGTATTGTTCCGCTATCACCAAAGGATCTGCTGCTGCTGCCAAAGCATAGGCGGCTGCCAGTTCCCCAGCTTTTTTTACTTTACTGATACCAATACTCGACCCTTCATTTGCTGGTTTCACAAATAGTGGCAAACCTAATTTCTGCTCTATTGCAGAAAAATCACTTTCTGTATTGACTAGTTCATAAGCAGGCGTGATAACACCAGCTTCTGCCCATTTCAGTTTTGTTTGCCATTTATCCATACCAACCGCTGAGGCAGTTACACCACTGCCTGTATAAGGAATTTGCATACTATCCAGCGTGCGCTGTACTGTGCCATCCTCTCCAAAGCGCCCATGCAATGCAATAAACACCCTGTCAAATGTAATTAATTCATGCATATCACGTTCACGTGGGTCAAAAGCCTCAGCCATCACACCTTGACGTTTTAATGCATTCATTACCGCTTGCCCACTTAACAATGAAACCTCACGCTCGCCAGACTCCCCACCAAGCATTACAGCTACTTTGCCAAAATCCTTAGCTGTCATCTCCTTATAAATCTTATTAGGCATACTCACCTATCACCTTCACTTCTTGCTGCAAAGCCACACCTTGCTTTTCTAGAACGACTTCTTTGATATGCCGAATCAACAACTCAATATCTAACGCACTACAATTACCAACATTGATAATAAAATTTGCATGCTTCGGCGATATTTGTGCACCACCTATTTGGTAACCCTTTAGGCCACTTGCTTCAATTAACCTAGCTGCAAAGTCCCCTTCAGGATTGCGAAACGTTGAACCACCGCTAGGGTAGTTGAGTGGTTGACTTGCTAAACGCGTTGCCAATAAGTCTTTAATTTTTCTTGTTGACTCCTGCTCACTACCAGCCTCTAGTGCAAACCATGCGCCTAAGAACCATTCCTCAGGCATTGGCATGGAAACTATTCGATAACCCGTTACAAATTCACTCGCATTTCTAACGTGTGTATTCCCATACCTATCAATGGTTAAAACTTGATAAACAATATCCCAAGTGACGCCACCATAACATCCAGCGTTCATCGCTAATGCGCCACCTACCGTGCCCGGAATGCCTGCCATAAACTCTGCACCTTTACGCTTATTAGCTGCACTGAATTTAGCCAGCTTGGCACTAGTGACACCTGCCTCTGCATATATATAATTTCCATCTACTCTTAAATCTTTTAAGGCCTGATGCATCACAATCACCGTGCCGCGCACACCACCATCACGTACTAATAAATTACTCCCTAAACCGATAAAATAGAGCGGTTCATGTGGGTCTACACTTTGTAGAAATTCGACCAACTTATCTAAACTTGTTGGGATAAATAGCCGATCAGCGTTACCTCCGACGCGCCAGCTTGTATACCTTGCTAACGGCTCATTTTCAAACAGTCTAGTCAGTGATTCAGCTTGCATCATGCCATCATTGCCTTAGTATCAGATGCTACTTGCCCCACACTGCCAGCCCCCATCACGAGCACAACATCATCTTGTTGCACTGTGCTTAAAATGGCAGCAGGTAAATCATCTTTTGATTCTACAAATATTGGTTCAACCTTTCCGATTACACGAATTGCATGAATAAGCGTTCTTGTATCAGCGGCCACGATAGGTGCCTCGCCTGCTGAATACACTTCCGTGAGCAAGGCAACATCAACACTTGAAATCACTTGCACAAAATCCTCGAAACAATCTCTTGTCCGCGTGTAACGGTGAGGCTGAAATGCCAATACCAACCTTCTATTCGGAAAGGCATCTCTTGCTGCCGCAATAACTGCCCTCAGCTCTACAGGGTGATGCCCATAATCATCGATTAGCGTAAACGTTCCGCCTTTACTTGTTGCCACCTCTCCATAGCGCTCGAACCTTCTGCCTACACCTTTGAATTCTGCCAATGCTTTAATAATCGCCGCATCGGGGACATTTAATTCACTCGCGATGGCAATTGCGGCAAGTGCATTCAACACATAATGATGACCAGGTAAGTTCAGTGTGACATCAAACTCCGTTGTCACACCATTTACCCTAGTCACTCTGAAATGCATTTTTCCATTATCTGCACGTATTGCACTTGCTCTAATACTCGCATCCTCACTAAAACCATAGGTAGTCACAGGTTTAGTGACACGTGGTAATATTTCACGGACATTTTCATCATCTATACATAAAACTGCCATGCCCCAAAAAGGCAGCTGCTGTAAAAATTCCACAAACGCGTTTTTTAGTTTTTCGAAATCATGACCATACGTCTCCATATGGTCTTGATCGATATTCGTCACTACTGCCAAAATTGGGCTTAAATGTAGGAATGAAGCATCTGATTCATCCGCTTCAACCACAATATGCTCCCCAGCACCTAATCTGGCATTGGTACTGGCAGACTCAAGTTTGCCACCAATCACAAAAGTTGGATCCAAACCAGCTTCGGCTAGTATGCTGGCTATCAAGCTCGTTGTTGTTGTTTTCCCATGTGTCCCTGCCACTGCGATTCCTTGTTTGAATCGCATTAATTCAGCTAGCATCATGGCACGTGGCACGATAGGGATATGTCGTTCTCTTGCTTCAATGACTTCTGGGTTATCTTGTCTGACTGCAGTAGAGACAACAACCACATCTGCTTCACCTAAATTTTCTTTGGCGTGATTTTGATAGATTGTTGCCCCAAAGCCTTCCAACCTTTTTGTTGTCGCATTAGTAGCGAGATCAGATCCGCTGACACTAAAGCCTAAATTAATGAGCACTTCAGCTATGCCGCTCATACCAATACCACCTATGCCAACAAAATGTATATTTTTGACCTTATGTTTCACGCCATCACTCCCGCTAATGAAACGCAGACATCGGCTACCGCTTTGGTAGCTTCAGGCTTCGCCAACGCACGTGCATTAATCGCCATCTCTAAGCATCGCTCTCTTGTCAGATTGCTTAGTAACTCATTCACCCTCTCTGTGCTTAACTCTGTTTGCTGAATCAAAATTGCTGCCTTATTCTCAGTTAGATAGTGCGCATTAGATGTTTGATGATCATCAACTGCATGCGGAAATGGCACCAATACACTAGCCACGCCCACACACGCCAGCTCTGCTATGGTGAGCGCGCCAGCTCTACAAAATACGATATCAGCCCATGCATAAAGCGATGCCATATCTTCTATATAGGATTTTGTATCAGCACTAACACCCGCTTTGCTGTAATTTTGCTCCAATATAGCCAAGTGTTTTTCACCCGCTTGATGTACGATTTCAGGTCGCTCTGCCTCAGCCATTTTGGCAATGGCTTCGGGGATAACATCATTTAACGCCGCCGCACCCAAGCTGCCACCAACAACCAGCAATCTCAGCCTGCCTTTTCTACCGCTATAACGATTTTGCGGCGTACCTAACTGACAGATTGCATCGCGTACAGGGTTGCCAACTAAGGTCGCTCTATTGCCAAAAGCAGCTGGGAAAGCAGCTAATACATGGCTTGCAATATGGCTCAACACTTTATTAGTTAATCCAGCAACTGAATTTTGTTCATGTATCACCAACGGCTTGCCAAGCAGACTAGCCATCATGCCGCCTGGGAATGCAGCAAATCCACCCATCCCTAATACCACATGAGGCTGATGCTCCTTAATTGCGCTTAAGCTTTGTTTAAAAGCAACAAGCAATTTAAATGGCAGCAAACACCAGCCAAGTAATCCTTTCCCACGCACGCCACGCATCGTAATCATTGCCTTGCTATATGGTTTATCAGCAATCAAGCGGTTTTCCATTCCACCCTCGGTGGCAAGCCAGACCACTTTCCAACCAAGTGCATGCAAATAATCTGCAACAGCGATGGCAGGATACACATGACCACCCGTGCCACCTGCCATGACCATTAAAGTAGGCTTTGCTCCATTTGATGTAGATGTCTTTGCCATCATACTGGTAAGCCTTTCTGAATACGGCGGTTTTCGTAGTCAACCCTTAACAAGACGGCAACTGCAATACAATTTGCCAAAATACCGCTACCACCAAAAGATAGGAACGGCAAGGTTAAGCCTTTTGTTGGCAATACCCCCATATTGACGCCGATATTGATAATCGCCTGTACACCTAGCCAGACTCCAATTCCTTGTGCTAGCAGTGCTGAAAAATATCGCTCGTTTTCAATCGCTTCTTTGCCTATGCCAAACGCTCTAATTACAAGCCAAGAGAACAAACCGAGCACTGTGACTACGCCCACAAAACCCAACTCTTCAGCGATTACCGCTAGTAAGAAATCAGTGTGCGCTTCTGGCAGATAGAGTAACTTTTCTACACTAGCGCCTAATCCAACACCAAACCATTCCCCACGACCAAAAGCAATCAGCGCGTGAGATAATTGGTAGCCCTTACCAAAAGGGTCAGCCCAAGGGTCCATAAACCCGATAACACGTTGTAATCGATAAGGTGAACTGACAATTAAGAAGTAGATTGCGACTGGCAAAATCACTAATAAGCCAATAATGATTTTCACTGTAATGCCACCCAACCATAATATTGAGATTGAGATTGCAGCAACAACAGCAAATGCGCCAAAATCAGGCTCTCTGAGTAAAAGGAAGCCGACCAGTATCATTACAGCTACCATGGGCAAAAATCCTTTCACGATGCTATCCATTTGTCCCGACTTTCGCACGGCATAGTCTGCTACATACATTGCAGCGAATAGCTTCATAAATTCTGATGGTTGTAAATTAATCACAAACAAAGATAACCATCTTTGACTGCCATTAACATTGCGACCAATACCTGGTATCAACACCAATATTAAAAGTGCAAGACCGACTAGAAATAAATATGGCGCCATTTTTTGCCACCAATCTATCGGAATCTGAAATGCAACGTATGCTGATACCAGACTCACCGCAATAAAGACCGCCTGCCTTGTTAAATAATAAGTGCTCTTATGTCCAATACTGGCGTTTGCCTCGGCAATAGCGATGGAGGCTGAGTAAACCATGACAAGCCCTATGCCCAGTAAAATTAATGTCACCCAGAGAAGTAATTGATCATAGCGGTCTGAAATGGCACGCTCTCTTGACTGCATAGTGATAGTGGTCAGCACGCTACCTCCACTTCCAGCCTTTTCACGGCTGCTACAAAAGCCTCCGCTCTCCTAATATAGTTTTCATACATATCAAGGCTTGCACATGCTGGAGAAAGCAGAACCGCATCTCCTGCCTGTGCCACTCGCCTAGCGATTGCGACGGCCTCTTGCATATCATTCGCATGATAAATTGGCACCATAGTTTCGAGCAAAACCTTCTCAATGATAGGCGCATCGCGACCTATCAGCACGACTGCACGTGCATTTTCTTTAACAGGTCGAACCAGTGGCGAAAAATTCTGATCTTTACCATCACCACCTGCAATCAAGACAACTTTTTGCGGCAAACCCGATATAGCTGCACAAGTTGCACCGACATTAGTCCCTTTTGAGTCATCAAAATAGTCAACTTTATCAATTTCAGCAACCCACTCTACTCGATGCGGCAGACCTTTAAAGTTATACAGAGTACTGAGCAAAGGTGCATATTCCAAGCCTATTGCTCGACATAACGCAAGTGCTGCTAGTGCGTTAGAAACATTATGTGCACCTCTAATATGTAAATCAGCAGCGTTAATCAGATGTTTGCCACTATCACATAACCAGATTTCATTATTGTTATCTTCTATGCCAAACCCGTCAGCAGCGGCATCTAAACCATATGTCGTCAGAGCAAGTTGCGGCCTCTCCATCACCATACTCCAAGCATCATCTCTGTTTAGCACTTGATGTTTTGCTTTATAGAAAATGTGTGCTTTTGCAGCCGCATAAGTCGATAAATCAGGATAGCGATCCATATGATCTTCAGTCACATTCAACACAGTTGCCACATCAGCTATCAAATTATTCGTTGTTTCTAATTGAAAACTAGACAGTTCCAACACATAAACATCTGGCACATCAGCGTCTAACGCTTCAAGCACAGGCAAGCCAATATTGCCTGCCACAATTGTTTTGAGTCCTGCTGTCTTGCACATTTCACCAACCAATGTGGTAACGGTCGTTTTTCCATTTGAGCCGGTAATAGCAATCACTTTTGCATTGGGTGATCGGAATCGCGCGAACAACTCAATATCTCCCACAACAGGAACACCTGCATCAATTGCCTGTCGAACTGCTGGTGTTGACAATGCAACCCCTGGACTAATCACCATCAACTCTGCTGATAGTAATAAGGACGTATCATAATCGCCTAAAAAGACCTCGACACTGGGCATCTCATTTCTGACTACTTGTAAGTTAGGTGGATTTTCTCGTGTGTCGGCGACGATAACTTTTGCACCTTGCGCAACCAACCAGCGCAAGGCCGATAGACCTGTATGACCAAGCCCAAGCACTACTACCCGTTTATTTTTTACCGTCTCTATCATCTAATTTTTAAGGTTGAAAGCCCAACTAACACTAGCATCATGGTAATAATCCAAAAACGCACTACGACTTGCGTCTCTTTCCATCCTTTTTGCTCATAATGATGATGTAAAGGCGCCATCAAAAAGATGCGCCGCCCAACACCCGTCCTGTACTTTGTAAACTTGAAATACAACACTTGTATGGCGACAGAAAATGTTTCAATCACAAACACACCGCCCATGATAAATAAAACAACCTCTTGCCTGACAACGACCGCTATCACACCCAATGCGCCACCCAATGCCAATGCGCCGACATCACCCATAAACACTTCCGCTGGATAAGCGTTGAACCATAAAAATCCCAAGCCTGCACCAGCCATCGCAGCACAAAATACTAGTAACTCACCAGCACCAGCCACATAAGGCACACCCAGATATTTTGAAAAATACAAATGCCCAGCGACATAAGCAAAAATACCAAGTGCGCTTCCAACCATCACGGTAGGTAATATCGCCAATCCATCTAAACCATCGGTAAGATTGACGGCATTACTGCTACCAACCACGACCATATAAGTTAGTGTTAAAAACCCAAGAAAACCCAAAGGTAAAGCTAAATTTTTAAAAAATGGGAAAATTAACGTTGTTTCTATTGACGACACTGACGTTTTAAATAAAAACACCCCAACACCCAAACCAATCAAACTTTGCCAGAACATTTTTGCTTTTGCAGACAATCCTTTTGGATTCCTATAGACAACCTTACGGTAATCATCTACCCAACCTATTGCACCGAAACCTAGTGTCGTCACTAATACAACCCAAATGAAGCGATTGCTTAGATCAGCCCAAAGTAAAGTAGATAGCGCAATCGCCACTAAAATAAGTGCTCCCCCCATCGTTGGCGTACCTGCTTTAATCAAATGTGTCTGCGGTCCATCATCACGAACTGATTGCCCCACTTTATATTGTGTGAGCTTTTTAATCATCTTCGGCCCCACAACAAATGAAATAATTAGCGCTGTTAATGTTGCCATCACAGCACGTAATGTGATGTAGTTGAATACATTAAATCCATGTATATCCACAGCTAAATATCGTGCCAGCTCAAGTAACATTGCTATGCTCCCCTTTTTCTCGATTTGCTTTTATTGCATCTACAACCCGTTCCATCTTCATCATGCGGGAACCTTTGACTAACACGACCGTGTTTGGCTGCATTTGTGCTTGCGTGGCTGAAATTAATGATTCGATTGAATCAAAATGTTCGCCTTGACTCCCAAATTCCTTTGTGGTTAGTTGACTCAACCTACCAAAGCCAAATAAACGATTAACACCTCTTTCTTTAGCATAATGTCCGATTTCTTTATGTAGTGACTCAGCAGACTCCCCAAGCTCGGCCATATCCCCCATCACAACAACTAGTTCATTCCTTGAATCTACTTTCTCAGTTGTCAACACATCAATCGCCGCTTTCATAGAATCTGGGTTTGCGTTGTAGGTATCATCAATGACTATGGCATCATTCTGGCCAGACAACCTATTCAAACGTCCTTTTACACCAGAAAATTGTGTTAAGCCATTTACAATTGCGGCATTACTCACTCCTAGCACGAAGGCCACTGCTGATGCAGCCAGTGCATTCATGACATTGTGCTTACCTTGCAATGGCAGCTGAAACTGGCTAGTACCATTCGGTGTAGTTAGCTTAATCTCAATTTCGCCATTTTGAAGTGCATAACTAGCAGTCACATCTGCATTGACATCAATACCAAAGGTAATGATCTTTCTATTAATATTCAGCGAATGCCAATAATCAGCATACGCATCATTTGCATTGATCACCGCTATACCTTCTTCACTAAGCCCCTCAAAAATCTCCCCTTTGGCTTGAGCAATAGCTTGCCTAGAACCAAGCTCACCTATATGTGCAGTTCCAGCATTGTTAATGATTGCAATTTGGGGACTTGCAATCTTACTTAAGTAACCAATTTCACCTAGGTGATTCATACCCATTTCAATTACGGCACAGGTATGCTGATCACGCATCTCTAACAACGTAAGAGGCATGCCAATATCATTATTTAAGTTACCTTTAGTCGCCAGCACATTAGCATTTGCTGCTGCCATAATGGCAGCTATCATTTCTTTAACTGTTGTTTTACCATTGCTGCCAGTCACCCCTATAACAGGACAAGTGAACCTTTTGCGCCAATAATGCGCAAGCCTACCTAGAGCAACTCTGGTATCAGCAACCGTTATGGCAGGTTCAATGCTTATTGTCTGATCCGAAATCAGCACTGCTGATGCGCCTTTTTCAAGTGCATCTAGTGCATATTGATTGCCGTCAAAGTGTTCTCCTTTAATCGCCACAAAAAGCTGCCCTGGCATTATCCTTCTGCTATCAGTGCCGACAGATAATATAGTGGTGTCCACACCTACATGTGCGGTGTTTAGTACCTTGGCTATTTCCGATAGTCGCATCATGCTACCGATACCTCATAGCGTCTCAGAGCCTTTTCGACCTCTTCCGCATCACTAAAATGATGTTTTATCCCTGCGATTTCTTGATAATCCTCGTGACCCTTACCAGCAATTAGTACTACATCACCAAACTTGGCATTATTAATCGCAACTGCTATCGCCTTTGCACGATTCTCCTCTACTGCATACTCTCCATTAACACCCGCCAAAATTGCTTGTATGATTGCATCAGCATTTTCACTACGCGGGTTATCAGAAGTCACCACAACAGCATCCGCAAGCTCGCTTGCCACTTGTCCCATCATTTCGCGCTTGCCTTGGTCCCTATCTCCTCCACAACCAAAAACACAAACCAAACGGCCTTTCACTTCTGGTTTTAGTGCCATTAATACATTTTTTAACGAATCTGGCGTATGTGCATAATCAACAACAACTAGTGGCAAGTAATCACCCCCAAATAGCTGCATACGACCATTAATAGGTTGAAGATATGCTATTGCCTCAACGGCATCAACGAGCGACACCTCTGAAACTAGCAGCGTAGCTAGAACTGCTAACGTGTTGTATACATTAAACCTTCCTATTAATCGCACACTGACATCTGATTGCCCATAAGGCGTATTTACAAAAAAGTTGATACGACCGTTCTCTATTTGTACGCGTGATGCATTCACGTCCCCATGTCCAATGCCATAAGTTAGGACACTAACACCCAACCCTGATAACTCAGCTTTTAGTGCCTTTCCAAACGCATCATCTTCATTAACTACTGCGTATTGCAAACCCTCTGATAGGAATAATCGCTTTTTAGCTTCTGCATACCGCTCAAAGGTTTTGTGATAATCCAAATGGTCTCTTGATAAATTCGTCAAAACAGCCACGTCAAAGTGAATTCCTTTTACACGCCCTTGGTGCAAACCATGTGAAGACACTTCCATAGCGACAGCCTCCACCTCCTGATGGACATAGTCTGCTAATAATTTTTGAAGTAATATGGCATCTGGCGTTGTATTTTGTGTCTGCGCCAAATCGCCTAGCAATCCATTACCCAGCGTACCGATAATCGCAGTTTTTTTATGGAGATAATTAAAAGCCTGCCCCAACCATTGGGTAACAGACGTTTTACCATTTGTACCTGTAACACCGACAACCCATAGCTTCTCAGAAGGGTTTTTATAAAATTGACCAGCTATTACACTTGCCTGTTGCTTCAGACTAATAACGGGCGAATTTTCTATCGTCCACTCTGCTTTCCATTCAAAATCTCGCGGCTCCCATAAAATGGCGCTTGCTCCTTTTTGAATTGCGTCAGCGATATAATCCCTTCCATCAACTTGTTCACCTGGATATGCCAAAAACAATGCCCCAGGCGTTACTAAACGACTATCTGAAACAATTGATGTAGGTTTAGACTGAATGACATAGCGCGTCATACCATCTCCTTTACATCATCTGGATTTTCTGCTGCCGGAATCACAACATTATCATTGGGCGCGTCTTGTGGCACCGCCAACAAACGTAAAACATCCGCCATAACTGCGCTAAAGACTGGAGCAGCAACGGTACCTCCATAATATTGACCTGAGTTTGGCTCATCAATCATTACAGCCATGATTAAACGCGGATCTGATGCAGGCGCCATGCCAACAAAAGAACCGACATATTTATCTTTTTCATATCCATTTGCGCCAAGCTTATGCGCAGTACCTGTTTTTCCTGCCACTCTATAACCAGGCACTTGTGCATTCACACCAGTTCCACCAGGTTGAACCACCATCTCCAACATGTCTTTCACATCATTTGCTACACTTGAACTAAAGACCTCAACGCCCTCTGGCACTTCCTCAAGCTTCTCGAGCGTAACTGGCATCAGTTTGCCGTGATTGGCAAAAACAGTATAAGCTCTTGCTAGTTGTAATAGCGTCACACTAATACCATGACCGTAAGACATCGTCGCTTGCTCAATGGGCCTCCAACCTTTGTAGTCCCTTACCATGCCACGGGCTTCACCTGGAAAACGCACCTGCGTTCTTGCACCGAATCCTAAATCTCGAAAAGTATTCCATAGCTTTTCTTTATCCAAACTTAAGGCTATCTTGGCTGCACCGACATTCGATGATTTTTTCACTACCTCTGCAACACTCAGCGTTTTGCTTGGGTGTGTGTCATGTATAGTCGCAGGCCCGATCGTCATATAGCCTGGTGATGTATCAATCAAAGTTGATGAGCTGTAACCTCCGTACTGCATGCCCGCTGCTGCTGCAACTGGCTTCATTGTGGAGCCAGGTTCAAACATATCGGTAACTGCTCGATTGCGTGTTTTACCTTTAATATTAACTGGGTTGTTTGGATTGTATGTTGGCAAATTGACCATCGCCAACACCTCTCCAGTTTTTGCATCTAATATAACCGTTGAAGCAGCTTTTGCTTTGAAACGTACAACAGCCTTGGCCAACTCTCTAAAAGCCAAATACTGAATTCGCCGATCAATACTCAGCACCAATGCTTCACCATCTCTTGGCTCACTAATCACCTCCAACTCTTCAACCACATGACCCTGACGATCTTTAATCACACGCCTTTTACCTGGTACACCTGAGAGCATTTCGTTTTCTTTTAACTCAACGCCTTCCTGCCCGTCACCATCAACCCCAGTGAAGCCAACCACATGCGACACAACATCACCTGCAGGATAAAAACGTCTATATTCACGCTCCAAATAGACACCTGAAATATTCAAATCTTTTACTTTTTCTGCCAAATCGGGTGATATGCGCCGTTTAACATAAACAAAAGAACGCTTTCTATTGGCTACCTTTTCATCAATCTCTCTTGTGCTAATCTTTAACACTTTTGCGAGCATTTCTTTTTGTTTTGCATCTATCTCCATCTCTGAAGGATCAACCCATACCGACGCAACAGGACTATTAACAGCTAATATTTCACCATTTCGATCACTAATCTTCCCACGATATGCTTGCAATTTAAGTGTGCGGCTATACCGATCATCACCCTTCTTCTGCAAAAACTCCTTATTTGTATTTTGCAAATACATGCTCTGAATCATTAACAAAACAAAGCCTAGCAATAAGAAAACAAGCAACACTCTCCTTCGCCATGCTGGCAGACTAATTACGTTTTTTGTTGATTGTCTATAAATCATATTATTTGTTAATTTCATCAAGCACGATTACTTGTATGCGCTTTTGGTCTGGCACTTCCATTTTCAATTGTTTCGTGGCAATTTCTTCAACACGCGAATGCATTGCCCATGTACTCTGCTCGAGCTGAAGCTGCTCATACTCAGTTCTGTACTTGCCTGCAAGCATTTGCAATCGCTCATGTTCTGTATACAATTTTCTTGCCTTGTGTTGCGCAAAAACCACTCCCAAACTAACCAAGATTAATACAATAAATAATGTAATATTCAACTTTGTCATTGCACATCCGTCCTGACTGCTACCCGCATTACAGCGCTCCTTGCACGCGGATTTTCCTTGACCTCATCAGCGGCAGGTTTAATCGCTTTACCAAGACTTAATAGCCTAGCCTGTGGCAAATCCTTAGCCTTGACGGGAAAATTCGACGGCAAGTCATCACGGTTTGCCTCCCTTTGAATAAACCGCTTAACAATACGATCTTCCAGAGAGTGGAAGCTAATCACTACGAGGCGCCCACCTTCAGCCAGTAGCGTCAGACACTTTGGCAAGACTAGCGATAGCTCCTCAAGCTCCTGATTGACGAGAATCCGTAAAGCCTGAAAGGTGCGCGTTGCAGGGTTTTTCCCCGGTTCGACCTTGGGGATTGCACTTGCCACGATCTTGGCAAGCTGCCTTGTAGTGGTGATGGCGTTCCCGTCAGTGCGCTCCTTAATAATCGCCCTTGCAACCTGCTTAGCAAACCGTTCTTCACCATAATCTTTTATTACCTCTCTTAGTTTCTTTTCTGAAATTGTGGCCAACAGTTCTGACGCTGTTTCACCACTCGTTTGATCCATACGCATGTCCAAAGGGCCATCTAATCTAAAACTAAAACCGCGCTCACCCTCATCAACCTGCGGAGATGAAATGCCTAAATCTAATAAAATACCGTCAACACCAGTCAAGCCATTATTTGCCGCCAGTAGATTAATTTCTGAAAAATGTAAATGCTCTATTTGGAACCGGTTATCAGATATAGATTGTCCCGTTTGGTATGCCGCCAAATCTCTATCAACAGCAAACAAGCGTCCACCTTCACCCAACCGCTCAAGTATTTTCTTGCTGTGACCACCTCGACCAAAAGTGCAATCAATATAAGTGCCATTAGGTTTAATATTCAACGCTTCCACTGCTTCATCCAATAAAACTGTTCTATGTGCTGCCTGATCAGAATTTTGTGACACTGATGCTACTGTGGGCGCTTGAGTGGCGCCCCGCATCATAAGGAGAAACCTTCTAACTCTGGCGGCATCTCGAATTCACCATCTGCATTCACCGCACTCTGACACTCTTTAACCCATGCCTCTTTATCCCATATCTCAAAATGACTACCTTGCCCAACCAACATCACTTCCCTATCGAGACCAACCAAGTCACGCAAAACGGATGAAATAAGCATGCGTCCAGCACTATCCAAAGTGACATCTTCTGCATAACCTACCAAACGGCGCTGCAAAGCAGCTGCTCTTTTTCAAAACTGGACAAAGCCATGATTTTTGACTGAATAGGCTCCCAAGCAGAAGCTGGATATAACAACAAACATGGATGGGAATGCGCAGTAACCACCATCTCACCATTCGAATGCGCAAGCAATGCATCTCGATGTTTAGCTGGGATCGCTAAACGCCCCTTTGCATCCAAATTCAAGCTTGACGCACCTTTAAACACTTTTCACTTTCCGCCCATTTTGTTTGTTAAAATTCTTGCAAGGATGTTTGTAAAAGATGAGGAATAACTAACCCCCTTAGTAATTTGTTAACTATTCCCCACAAAACACCACTTTTCCCCACTATTTTTAACTTTAGAGTAAAAAATGGCTTAAAGCAAGCTTTTTTTCTTTATAGGTCAAAGACTTAGCTGCTTTTTTGCATAAAAACAAACTTCATAAAAATCATGTACTTATGTATAATACTGAATGTTAAATATAAGGAAGTTTAACTATGTGGCTGAATTAGCTGATAGAGTGATTCTGAAAGAAAAGCGTCTCAAAACTAGGTACGTAAACCTGTTATTTCAATACGAATAACGGGCTTGACTTAAGGCAGGGTGCAAAGGCGCTAGACGCCACAGCCACAAGATCGGAAAGGCGTTCCCAACCTCGCTAAATGCTGCACCTGTGAAGGGCATCACCATTCTCCCTAACCGCTGAAGCGGTAAGTCGAATGCGAAAGCATTAAGTCGGTCTACGCCCGCAAGGGGCGTTCCCAACCTCGCTAAATGCTGAAGCATTAAGTCGGTTGAAATAAGTTAGCCGATAAGCCGGGTTCTGTAACCTGTAAAGGATGACAGTCATTCATCTAGATGCACAATTACTTGTGCACTCAAGCAACCTACCCACTGACAGCGCGAGCAACGCCTAAGCCAGTCTATTTGGTCTTGCTGCAGATGGAGGTTACCGCGTTTCACGTCCACCTTTCGGTATACTCGTCTCTGTGGCCCTATTCCTCGCCTCACGGCGGGCGGCTGTTAGCCGCCATCCTGCTCTATGCAGCCCGGACTTTCCTCCCTCACCAAGGAGACCACAGGGGCCTGCTTGTTTTATTCGGTAACTAATTACCCAATAAAATGTGACGGCGACTGTCTGGCTAACTTACATTCAATTTTAACATAACCGATTGTTTGAAACTCTCAATCTTACAATCACTTTGTGACTAGCTACAAAAATAGTAAAAATATGGTCATATATTTAGATTCTTAGGCAAATGCTTATTTATCGTTTCCAATTAAAGCGATAAAATATATCTTAATAAACTATTGGCTACTTTAGTTTATCTTCACACGACTTAATCCAAAATCATTCAAGAAGCAACAATGATGGAGTTACCAATGACAAGCGCACGCCCTACTGATACGCAAGAAAAAGCCTTAAGAGTAAACCTTGATGATAGGCGTTATGGGTCATTTGCCGAAATCGGAGCTGGACAAGAGGTGGTTCGTTGGTTTTTTCGAGCAGGCGGTGCCGCCGGCACGGTAGCAAAAAGCATCTGTGCTTACGATATGAAAGTGTCAGACACAATTTACGGCGAATGCGAACGCTACGTCTCGCGTGAGCGCCTACAAGCCATGCTGGATATTGAGCAAGAACTTAACCATCATAATCTAAAAGTTTTACGCGGCGACACTACAGCCTTCTTTGCATTTGCTGACACAGTATCCGCGCGTAACTTTGCTGGTACCAACGAATGTCATGGCTGGATGGGGGTAAAATTTCAAGCCCACCCGCGCGATGAAGAAAGCCAGATTATCATTCATGTCCGCATGTGGGATAACGATGCCAAGGCCCAACAAGAGGCATTAGGCATTGTCGGCACCAATCTTGTTTACGGCGCTTGCTTTTTACATCACGAACCTGAACAGCTACTAGAATCACTGCTTGATGGATTGAGCACCAATCGTGTCGAAATTGATATGATTGAATTCTCCGGCATTGCCTTCAGAAATGTTGACAACCGCACCATGTCATTACATCTTGTTGAACTTGGTTTAACTGACGCAGCGATGTTTTCAGCCAGTGGCGAAGTATTACAACCATCTTCAGTCCTACGCAAAAAACCTGTACTAATCGAACGCGGTCGCTTTAGACCTATTACCCATGTAAACGTTGATATGCTGGAGTGCGCACTCAGACAATTTGAAGCTGAAGATGATATTAAAGAAGGCGAAACCATTACGATTATGGAAATGAACATGGCAATGTTGCGAGCAGATGGTAAATTAGACTTAAGAGACTTTATCTCGCGGGCCGAAGTGTTAGCTGCCACAGGTCATACTGTGATGATTTCTAACTTCACCATGTTTTATCAATTAGCACAATACATCTCTCGCTACACCAAACGCCGTATCGGCATTGCGATGGGCATACCAACTTTATTTGATCGCTTCAACCAAGAGAACTACAGCAACCTACAGGGCGGCATGTTAGAAGGGTTTGGTCGCCTTCTGAAAAATGATATTCGGATGTTTATCTACCCTACCATTAATCCAGACGGTAGCATGACGACGTTGGATAATATTGAAATCGAAGGTGCACACAAGCATCTATTTGATTTTTTGGTTGGTGAAAAGCGTATTTTGGCTATAGAAGGCTATCGCCGAGATATACTCGGCATCTTCTCTCAAGATGTCTATGACAAAATTCGCAAAGGCGACGCCTCCTGGGAGGAGTCCGTACCAGAGTCTGTAGCAAAAGCCATTAAAGAAAAAGGATTGTTCGTATAAATAACAACCTCACTCATGGATTATGATAGGTTCATACCGCTTTTAGTTGCCATTTAACTTCACTCCCTGCTCTAAGGGGCACCAGCACATCACCATCATACGGATAGCTTTCGGGTACTTGCCAAGCCTTTTTCACCAAGGTAACAGTGCCTCTATTACGTGGCAAACCATAAAAATCTGGACCATAAAAACTAGCAAAGCCTTCAAACTTATCTAACGCACCTGCATTTTCAAACACCTCAGCGTAGAGCTCAAGTGCAGCATGTGCAGTATACATACCTGCACATCCACAATCTGACTCTTTGGCTTTTTTTGGATGTGGTGCGCTATCGGTACCCAAAAAGAACTTTGTACTACCAGATATAGCTGCTTTTACTAAGGCTTCACGATGTATTTCACGCTTAAGTACTGGCAAGCAATAATGATGTGGGCGAATACCACCTCTAAACATGTCATTACGGTTCATCAACAGATGATGCACTGTAATCGTCGCTGCGACGTTAGCGCCTGCTGCTGCAACAAAGTCAGCTGCATCTTTAGTCGTAATATGCTCAAAAACAACTCTTAAATCTGGATAGCGCGCGATAAGAGGTAGCATGTGTCGGTCGATAAAAACCTTCTCGCGATCAAACACATCAACATCCGCATCGGTCACTTCGCCGTGCGTCAATAAGGGCATACCCAACTCTTGCATAGCTTCTAGCGCAGAAGAACAATTATCTAGATTAGTTACGCCAGAGTCCGAATTAGTCGTGGCGCCAGCTGGATAAAGCTTAACAGCGTGTATTAGGCCACTAGCCTTGGCTTTTTTTACCTCCTCCGCACTTGTGTTGTCTGTTAAATATAACGTCATCAATGGTTCAAAGTCTGCACCTGCCGGTAAAGCCTGCATGATGCGCTCTCTATAGGCAATGGCCAATGCTGTCGTCGTGACAGGTGGTCTTAA
Organism: Methylotenera sp.; assembly: GCA_048058875.1. Lineage (GTDB taxonomy): Bacteria > Pseudomonadota > Gammaproteobacteria > Burkholderiales > Methylophilaceae. The sequence continues at coordinate 14,773 of JBLLNR010000017.1, read as the reverse complement.
ATTAGGCATCACAATCGCACGCCTGAATTGTTTAGCCGTATCTGCAACTACTGCGCGTAGGGCTGCGCCATCTCTTAGATGTAAATGCCAATCATCTGGCTGCGTAATTGTAATTTGTGCTGTCATCGTTACATCAACTTTCTAAACAGGTACATTTTTTAAAGAAAGCGCAAGCTGATATAAATCATTTTTCTTTGCGCCAGTTATATCTGTAGCTAGTTTAACTGCTTGTTTTAGCGGCAACTCTGCCAATAGTATTTTTAATTTTTTTTCTGCGTCTTCACTGACTGCAGCTTGCACTTTCTCGGGCGCCGCCTCTACTAATAAGACAAACTCACCTCGTTGCTGATTAGCATCATTCTCAATCCATACTTGCGCATCACCCAAAGCGCAGCGGTATATCGTTTCGAATGTTTTAGTCAACTCACGCGCAATGGTGATTCGACGGTTAGCGCCTAACACGATAGCCATATCCGCAATAGACTCAACAATCCGATGTGGCGCCTCATAAAACACTAGCGTATGCTCCAGCATCTTATGTGCCTCCAAGACCTTGCGCCTTTGTGACCCATTTGCAGGTAAAAACCCAACAAAGCTAAATCCATTTTTCGTGATCCCAGATACAGATAAAGCTGCAATTACAGCACTAACACCAGGTATCGGCACGACCTTTACACCAGCCCCATGTAATGTATCAACCACAATCGCACCAGGATCACTAATTCCTGGCGTTCCAGCATCTGTAACCAACGCAACGCTCTCACCAGCTTGCAAGCGTTCTAGCAACATTTGCGCAGATTTATTTTCATTATGTTCGTGTACGGCAATGAGTTTTTTTGTAATGCCAAAATGAGATAACAAACCAGCAGTGTGCCGGGTATCTTCTGCTGCAATGATATCCACACTTTTTAAAACATCTAAAGCTCTTAAGGTAATATCACCAAGGTTTCCAATTGGTGTTGCGACCACATATAATATAGATTGCGTCATCATTGAAATTTTAACGCGAAGCGTTTATAACAGCTATATAAAAACCAACAATATGTGCAAAAGATGAAAATTAACAAAAATAATGCAGGGCTAACAGCCGAAACGATTGCTGCAACTTTTTTGCAAAACAAAGGACTTAAACTTGTGGCGCAAAACTATCATTGCCGGTTCGGGGAAATTGATTTGATTATGAAAGATGCTAGTACACTCGTTTTTGTTGAGGTGCGGCTAAGAACTAATCTTCAGTTTGGCGGTGCAGGAGCAAGTATCACATTGCAAAAACAAAAAAGGCTAATTGCGACAGCACAACATTATTTACAACCAAATAATAATATTGACTGCCGTTTTGATGCTGTTTTAATGAACAAAGCCGATTTGAATCATGTTGAATGGGTCCGTAATGCATTTGACGCATAATCGGCGTATCATTCACAAAAAACGTGCTTAAATAAATCTTAGGAGACCTCAATGCCATCTTTATCAAAATTGTTAATCAGCACAGCATTTATTATCGCAAGCTCTGCACAGCTAACAGGGTGTTTCACAGCTGCCGTTGGTGGTGCTGCTGCTGGTGGTGCTATAGCAGCTGATCGACGCACTGCAGGTATTTATATTGAAGATGAAAATGTCGAAATTAAAGCCTCTCAACAAATCAGAAAAGCATTGTCAGAAGAAGCACATATTAATGTTACCAGCTACAACCTTAATGTGTTATTGACAGGTGAAGTGCCCACTCAGCAAGCTAAACTGGAGGCTGAAAACATTGTTAAAGCCATTGAAAATGTCAAGAACATTACCAATGAGCTTGTTGTTGGCCCAAAAAGCAGCATCAGCGACCGCGCAAACGATACCTATATCACCTCAGTTGTGAAAGGAAAGTTTGTTGCCGAGAAAAATTTTGCTGCAAATAACGTTAAAATAGTAACCGAGGCGAGTGTTGTTTATCTAATGGGCATTGTCACTGACTATGAAGGAAGGTTAGCAGCAGAAATTGCACGTACAACAGATGGCGTTGCAAAAGTCGTTAAGGTTTTTGAATACAAATCGTAAACCAATCATGTATTAGGAAATATCAGTAATATGGAAAACAAACCTGAAGAAATAATCATTCAAAGCTTGACTCGAGAAGGTAAGCGTTTTAGACCAAGTGATTGGGTAGACCGTATTTGTAGTAGCTATGCAACTTTTGGTGAAGATCGTAAATTACGCTATTCGCCCTACCTCAAACCAGAAATGATTGATGGCATTCGCTGCTTAGCAGTTGATATGCAGCTCAAAACGGCCAATCCAGAAGGCTTTGAAGAACTAATGGAGTTTGCAAGAGAAAACCAACTAAACATTTTAAATGATGAAGGCGAATCTATCGCGGTGCCCGATTAGCAGCTTGCTTATATCTCATCTAAAAATCGTCTCGAGATACTGTCTGGAGACGATTCCGCGCTTAACCTTAACTAGTTTACCCTTTGGATTATAAATGTAGCTGGTTGGCAAAACTTCGGCCGCACCAATTTGCTTAACCACATCTTCATTACCTAGCACAATCGGGTATGCCATCAGCATATCATCCACATAGGTCTCAACTTCCTTTAACGATTCATAGTCAAAAACGACGCCGATGACCATTAAGTCAGTCGTATTTCGGCTATCATATAAATTAACCAAATCTGGAATCTCCTCTAAACAGGGCGGACACCACGTGGCCCAGTAATTAACGATTACCCACTTTCCTTTATAGGAAGCAAGATGATGAGTTACCCCATTCATATCAACCAATGAGAACTGCTGTTGCGCAAAGCTCGTGTGGATGGTTAGTGAAATCAGCAACAGTAACAAAGAAGTAAGCAACCTTTTTATTGATGCCATCATCTTTAATTTCCCCTACGCAAATAAAGTGATAAACTAATTCTCTAGCTATATAGTAACCCAAACATACGGAGCATGTATGCCAATCAGCTTTAAGCTTCCAGAGTTAGAAGAAAATCCAGTATTATTGGCTGAAACACGCACGAGTAAAATTAGTGAGTTTATTCGCAACTTGCCTTTTAGCGATCCATATAGAGCCGCTTCGGACCTCATTGAGGAATTACAAACGCTAAATCGTCAGAAAATAGCCTATGCAAACAGAGTTAATGCACTAGAAACATATCGCACAGCCGCCCATCAAGTTTCTCAAGCACTTATTCCACAGTTTAGTTATGCCAGCCTGCCTATTTCCAAAAACCAAAAAAACTACGCAGATACCGTTGTCAAACTCTGGCAAGAAATGGCTTATGGTTATAAATGGGCGCTCATTGACTTACAGAATAAAATTATCAATATCAATAGTGACAAGGCTGCTGCACTGATTATTCAGCGTGCTATCCATGCAATCAAAGAAACTGCTTTAATCAATTATGTCACTTATCACACACCAGATAAAGCCACTTGGGCAGAGCTACATCAACTTTATTATTGTGCACTACAGCAGAATGCGCAAGAACTACCAGTTAATGAAACTTTGTCTGATGATGAAGAGAGTTCAGTTAATGCCGTATATACACAAATTTTGCTACTGGCATTAGCTCACCCTCACCGCTTATGCAGCCAGGATATTATTAAAACAGATGCTTATTTACAAAAAATAGCTAAAGATGCAGAGCTCAGTCCTATAGGTTTTATTGAAAGCAGTGTTGGTGTGTTTTTAATTGAGTTAGATGGCAATCAACCGCCAAAAGCTTATGCAAAAAAACATGATGAGCCTAATAGCGAAACAGACCTGCTTCTACTTACAATCAAGGTAGCTAAGCGTATACACACACATCTCAAACTGTTAACAGACGGCATCTTACCTAATGATGGAAGCCTGCCTGAAAATGCTATCAGCAACCATGATGAAGACTTGCTCATGCATTTAATAAACCACTTTGGCAAATCGCCATTGAGAGCTTTTACAAGAGCAAGAAAAAATGATGGCATGGAACTAGGAATAGGTATTCATGACGCGCACTACTTTGCCCCTAAAATAGGAAATGACTATAAAAACCTCGTCGTTAAAAGCGCTGCAGTAAAACCCTCACGCTGGCAAATTTTAAATCAAAGCGCAGGTGGATATGCACTTCGCAAGTTCAACTCATCACAAGTTTCTATGCAAGTAGGTGATGTAGCTGCGATCAAAAATAATGAAACGCTTTCATGGGAGGTCGGCATTATTCGCTGGGCAAGCATCAATGAACTTGACCAGCTTGACATTGGATTTGAACTTATTTCACCAAGAGTGAAAGCCATCATGACCAAATCCAAAAAAAACACATCGGAAATCAAAGCGTTATCTCTTCCAGAAATCAGCACCCTTAAGCAGCAGGCAACGGTTATCGTACCGCGGGGAGAATATACTTCTGGCGAAACTATTGAAGTAATTGAGGATAATCTAAAAACTACAATATTGATTACAAAGCTAATTGAGCGTAGCTCTTCATTCGAGCGCTATCAATACAGCTTGATATAACAGCTGTGATATTGTTATACTGTCATTTCAATATTCCAGACTAATCGGAACTTACATATTATTTAATCCAATAACAAACGAAAATGCTGCGCATTAAAAGGTTGTTTAATTCTGATTTAACCTAAAATTTCAACCGTTGAGGTCCCCATGAGCGAACAAATAATTCATCTTAGCGATGCTAGTTTTGAAGAACAAGTACTACAATCACAATTACCAGTATTAGTCGATTACTGGGCTGAATGGTGTGGTCCATGCAAAATGATTGCCCCTATTCTTGAGGATATATCAAAAGAGTATGCTGACCGATTAATCGTAGCGAAACTGAATATTGATGATAATCAACAAACCCCACCTAAATATGGCATTCGCGGCATACCGACGTTAATGCTATTTAAAAATGGTAACGTTGAAGCCACAAAAGTTGGCGCATTATCTAAATCACAACTAATGGCTTTTATCGATAGCAACATTTAAAAAGTTTATACATCTGGCTTCCTAGCAAGCCAGATGTCCTTAATTTAACTAATCTGTTTTATTAACCACCCCTTCTAGCGAGTCATCCCAATGCACCTATCCGACCTGAAACATTTACCTGTCACCAAGTTAGTCGAAATGGCAATTGAAGATAATATCGACAATGCGAGCCGTATGCGAAAGCAAGATCTTATATTCGCCATTCTCAAAAACAAAGCAAAACAGGGTGATAACATTTTTGGCGACGGCACGTTAGAAGTGCTGCAAGATGGCTTTGGCTTTTTGCGCTCTCCTGACACATCTTATCTCGCTGGACCGGGTGATATTTACGTATCACCTTCGCAGATTCGCCGATTTAATTTACACACGGGTGATAGTATTCAGGGAGAAATTCGCACACCAAAAGATGGCGAGCGCTACTTCGCATTAGTAAAAGTGGATACCGTTAATGATGAGAAACCAGAGAATACCAAGCATAAAATCTTATTTGAAAATTTAACACCGCTCTTTCCCACTGAACCATTAACACTTGAACGGGATATCAAGGGTGAAGAGAATGTAACCAGTCGCGTCATAGACATGATTGCACCAATTGGCAAGGGCCAACGAGCACTTATTGTTGCTAGTCCAAAAAGTGGTAAAACAGTAATGATGCAAAACATAGCCCATGCTATTACTGCTAATCACCCAGATGTTGTGCTGATTGTACTTCTCATTGATGAGCGACCAGAAGAGGTAACTGAAATGACACGCTCTGTTAAAGGGGAGGTCGTTGCATCAACCTTTGATGAACCTGCTGCACGCCATCTACAAGTAGCAGAAATGGTATTGGAAAAAGCAAAACGTTTAGTCGAACATAAAAAAGACGTTGTTATTTTACTTGATTCAATTACACGACTGGCACGTGCTTACAACACGGTTATACCATCCTCAGGCAAAGTATTGACAGGTGGCGTTGATGCGAATGCTTTACATAAGCCAAAGCGCTTCTTTGGTGCCGCAAGAAATGTGGAAGAAGGCGGTTCACTTACCATTATTGCAACTGCATTGGTAGATACAGGCTCGCGCATGGATGATGTCATTTATGAAGAGTTTAAAGGTACAGGCAATATGGAGATTCACTTAGATCGCCGTATGGCCGAAAAACGTATCTATCCTGCCATCAATGTTAGCAAGTCAAGCACACGCCGTGAGGAGCTTCTTATCGATAAAGATGTTCTACAAAAGATTTGGGTGCTACGCAAACTGCTCTACCCAATGGATGACCTAGAGGCAATGGAGTTCCTGCTTGATAAGATTAAAGCAACAAAAAATAATGCCGACTTCTTCGACAGCATGCGTCGCGGTGGATAATCTTCTTATTTTACGTTAAATGGTCGTTTTTACTTGCTTCGCAACACAAAAAACAATAGAATGCTCAGTTCTGAAAATAAAGAATTAAGTTAGATGTCCATTTATGTAGATCTAACTGACTAAAGATAAGGTTATATTATGAAAGATGGCATCCACCCAGAATACAGAGAAGTCGTGTTCCAAGACATTGGTGCAGATTTTAGCTTTATAACACGCTCAACGATTGCAGCCAAAGACACTATTAAGTGGGAAGATGGTAAAGAATACCCATTGGTTAAAATCGAGGTATCATCAAAATCTCACCCGTTTTACACTGGTAAGCAAATGATTCTTGATACTGCTGGTCGTGTTGACAAGTTTAAAAAGAAATATGGCATGTAAGCAACCGAAATGGTTAGCAGAAAGGGCAGCATAGCTGCCTTTTTTTATGGCTTCATTACTTATGTAGCAGTGCAAAATGCTAAAATCGTATCAAGTATGATCAAACAATTCACCACATATTATGCAGTTTGATTTAGACCATGACTGGCAAGGAAATATTTCGACGCCGCGTGCCAGAATAGGTGAGCGTGCAAAAACGCGTTTGCTAATTCTGCTTTGTGCAATCTGGTTGTCGATGGGATTAATTGGGTACCACCCATGGAAACCTTTTGAGTCAGATGCAATCAGTACCATTAAAAATGTTATCGATAATGGCCATTTGGTTGCGCCTGTTTCTGCAAGCAACAATCAACTGTCCAACCCGCCTTTATACTATTTAAGTGCAGCGCTAGCATCCAGCGCATTGAATGGTATATTGCCAACGCACGATGCAGCCAGACTAGCAACAGGCCTATGGATGTTTATCACCTTACTGATGATTGGCATGACAGGCAGAGAACTTTGGGGCAAGGGATTTGGAAGACAAACCTCATTTATATTCATTAGTTCTATTGGTCTAGTTATCTCTGCACACACACTCACGCCCGAGGTGTCTGCATTAGCAGGCGTCGCCACAGGCTTTTACGCACTAGCGCTGGCAAAAAGACGTCCATACAAAGCTAGTGCTTTTTTAGGGATTGGTATGGCTATTGCCTTTTTATCCAATGGTTTATTACCGCTAACCATTTTGCTACTCACCAGCCTAACTTTACCTTGTATATTCAGAGAGTGGCGTAACAGCAGCTATGGCAAACTAATTGGTATCGCAATATTAATTGCATCTAGCATGATTCTAAGCTGGCTATGGCTTTGCTTTAACAGTGAGCCATCCCTGTTAAATATATGGTGGTCAAAATCAGTTAATGCCGCAGATAAAAACGAGTATCTTTATTTTTCCAACTTGCTTCTATGGTACGCATGGCCCTCATTGCCATTGGCAGTTTGGGCTATTTGGCGTTTTCGCCATGACCTTTTTTATGAACGCAAATTCCAACTGAGCATCACTTTTTTCTTGATTACATTCCTGATACTGGGACTTTATGGCGAAAGTAAAAATATATACGCCATGCCATTGCTCATTCCTCTTACGGCAATTGCCGGTGGAAGTATTGAAACATTGAAACGTGGTGCTGCTGGCGCTCTCAATTGGTTTGGCCTAATTTTGTTCGGTTTTCTAGGTTTTCTAGTGTGGCTTGGCTGGGGCGCCATGATGACTGGCAATCCTGCAAAACTAAAAGAGCGCCTTATCTTTCTGTCTGGATTAACAAAAATTGATTTTGATATTGTTTCTTTTAGCATAGCTTCTGCAATGACCCTTATTTTCTTATTTGCAGCTTTTCGCTCCAAGCACTCAAACCGCTCTGCTGCGACAAATTGGGCTATCGGAATGACGTTTGTTTGGACACTCCTCATGACCTTATGGCTACCTATGATAGACTCTTCACGTAGCTATGGCGATGTATTTACAAGCTTAAAGAAGTCTCTACCAACACAATATACATGCATCAATAGCGAAAATGTTGGTAGCGCTCAACGTGACTTACTATACTACTATGCCAACATCATCACTTACCCCATACAAAGTGGGCAGCACTTAGATTGTGATTTATTTTTAATCCAAGATGAGCGTACGCCGAAAAAAGTAAATCTTGGCAATAATTGGGAGCACGTTTGGGAGGGCAAACGTATTAGTGAGCGTAAAGAATCTTTTCGCCTATTTCAACAAATGCAATAAGCGAAAGGTCAGTTGTTCTTATTATAAAGAGATATGCTGCTTGATGGCATCAAGGACTTTAGGATGTAGCCCCGCACCCTGTCTATCTTTTACATGCGTAACAATTGACTTTATCATGACAGAGTTCCAAAATTTATGTAGGTGGCTAGCAATTTCTTTTTTTGCTTCTTCCTCGTTGGGGTTCGCTTCAAAAAAATCCCCTATCTGATTGGCCATCTTAATTAGTTTTTCAATATCCATATTATTATTCCGTATACTCAACAATTCTATTCACATGCGTATAACCAACCAACTGTTGCTCTCTCACAAACCCGAGCAGTGTAATGCCATACGCCTCAGCAATCCTAACTGCTAAGCCAGTTGGTGCTGATATCGCTGCCAATATATTAAAGCCAGCCATAATTATTTTTTGCACCATCTCATAACTAGCACGGCTAGTTGTTAGCACAAAGCCACCGCGTACATTAGCTTTGCATAGTGCTCCTAATAACTTATCAAGCGCATTGTGTCTTCCAACATCTTCCCGCAGAAATTGAATAGCGCCCGTGTCATCTGCCCATGCACACGCGTGGGTTGCTCCCGTTGTTTTCTGCATGACCTGTTTGGCTTGTATATTATGATGGGCTCTAAAAACACTATCAATATCAAGCGCATTTTGCCGTTGACTATTGCCATTAGCGTATGCTGGTAAATGGAAAACTTGCGTTAAACTCTCTGTCCCACAAAGACCACAACCTGTTCTACCAGCCATGCTTCGCCTACGCTCTTTTAATTGCATAAATCGCTCAGTGGCAATATTTAAGTGTAATTCAATGCCTTGCTCATGTTGCTTGACTTCAATATCATACAACTCGCTTTTGTCCTGTAAAATACTTTCGGTAATTGAAAAACCTAAGGCAAAGTCTTCCAAGTCTTGCGGGCTCGCCAGCATAACAGCATGTGAAACACCGTTATAAATCAAAGCGATAGGCACTTCCTCTGCTAGCTGATCAGTAATTTGGATCAACTGTCTATCTGCTTGGAACCGAGTTACACTATATTGCCCAACTGCTTGTGGATTCTGTGCAAACCATTTTTTCATGAATACACTATTCAATCACAGCTGGTTTACTTGGCAATACACCTGTCAATTCAATTTGCTCTTTACTAAAGTCTTTATATTCCTTTTGCCATTCTGAAAGCTGATTGACTTTCGATACCTGCACCGCTGTCACTTTATACTCTGGGCAGTTTGTTGCCCAATCAGAATTGTCTGTGGTAATCACATTCGCACCCGACTCTGGATGGTGGAACGTCGTGTAAACAACACCCGGCTGAACGCGTTCTGTAATTTTGGCACGCAATACGGTTTGTCCAGATCGACTACTAATGCCAACCCAATCTCCATCTTGCACACCCCTTTCCTCTGCATCATGAGGATGGATTTCAATTAAATCTTCTTTATGCCAAGCTACATTTGGCGTTCTTCTTGATTGCGCCCCTACGTTATATTGCGTGAGAATCCGACCCGTTGTCAGTATCAGTGGATACTTCCCGTTGACCTTTTCATCCGTTGGTACATATTGCGTGATATAAAACTTACCTTTCCCTCGCACAAATTCGTCAACATGCATAGTAGGCGTACCTGAAGGTGCTTCATCATTGCAAGGCCATTGGATACTGCCAAGCTCGTCCAATTTTTTAAAGCTAACACCTTTGAATGTTGGTGTGAGTGCAGCAATTTCATCCATGATGTCACTTGCATGCTGATACTGCATCTCATAGCCTAATGCAGTTGACAGTCTAGCTGTAATTTCCCAATCTTCCATGCCATTTTTAGGAGTCATGACGCGGCGGACTGGAGAAATGCGACGTTCTGCGTTAGTAAAGGTACCATTTTTTTCCAAGAACGATGCGCCTGGAAAAAACACATGTGCGTACATAGCAGTTTCGTTTAAGAACAAATCTTGCACGATAACGCACTCCATACTTTCTAATGCATGGGTTACATGTTGGGTATCTGGGTCAGATTGCGCAATGTCTTCTCCCACGCAATATAAACCCTTGAAGCTACCTTCGGCGGCCAAATCCAACATATTTGGTATACGCAATCCAGGATCCGTACTTAACTTCACACCCCATGCTTGCTCAAACTCTGAACGCGCCTCATCATCTTCAACATGACGATATCCAGGAAACTCATGTGGCATAGAGCCCATATCACATGAACCTTGTACATTGTTTTGACCACGCAATGGATTCACACCAACCCCTTCACGACCCACATTTCCTGTTGCCATGGCTAAGTTAGCAATACCCATAACAGTTGTGGAGCCTTGACTATGCTCTGTTACGCCAAGACCATAGTAGATAGCAGCATTTCCACCTGTCGCAAATAAGCGCGCCGCTTCCCTCACTTTTTCTGCATCAACACCTAAATCTTTTTCTAATTGCTCTGGTGAGTTTTCTGGCTTCGCTACAAATTCACGCCAAGCTTCAAAAGAGTCCCATTCACAACGCGCCCTCACGAACTCTTCATCCACCAAGCCCTCTGTCACAATCACATGTGACATCGCTGAAACGAGTGCTACGTTTGTGCCTGGACGCAAATTCAGGTGATAATCTGCACGTATATGCGGTGAATTCTCGACCAAATCAATTGCACGAGGGTCAGCCACAATTAACTTAGCGCCTTCACGTAAACGACGTTTCATTTGTGAGCCAAACACAGGGTGTGCATCGGTTGGGTTTGCACCCATCACAAAAATTACATCAGACTTCATAACAGAGTCAAATGTTTGTGTTCCTGCTGATTCACCTAATGTTTGCTTTAAACCATAGCCTGTTGGACTGTGACATACACGTGCACAAGTATCGACATTATTGCTACCAAACACCGCACGCACTAACTTTTGTGTCACATATACTTCTTCATTTGTGCATCGACTTGAGGTAATACCACCCACTGAATCTTTACCATACTTTGCTTGAATACGCTTAATCTCGCTTGCAGCATAGTTGATAGCTTCATCCCAACTCACTGATTGCCATTCATCATGAATACTTTTACGTATCATTGGTGTAGTAATCCGATCTTGGTGGGTTGCATAGCCCCAAGCAAATCGACCTTTGACACAGGAATGCCCATGATTAGCACCACCATCTTTATTCGGCGTCATGCGAACCACTTCTTCGCCTTTCATTTCCGCGTCAAAGCTACAACCGACGCCACAATAAGCACACGTGGTAGTCACTTTATGCTCTGGCGTGCCTGCCTCTATTACCGTTTTTTCCATTAGTGTTGCCGTTGGGCAAGCTTGCACACAAGCACCGCATGAAACACACTCAGAATCCATAAAGTCTTTATTACCAGCAGAGACTTTACTGTCAAATCCACGCCCATCAATCGTTAACGCAAATGTACCTTGTGTTTCTTCGCAAGCACGAACGCAGCGGGAACAAACGATACATTTTGAAGGATCAAAAGTGAAGTATGGGTTCGTTTCATCTTTTTCTGCTTTCAGGTGGTTCTTGCCTTCGTACCCATAGCGCACTTCACGCAAACCAACAGCACCTGCCATATCCTGTAACTCACAATCACCGTTTGCTGAACATGTAAGACAATCCAGCGGATGATCAGAGATATATAGCTCCATCACCCCACGACGCACATCGGCTAATTTACTTGTTTGTGTTTTGACTTTGATGCCTTCTGCAACTGGCGTTGTGCAGGACGCAGGCATTCCGCGACGACCCTCGATCTCAACTAAGCACAAGCGGCAAGAGCCAAAAGGCTCCAAAGAATCAGTCGCACATAGTTTAGGTACTGTCACGCCAGCCAGTTGTGCAGCATGCATGATTGAAGTACCCTCTGGTACAGTAACTTCAACACCGTCAATATTGAGCGTTACCAGCGTTTCGCTGCTTGATTTTGGCGTCCCATAGTCCTTATCTGGGTCATAACGTAATACTTTTGATTCCGTTGCAGTATATTTAATATCATCCATGATGCTATCCTTTGTCGCAGCTAGGCGACACTCTCATTTTCATTAACTGGCTTTTCTAAGCCAAAATCTTCGCTAAAGTGATTTAACGCACTGATGACTGGATAGGGCGTCATACCACCTAATGCACACAATGACCCATTCAGCATAGTATCGGATAAATCTCGTAAAACTTGAATATTTTTTGTATGTTCCACACCTGATATGATTTTATCCATCACCTCAACACCTCGCGTTGCGCCTATGCGGCAAGGCGTACACTTACCGCAACTTTCAATCGCGCAAAATTCAAATGCATATCTTGCCATTTTTGCCATATCAACCGTATCATCAAAAGCAACGATACCACCGTGACCTAAAACTGCCCATATGCTCGAGAATGACTCGTAGTCTATTGGCGTATCAAACTGGCTTTCAGGCAAGTATGCACCTAAAGGTCCACCAACTTGCACAGCACGTATCGGTCGACCGCTTGATGAACCACCACCATAATCGTAAAGTAATTCTCGCAACGTTACACCAAATGCAAGCTCTACCAAGCCACCACGTTTAATGTTTCCCGCCAATTGTATTGGCAAAGTACCACGTGAACGACCCATTCCATAGTCAGCATAATACTGCGCCCCCTTAGCTAAAATAATTGGAACCGTGGCCAAACTGATGACATTATTCACGACCGTTGGCTTACCAAACAGACCTTCTATGGCTGGCAGAGGCGGTTTAAATCGCACCAAACCACGTTTACCTTCTAGACTTTCCAATAATGAGGTTTCTTCACCACATACATAAGCCCCAGCAGCCCGGCGCACTTCTAAATGGAATTTTTTACCTGACCCACAAATATCATCACCAAGATAACCCGCCAGATTAGCCTTACCGATAGCTTCATTTAATATATGTAACGAATGTGGGTACTCACTACGCAGATAAATATAGCCTTGGGTTGCTCCTACTGCCAGACCAGCAATTGTCATACCCTCAATTAATACAAATGGATCATTTTCCATCACCATGCGATCAGAAAAGGTACCGGAATCACCCTCATCTGCATTACACACGATATACTTCTGTTCGCCGGAGGCCCCAAGCACCGTATTCCATTTAATACCTGTAGGAAAAGCTGCACCGCCTCTACCACGTAAACCAGAATCAGTGACAGCTTTAACGATATCTTCTGGGCTCATTACCAAGGCATTTGCCAAGCCTTTGTAGCCATCGTATGCAAGATAATCATCCAAAGAAACCGGATCTGTAATACCTGTTCTGATAAAAGTCAACCTTTGCTGGTTTTTGAAATAAGGTATTTCTTCTGTTAAGCCCTGATTCAAGGGGTGGCTACCACCTTCTAAAAAACCAGCATCGAATAGGCTTGCCACATCAGCTGGTTTCACTGGGGCATATGCTATGCGTCCTTTGGCTGTCTCAACTTCGACCATTGGCTCTAACCAAAACAAACCACGCGATCCATTCCTAATCAGCTCAATACCTAAACCACGTTTATCTGCCTCAGCTTTAATTGCTTTAGCAGTGCGATCAGCTCCTAAGGAAAGTGCGGTTGAATCACGTGGCACAAAAACTTTAATTACATCAGCCATTGCTCACCTCGCTGACTAACTCAGCCACCATTTGAGCATCCACACGACCATAAACCTCTTCATCTATCATCACGGCTGGTGAACAAGCACAGTTACCAAGACAATAAACGGGTAATAATGTAACCTCACCATCTAGCGTTGTTTCATGATAGTCCACACCGAGCTGTTTTTTAATCTCCATTTCAAGCTTTTCCGCACCCATCGCTTGGCAAGACTCTGCACGGCATACTTGCAACACATGCTTTCCTACTGGGTGTGTTCTGAAATGATGATAGAACGTCACAAACCCATGCACTTCAGCAACAGAAAGCGCTAATGCTTTGCTGATTTGCGGATATACCTCCTCAGGGACATACCCAATGTCGTCTTGTATTGCATGCATGAGTGGTAATAAAGCCCCTTCCACACCTCGATGTGCTTCAATGTGCGCTTGCACTCTTTCTAGTTCGTTAGTTGAAAGCTTATTTGCCAATTCAATCCCCAAATGTAACTAAATGTAAATATCCTATCAATGATATACCTAAAACAAGTCTTGTTAAACCCTAAAAAGGGCTTAGAATAACGCTTTATTAAACATTAAAGCCATTCTGTGATTGTAATGGAAAATTCGCAACAAACTCTCGTTGATCAATTTGGTAGAAAAGTCGATTATATTCGCCTTTCTATCACGGATCGTTGCGACTTCCGTTGCCAATACTGCATGGCTGAAGACATGACGTTTCTACCCAGAAATGAAGTG
>JBLLNR010000016.1:0-77352 GCA_048058875.1 Methylotenera sp. | reverse complement strand
CAATGCGTTTGAGTATTTGTTAGTTTATGGCGCAATTATTAATCTTATCAGACGCTACGCTAATATTCCATAACAGTGTTAATTAAGGTAATTAAAACCATTGAAATCATAAACTCCGTAATAGCTATACAGACATTCATCACCATTTATTGATACGTGGTCATATACAGGTTATAGTACTCTCCATAACGATAAGAATAAGAAAATAACTAAGGATGATTTATGGCAGACTCACTACCCGTATTGATAATTATTGACGATGATCCATTGATTACGGATACCTTGCATTATGTATTAAGTAAGCACTTTGAAGTATGTGTGGCCGACTCAAGGGAGCAAGCAAAAAGTTTATTACGACAACTAGACGAGCCACCCGCCTTAGCACTGGTTGACCTAGGTTTGCCACCCATGCAGCATAAGCCAGATGAGGGTTTTAAGGTTATCGGTGAGTTGCTAGCACACTCCCCCAGTATGAAAATCCATGTCCTTTCTGGGCAAAGTGATGATGTTAATGTTAAGCACGCGTTAGCCTTGGGTGCGTTAGATTTTATACCCAAGCCTTGCGATGCTGATCGTTTAAAAGAGTTGTTGCTCAATTCGTTAAAAGTACAAAGCGTTGAGCTTACCGAAAAACCAGAGGAAGAGAATGGCGGCATCATCGGAGAGAGTTTACCGATGAAAACACTAATAACGCAAATAAGACAATTTGCTGACTCTCCTTTCCCTGTATTAATTGAAGGTGAGTCGGGCAGTGGTAAAGAACGGGTTGCAGGTAATTTCCACCGTTTTAGTAAACGCTCAAAACATCCTTATTTATCCGTTAACTGTGCTGCCATCTCTCCAATGCTGGCAGAGTCTATTTTATTTGGGCATACAAAAGGTGCTTTTACGGGTGCTGGTGCTGCCAATAGTGGTTATTTTGAAGATGTTGGCGAAGGTACATTGTTTCTTGATGGGATTGGCGAGCTGCCATTGGAAATGCAGGCAAAATTATTGCGTGTACTAGAAAATGGTGAATATACAAGGGTTGGAGAGACGCAAATTCGCAAAAGTAAAGCGAGGATAGTGGCGGCTACCAATCGCGATTTGCGCGCAGAAGTAAGAGATGGTAACTTCAGAGCTGACTTGTATCATCGCTTGAGTGTATTTGCTGTTAGAGTGCCTCCTTTAAGAGATCTTGGTGAAGATAGCTTGATTCTGCTGGATCATTTCAATGAGTTTTATGCACGTGAAACAGGGCAAAAACCCTTTAAGCTTGACGATAAGGCGAAAAAACGTTGGCTAGCTTATCACTTCCCAGGCAATGTGCGTGAGTTACGCAATATCATCATTCGCTTGATTGCAAAATACGCAGGCCAAACCGTCAACGATATGCAGTTAGATGCAGAGTTTGATTTGTCCAGACAAAGTGAAGTGGATGGCGTTGCACCGATTGTAGGCACAGGAGATTTATCAAGTTATGCCTTACAACACCTGCAAAATCAGGCAAATGTCAATTTAGATCAGGTGCTGAAACAATGGGAAAAGGCATATGTAGATGCTGCAATGCGTATTACGCATGGCAATCTGAGTCAAGCTGCAAAGCTATTAGGCATTAATCGAACAACGCTTTACAGCCGTATACAGTTGCAAGAGAAATAGCGCTCATGTATTACGAGCACTTTGGGTTAAAAGAGCCGCCATTCAAGATTACGCCAAATACTGATGTTTTTTTCACGGGCGGTAATCGTGGTGCTGTATTGGATGCAATCACTTATGCCATTTTGAATGGTGAAGGTATCGTTAAAGTCGTCGGTGAGGTAGGCAGTGGCAAGACCATGCTGTGCCGTATGCTACAGACAATGCTGCCTGATCGCGTAGAGAGCATTTATCTGGCAAACCCCAGTGTTGCCCCAGAAGATGTATTACATGCTATTGCATTTGAATTGCAAATCAAGTTACCAAAATCTGCAGATCGTTTAAAAGTGATGCAGGCCCTGCAGGCCCATTTATTAAAAAGACATGCAGCAGGCAAGCAGGTGGTTATTTTTATTGAAGAAGCGCAAGGTATGCCGCTAGCTACTTTGGAAGAGATTCGCTTGCTTTCAAATTTAGAAACCAATTACGATAAACTATTGCAAATTGTGCTATTTGGACAGCCGGAGTTAGACGAAAATCTTAATGAAATCAACATTAGGCAACTAAGAGAGCGTATTACGCATAGCTTTCATTTGGCGCCATTACAATCAAACGAGATTGGTGAATATATTCTATTTAGATTACGCGCTGCAGGTTATTACGGCCCACATTTATTTACCAAATCAGCAATCAGAAAACTTTCTGGCGCCGCTCAGGGTTTAGTGAGGCGAGTCAATATACTGGCCGATAAAGCATTACTTGCAGCTTTTTCTGAAAATGTTTATCAAGTAACGTCAAAGCATGTGCAAGCTGCTATAGTAGACAGTGAGTTTGGCCTTGAGCGTGCGAGAGTAAAGCAAAATAGTTTTAAAGTCGGTTTGGTGTTTGTTGTTTTATTTTTAGGCCTAGTTTTGGGGTATTTTGCTAGTCAGTTACTCGCAAACAATAGTGATAAAGCGACTGTGACTGATGCCAGTTTCCAGAGTGATAGCGATGCGCAAAGCGCAATGAAATCTGCTGAATTAATTACTGAGTCAGATAACACAATAACAACTCAACCAACCACAGTAACTGAACCTTTGGAAGTAGTGGTCAGTGATGACATACTGAGTCGCCGTATTGCTGCGACCAATAATTGGTTAGCGAACCAAGCCTCCAGTACGGTTAGTATTCAATTGATGGGTGTACCAGAAGGCCCAGAGCTTAGAAATGATTTAGAGTTATTGAGCCAAAAAATCGAGTTGGATGAAATATATGTTTACAGAACCCAAGTGAACGGACAACCTTATTTAAGTGTATTGTATGGTAGTTTCGATAACAGGGCTGATGCGTTAGTAGCATTAAATGGGTTGCCAGAAGAAATAAGAAGAAATAAGCCTCAATTGCGAACAGTCTCAGGAGTGTTGCAAGAAACTAAACAACTACCTTAAATAAGGTATTGTTTTGAACTTTCAATAGCTTATTGTTGCAAATTAATGCAAGTTATGGGATAACTATACTAAGGTATTCAGTTAGAGAGTATTTGGTTCTTGACGCTCATTGCTAGAGCTTTTAATTTATTGAGAGGCAGCACGAAGTGCTACAGTGCAAACACAATTACTTTTTTAAAAAGTTAACAATATTATTGGTAAGTCTGTTGATGATGGCCTGTTCTCATCAATCAACAGTAAAGCCTTCAGAAGGACATATTGATGCAAAAGATGAAAGCCAACAATTAAAACAAGATGTAGTAGAAGCACCCATACCAAAACCAGTAAAAACCAGCCCAGTATTACCACCACCCAAGCCAATCAAAAAAGCGCAAACATATAGTGTTGTTGTCAACGAGGTCCCCGTCAAAGAGATTTTATTCGCGCTCGCACGTGAAAGTAAGATTAATGTTGATATAGACCCTGCCATACAAGGGCGCGTTACACTCAATGCGGTTGACCAAACACTACCTGCAATTTTGGAGCGATTATCACGACAGGTAGACCTTACCTATAGAATGGAAGGAAATGTATTGGTTGTTTCACCTGATCAACCAGTCCTGAGAACTTATAAAATTGATTATGTGAACATGAATCGTAACACAGAAGGATTTATTGGTTCAGCGACCGAAATATCCAGCACAGGAAGAGCCGCTACTACAGGTGCTAATGGGCAAACAAATACTGGCAGTGGGGGCGTAAACAATAGCTCAAGAACGTCAGTGACAAGTAAAACTGAAAACCATTTATGGGAATCTCTGATTCAAAATATTAAAGATTTACTGGCTGAAACAGATAAAGAAATTATCGTTTCACGCTACGGTACGGTAGCTGAAAGTAATGCAGTGCAAGAAAATGCTGATACTAGCTCTGAAAACCCTCAACAGGATACACGGCAACAGCTCGACGAGCAAAGAACAGAGTTTAAAACATTATTGGCAGCAAACGTCATTGCAAACCCAGAAACAGGTGTGATTAGTGTTCGTGCAACCAACAAGCAACACCAAAAAGTACAAGAGTTTATTGATCAAGTAATGGGTAGTGCAAGTAAGCAAGTGCTCATAGAAGCAACTATAGTCGAAGTGCAGTTAAGTGACAGTTATCAAGCAGGTATTGATTGGAGTCGATTAAATAATCCAGGAAATAGTGGTTTTGTATTTGGTCAAACATTAGGATCAAAAGGGGTAACTTTCGACACCGCAACAGGTGCGTTTAATGATGGAGGGTTGAACGCACTAGATCAGCGAACAAATGCAGGTTTTGTAGCTGGCTATCTTAATCCTATTAGCTCAATAGGTAATATTGCTGCATCGATTACTTTGCTAGAGCAATTTGGGGATACGAAAGTGTTATCTAGCCCTAAGCTAATGGTTTTGAATAACCAAACGGCAGTGCTAAAGGTAGTAGATAATTTAGTTTACTTTACGATTGAAGTGCAACAGACACAAGGAAACGTGAACAGCAATCCATTTAGTACAATTACAACTACACCACAAACAGTACCTGTAGGCGTTGTGATGAGTGTAACACCACAAATTAATGATAATGACAAAGTAAACATTAATGTTAGACCTACCATTTCTAGAGTATTAAGTTTTGTTAATGACCCCAATCCACAACTTGGTTCTGGTCAAACCAGAATAGTCAGTGCTATTCCGCAAATTCAAGTGAGAGAGATGGAGTCGATGCTTAACATTGCTAGTGGTAATACTGCTGTGTTAGGTGGGTTAATGCAGGATGATATTAAAAATAACACTGATTCAGTACCTGGTTTGAGTAAGGTGCCTGGAGTGGGTAATGTGTTTAAAGGCACGAATGATGCGACAAGAAAAACAGAGTTGGTAATCTTCTTACGACCCACCGTTGTACCAAATGCAAGCTTAGAGAGTGATGAGTTAAGTTCTTACAAAAAGTATTTGCCAGCACAGCAGCTACAAAAAACGCTGGAAGAAGCAAATTAATTGATAGGTCACGCAGACCATGAGTTTATTGATTAAAGCACTAGATAAAGCACAAGCGCAAAAAGCGCAAGGGAAAGATAATGCGCGCAGCAGTGATGTAAAGCAATCCGATAAACTGGCATCATCTGCTGATAAATCTACATTAGGCACTGAAGATAAAAAAATAATGGCTGATGATTTATCGTTAAGTCCTGTTAATGAGACATTAACGATGAACAAGCCAATACAGAGTGAGGTTGATGACACGCCAAAAGCCTTAAAAGGTACTGCAGCAGATTTGGCGCAAAGAGAGCCAAACCGCTCTGGAGCCAACGCAAGCCCTTATTTATCAAAAGAGCCAACAGTAAATCCGAATAGAGCGCAGGCAGCCAATGTGTTTACTGCTAAGCAAGCAGACAGCTCACGTCAAACTGCTAGGATAGCAATCATTATCGCTTTGCTAACTATCTTATTGTTTGGAGGTTTTGCTTATTGGTATCAGTTTGTCTTTAATCAGCCTGATATCGTCATCCCGCCAAGACCATCAATGTCTAATTCAATGCCGCAGGCTATGCCAGATGTAGGGATTGAGGAAGTAATGGACGCTTCAGTAGTTGAAGGGTTGGCTGAATTAGAAGTTGATGATAATAGAGAAGAATTTAATGCTTCAGCATTATCAGTGCCAAATTCTGAAAAATCTTTAGCTGATGACAGTGTTGAAGAAAAATCAGTCTTTGATCAAGCATCTGATCAGCTTGTGGTAGTAAAAGAAACGTTAACACCCAATGAGAAGGTTGTGACGGCTGCAGAGGCTAAACAGACACTAATTGAAGAAGACACAACATCAGAAAATGCATCAATAGAGATAACAAAAGCTAAAGCAGAATCTGGTATCAACGAAATTTTGATGCGCGCTTATGCAGCTTATAACCTTGGTAATGATGATCAGGCGCAAACTGATTATAAATTGGTGCTAAAGCAATACGGTGCCAATGTGGATGCAATGCTTGGATTAGGTGCGATTGCAGCACGTCAAGGTCGTCTAGCAGACGCAGATGGGTGGTATCGGAAAGTATTAGAGCTTGAACCCAGAAATGAAGTGGCGAAAGGCGGGATGCTTAGCATTCAGCAAGCGGGTAGACCGCAAGTAAATGAGAGTCAAATTAAATCATTGCTTGCAGCTTCGCCCAATGATGCAAACTTACATGCTGCCCTTGGCGATTTATATGCTGGTCAGCGTAATTGGCCTGCAGCCCAACAAGCTTATTTTGAAGCTTACCGAGTAAACCCCACAGCAGAAAATGCTTTTAATTTAGGTATTAGCTTGGATCAACTCGGTAAGTCAACAATTGCACTACCTTACTATCAAGAAGCGTTGCAAAAAGCAGAGCAATCCAGCTTGATTGATACAGCAGCGCTTGAGGCTAGAATATCCTCCATTCAAAAATAACTAACAAAAACAATGATGACAGAACAGAATAATGGCAGAACCAAGACGTAAATTACGCTTAGGCGAACTAATGGTACAGCAAGGGCTAATTAGCCAGGATCAGTTGCGCATTGCGTTAATAGAGCAAGAGCAAAATGATATCCCACTTGGCAGACAATTAGTACGCCTAGGCTTTGTATCAGAAACCATGGTGCGCGATCTGGTTGCGCATACTATTGGTCAGGAAAGTATTGACTTGACCACGGTAGTTGCGGATGGCGACGCGCTAAAAATGGTGCCGGAAGACTTCTCACGTCGTTACCATTTATTACCCGTGGCATATGAGGAGTCGACAAAAACGATGATTGTCGCCATGGCTGATATGTTCAATGTGGTGGCATTGGATCAGTTACGCGCAATGCTTGGGGGACAAATTCAACTTAAGCCGGTATTGGCAGCAGAAGCGCAATTAGAAGAATATATCGATCAATTTTATGATTATGAGCTGTCCGTAGATGGCATATTGCGTGAAATTGAAACGGGCGAAATTGATTATCAAAGCTTACAAACAGAAGGTGATGAATACACACAACCAGTTGTTCGCTTAGTCGGCGCATTGCTGATGGATGCTGTTAAGAAGGGTGCTTCAGATATTCATTTTGAACCAGAGTTTGCTTTTTTAAGAATTCGTTATCGGATTGACGGTGTGCTGCAACAAGTAAGAAGTTTGCATAAAAGTTATTGGCCAGGTGTTTCTGTAAGGCTTAAAGTTGTTAGCGGTATGGATATTGCCGAAACACGATCTGCCCAAGATGGTCGTTTGAATATGAATTTATGTGGTCGCCCTATTGATTTTAGGGTATCAACACATCCAACTATTCACGGCGAAAATATTGTATTGCGTGTTCTTGATCGAGAAAAATCGATTATTCCACTTGAGCGAATGGGACTCCGAAGCTCAACTTTGGAAGAGCTGAAGCTGATGATGACTAGACCTGAAGGTATTTTAGTCGTGACAGGTCCTACTGGTAGCGGTAAGACGACGACTTTATATTCACTTTTGTCTCATAAGAATACTGAAGCTGTAAATATCATGACTCTGGAAGATCCTGTTGAGTATCCTGTGTCTCTCATGCGGCAGACTTCTGTTTCAGAAGTGAATAAAGTTGATTTTGCCAATGGTATCCGCTCCATTATGCGGCAAGACCCAGATATTATCCTAGTAGGTGAGGTGCGGGACGAAGATACGGCAACGATGGCCTTCCGTGCTGCAATGACAGGCCATCAAGTTTTTACCACCTTGCATACCAACTCTGCATTAGGCGCATTTCCAAGGTTGTCCGATATTGGTATTTCATCAGACATTATGTCTGGCAACATTATTGGTGTGATTGCACAGCGTTTGGTGCGTGTGCTTTGCCCTCACTGTAAAGAAGCAGCAAAACCCACAGCAGAAGAACGCCGTATTTTAGGCCTAAAAAGAACTGAAATGCCTGAAATTTTTAAAGCAAAAGGATGTAAAAAATGTAATTTAACTGGCTATAGAGGGCGTATGGCAATTGTTGAGTTGTTACGTATTGATGCAGAGATGGATGCATTAATCGCCAGAAAAGCACATTTAGATGAGTTGAAAACGGTTGCAGTTAATAAAGGTTTTACAACATTAGCTGAAGATGGCATCCGAAGAATTTTGGAGGGATACACAAGTCTTGAAGAGGTAATGCGTGTGATTGATTTGACCTCACGTATTAATAAATAGAGGTATTTAAGCATTGGCAACCTATGATTACAGAGCGATTGATCAGTCAGGGCTGAATGCAAAAGGCCAGATAGATGCGCTGAACGAAGCTGATCTAGAAATACGCCTAGAGCGTATGGGGCTGGATTTAATAACATTTAAAGAGACAGATAAAGCCAAAAGCCCACTGGCAAAAAACAAGGTTAGCAATCGAGATTTGGTCATGTTTTGCTTTCAATTAGAACAATTAACAACCGCTGGTGTGCCAATTCTGGAAGGTCTGAGTGATCTACAGGAAAGTACATCAAATCTTTATTTTCAGAAGGTGTTAGGTGCCATATCGTCTGAGGTTGAGGGCGGTAAAATGCTCTCTGAAGCATTATCATCCCACCCTGACGTATTTAATGAAGTGTTTGTTAATCTGGTCAGTGCAGGTGAGCAGACAGGGCAATTATCAACGGTATTTGATAATTTGAGCAACACTTTAAAGTGGCAAGATGAGTTGTTTGCGCAAACAAAACGCTTATTAGCCTATCCATTATTCGTATTTATCGTCGTGATGGCAGCCGTTACCTTTTTAATGATTTATCTTGTGCCTGAGATGGTTAAGTTTATTGGTACCTTGGGGCAAGAGTTACCGCTCAATACAAAGATATTGATCGCCGTTTCAAATGCCTTTGTTGGTTATTGGTGGCTGTTCATAACAGTTCCAATTGTTGCTTTTATTGCATTGACTGCTTGGATAAAAAGTAGTGCGGATGCACGATATAAGTTCGATTATTTCAAACTCAAATTGCCGATGACGGGTGATATTTTGAACAAAATTATTATGGCAAGGTTTGCGCGCTATTTTGCTTTAATGTATCAAACTGGCATTCCTGTTTTACAGGCAATTAAAACATGTGAAAGAATCGTTGGTAACAAAGTGATAGCGGATGCCTTAAATCGCGCACACGCGCAAATTAATGCTGGTGATAGTATGAGTGAAAGTTTTCGTAATGCAGGGCTTTTCCCACCACTTGTAGTGAGAATGATTAAAGTTGGTGAGAACTCCGGTGCGCTGGATAAATCGTTGCTTAATATCAGTTATTTTTATGATAGGGATGTTAACGAATTGATGCAGAAAATGCTAAAAATGCTAGAGCCAGCACTGACTGTCATTTTAGGTTTGATTTTAATGTTTATTATGGTCTCAGTACTTGGCCCAGTTTATGACTCATTCAGTCACATGAAGATATAAATGCTTGGTAGATCTCAAAAATTAATTTTATGTATTACAAATCAAAGCTTAACTGCAGGACTTTGGCATGGATCAAAGCTGCAGTCATATCAGATCTTTGAGAATCATGATGAAGATTACACAGCGTTTAGTGTTTTTTTATCCAAGCATAAGGATATTAATGTCTATTTGATGGTTGATGCCATTGAGGAGGACTATAAGTTAGAAGCATTACCACACACAACAGGGAGTGCAAGACGAGAGATTGTTGCGCGTAAACTGAGTCAGTTTAATCGCAATAGTACCTATCGCGCCGCGCATTACATCAATCGAGATAAAAACAAGCGAAAAGATGACAACTTTTTATTTGTTGCGCTAAGCAATACCGATTTTATGCAAGGCTGGATGGATTCCATACAAGCAGAACACATACCGTTGGTAGGGGTTTATTTGCTGCCGATGGTGAGTCAGGTCATTGTCAGACAAATGAAATTAATGTCGCCACATATCTTGTTATGTGAGCGCTTGTCTTCTGGTTTGCGACAAACTTATCTACATAATGGACGTTTGCGCATGAGTCGCTTGACACCAATGACTAATGTTAAGCCATCACAACTTTCCTATTTTTACCTAGTTGAGATTGAAAAAACGCGCCTATATTTATTGAGCCAGCGTTTGATTGCAGCAGAAACACCTTTACAGATGATTTTACCTGCGATTGATGAAACCAGTGATGACATAGCAAAAAGCATTAGCCAAGACCAAGGCATTGAATGTAAGACTGTTGATATACTTACCTTTGCTAAAAACAGCAATATTAGCCAGGATGTGGTCAAGACACATCCTGAACTGTTGCACATGCAGCTACTCGCAAATGGCAATATCCCTGATAATTTGGCACCAGCAGAGCTAACCAAAACACATAACATCAAAAACTTATGTCGTAATATTAATTTAGTGGCCATTCTGGTATTGATGACCGGTGTATTGGTTTCTGGTATTTATTTTTTTAAAGCTTACCAAACAAAGCTAAACATCGAAGAAACAGCTTCCAAGAAAGAAAAGCAACTTCAACAATATGACTTGGTTGCACAAAACTACCCAGAAACGCCAGTGCCCGGACCAGATTTAAAAGCAGCAGTAGAAATTGCAGCTGCAATTAATCAGGAAACACCCAAAAAGATGATGCAAGTTATTAGTGCTGCTTTAAAAGGTACACCTGAAATTGCCATTAATCGGATTAGATGGGTGCAAACGAATCAACTAGATATCAAAGATGGTAGCGAAAACACGCAAGCAAATATTACTAAACAACAAGCTGCTGGAAATACTGAATTAGCGTTAAGACAGATCGGTTTTATCAATGCAGAAATAAGACGTTTCAAAGGTGATTACCGTGCAGCATTGGCAAGTGCGAGTCGATTTGCTAACCAATTAAGAGCAAACCCTTCTGTTGAGCAAGTAAAAATCTTGCAAGAGCCTGTTAATGTCAGCTCCCTAGCAAACTTACAAGGTAGCACTCGTGATGAAAATACTGCGCAAAGAACGCCAGCAATCTTCAAACTAAAAGTGGTGTTGAAGTCTGATGAAAGTGAGTTATTAAAATGACTTTGACGCAAAAAGATTGGCGACAATTAAGACTTCCAATTCTAGGGCTTGGTCTGGCAATGATAGCAGCAGGCTTACTCGCAAGCTTTGCAGATCAATATCGTACTGAAGAAGAGCAAGCGCTGCGAATAGAGCAAGGTTTATATAACCAAGCGCGACAGAAGTTTGAATCATCAGGACAAGAAAAAGAAACCATCATTAAATATTTACCAGAATATAACCACCTGCTTGCGCAGGGCTTTATTGGTGAGGAGCGAAGAATAGAGTGGATTGAGCGCCTAAGGCAAATTCACGGCCAATACAATCTCTTCAGCATCGACTATAGTATTGGGCAACAAGAAAGGTACCAACCAAGTTTTATTACCAATGCAGGTAATCATATTATTAATCGCTCTGTGATGGAGTTAAAGTTAGATATGTTGCATGAGGGCGACCTAATTCATTTGATAGAAGATTTGCATCAAGATACGCCACCATTTTTGGTGCGTGAATGTGAAATAACAAGACCAATTGGTGCAGATATCGATAGCAAAAAAATGACTGCTAATTTAAAAGCAGTCTGTGAAATCGATTGGATAACATTACGAGATCCTGAGTTAGGAAAAGGTTTGTAATGAAACGCTTGATTTTGGCAATTAGTTTAAGCTTACAAATAATGCAGCCAGTTTATGCAGATGATGCGTTAGGTAGATTATTTTCTACGCCAGCAGAACGTGAGCAATTAGACCAATTAAGAGAGCAACAAAAAAACCAACCCGTAGAAACGATTGTAGAAGCAACTGTTATAGAGAGTAAGCCAGTCGCATTGCCTAATGCTATTAACCTGCAAGGCTATGTCAAACGCAGTGACGGTAAAGATGGAACAGTATGGATCAATGGTGAAGCGCTGCAAGAAAACTCAGGCAACCAAGATGTACAAGTCGGGGATTTGGCGAAAGATAGCACTGCTATTCCGATTAGAATTCCGGCTAATGGCAAGCGCTTAAGTTTAAAAGCTGGGCAAGAGTATGACCCTGCAAATAATCGCGTACGTAAATCACCTAGTTATAGTATCAGTAAAAGTTCAGGCACGATAAGCGATGACTAATGTGAGGACTTCCAGTCCAGTTAGACAAAAGGGTGCAGCATTAATCATCATCGTGTTCATATTGGCGATTGCCTTGACGTCTTATATTTTGAAAGAAATGAGTGCTGAAAATATTCGGCTCGAACATCAGCGATTAGTAACAAAAAATCTGAATATTGCTAAAGAGGCGTTGCTTGCATGGGCAGTTGCTAATAGCGATTACCCAGGTCAGATGCCTTATCCCGATAGAGGAACGGATGCGGGCGGGTATGATGGCAAAAGTGATTGTTCTGTTAGTAACCCGATTAATAATCAATCTTTATTAATTGGTCAGCTGCCCATGTATGGGTCAACTGGCTGTATTGGCCTTAGCGTTACAGAAGGCTTAGCTGCTGAGATTGATGATGGTAATGGTAACAGGCTGTGGTATGCGGTTTCACCAAATCTAATGCATAATTACGCCCCAACAGGTGCACAGTTGTCAGATCCAGTGATTAACTCTGACACAATGAACACGGCAACTTGGTTAAGGATTATAGATAATAATGGTAATCTCGTATCTGATCGTGTGGCTGTTGTAATCTTATCCCCAGGAGAGGCGTTAGGCAATCAAAGTCGCTCACTCAATGCAACCACTGATCAATATCTCGATACATTTCAAAAGAATGGAATCACATATTCAAATAGCAATTACGACGCGCCAGATGAGGATTTCATTATAGGTACGCCCATGGATAAGGTTAGTGAGGCTGATGTGAGCTATGGGAGACCATATTTGTTCAATGATCAGTTGGTTTACATCACTATTGATGAGTTGTTAGAAGCTTTAGAGAAGCGCGTTGGTAGGCAGGTTGTAGCAAGCTTAAATGCTTATTATGTCGATAGCGACCCAAACCCGATTAATCGCTTCTACCCTTATGCAGCAGCTTATCAAGTTACAGGCACGACAGCGTGCATAGATAACCAATTGTTCGGACAGTTACCTTTAACAGCTTGTAGTACGCCAGATTTAAGTACATATTTACCAGCTTGGTTTACACAAAACAAATGGGAAGATGTTACTTTTTATACACTGTCGAGTGATTGTAGCAGCGCCAATTCAGGTTGTGATACTAATTTCGGCAAGCTAACTGTTGGGACAGATCCCAATGTCAATGCTTTGGTTATTGCTACAGGTGCTACACTAACGGGACAAGCTAGACCAACTGCAAACCCATTGGACTATTTGGAGGGCGCAAATGCAAATGTGGGCACAGATTTAATTTTTGAGGCAGTTGGTACCCAGCTTACAAATACCTATAATGACCAAACCTTTATCGTTGCACCATAAAATGAAAGTTATCCAAAGACAACTTGGTTTTACATTGGTTGAAATGGCTGTTGTGTTGGTGATACTCGGCTTTTTAATTACAGCTTTTCTACTGCCATTAAAAGCTCAGCGTGATGTTTCTTTTCAGTTGGAAACACAAAGAACATTAGAAAATGCCAAGAAGGCAATTATAGGCTATGCGCAAACTAATGGCCGTCTACCTTGCCCTGCAACAAATAATGGTGGCGCTTTCCCAGATGATACAGGCTCGTCTAACCCAATAGGAAGTGGTGCTTGTGTGCTGCCGGTTGGGTTCTTACCTGCAACCACATTGGGCATACAGCCTACTGATGAACAAGGGTTTGCAGTAGACGCATGGAATAATCGCATTCGTTATGCAGTTACTGTGGCAAATGGAGATGCCTTTACTACTACAAACGGAATGGATAGTGTTGGTATTGCTGCACTCACCCCAAATTTACGTGTTTGCCCATCAAGTAATTGTGCCACTAGCCTAATTACCAATGCCCCAATTGTAATCTATTCATTAGGACCAACGGGTGGTGAGCCTAGCGGTGGATTGGATGAAACAGAAAACCTGGATATTGATAATGATTTTGTTAGCCATACACCTACATCTGCAGGAGTGCCAAACGGTGAATTTGATCATATTGTGACTTGGCTTTCACCTTATGTTTTATATAACGCGATGATTGAGGCTGGGCAGATACACTAATGAACGACAATCAACTGCTGCGCTATAGCCGTCATATTCTTTTACCGCAAGTTGAGTATGTAGGCCAGGAGAAGTTAACCAAAAGTCATGCGCTGATAGTAGGGGCGGGCGGCTTAGGCTCACCAGTTGCATTATATCTTGCAGCGAGCGGGGTCGGGCAGTTAACCATTTGCGATTATGATGAAGTAGATATAACCAATTTACAACGTCAAATTATTCACACAACACAATCTGTTGGCATCAATAAGGCAGTATCTGCGCAAGAATCATTGTACGAGATTAACCCAGAAGTAGATGTAAAAACGATTAAACAAAAATCCACAGAGGAGCAGATGGTGGCTTTAATTAAAGCTGCTGATGTGGTCATTGATTGCTCGGATAACTTTGCTACACGTTATGCGTTAAACCGAAATTGTTATGCGGAAAAGAAACCATTGGTGTCTGGTGCAGCGGTGCGTTTTGAGGGGCAAATAACTGTGTTTGATTTTAGGCATGCAAATACGCCTTGCTATAGTTGTTTGTTTCCTGAGGGTGATGACAATCAAGAGCAGCGTTGTGCAGAAAATGGTGTTTTTTCACCATTGGTAGGCATGATTGGTACTGCGCAAGCAGCAGAAGCGCTAAAGTGTTTGATGAATATTGGTGAGACCCTAGAAGGGCGATTATTAATGTTGGACGCTTTAAGTGCGGAGTGGCGTACCATTAAATTCGCTAAAGATGCTACATGCTGTGTATGCGGCAACTGAGGGCTAAGTTAATTTCCTTCCCCTTGTGGGGAAGGTTAGGATAGCAGTTACTTGCCGCCTACTAGGTTTTTAACCGCGCCCACTAAGTCGCCTGGCATGACAACAATTTTACTATTGCCTGAGCTAGACATTCTTTGCAATGCTTGAATGTAGCGATCACCCAAAAGAAAGTTTGCAGACTCAATATTTTCTTTTGCAGATTCTGTAATAAATTTGATTGATTCTGCCGATGCTTTAGCACCAACCATTTGTGCTTCTGCATCTTTACGAGCGGCTTCAAGGCGCGCTTCCGCGTTTAAAATTAACGCTTGCTTCGCACCTTCTGCTTCTGTTACCACAGCGACACGTTCACGTTCTGCGGCTGCTTGTTTTTCCATCGCATCCTGCATTTTAATTGATGGTTTAATGTCTTGGATTTCAACTGATTTAACGGTGATACCCCAATCCAAAGCTTCATCTGCAACTGCATTTTTAAGTTCGGTTTTAATGCGTTCACGTGAAGTAAGCGCATGATTAAGCTCCATGCCACCGATAATAGAGCGTAAGTTGGTTTGTACCATATTACGCATTGCTTCACGGAAATTTTCAATACCGTATACTGCACGTTCAATGTTGGTTACTTTGATAAACGCGACTGCATTTGCCAATATCACAGCATTGTCTGAGGTGATGACTTCTTGTTCAGGAATTTCTAGAATAATATCTTTGGTCGTGACTTTATAGCTTACTTTACTTAATACAGGGTTAATCACATGTAATCCAGGCGTAATAATGCCTGCAAATTTTCCTAACCTTTCTACAACCCACTCTTCACCTTGTGGCACAATGCGTACACCTTTAAAAATTGCAATAATCGCAAGAAATATGAGTACGATACTGACTTCTGTCATGATATTTTCCTTATAAATTGATATTAAACAGCATTGATTCGTAGCGCATTGCCTTCTACGGCAATGACAGTAGCTTCTGCACCAACCGCAATGTCTTGATCAGAGACTGCTGTCCATTCTCGTGCGCCCATTAGCCCCTGTGAAAAACGAATTCTCCCATTTTGACGAGGGCTACATGCCTCGATAACGGTTCCGGTTCTTCCAATCTCAAGCCCTTGAGACTGTCCAACACGAGAGTGTGTTTCAGTTTTTTTATAATACAGACGCCAAATAGCGAGAGAAGTTAAAGAAAGTGTAGCAAAAACAGTGTATTGAATAGCTTGTGGTGTAGCTGGAAAAAGCCACATTAACACTGCCACACATATTGCGGCGATACCAAACCATAAAATATCAAAAGTACCGATTGCCATTTCTGCTGACAAAAGGATGAGTCCTAACGCACCCCACAGCCACATTGCTTCTATCATAAAAACCTCTTGAAGGTTGTCATTTGTTGCGTATCTTAGCACTTTTTTTGTTAATATTAATAATCTTACGCGTTATTGTCACTGTAAAAGTTTAAGAGTGTGAAATAAGTGTAAACTAATAGAAGATATTAAAAAAATACGCTATGGGAAAAACATATAAACTTGCGTTACCGCGAGACAGGGCTGAGCGCTTACAGTACATAAAAAGAATGTTCCCGCAAGCTGCTGGTTCGCACTTAAGTGATGAGTGGGCTGGTGGTAGGAATGAGGCGGTTAAGCGCCTTAATAGCCTTAATCTTGAGGCTTATAAGCGGAATCGGGACTTTTTGAACGGTGCAGTCAGTAGACTATCACCGTATTTTCGTCATGGCTGCCTGACACTGAAAGAGGCAGCAGATAAGCTGCGTAATAAATATGGTATCAGTTCAGAAAAATTCATATATGAATTAGCTAGGCGCGATTATTGGCGCCGCGTTTGGTATAAAGAAGGTAACGGTATACTGAATAATTTGGAAGAGTCAAAAGTCCCAATTAGTGACAAGCCTCTGCCTGATTATGTGCGTCAAATGATTACTGGTTTACCATGTATGGATTCATTTGTCCGGGACTTAATGAACGATGGCTATGTGCATAACCATGCGCGTAAATGGTTTGCTGCCTATATCGTACATTGGTTAAAGGTCGACTGGCGCGAAGCCGCAGATTGGTTTGAACATTATTTGTTGGATGGCGATAAAGCCTCTAATCATCTATCTTGGCAGTGGGTTGCGTCAACGTTTAGTAATCAACCATATTTTTTTAATAAAGATGTTTTAGCTCGACATACTGGCGAAAAACATTGTGCTAATTGCACAGTGAGTTGTCCCTTTGATGCGAGTGTTGAAATGCTAGAAGCTAAGCTATTTCCGGAAGGTGACTTTGAACCGCTATTACCAAGGAAAATCACAAAGCCGCCAGCGGTAGGATATTCGACAAAATCAGCAAAAGCGGTATTTGTACATGACGAAATGCTGTCTGCCGCAAATCCATTGCTGAAAAATTCACTACCGAAATTCTTTGTATTTGATGATTTGCTGCATGGTAAGTGGCCACTTAAGCGTATACAGTTTGTTGCTGATTGTTTGAGTGAGTTATCAGGAGTGGAAGTATGGCTTGGTGATACCTTTCAGGTATTGGAAGAGCGTGGTGTCGGGCAGTTGACGACGCAGAATACACCTAATTTGGAAATTAAGCAGTTACTGGAACCTTTTAAAGTGCAGTGGCAAGCAGAGGTGTCATTTACAGATGCGGAAATTAGTGAAAAACGTTTGAAACGATTCTCTCGTTATTGGAGTAAAGTTGGGCAAGAGATGTTCGGAGATGAAATCACAATACAACCCAAAGAAATATAGGAGCTAAGAAAAGATGGAGTTATTAATTATATTAGCTGTAATCATTATCTACTTTGTATTTACTTACAACAGTTTAGTTACGATTAAAAATAATGTGAGTAAAGCTTGGGCTAATATTGATGTGTTACTCAAGCAAAGAAATGACGAGTTACCGAAATTGATTGATACCTGTAAAGCTTACATGAAACATGAGCAAGAAACGTTAGAAAAAGTAATAAAAGCGCGTTCAGGCGTGGATAATGCGCGTGAACATCAAGATATGGTTGGTCTAGCAGCTGCAGAATCTGCCTTACAAGGTAGCTTGGGTAGTTTATTTGCATTGGCAGAAAACTATCCAGACTTAAAAGCAGATCAAAGTTTTAAGTCGTTGCAAACGAGAATCACTGGCCTAGAAAATGCGATTGCAGACAGAAGAGAGTTTTATAACGACAGTGTTAACGTGAACAATGTACGTGTTCAACAATTTCCAGACCTAATTGTGGCTAGGTTAACAGGATTTAATGAGTTGAATTTGCTTAAGTTTGCTTCAGCAGAACTCAAAGATATTGATGTAAACGAGCGGTTTAATAGCTAAATGTTTAAACGTTGGACAAGCCATTATGTGAACTTGCTCACATCTGGCATTTACTTAGGCCTGCTATTTGCAGGCTTGTTTTTACTGATCAGCTGTCAACAGTCATTATTCAACAAACATTATTTAGTTTAAGTTTATTGGCATTACTTGCTTTTGCATTTAACTTTTGGCGATATCTGGCTATTGCAAAAGCCCCTGTCTCTACAATTGCAGGGGCTGCGCAAGGTTATGTCGAATTTAATGGCGTAGCAACGACGACGACACCAATTAAAACACCTTTACATGGCCTGCCCTGTGTATGGTATCGCGCTTGGGCGTTTGCAAGAGACCATCAAAACTTTTGGCGATTAGTCGATTACAAAGAAAGTAACAACGTATTTCAATTAACTGATGAAACTGGCACTTGCACTGTGAACCCACATGGAGCAGAGGTGATTCATATGTTGAAGAAAACCAGTTACAAACATAACCATCGTTATGTGGAGGCCTACTTACCAGAGCAAAAGCCATTATATTTAATTGGTCATTTAGATACACGCCATCATTTCACCAGTGAAAAAGAAATGAAGCAGCACATGGGCCAGATCATTAGTGATTGGAAACTAAACCCCAGCAAAATGCTTAATCGATTTGATTTAGACCGAAATGGTGAAATTGACCAAGAAGAGTGGGAAAAAGCACGTGCGCAGGCACGAGAGGAAGTCATGAGTACAGTGATGTATAAAGCGCATACTGGAAACTTTGAGATATCAGCGCCAACCAATGGACAACTTTATCTACTATCAGGCATGTCGCCAAACTATTTGCGGAAGCGTCATCAACACTGGGTTCTCCTGCATCTTGCTGTATTAATTAGCATATTAATCTTATTACGCTTGCTCTAATGAGGCTTTGCTTAGCGATGTCTGTGGTAAAATCACGCGCATATGAATACAACGACACAAACCCCAGAAAACGCTTTAGATAAACCTTTTGACCCCAATGCCATTGAAAATAAATGGTATGCCTATTGGGAGGGACAAGGCTTTTATGCGGCCGGCATTAATCCCGATGTAAAAGACAATTTTTGTATTTTATTGCCCCCACCGAATGTGACTGGCACATTACATATGGGGCACGGTTTTAATCAGACTTTGATGGACGCACTGACGCGCTACCATCGTATGTGTGGTGACAACACCTTATGGCAGCCAGGTACCGACCATGCTGGCATTGCGACACAAATTGTGGTGGAGCGTCAGTTAGATGCTCAAGGGGTATCCCGGCACGACTTAGGTCGTGAAAAATTCCTTGAAAAAGTTTGGGAGTGGAAAGAGTACTCAGGCGGTACGATTACCAAACAAATGCGTCGCTTGGGCACTTCACCAGACTGGTCACGTGAGCGATTCACGATGGATGCTGGACTTAATAAAGTAGTCACAGAAACATTTGTGCGTTTATATAACGAAGGTTTAATCTATCGTGGCAAACGTTTGGTTAATTGGGATGTAAAACTCGGTACAGCAGTTTCTGATTTAGAAGTGGTACAAGAGGAAGAAGATGGCTCTATGTGGCACATCAACTATCCTTTAGCAGATGGCTCAGGTCACCTAACAGTTGCAACGACACGGCCTGAAACCATGCTCGGTGATGTGGCAGTGATGGTGCATCCAGATGATGAGCGATATCAACATATGATTGGCAAAAAAGTCAGTTTACCACTCTGTGATCGCGAGATTCCAATCATAGCCGATGACTATGTGGACATGTCATTTGGAACTGGTTGTGTGAAAGTCACGCCAGCACATGATTTTAACGATTACGCAGTTGGTCAGCGTCATGGATTGCCAATGATTGGCATTTTGAATCTTGAGGGCTTTGTAAATGAAGCGGCGCCAAGTCAGTACCGCGGCTTAGAACGCTTCGCTGCACGTAAGCAAGTAGTCACCGACCTAGAAGCGCATGGTTATTTGGTTAAAGTAGAAAAGCATAAACTCAAAGTGCCACGCGGTGATCGGACTGGTGTGGTGATTGAACCAATGCTAACGGATCAATGGTTTGTCGCCATGAGCAAACCAGCGGCTGATGGCAAAAGCATCACTGAAAAAGCACTTGAGGTAGTAGCCAACGGCGAGATTAAGTTCTATCCAGAAAATTGGGTCAATACCTATAACCAATGGCTGAATAATATTCAGGACTGGTGTATCTCACGGCAGTTATGGTGGGGTCATCAAATACCCGCATGGTATGGAGACAATGGGCAGGTCTACGTAGCGCATGATGAAGCAGAAGCAAAAGCACTGGCGGCTAAAGATGGTTACACAGGCGAGTTAAAACGTGATGAAGATGTGTTGGATACATGGTATTCATCGGCTTTATGGCCGTTTTCAACGCTAGACTGGACTGGTGATGAAGCAGTAGATGCAAAAAACCAGGCCTTGCAGCAATACTTGCCATCGTCTGTGCTGGTGACAGGCTTTGATATTATCTTTTTCTGGGTTGCACGTATGGTCATGATGACCAAACACATCACCGGCAAAATTCCATTTAAGCATGTATATGTGCATGGTCTGATACGAGATGCTGAAGGCCAGAAAATGTCTAAATCTAAGGGTAATGTTTTAGACCCGATAGACTTGATTGACGGTATAGCCCTAGATGACTTAATAAAAAAACGTACCACTGGCTTGATGAATCCCAAACAAGCGCAGCAAATTGAAAAGCGGACCAAAAAAGAATTCCCTGATGGAATTGCAGCCTATGGTACTGATGCATTGAGATTTACCTTTGCAGCGTTAGCGAGCCCTGGTCGTGATATTAAGTTCGATTTACATCGTTGTGAAGGTTACCGCAACTTTTGCAACAAGCTGTGGAATGCAACCCGTTTTGTGTTGATGAATACCGAAGGCCAAGACAATGGTATGGGTGATTGCAAAGCTGATTGTGGCCCAGAAGGTTATTTGCATTTCTCACAAGCAGATCGTTGGATAGTGTCAATCTTACAAAAAACAGAAGCTGACGTTGAACATGCTTTTGCTGATTATCGCTTTGATTTAGCTGCAAAAGCGATTTATGAGTTTGTATGGGATCAATATTGCGATTGGTATCTGGAAATAGCTAAAGTGCAACTTCAAGACGGGTCTGATGCAGAAAAACGCGCAACTCGACGTACTTTATTACGTGTGTTAGAGACAGTATTACGCTTAGCACATCCAATCATTCCTTATATTACCGAGGAAATTTGGCAAACGATAGGCAAGATGAACGGTAAAATGGGCAACAGCATTATGCTGGAAGTCTATCCTAAAACAGAGCCTAAGAAGATTGATGAAGCAGCAGAGGCATGGGTGGAAAAGTTAAAAGCTTTTGTTGATGTATGCAGAAGCTTGCGTGGTGAGATGGGGATATCACCTTCTAAGAAAGTGCCACTGATTATTGAAGGTGGTATTGACACACTTGCGGCTTATTCGCCTTACCTTAAAGCACTCGCAAAACTTGAAACAGTTAAAATTGAAAAGGTTTTACCTGAGGCAGATGCGCCAGTTATGCTGGCGGGCGAATATCGTTTAATGCTTGAGGTGGAGATTGATGTTGCAGCTGAAAAAGAGCGCCTTGGTAAAGAGGTTACACGTTTAGCAGGTGAGATTGCTAAGGCAAATGGTAAGTTAACTAATGAAAATTTTGTTTCACGTGCGCCGGTTGAAGTAGTAGAACAAGAAAAAGTACGGTTAGTTGAATTTACATCACAATTAGAAAAAATTGAGGCGCAACTGGCTAAGTTGAACTAAAGTGAATCGATGAAATTAATTATTTCTTCTTTCATATTAGCTTGTTTGTCTAGTGTTCAGCTGTACGCGGCTAATGCTGATGACTATAAAGTGGAAACAAACCATCTCAAAAGTTACATTGTTGAGTCATCATGTGTATTTATGCGTAATGGTATTGCTTACAAAGGTAGCGAAGCGATTACACACATTAATCGTAAAGAAGAGTATTTCAAAAATGCAATAAAAAGTACTGAAGACTTTATCAGACTTGCAGCCACGAAAAGCGAGATGAGTGGCAAAAACTATACTGTGAGTTGTGTAGAGGGAAAGACAGAAAATCTAGGTGATTGGCTTTCTCATGAATTGGCTAGTTTTCGCAAAAATAACAACTCCTCCAAATAAGGTATTAAATAGACTGTTGAGGTGAGCGGGTATGACAAACGAAAAATCGACTTTTACGCTACGTTGGGATTTGCTTATACTTGATGCAATTGGTGCTGTTTTATTTGCATTAGGCTTGGCGAAAAAAGTAGCAGGACTTGATATATTGCCACCAGCTTTGCAGTTTGATAATACTGGATGGCTAATGATTATACTGGGTGTGTTATTGATGCTGCCTTTTTTGCTGAATTTTCTTGGACAAATTCGCGATAGAACTGAAGGCCAGCGATTTAAATAAATAAATTCACATTTGAAGCGCCAGCAAACTCGAAGAAGGTTGCTGCCCCGCCGAATTCGATTCCTTCAATAAAATCATCGGGCTTAAAATCAAATAAATCAACTGTCATTTGACAGGCGATTAATTTCACACCACTTTCTAAACAAGCTTGGCGCAAGGTTTCAATACTGGCAACACCTTTATTCGCGATTTTTTGTTTCATCATCATAGTGGCCATACTTTCCATGCCAGGTAGCATTTGTGCCAAGTTAGGCATGGGAATTGGCATCGGCATAGCAGGGTTACCCAGAGGTGACACCTTTAAATCGCTGATATCTTTTTTAAGTAGCGTTAAGCCATAAAAGGTAAAGAAAATCTGTACTTCATAATCCAGTGCAGCTGCAGTAGAAGCCAGAATAAACGGCGGGTAGGCCCAATCTAATGAGCCTTTTGATGCAATCAAGGCCAATTTTTTAGCCATGCCATGTTACTCGTTGATATGTTTTTTTATGTAGAATGTAAAAACGCTATCTGCTTCATCCATTTGCAATAATTCATGGCCTGTCTGCTTACAAAAGGCTTCGAAATCTTTGACGGAGCCTGGATCCGTTGCCATTATTTTTAGTGTCTGTTCAGCTTCCATATCGCTTAAGCCTTTTTTACAACGCAGAATGGGTAGCGGACAATTAAGATTGCGTGCATCAACTTCTTTATCAAATTCCATTATGACCTTCTCACTTCATCGATTGTTTTTTGTGAGTGTATAGCCCGCATTGGCCCAGGCGACAACACCACCGACTAAATTATAAACACCACTTATGCCTTTGGCGACCGCAAAATCCGCTGCATGCGCAGACCTAATA
Organism: Methylotenera sp.; assembly: GCA_048058875.1. Classification (GTDB taxonomy): domain Bacteria; phylum Pseudomonadota; class Gammaproteobacteria; order Burkholderiales; family Methylophilaceae. The sequence continues at coordinate 53,886 of JBLLNR010000016.1, read as the reverse complement.
CCACTATGACAATAAAAAATAACAGATTCCGCTTTGCTAAGTTTTTCATATTGTAATGGTAGCAATGCTAGTTGGATATGCATGGCGCCTTTAATCATGCCATGTTCAACTTCATCATTATTTCTTACATCGACTAACACTACTTTGCTCTGGCCCATCAAGTTTGATAATTCAGAGGCTTCAATTTCAGAATAACTTTTCATTTTAAACTCACTTTAATTGGCTATTGTACACAGTAAATTTGAAACTTAAAGAATTGCTAGACAAATTCCGAGTAGACAATAATCCAACTGCAGATATTGGATGATTTATAATCAATATTTGTTTACAAGGATCTACTGAATGAGTGTCTTACCAAAATGCCCGCAATGCGGTTCTGAATATACATACGAGGATAGGGATTTGTTCGTATGCCCAGAATGTTCGCATGAATGGCCTCTGAGTTTAGAAGTTGGCAGTGAAGTCGATGCGCTTGAGACTAAGGATGCTAATGGCAATACACTTAGTGATGGGGATACGGTCACAGTGATTAAAGATTTGAAAGTGAAAGGATCTTCATTGGTGTTGAAAGTGGGCACTAAAGTAAAAAATATTCGGCTGGTAGATGGTGATCATGACATTGATTGCAAAATTGACGGCATTGGTGCGATGAAGTTGAAATCACAATTCGTTAAGAAGGCGTAAAGCCTTATCCAGAATTTGCTCTATATAACCAATTGCAGAAATGTTCTGGCTATAGGCAACCAAATTTGTTACCAAAGTGTAATAAATATGTAAATAAATCAAAGACCTATTGAGGCTTTTACAGGATTTGGTCATAATAAACCATTGGTTTTATTTAATTATCTACGGAGGTTGTTATGATTCGATTATCTATTGGTGCAAGTTTATTGGCACTCGCTTTAAGTTCAAACACTGCTTTTGCTGAAAGCGATCATGGCAAACTAAAAGCACAGTCATATGACAGTTTAGGTAAGTGTGTTGAGAAAGCGTTGGCAAAATATGACGGTGAAATCGTGAAGTTGGAATACCATGTTGAAGATAAAAAGCCGACATACGAGTTTGATATTGAAACTGCAGATGGTAAAGCTTGGGAAGTGGAATGTAATGTCAAGACTGGAGAAATTACCGAGCTTGAAGAAGAGGTTGCAGTCGATGATGAAAGATTCGCTTCAAAAGCAAAATTCACTGAAGAGCAGGCAAGAGCAACTGCCTTAGCAGCGCATCCAGGCAGAATTGTAGAAGTGGAATATGAAATTGAATCAGACGGTAAGGTTTCATATGAGATTGATATATTGCAAAAAGATAACGACGAAGTGAAGGTGGAAGTTGATGCGACGACAGGAAAAATCGTGGAAGTAAGCTATGAAGGTTACCAAATTGGTGAAGAATAAGATTTATCTTTAGTATTTCAATTAAAGCCCTCAGAAGAGGGCTTTTTTATGCATGTTAATTTTTGTTAGTTTTCCTTGGTCATCATTGTGGAGGTAACGAAGCAATCCATAGCTCGTTACTCTCTTTACCTAATCTAAGTAGTACAACAAACAGCCTAATGGACTGCCACGCTTCACCCGCAAGGAGTGTCCCCAACTCTCTAAGCGGCAAGTCCGCTAAGTCGGTTGAGACCCTTACAGTGACAGTGGCTCATTAATAAGAATATAGTCATTGCGAATGAAATGAAGGAATCTATTAACTCTTAAACCACCACCACATTGGCTGAAATTAACCAATAAGCATAAGATAGAAAATAAATATCTATACTAATCAATAGGTTGATTAGTAATTAGTGTTGGCATGCTGATTGCATTGGTTACATATTTTTTTAAGAAAAATATTCTTAGCAATAAAAGCTTCTTCAAATCCTACCACTCGGGAAATTTTCCCAATACATAAACGCAATAAACGACTACTATCACGCGAAAAATGAAATTAAATAAGATTAGTTTAAAGCTTAGACTCAATATCATGATTACCTGCCTGCTAATCATTGTATTGATTATTGGCTCTGGATTTATGCTGCGTAATGCCAGAGAGAATGTCAGAGCTGAAATAGAGTCTACGGCGAGCTTGGCCCTGCACTTGCTGGATAGAGAGATTTTAACATTTGCCAAAACGCCCATGGGAGGCCCGAATGCGATGCCATTTAATCTAGCCAGTCTAAGCCATATTCGCCATTTGCGTATTGAGTTTCTTGATATGACGGGCCGTATTCGCGATACCAACCAGACTGAAGATGCCAAAAATGAAAAACATATCGCGCCTGCTTGGTTTGTTCGTGTCATGACTAATATTGCGCCAATGATGCAAACGACACGCATGGTTATTTTTGGCGGTCAGCCTGTCGGTCGTTTGATTATTACGCCTGATCCTTCATATGAAATTGAGGAAATATGGGATGACACAAAAGGTTTATTGGCATTAGTTTTTATTTTTTTTATCGCAGTCAACGTAATGGTGTATTGGGCAATAGAAAGTGCTTTAAAACCAGTCAACCGAATACTGGCTGCGTTAACTGGCTTGGAGGAAGGCAAGTTGGATACGCGATTGCCAAGCTTTGAATTGCCTGAGTTGGCAATTATCGGCGAAAAATTTAACGGCATGGCGGAAACGTTGGAACAAAGTATCAAACGTAATTTAGGCTTATCCAGACAGATTATTGGCTTGGAGGAGGCTGAACGAAAAAGTCTAGCCAGAGATTTGCATGATGAGATTGGCCAGAGTATCACTGCGATACATGTCGATGCACAAGCTATCTTGAATATAAAGGATATTGATACATTTAATTTTGAGAAGTTAAGAGTCAGTGCGCAAGCCATCGTGTCAGTGACCAAAAAAATGATGGGCATTACCCATCAGATTTTGAATCGTTTGCGTCCAGAGACAATAGATAAATTGGGATTAAAAGATGCGCTTGAAGACTTGGTTACATCATGGGGACCAAAACTAAATGGTGCGGAATGCACTATTAATATCGCCGGTGATTTAAAAGTATTCCCAGAAACAATCGCCATTACTGCTTATCGTGTTGTTCAAGAAAGCCTAACCAATGTTGCGCGCTATGCCAGTGCAAAAAGGGTCACCATTGGTGTATTTGAAGAAGCTGGTACCTTGGTGCTCATGATAGAAGATGATGGAGTTGGTTTTGACCAGAATGAAGTAGCGAGAGGGTTTGGTTTGCAGGGTATGCGTGAGCGGATAGAAGGTTTAAGTGGTGAATTTGAATTAGATAGTGCAGTTGGTATGGGCACACGTATCGTGGTCAGGTTGCCTGTATTGGATTGATGGTAAAGGTGTTTTGATGCAAATTCCTACAATAAAAGTAATGCTAGTTGATGACCATGCCGTGGTAAGAGCCGGTCTGCGGCGCTTGATTGAAAACCAACTTAATATACAAGTGGTGGCTGAAGCCGCTGATGGTGATCAGGCTTATCATTTGTATTCAGCAGCGCCAGTGGATGTTGTCGTTATGGATTTGTCCATGCCTGGCATGGGCGGTATCGAATCTGCCAGGCGCATTATTGGTCGTTATGCGTCAGCAAAGATCATCATTTTTTCTATGCATGACAATGCCACATTTGCCTCCCAAGTATTAAAAACAGGTGTTAAAGGTTATGTAACCAAAACCGGTTCTGATAGTGATTTACTAAAAGCCATACAAGAAGTGGCGCAGGGGCGTAGTTATCTCAGTCCAGAGGTGGCACAAAAGATAGCCCTTGAAAGTATGTCGGGCGATGAGAATCCTCTGAAGATGCTGTCAGCGCGTGAGTTTGAAGTGTTTAGGTTGCTAACTGAAGGCGTTAGCGCAGAGGAGGTCGGTGAAAGGTTAAAAATTAGTCAAAAAACGGTATCCAATTACTACACTATGATTAAGCAAAAACTTGGGGCAAACAGCCCAATTGAAATGGTGCGTATTGCTATCCGCTATGGGGTTATTGAGGGTTAGTTTGAATAGCTATAGATGAAAACAAATTGATGATTCGAACTTAGAAGTTAAACGATGAGTGACAAAAACAAAAACCTTTTTTCCTACATAAGCTTAATCAGTTTATTGTTGATGTTCAGTCTGCCATTTCTGGTGTCCTATCATAAATGGCCAGAGTCAACTTATTACAGCCAAGTGTTGGCATTCACGCTTGGAGTATTGTCAATTGTTGTGCTTTTTAAACCAGCTAGCAAGGGTTTTAAGTTAGCGCCGACTACTGTTGTGCCAATATTACTGATTTTATTGCTAGGCGTGCAATGGTTTGCTGGTGTCGGTGTTTACTGGCAGGAAACAAGCTTAGGGGCACTGTATTTGTTCTGGGCGGTCATGCTGATGCTGGTAGCAACGCAGTTAAAAGAACAGTTATCACTAGAAACTATTGTGACATGGTTAGCGTATGCTTTACTAATAGGTGGTTTGGCTAATGTCATCGTTGTACTAATGCAGTTATTTGGTGCAGATGACTTTTTCTGGACCTTCAGACGGCAAGGTAAAAGTTACACAGGCAATCTGGCACAGGTAAATCTGCTAACTGACTATCTATCATTGACGCTAGCTTCTATCTTCTATTTACATATCAAAAATCGCTTAAAAACAGGTGCCGTTTATGGCATGGTCATTTTTCTGCTGGTCGCACTGACCTTAACTGGATCAAGGATGAGCTGGCTTTATATTTTGTTAATTACGCTCTCATTTTATGTATTTGGCAGAAACAGCAATCAGCAAACATGGCAAACCAAGTCTAAGCTTATTTTATGGCTGCCATTGCTGTATGGTTCAGTGCAGTTTGTACTGCCTATGTTGGTGGAATTGATAGCATCCAATAGCGCAGTTCTGCCGCCAGCGCCTACCGAAAGGCTAGCAGCATTTGCCTCGCAGGAGTCCGTGCGCATGGCTTATATTAAGGAAGCATTGGCAATTGCCAGTCAACACCTGTTGCTTGGTGTTGGGTGGGGGCAGTATGTCTGTTATGACCTGATTTTTGCTGATACACATACAGCCCATACTGGCTTTGTGTCGCATACACATAATTTATTTGTGCAAATACTAGTGGAGTGTGGGCTGTTTGCGTTGTTGGTAATGCTCATTGGCTCAATCTATTGGTTTGTGCAAATGCTTAAGCAAAATAACAGTATTGAGCGTTGGTGGTTGTTATTAGTTGGCGGTATCATTTTTACGCATTCCATGTTGGAGTATCCACTATGGTATGCACACTTTCTTGGTATTTTTGCCGTCATCGTGGCGTTGGCAGATAAGTCTATTGTGTTTAAATTTAATCAGCCATCAGTAATAAAAATTGCTGCAGGTACGGTCTTGGTTGCAGCACTCAGTTTAATTGTTGTCACTACCTATCAATATAGGCAAATTGAGTACTGGGTAAACCAATATCCAAATCTAAACAAGCAGCAAAGAGTCAGTATGTTAAATGAGATGACAATGATGCACCAAAAAACCTTGGTTGCAGAACCTTTGCACCTTATTCTCACCAGAGCTTACAGCATACTGCCATCAAAACAAGCGCCGCTAGCGCATAAAATAGCAGAGTATGAGCGCGTCTTGCATTACATGCAGGCAAAAGAAGATATTTATCGCTATGTACTATTGCTAGCAGCAAATGGACAAATAGACAAAGCGACCGCCTATTTAAAGCGTGCCTATGTGCGTCATCCAGCGTATGCAAAACAGTTTGCGGCGCAACTGCAAAAGATGCTTGCTAAACCAAGTAATCAACACAACAGCAATTTAATATCCCTGCAGCAATCACTTACAGAGTTAATGCAACAATAATGGTAAATGGGCCATTAGCGGGAAAATATCCCGATATCTTCGGGATAAAAGAACAAGATTATGTTGTTGATGTCACTTATGATTTGGTTATGGTTGCTTGCATGTAACTTGTGTTCAATATGCCACCATGAATAAGCAATCATGGTGGCTATTTTTCTCTTACATGTACTCCTGAATTCTTCCCGTTTGCACCGCGCTCATGCGCGGTGTTTTTTTAACTGGGTATCAAAGTTTGGATTATATATTTTAAGCATATTCCCAATTTCGTCGGGAATTTTTCCCATTAAAACGCGGGATTTTTTAATTATTACCCTTTGAAACATTTGACTAACATGTGTGAACACATGAGATGAAGAGTATGACTTTCTGCTCCGCATACAGATTTTGTGAAGATGATGAAAAATCATTAAGCAAATCAACATGTAAATTCGTTAGGCCAGACTTTTTTGAGTCTGGCCTAACAGCCTAATTTAAAGTAATTAATACTGTTTTGGAGAGGTTAAAAAATGAAACAATCAATGTTTAGTAAACAAGGCCAAAAGGGTTTCACCCTTTTAGAGCTACTGATCGTGGTGACCATCATCGCGATTTTATCTGTTGGCGCTATTTTGGCATATGACGGTTTAACAGATAAAGCACAATCGGCAACGGCTGCCAACAACACGGTGACTGCTGACCAATCAATTCGTAACTATCGTGCAGTAACTGGTAACTACCCTAACCAATGGGATCATCTTGTAGCAGAGGATGGTGGTACTGGTGCTGAGTTAGAGTTTGTTGCTGATGAAACCTACCGTGTATTAGCAAAGGTAGCTACAGGAGCATTGTCTGCAGCAATAACAGATGCATTGCTGGAATCGTTTGATGAAGTTGGCATTGAGGAGTTTCAAGCTAGAACTATTGCAACAGCAGCTGCAGGAGTTGAGCCTAATTTGCAACATAGTGAGGGCGCTACTCAAGATGTAGATAACAGCACAATTGAAATTGAATTTGAAGAAACTGGCGTATTGCCTGAGCATTTGGTTGTTGTGCCTACAGCAAATAGCGGCGCGCTTTGTACACTTGGAGGAACTGCGCCTACTGTAATTCGTGTGGATGCTGATGCGCTAGCAACTGCTGGTAATGAGCAATTAGCACAAAACTTTATGACTACTGTGAATGACAATATCGGTGAAGATGAGTGTCACTTGGTGGTTGCATTAGGTTTTGGTCATGATGCAGCACACAGTACTGTAAATTCAAACGTAGCGATTGCTGCTGCACCAGCTTATGTCAGCAACAACATCAATCCTGCACAAAACTATGCTCGCTATATTGCACTATTCGATATGGGTATAGATAGAGATGAAGACGGCAGTATTGATGCTGGAGATATTTATGCTAAACCTAAACTGATCGGTATGCTCGATCCAGAAGGTCGTGTCATTGATCAAAATGTTGCAGCTGCTAACAATGAGCAAGCTAACTAATAGTGCAGCATTAGTCTAAATAATAACAACAAGCAAAGCCGAGAGGCAGCACTCAAAAGGTGCTGTCTTTTGGCGTATTTGCAAAATATGATTTTTTAATAGCAACCCGAGGAGAAACTTTGAGAGGTAAAAGCAAACCATGTGCACAGTTAGTAGCAGATAGTAGCTACGCTCTGCGTTCACAGGTATCTGTTGGTTCAACAAGAAACATGCAGTGCGGCATGACCTTGCTGGAGTTAATCATCGTCGTAGCATTGCTAAGTATTGTGGCACTGGCTACTACTAGCTTGATTGTGGATACTGGTGAGTGGAAACAGCAACAGGCGACAGAAGATCAATGGTTATCCGTTAAGCGTTCTATTCTGGGTGACAATGTAGTGGATGTGCATTACTTCAGAGAGTACTCCGGTTTTGTTGCGGATATGGGTCGTTTGCCCAATTGTTTGCGTGAACTCATACGCCCTTTCGATTGTACGAATGATTTAAGTGTAGCTAATAGACTAACCGCTTTTACCCAAGATATTGATTCTAATCAATGGTATGGCTGGCGTGGTCCCTATTTAGGGGTGCCAGGTGCTAATGAGTATCGCGATGGTTGGCGCAATAGAGGCCGCGATGATAATACCGGCAATGACGATGATGTGAACTATGGTTGGCTGTTTGGTACCGGCGCGCCTAATGGCACCGAGTGCCAAAATGCGGTAGTAGAACAACAACAACCGGGCACGATTATCCTACAAAGCTGTGGTGATGATGGTGATGTGGATAATACCGAAACAGGCTTTCCGGGTGATTTTCCTTATGTAGAGTTTGATGGCACAAATGTCACTTATATTCCCCTAGTCACGCGGCATGACTATCAAGTGGATTTGGGTGCTAGCTGGATTAATGCGCCCGTAAAGCTAAAATCGAAAACCATTGATCAATCAAGAATTATTCCAGCAAATGATTTGCGCCTAAGAGTGAATTATCCAATTGGCAATGGCAGAATGCCTGATTGGTCTGATGCCATTCTGGCGACAAGTGCAGATCGTGATGTTGCGCCTTTCTTAAGTGCCACCTTCCCAGCGGCAGCAGTGCGATTGGTAGATGGGACTGGAAAAGTCTATACAGGAACGGATAGTGATAGTGATGGCTTGACAGATATAGGGGCAACAGCATTAGATGTTACTGTGCCTACAGGAACTGCTTTGTCTGGGACGCTGTTAACAGTGCCCAATGGCGCTTCAACGACTTTACTATTCAGCGATACGTCCGAATTAAAGTTACAAAATTGTCCATGTGAGGTAGAGATTGATTCTGGGTCATTATCTTCGCCAACTACTTTGAATGGTGCAACAACAATCGCAATAAAACCAGACAATATTGCCCCTATAACTGCTGACCTAGGGAAATATGTAATTGAGGTGCCACAAGCAGCAAATTTGATTAGTCCTACCTCAGTGTCATTGCCAAATGGCGCGACTCTAACGTTTAGCCGAGCATTAACATCACCTGACGAGTACGAACCTAAATATATCTGGGACATTGCTGGAGCACAACCAACTGTTACAGTTTCAGAACCAATTAAATTATCAGGCGATTTAGTAGAAACCGACCCTAATGGTGATCAGTTGTTTCTAGTGCCTAGCACATCATCGGAAGGGGGCGGTGTGATTACGCTGACAAAAGCGGTACCAACCATTCCCCAAGGTTTACGCAATATGACGATTGTCTGTGAGAGTGACGGATTTTTATACGATGGTGATTGCACAGATAATACTACGTCGTATGCACCTATCGCCATACCTTATCAACTAGAAGTCAGTCCACGCAGTTATGTGCCTGTGCCAGACGAAATTGTCTGGGATATTCAATAGAAAGTAGTGTTATGTTGTTTGAGTCTTTTTTAGAAAAAATCACCACGCCTGCTAGCCCGGATACTGTGCTGGTCTGTGAGGCGAGTTTTAGCGGTTTGCATGCATTTATTGTGGATAAAAAAGGCGATAAGTTAACCGTGGGGCATGAGGCCAATACTACGTTGTTTGATTTAAATGAAGCAGTAACTGAGGTGGTGCAAAAGGTGCGCCAGCTTGGCTGGAAAGGGCAGCATGCAATTGTGGTGAGTCCAGCTGTGTGTTTAACAGTACTGGACCTGAATGTGCCAGCAAAAAACAAACTACAGGTACAACAAATTGCAGAAACCGTTCAATGGGAGTTTGAGCCAGCTTTTAATCAGTATAAAAGTGTTTTGAGCATAGGCCAGATTTTACAGGTGCTGGGGCAGATGAATGCCAGCCAAGTTGATGAGGTGTTGCAACAACAAAATGCAATCATTGAAAGTAAAAATAATGCCGTTGAATATAAGCGCTTTGGTGAATTGGCTTTAGCGGCAAAATTGATCAATCGCAAACAACTGGAAGATGCACTCAGCAGGCAGCGCTGGTTTAGCAGTGAAGGTGATGTAATCAAGTGTGGCTGGCATGCATTGCCCTGGCAGCCATTTGTAGAAATGGGCGATTTTAAGTGGCTGGTAGCCGGTGTTCGACAAGAGTTGCTGAGGGAGTGGCAAGCTGCGTTTGCCAATGCTGACGTTAAGCTAGAGGCATTTTATCCTGTGGCAGGTGGCGTAGCTAACGCTGCTGCTGATGAAGATGTGCAAGCTGATATCGCAGATAGCCAAAAAGTAATATTGCATTTGCAGGATGGTGTGATGTCTGCTGTCGCACTCTCAAATCATTCGCCTATGCAGATGCAAGCCATGCCATGTACTGCTGAAACGCTTTTGGGTGGCATAAATGAGCTGTTAACAGGAATTGGTGAAGTTGATGATGTGCCGATTTGTTTGATGGATGGCATTAGTGGTAGTGAGCAGGCTTCTGAGCAATTAACCAATGATATACAAAATATTCTAACGCGACCCATACGTCGACTAGCGAGGGTGACTGGAAAAATCAGTCTACCCATGCGGAATGCAACCAGACATTTTATGCGCGTGAAGGAAGCGGGGCATGTGGAGGGTGTCAGCGTCCATGAGCCACTGCCGCCTGTGATGCAACGTTTTTCTACTAGAGCTATTTTGGCTACCGTTTTGATACTTGGATTGATAACCTTGGCTGAGGTAGGGGTTTTTAGCAGTGGTTTCTTAATTAAGCATCAAATAGCCAATATTAGTAAAGATGTGGACAAAATCAGAAGCGAAGTAAAAAGGATTAATACAAAAATTAGTACGATAAAAACACTGCAGCAAGATATTGATAAAAAAGAAGCAGATAAAAAAAATGCGACCACGATGATTACCTTGCTGACAAAAGAGCTGCCTGAGAGAAATCAAACGTTGATTCTATTGATGGATAAGTTACAAGAGTCTGTTACGCAGGACGTCGTTATTAACAGCATAAAAGAAAATACCTTATTGGGTTTTGATATTAGAGCTTGGGCGTTGAGTGACCAAGCTGCGCAATCATTCGTGAAAGACTTCCAGCTAGCCATACATTCGATGAATTTTAGTGTGAGAAATCTAACCGTGAGTGAAGAAACGGGGCGGTTAGGTTTATTAGGATACGGCGTTAGTTTTTCTATCACACAGCATAGTGACACTGAGTGGAAGAGACGTGCTGCGCTACCTAAACCAAGATATTAAGTAATAGCGCAACAGAATGATTATTTTAAATAAAGTGGTGATATGTCATTGAATCAAGTAGATAGTAAAAAGCAATTCATTATATTAATCATAGCTGCAAGCTTGTTAATGGGGCTATATGTTAATTTCAGATTTCTGTCAGCAGTGAATGATGTGAGTCAGCTGAACAAGCAATTGCAAACCGATGAAGCATTGCTGAAAAGCCCTAATATTCCAGAGGAACCACTGGAGGATATAGACGATTTAAAAGATCGTGTCTCTGTACTGGAAGTTGAACTTGAGGAGTTAACAGTACAGTCATCAACCTTGGCAAAAAATCTACCAGAAATTAATAGTCAGGACGTGATGCTAAAGATATCTGAAGCTGCGCGTACCTCAAGGGTGAGAATCGTTAGCAATGTTCCATTTCTGGTGAGGAAAAGACCTAATTTATCAAGTAATAGCAATACTGCTAGTAATAAGAAACTGTCACTAGCCGAGCAAAGGAAGCGAGAACGTGCGGTCCGTAAGGCAATGCAGCGGGCCAAGAAGATAGCTGCTCAGTCAGGTACTACAGCAGCAGGTGTTGGGGCCTATACGCAAGAAGGCGAATTGATGGATAAGCTGGTGAATGATTTTGAGGTGTCTAGACCTTTACACGAAATCAAAATTGAAGGGACTTATCAGAATATCAAAAGTTTTATAGAGGCATTGCAAGGGATGCCCTGGCAAATTACGGTGGTCAAAATAGACTTTTCTTTATTGGGACAAAATACAGCACAAGGTTTCCCGCAGCCATTGATAGTAGAAATGATTATAGGGGCTTAATCATCAATGGCATTCGATAATCAGCAATTAATTGATGCCGCCTTGAAGCGGGATATTATTGATAAGCGGGTATTGGAAAAGCTGCGTGCCGATGCGCGCAGGAGTCGCTTGGATTTACTTGACCTGTTAATGGTGCATTATCGATTGCCTAAAAATGCGTTTTATCGCGCAGCAGCAGAACAACGAGGTATGCCATATATTGAATATACCCAGATGCAAGCAGATGCAGAATTATTAAAAAAAATACCTTCTGCACTAGTCAATCGCAAACACTACTTACCTATTTTGCAGGCCGATGACACCCTTTTGCTTGGGACGTCTGACCCTGATGATCGATCTAGCGTTGAAACAATCAGACGGCTATTAAAAATGCCTATCCAAGTTGGGCTATCCGAACCTGAGCTGCTTAATCAGGCGATCAAACAGGCTTATATCAAGATGGAGCAGGCAATACCTTCCGCGCAACATGTCGTGGGTGAGGTGGACATTGTTCAGCTGTTAGATGCTGTGTTCAAAGAGGCATATCTCAGGCGTTCATCCGATATTCATATCTTAATTGATGAATTTGGCTTAAGAATTCGTCTGCGTGTCGATGGCAAGTTACAGGAATATATTCCGGAAACGGAATCAACCGAAGCAGTAGCAAATAGCTTAATTTCGCGGATTAAAGTATTGGCAGATTTGGATATTGCTGAACAGCGTCAACCACAGGATGGCGGCATGAGTTACTATTTGGCGCCGCCTGTTGATCTCGAGTTTAATGTCCGCGTCGCAACTGCGCCAACGCGTCTTGGTGAGCGGGTTACTATGCGTATTCTGGGGCAGGATGCCAAGGATTTAACGCTGGCTAAAATTGGTATGTCTACCTCTGACTTGGAGCGATTTGGTAAATCAATCCGACAACCATTTGGCATGATATTACTCACTGGCCCAACGGGTAGCGGTAAATCAACAACCTTGTTTGCCGCACTAAGAGAAATCAGCGCACCTGATATCAATATCATGACGGTTGAAAACCCGATTGAGTATGTGATTGATGGTGTGTCACAAATTCAAACAGGTGCCAAGGTATCTTTTGCGAGTGCCCTTCGTTCATTCTTACGCCATGATCCCGATGTGTTGATGGTGGGTGAGATTCGTGATGAAGAGACGGCTGATACTGCGCTGAAAGCGGCGATGACAGGTCATTTAGTTTTTTCAACTTTACACACCAACACAGCGGCTGGTTGTATCTCAAGATTGGTTGATATTGGCTGCGAGCCTTTTTTGATTGGCTCTACCATGAATGCAGTGATTGCACAGCGTCTGGTTCGTCGTTTATGTACCCATTGTAAGAAGAGCGCAGATACCACTGCGGAAGAAAAAACATTATTAGCCGTTGCACCTGATGACAATATGCAAATCTACCATGCTGTGGGTTGTGCGAACTGTCAGGGTACAGGCTATAGAGGCCGTATCGGTCTTTTTGAGACACTGTGGTTTGATGATGCATTAAGACAATTTGTTTCAAAGGGCTGTACGGAAGAAATGCTAGTCGCTGAGGCTGGGGATAGACTAAAGCAAATGTGGCACGATGGCGTAGATAAAATTAAACAAGGGCTGACCACCCTTGAAGAAGTACAAAAAGTAACGGTGCAAAGGACATAGATGGCAACCTTTACTTATACAGCACTAAATGTTGATGGCAAGCAACGTAAGGGACGCATTGATGCGATGGATGCAAGCGCAGCATCAGGTTTGCTAAGAGATCAGGGTCTATTTGTCGTTAGTATTATGGAAGGCAAAAGGGTTAACCTTGATGGAAACCGTGTCAGTCGATTTATTTCTAATAATCTTTCTGTATCAAAGCGTGATTTGGTTTTTTTCTTTAAACAGCTTGCTTTTATGTTACGTGCGGGCTTACCGATGTTGCACTCCTTGACGATATCGCAAAATCAGTTCAAAGGCCGTTTACGCAGGGTTATTCAAGAAATGATTGCTGAGATTGAAGGTGGCAGCAACTTATCGACCGCAATGCGCAAATATAAATCTGATGTCTTTCCACCAATTGTGGCGAATATGGTCCATGCAGGCGAGAGTACAGGTGCAATTGAAGCGGTGGTGATGCGGTTGGGCGAGCATCTGGAAAAGAAAATTGCACTACGGTCGCAAACCATCAGTGCCATGATTTATCCAGTAATTGTCATTTTTGCAGCTGTTGCGGTGGTTGCCTTCTTGCTTGGCGTGATTATTCCCAAGTTTGCCGCATTTTTACAAAAAAGAGGTAGGCAACTGCCCGCACCCACGCAATTGTTGATTGATATGTCGAATTTCGTCGTTAATTATGGGGTTTATATCATTGGCTCTTTTGTTCTAATGGCAATACTAATTGGCTTGTATTACGCCACACCACGCGGCAAATTGATGATTGATACGCTTTTACTTAAAGTGCCTGTCGTTGGCAAGTTACTCTTGCATGGCGCCTTGGCTGATTTTTGTTGGTCGCTTTCGATGATGTTGCGTAGCGGATTAACTGCGTTTGAATCGCTCAACATAGCCAGCAAGGTGATTGGCAACCGGTTTATATCAGACCATCTAGCTAGAGCCGCAGAAAAAATCAAAATTGGTAAAGACTTGGCATCCAGTATTCAGGGTAAAGGTATTCCAGATTTGCTTCCACAAATGACAACCGTCGGTGAACAAACTGGCTCTTTGGATCATATTTTAAATGAGCTTGGTGGCTACTATGAGGAGCGGTTGGAAACAGGTGTAAAAAGGATGGCGGCGCTAATAGAGCCCGCCTTGATTTTAGTTATCGGGGTCATTGTAGGGTTTGTTTATTACGCTTTCTTTATGGCGTTATTCTCTCTTGTTAAATAAGGTGAAAATTGTGAAAAAGTTATTATTGCTGATGAGTATCTTTGTCTTACCAATAAATGTATTTAGTCAGGATTACGGATACCAGAATAATCAGCCAGTCCCGCAAGAGTTCCAACGCGATCCATTTACCACCAGCGACATGATGTACGCACAGACTGGTATGCAACCAGGTGAGCGTGCAAGTGTATATGGTGGATTTATTCCTGGTTATGGTGCCAGCGCACAAGGCGCACCCAAAATGCGCTTAAAAGGTTATGTGACTAAAAACGTATCAAAAGCCACGGCATTGTTAGAGATAGAGGGCGCTGGCGTGTATATGGTGAGTGAAGGCGATGAGATTGGCTTACATGCGATTGGCTCTTCAGGGGTTTTGAAAGTTATCGAGGTTGGACCAAACGGCGTAAAAGTGCAATCAGGCAGAATAAATCAAGTGATTATCGTTAGGTAATCGATATTAATTTAAGAGTGGGATGTAGTAATGATGAATCAACATAGTAATAATCAGTTCAAATTTAAATTAATCGGGTTTATTGCAATTAACTTGTTGTTAGCTAGTCACTGCACAAGTGCGACAGAAGTAATACCGCTGTATATAGAAGATGGTAATGTACAAGTGAGCAAAATGGTTACAAACACACCCTTTGGTGGAGAGAGTGTGACTTATGTGAAGCAGTTGGTTAATGAAGACAAGGCCAATGCTGAAGAACAGTCAGATAATGTTGCTGTTAAACAACAGGAAGTGGAACAGCTTGAGGATTCCCAAATTGTCTCAGAACTTAAATTACCAGAAGAGCCGCCTAAAAAGGGATTGGTTGTTAAGGTAGACGATGATGCTAAAAAAGCAGAGGCTTTGTTAAAAAAGGTTAAAGCTGCAAAACAGAAAGAAAATAAGGTGACCCAATATGAAGAGTCACTTCAATTAGCACCGGGCGAGGAGCTGGTGAAAGACAAAAAAGAACAAGATGAAAAAGTAACTAAGAAGGATACTGACGATAAAAATAAGAAAGTAAAAAGTACTAGACTTTCAGAAAATGCGATTATCAGTCGATTAGAGTTTAATCAAGCCAATATTCTGGATGTGGCAAGGGCATTAGCTGATATCTCAAGTCTGAACTTTGTAGCAACAGAAGATGCCGCCAAGAAAAAAGTGACGGTTTTTCTGCAAAATATTTCGGTAAAAGATGCGCTGGAAGCGATAACTAAAAATACTGGTCTGTGGTATCGACAAGATAAAGATAGTGGTACTTATCGCATTATGACAACGGAAGAGTATCAGCGAGATCTGGTTGTCTATCGTGAAGACATTACCCGTGTATTTGAGTTGTTGCATCCAAATCCAATTAATGTAGCAACTGCAGTACGTGACTTATATGGTGACCGAGTGATTCTAAGTTATGGCGCAGAATTTGATGATTTCTTCACTGGTGAGTTTAATCAGGGTGGCGGTGGAATGGGTGGTGGCATCGGCATTGGCGGTGGTGGAGTTGGACGTGGCGGCGGTTTAGGAGGTGGCGGTATAGGTCGAGGCGGTCTAAGCGGTGGACGCGGTCTAAGCGGTGGACGCGGTCAGGCAGGCATGAGAAGAGGCATTACTTCTGGTATTGCTGGTAGAAATATGGGTGGTGGTATCGGGTTAAATAATAACAATAACCAAAATCGAGAGAAAACCGAAAAAGAAGCTGGAACAGCGGGCAATATGGCGATTACCGAAAAGCTATCCGCAACACAACTAGAACGCTTGGAAGAGGTGCTGCAAGTCGATGAGAACGGCGATTTAGTCGTAAAAGATGCTATACGAGGCATTAGCCGCGCCCAACAGCCAATTTATATTACGGTGAATCGCCAGCAAAATATGATGGTTGTGAGGACCAGCGATGCCGTCGTGATTAAAGAAATTGAAAATCTAGTGAAGGCGATGGATAAGCCTACGCAACAAGTATTGCTTGAGATGCAGATTTTAGAAGTAGATGTGGGTGATGCTTACACACAGTTATTTTCGTTTGGTGCTTTATCCAGTAATGGTAAAAGTTTTGCTTCTAGTAGAGAGGATGGGACTAGGAGCGATACAGGTAAATTCGTATATCAGTTTATTGATGATTTAATTGGTATCAAACTAGAGTTACTAGAGCAGAATAATCAAGCACGTACGGTTAGCTCGCCTGTGTTACTAGCCTCAAACAACCGCACATCAAGGCTGTTTGTGGGTGAGGAACGACTATTGGTTAGAGGGGCAACATTGACAGATGCAGTCATCGGCATCAATACCAATATTGTCACACCAGCAAGAATTACTTATGAGACTGAAATTAGAAATATTGGAAATACACTTAATATTACGCCGAAAATCAATGCAGATGGCACAGTAACACTCGGTATTTTTCAGGATACCTCAACCGTCAATGTGGGGGCGATCGAGTTCCCACCTTTAGTTACCAATAATGGGCAAGTAGTCAATATCAATATTGATTCTGTCAATACATCAAACATTGAAGGAGTGGTGGTGGCTAAAGATGGCCTGACAGTCGCCATAGGCGGTTTGATTAGCAATGATACGAGAAGAGAAGTCAATAAAGTGCCAGTTCTGGGTGACTTACCATTGATAGGCAATGCATTCAGAGATGAGTTTGAGTCAGCATCGCGCAAGGAAATGGTCTTGCTTATTACACCGCATATTATGAAAGACCCTAGTGTATCGGATGATGTAAGCCGAGATGCAGTCGAACCGATTACTACGCAGCAATGGTAATGAATAAACATTAAATAAAGAAGGAATAGCACATGATAAGAATGTTCACGATGATAATCGCAATGCTGGTAATGACTGGCTGTGCGACTAGTGTCCCACAAGGCGAGAATTTTCCGCAATCAAGGCAGAAGAAATTGATGGCGGCACAACATTGGAATTTGGTAGCACAGGATGCTGTTCAGCGTACCAGACAGGTGTTAACCGAAAGGGGGTTTGCAGCAGATACGCCGTTGTTTATTTTAGAAAACCAAAACACTGTATTTGATCACGCATTCAGAAAGTACATGATTGCAAATTTTATTGACGCTGGTGCAGTGGTGTCGACAAAGAAAGAAGGTGCGCTCGAAATTGCCTATGACACGCAAGTGATTAAGCATGCTGCATACTTTGAGCCAGATCAGTATGGTTACAAACCAGGCGCTGCGACTGCAGCAGTCAGTGGCTTTTGGGTGTTAAGAGATGTTGTGAAGGATTTGAATTTTATCAATGGATTAGCCACTATCGGTATTGCTGGTGCTTATGATGCATATAAAGCAGAAAATCCTGGTGAAACTGGCGTGGAGCTACTGTTAACAACGTCAATAACTCACCGCGACCGCTATGTCATGTTGAATGCAGATGCTTACTATATCGAGGATGCCGAAACCTGGTTATTTGAACCTTGTAAAGGAAGAAATAGAAGGTATTGTCAGTAGTTTGAGAAATAACATTTAGTTAGGATATTTTGATCATGTTTCGACAAGGTAGGTTTGGAACATTTGTCCTGATTGTGATGATAGGGTTTTGGGTTTGGTTCTTTACCAAGGCGCCACTTGGACATTATCAGTCATTACTTTTTGATGGATATGCCACTGTAAAGACATCAATTGGAAGTATGCTGGATAGGGAGTCCATTACACAAAAACCGATTGCTATTGATAATACTTTGGTTGAAAACCATGACAGGTGTGACAGCAAGCCGCCAAAACACGGTGCACAATATGTGTTTTCAACACAAACAGATCTTAAGTTGAAATCACGATTGTTCGTCAATAATGATCATATTTATCCAGTTTGGATTACCTTATTTGACATAGGTAGTCTTGAACCAGCGTTTAGTTTTTATATCCAGCCTAATAAGCATGGCAAACTGCAGCTACCCGTAGGCGCTTATGAGGTGGAAGTGCAGTCTGGTACAAGTTGGTGTAACTATTTAATAGGATTCGAGCAGCCTGCCATATTAGACCCAGATGCAATCGTGAATATCAGCCCAAATGAAATTGAGACTATTCGCATATCTGCATACGGTAGTACGCCAGCTGACATGATGTTTTCCAACACTGAGTCAGTAGCTTTAACCAATGACAAAGGACAAAGTGTGCAAGGCAGGGGTAGTCTGGTGTTGCAGCCTGTTACTGGTAATCACTATGCAGTCCAAGGTAGTATCAATCAAAAACCAGTATTTTTTCTTGTTGATACGGGAGCCACAGGCGTATCCGTACCGTATAGTTTTGCGATGCATGCTGGCATTCAAGGCTGTAAAAAAAGCATGTCAACAACTGCGAATGGTGTGGTTGAAACGTGTATTGGAAAAGCCGATGAACTCATTATTGGTCAATTTGTGTTTAAAGATGTTGAAGTTGGTTATTCAAAAGGCATGCCAGAAGATACTTTTTTACTAGGCATGAGTATCCTGAGCCAATTTAAATTGGTGCAGCAAGGAGAACAAATGGTGCTTTCTAGATAAGCGCTAATTGAAATGATAAATTACTATCAAATCCCAACGCTAATTCAAAGATAGGCATTCCTAGCACGGTGTAATAATGCTATGCATTACATGGAGTTTGGAGTGCATCATGCTAAAGCAAAAAGGGATTACCGTACTCGAGTTGCTTATTGGATTGGGTATCATGTCTGGCGTATCTTTATATACTATGAAGATGACTGAAGAGGTTGAAACTGCTGTTAAGGCATATCAAGATAGTGCTCAACATATTCAAGCAATCAAAGAGAAGTTAAAGTATCAGCAATTACGGGCCATTAACGTTGAAGACATGCTAGACGCTGATGGAGAGTTTGTGGTGGTGGATGAAAGTTTCAATTAACCAACATCAATATCATTTATGAATTACATAGAATAAAAGTTTCATCTTTTCGCATTATTCTTGTCATATAGCTATTTTATATTCTCTAGTTATTTTTGTTGTTACATGGATAACTACGTTGAATAGATTAGATCATACGTTTAACTTGTATGAAAATCATCAATTAATCATATGGCGGTTGGTTGATGGTAAAGCAGGTCATGAAAGTCAATCATTAGGTTTAGTTAAAGCTTTAGCAAAGCAAGCTCCCTGTCATTATATCGATATAGAAGTCAGTAATTGGCTTGAAGCATTCGTGAGTTACTTAATGGGAACTTGGGGTTTAGGTGCAGGACTTCCCTTGCCTGATCTGATTATTGGTGCTGGACATGCGACACATTTACATATGCTGGCAGCACAAAAGGCCTATGGTGGTAAAACAATTGTTTTAATGCAGCCATCTCTTCCAGTCAAGATGTTTGATTTATGTATTATTCCAGAGCATGACCAGTATCAAGGAAGTGGTACGTTTATCCAAACGAAAGGTGTACTGAACCCCATCCAATCAGAGGGCGAACATTACCAAAACCAAGCACTTATTATGATAGGCGGGCCTTCCAAACACTGTGATTGGGATACGTTGAAGTTAATCGCGCAGGTGTATGAACTGGTACATCATAATCAAGACATTAAATATACATTAACCACTTCTCGTCGAACACCAAAAGCTTTTGTTTCAGCAGTGAAGAGAATTCATTTCCCAAATTTAACAATTGTGCCGTTTGAAGAAACAGGTAAAGGTTGGGTAGCACATAAGCTTGCTGAAAGTGCTTATGCTTGGGTCACTGAAGACTCTGTGTCGATGGTTTATGAAGCGCTGACAGCACAAGTAGCGGTGGGACTTCTGAATATGCCTGTGAAGCGTGATAGCCGCGTTACTCGGGGTGTAAATCAGCTAATAAGCCAAGGGTTTGTGACCAGATTCGATTTTTTGCAAGTTTATCGGAATAAATTGACTGTGGCAGTTGGCTTTGTAGAGTCTGATCGTTGTAGTCAATGGATATTGCATGCTTGGCTAGGAGCTAACGATACAAACTTAGCGGGCCATGATAGCTTCAATCCACAATTTGAATTTTAGGTAAATGGTCAATCGTTTGCTTACGGTAGTGCAAATACTACCCGCTTTGGCTTCTGGTGGCGTGGAGCGAGGCACTTTAGAAGTGGGTGCTTACTTAGCTGCAAAAGGACATCGCTCAATTGTGATATCCGCTGGCGGAAGAATGGTTAAACAATTGGAAGCGCAAGGTAGCGAACATGTTACCTGGTCTATTGGTAAAAAGTCTTTGCTCACGCTAAAGTTGGTTAGACGTTTGCGGCAGTTTTTAGAAAAAGAAAAAGTTGATATTCTGCATGTTCGGTCTCGATTTCCTGCATGGATTGCCTATCTTGCATGGAAGGAGATGAATCCTAAAACGAGACCAGCATTGGTCACGACAGTGCACGGGCCATATTCAGTTAGCCCATACAGTGAAGTAATGACTAAGGGTGAACGTGTCATTGTGATTTCTGAGATGATTCGTGATTATGTCACCACGCAATATCTAGTGGACACAGATCGATTGAGGCTGATTTATCGTGGTGTGGATGCAGAAGTATTCCCATCCGGATATCAACCGGCAAAAGATTGGTTGAAGCAATGGTATCAAGAATATCCATCAACTAAAGACAAAGATATTTTAGTACTACCGGCTAGGGTGACAAAATGGAAAGGTCAAGATGATTTTATTGATTTAATTGCGCATCTCACAAAGCACCATAAACATTTTCACGCATTGATTGTTGGTGAGGTGAAAAAAGGCAAAGTTAGTTATCTGAAAAAATTAAAGAAAAAAGTTAAACAACTTGGGCTTACAGATTGGATAACATTTATTGGGCATAGAAATGATTTGAAAGAGATTATGGCGCTATCTAAGATTGTCTATTCACTGTCAACAGAACCCGAGGCATTTGGCCGCACCACGATAGAAGCGTTGAGCTTGGGTGTGCCTGTCATTGGATATGCACACGGTGGTGTAAGTGAGCAATTAGCAGAGTTATTACCTGATGGGCGTATAGAAGTGGGTAACATAGCAGAAGCAACCATGCTAACGCTTAGTTGGTTGCATCAGCCCCCTAAAGTGGCAATCAATGAAGTGTTTAGCTTAAACCAGATGTTGGAAAAAACATTAGCGGTTTATCAGGAGCTGGCGGTATTACGTAAAAGGGGTGGCAGTTAAGTATGTTCATTTGCCAGGTCATTGCCAGTCAAGGGAATGGTGGGTTAGAGAAACATGTACGCGAATTAAGTCTGTGTCTAGTTGAGCAGGGGCATCGTGTTCTAGTGATTGGTGATGTTGAATTTGTGAAAACGCTGCCTGTTAGCCTAGAGACTGTAGGACTTAACATGCGACTAAGTCGGCATCATCCATTGTTGTGGTTTCAGTTGTATCGATGCTTGCGGAAATATAGTGTAGATATTATTCATGCACAGGCAAATAAGGCAGCCAGTTTGCTCGCCTCGCTGAGATGCTTGGTTAAAACCCCAACAGTCGCTACGCTTCATAATATGAAAAGCCGGTTTAAGGTTTTCCATCATTTTGACCATGTGATTTGTGTCAGTGAACAATTAGCTAATCAACTGCATCATCAAGGTGCAGAGGTGATTTACAATGGTATTCAGCCATCCGTGTATTCATCAGAGCCCACGCTAGAAACTCTACAGCAAAGGTTTTGTTTACCACAAAGCAAGCCTGTGATTTGTGCTATTGGTAGATTGGTCCCTGCAAAAGGCTTTGATGTTTTACTTGATGCTATTGACGGGATGGATATTAGCCTTATTCTCATTGGAGAGGGTCCAGAGCAAAAGGTGCTTGAAAAAAGGATTGCGCTATTGAAGCAGAATACTATTGTTCGGTTAATTGGTTATCACGACAATCCAATCACTATTATGCGAGAAGTAGATGGCTTGGTGATAGCATCGCGACGAGAAGGGTTTTCATATGTTTTAAATGAGGCGTTATTATCTGGCACTAATGTGCTATCTACCGATGTGCCAGTGGCGAATGAAGTATTGCCGCGTGAATTAATTGTGCCTATTGAAGATCCGCTGATGTTGCGAAATCGTTTACAAACATTATTAGATACACCAAGCTACTGGAAGGAATTGATGCGAGATGCGCAGAAGCTTGCTAGAAAGGAAATGTTGCTTGAACAAATGGTGAAAAAGACAGTCAATTTATACTCTCGTATGACTAAAAATAGAACTGCAAATGCACAAAACTAAGAAGAATATTCTCGTCATTAAACATGGTGCTTTGGGAGATTTAATGCAATCGCTAGGGTTGCTGATGGATATCCGTAACCACTACCCAAATAGCATGATTAACTTTCTCACTGCTCCTGCGTATTGCAAGCTGATGCAACAGTGTCCAATGATTGACTTTGTGATTGCGGATAATCGTGCGCCGATATGGCGTATTGATCAGCAAATTAAATTGAAACAAAAAATTATAAAACAAAAAATCGATTTGGTAATTGATTTACAGAATAGTGATCGATCTCGAATGTATCATCAATTTTGGTTTTCCAAAACAGAGTGGATAGGACGTAGTGCAAATGAAAATGAACCCGCTACGGGGCTTTCTGGCTTGATTACCTTATTAAATGGTGCTGGCGTGCAATCGCCTCACGCATATCGGCCTGATTTGTCGTGGATGATAGCTGATATATCTGGGTTATTAGATAAAAATGGAGTAGGTAAAGATTATATTGTGCTTATACCTGGCTCTTCTGCTCAGCATTTGGAGAAAAGGTGGCCGTATTTTGGTGCACTGGCAAATGCTTTAATAGCCTTAGGCGAACAGGTCGTCGTGATTGTAGGACCAGATGAGGTGGACTTGGCAAAAGATATGCCTGGTTGCATTGTCAAAGATCTTGATTGGTTTACGTTGGCTGGGGTGTTAAATGGTTCAAAATATGTCATTGGTAATGACACAGGGCCAAGCCACATAGCATCTTACTTAAATAAACGAGGGTTAGCCATATTTGGGCCAACTACTTCTGCTGATAGGGCGGAAATTGGACGCCGAAATTTTGAAACAATAGAAGTTGATGATCTTTCAGCCTTGACGGTAGAAACAGTAATGAAGTGTTTGCCAAAGTATGAAAAGCTATTCAAGACAGCATAATGAGAATAAATTGGCATAATGGCTATTTAAATTGAGTATCAAAGATAATTTAAGTGAGTATACTTGATGTATTAATTCGATATTTGCTATTGAAATTTTCTGCGAAAGATAGTGCCCAACCAACGCTTAACCAAACCAGCGCTGCAACTCCGTTATTTAGAATGCTGATACCGCCAATGAAGGGCCAAAAACAGACACTTAATACTGCAAAGCTTAAGCTGGCAGCAAACCAGTAATGTGTCTTAATCAGACGGTAAATTGCATGATAGTAAATACTTACTATAGATGTGCAAAAAAGTAATAGACCTATTAATCCAGTCTCTGCTGCTATTTGCAAATAAAGGTTATGCGGATGTGAGCACTGCATTCCCCACTTTTTACCTATTTTCGCAAGTACACCCAATTGTTCACAGAAACCTTGATAGGTATGGAAACCGCTACCGAATATGATGTTTTCTTGCCAAGCAATATAGGCGGCACGAAAAACCACACCATAATCAGAATCTGAAAATCCCTGAAGTTTGGTCGCAATACTAAAAACTGATCTTTGAGCCGTTTCTGGAGCAGAAATTAATAGCATGCAAAATAAACAAACAATGAATAGTATGCAGTAGAGCAGTTTAGTTATGCTCAGTTTAGACGACAATAAAAGTCCACAAGCAACAATAGTACTACCTGAAACAAATAGTATTAATGCCATTCGTTCGCCTGTTATAAACATAAAGACTAAACCAATACATACCATAGCTAATATATATCTCACGCGATTATTGGTATTTGATAATGGAGGAAGCATGATTGCAGCGAACATCCCGATAAATAGTACTCTGAGTAACATGATGCCTGGAATTGGTCTGGTGTATGGGCCAGTTAACCGTGTTGAGGTTGGTGTTGTGTGACCGAGCAAATCTTGTCCAGTAAGGTACTGTAAGCTTGTGTCCGCCATGATTAGGAATGAAACAATGAGTAGCGATATTAGTAAATTACGCTGATTTTTCTCGTTGTTTAGCAGCCAGTAAGCCAGAGCGGCAGCAAATAATGGCCATCTAATATAGGCAAATGCATGAGTCAGACTGTCGAATATATCAATACTTAGTGGTGAGTTGATCAACAATAAATAGAGCCAAAAGCCGAAACTCAGCTTAAACCAGGTCTGCTTTGCCCATCGCCAATCAGTTAGTTGATAACTTCTGAGCAAAAATATAAGTCCCACTAATAGAACGGTTACATCCGCAAGTGCTCTAGAAAATAGCAACAAAAGGGGTAATAAGGAGGGTAGGCAACACTCAAGTTTTTGGAATAAAAAATGTTTGTTGTCAGAATGTCGTTGCGCTATTTGAGTCATTTCAAAGAAATGTGACTAATGTAGTTGCTTTTGATAAAGTTTTGCATAAAGGCCATTCAGCTTAATTAAGGACTGATGACAGCCACTTTCAACAATCTTGCCTTGCTCCATAACTAGAATACGATCGGCGTTTTCGATAGTTGATAATCGATGCGCGATGACAATCGTGGTGCGATTTTCCATTAAGGAGTCTAATGCCGCTTGCACATGGTGCTCTGATTCGGTATCGAGTGCAGAGGTTGCTTCATCAAGAAGTAATATAGGCGCATTTTTTAGGATAGCACGTGCAATTGCTAGACGTTGTCGCTGGCCGCCTGATAGGCGAATACCACGATCACCAATCTCAGTCTCTAGACCATAAGGTAACTGCTGAATAAACTCCCAAGCATGAGCAGCTTTTGCAGCCGAGATAACGTCATCTTTGCTGGCCTGGTTTAATGCACCATAAGCGATATTATTAAAGATACTGTCATTAAATAGCACAACGTCTTGCGACACCATGCTAAATTGTTCACGAAGACTTTTAAGAGACGTGGTACTGATGTCAATGCCATCTATTGTAATGAGACCCTCTTGCAGTTCATAAAACCTAGGTAATAGATTTAACAAAGTAGATTTTCCACCCCCAGATTTACCGACCAAGGCAATCTTTTCACCAGAGGCGATTGCCAAATTGATATTGTTAAGGGCCAGTTTATCGCTACCTTCATAACAAAGGCTTACATTTTGTAATGAGATTTCGCCTTTTGCCCTTGATATACGAAAGGAACTGTCATCATATTGAGCTGGTGTATCAATCAGTGAAAAAATACTTTTCGCAGCAACTAATCCGATTTGTAAATCACTATTTAAAGCGGTTAAGCTTTTAATCGGGCTGATTAGCATGAGTAACGCACCTATAAAAGCAGCAAACTCACCTGCGGTAAATCGTCCTACTGAATAATAAACAACAAGTCCAAGTGCAAATGCAGCTAACAACTCTATGACCATGCTATTTAGACCAGAAACCTTGCCTAAACGGGTCATCATATGTCGGTTAGTCTTGGCAATTTGAGAAAATCGAGCATATTCGTATGCCTCTCCCGCAAATATTTTGACCATTCGTTGTCCGCTCGCCGTTTCTTCCACTACTTGAGTCATGGCACCCATACTTTCTTGCACCGATTGACTAGCAAGCCTGAGTTTGGGGGTCATTTTTTTTAAGAAAAATACCATCATAGGTGCGACAAGAACAAAAATCAGCGTTAAGCGCCAATCCAGATACAACATGTAGGCGATCATGCCAAAGATAGTAAGGCTGTCACGTACTATGCTGATGGTAACTTTTGTCACTGTGTTATACATCTGCTCTGTATCAAATGTCATTTTTGAAGCAATACTGCCAACAGAATGATGATCAAAATAGGGGATTGGAAGTATCAATAACTTTGAAAAAGCATCTAGCCGAATTTGTTCTATGACTTTCCTACCAACCCAGCGCATAGAGTAGGAAGATATAAACCCGGCAAGTGCCCTTATTGCTAGTAGGCTAATCAATAAAGATGGTAAGTAGAAAGTACTTGAGGTTTTTTTGTTCACAAAACCTTCATCTGTAACTGTTTTGATTACTGCCAAAAAACCTGTGTTACTTGCAGATAAAACAATCAGCGAGATGACGCTAATACAAAATACCACCCATACTGGTTTAATATAATTAAGTATACGAAAAGTTAATCTCGGTGTTTGCTTGTCTAAGTGACTTTGCTGATGAGAGTCGTTTGAAATGGTTTTTTCCTCAATGGAGCATTTGCTTGATTAAAAGAGCGCTGATTAAAATCTGATGTTTGGTTTATTGTGCGATAGTCTATTAAAAAAAGATGACACTTTTATTAAAATGCAAAGTCAATAATACGTATGGAACATAAATTATGCGTTGATATATTAGTGCTTTAAACATACAACTCTTTTATACTCTAACAATACATTATTGATCGAAGCTTAAAACAAATAGATATGAAAACTGATACACCCAAAACAATCCATCTCAAGGACTATGCGCCTGCAACTTATAAAGTAGCGCATGCGAGTCTTGATTTTGCGCTATTTGAAGAAAAAACGGTTGTTAAATCTGAGGTGCGATACATCAAAAATCCGAATAGTGATGTCAAAGATTTGACGCTAAATGGTCAAGATCAAACGTTGATATCGGTTGAGTTAGACGGAAAACCTTTTGATGACTATACCTTAACGGACGAACAGTTAATCATTAAGAATGCAGGCGAAAAATTTACTCTTACCATCACGACGGAGATTGATCCGGCGGCGAATACTGCCTTAGAAGGCTTATACAAATCGCAAGGCAACTACTGTACACAATGTGAAGCAGAGGGTTTTAGACGTATTACTTACTACCAAGATCGACCAGATGTATTAAGTACATTCTCAGTCAGGATAGAGGCGGATAAAAGCCGATATCCAGTACTACTTTCTAATGGTAATTTAATCGAGTCAGGTAATCTAGAACACAATCGACACTTCACCGTTTGGAGTGATCCTTTTCCAAAACCATGCTATCTATTTGCGCTAGTGGCTGGTGATTTGGTCAGGGTAGAAGATACATTTGTCACGATGTCTGGAAGGCATGTTGATTTACATATTTATGTTCGTGATGGCGACGAAAATCAATGTGTCCATGCCATGCAGTCATTAAAGAAAGCCATGAGATGGGATGAAGAAACCTATGGCAGAGAGTATCAACTGGAGCTATTCAATATCGTAGCGGTTAGTGACTTTAATATGGGCGCTATGGAGAATACATCACTTAATATTTTCAATACAAAGTTAGTGCTCGCGCACCAGGAAACAGCAACAGATGATGATTTTGTGAGCGTGGAAGGTGTTATTGGTCATGAATATTTCCATAACTGGACAGGTAACCGAGTCACTTGTCGAGATTGGTTTCAACTATCGCTAAAAGAAGGGTTAACTGTCTTTAGAGACCAAGAGTTTAGTGCAGACATGAACTCTCGTGCAGTCCAACGTATTGATGATGTCGATCGTTTGCGTCGTTTACAGTTTTCTGAGGATGCAAGCCCACTCGCGCATCAGGTGCAGCCAGATAGTTTTATTGAGATTAGTAATTTTTATACAACGACTATCTATGAAAAAGGTGCTGAGATTATAAGGATGCAACATACCTTGCTTGGCAAAGAAGCCTATCGCAAAGCGACAGATCTTTACTTTGAACGCTACGATGGTCACGCAGTCACTTGTGATGATTTTGTGCAATGTATGGCTGATGCATCTGGTCGAGATATGTCGCAATTCTTTTTGTGGTACAAACAAGCAGGAACACCTGTATTAGAAGTAAGCACCAACTACGATTCTAATCTCAAGACGTTGACGCTTTCATTTAAACAAACGCAAAAAGATGGTGCTGGTGAGATTCATCAGCGCCCTTTATTGATTCCAGTGGCGGTCGGTTTATTAAATGAGCAAGGGGTAGAAACACATCCGACACGGATATTAGAAATGAACGCGCGTGAGCGAAGTTTTACCTTTGAGAACGTGACCTCACGGCCAATTCCATCCATCCTCAGAAGCTTTTCAGCACCCGTGAAATTAATTACTGATTTGAGTGATGATGACTTGCGGTTATTGCAGCTGCACGACACAGACGGCTTCAATAAATGGGAAGCAGGTCAAACGCTGGCACTAAGGGCAATAGAGCGATTAATGGCAGATAGTGCAGCGGATATTACGCCGTTTATTGATGATTATGGCGTCATGATAGAACAGGGATTGGCAGAGCAAGGGGATAAGGCATTGCTTGCGCGAGCACTCGCTATGCCTGCAATACCAGTGATATCTCAAGCACAAACAATCATTGACCCAGCGGCGATTGATAAAGCACGAACAGCAATTTTGAAAGCAATCAAGCGTGCACATAAAAATGCACTAGAGAAGTTATATAACGCTAATGCAAATACAGGTGAGTTTTCACTTACACCAGAAGCAATGGGCCGCAGAGCGCTGCAAAATATAGTGCTGGAATTACTGACGGCAACTAATGGTACAGGTTGCGCATCACGTGCCAAAGCGCATTATGAAAATGCAGACAATATGACTGACCGCATCGCTGCACTTGCTAGTCTGACGGATAGTACCAAACCAGAGCGAGATGAAGTGTTTTCTGATTTTTACGAGCGATACAAAGAGTATCCATTGGTTGTAGATAAATGGTTCTCCATGCAAGCCATGGCAAATCGGGCGTCTATATTTGAAGACTTTGTGCGCTTACGTAATCATCAAGACTTTAATATCAAAAATCCAAACCGTGTGCGTGCCTTATACTCTATTTTTGCGATTAATAACCCAGTTAAATTTCATGATCCAAGCGGTAAAGGTTATGCCATATTAAGAGATGCCATTATTGAGTTAAATTCCATTAATCCACAAATTGCATCGCGTATGGTGACCCCGTTAAGGGAATGGAAACGATATACACCTGCGTTACAGGCATTAATGAAAGATGCATTACAGTCTATCTTGGATACGCCTAAGCTATCGAATGATGTATTCGAGCTAGTGAATAAGTGCTTAAACAGTTAGTTGCACTTGTCTGTTTGGGCTGTCTCCACCTTTATTATTTGTTGGGAGATAATCTGAATCAGGTCTTGCACAATAGCTTGCATAGCCTCAACAGCACTATCAACGCTATTACTGATTGGTTTATTAGCGTTGAATTCGCAGACAAGTTCGTTCGCGCCAGTTAGCTTATCGTCACTGTTTTGACGCCTGATTTTCCAGTGAAAATGCGTGGCAACCTTTTCAGCAAGTACAGTATCCATTTGTAGTAGCTGAACTGATATTTGATAGCGGTTATTTGAAGTAAGCGCTTGAATATTAGTGTTACCATGAATGCCACTATGCAATGCATCGCTCAGCTCTTCATCAAAAGCTGATAACCATCGATGGTGTTCCAGTAATAGAAGGCTTGAATCATTCTTATTGTTGATCACAATCTGTGGGCGCTTAAGCCCATCTGGTACATCGACAGAAATGTTGATCATGTTTGCATGTTTGACTGTTGATATCTGCTCATTATCTACAGGCGTTGGAAATGGTTTCATGAGCGTGTAGAAGTTAGTAGTATGTACTGTGGCACAGCTGTGCACAAAACAAATGCATGTAAACAACAGTAAATATTGAGTAATCGACTTCATACTTTGCTTTTCCTTATGGAAGCGCATCGGCCCGTTTGCCTCGCAAAATTGATTCAGGGTGCTGCTCTAAATAATCAGTCAATACTTTGAGTGAGGTTGCAGCACGAGATAGAGCTTGTAATGTTTTTCTAAGATCTTGCTGTATGGCTGAGTCTTCAGAAAGCGTACGCTCAGCATGATTAAATGCTTTGTTAGCAGAAATAAGGGTTCGGTCAGCATTATCTAATGTGTTTTGTACATCAACCATGGCATTTTTCATTTCTGGGACAACATCGTTATTTAAACTATTTGCAAGTTGATCAGCATCGGCAAGGGTTTTGTGCATGGTTTTTAATGTTACTTGCATTTCTTGTCCAATTTGGTCGAATGGTACCGCACTTAACTTTTCTGCAATTGTTTCAAGGTTGCCCTGTAACTCATCAAAGCTTCCAGGTATGGTTGGAATCTCATTAATCTCTCTACTTGAAGCAAATTTAACTCTTGTCGCTTTAGGGTAAAAATCTAGTGCAATATATTTTTGCCCAGTAAGAATATTGCCAGTGCGTAGTTGTGCACGCAGGCCATCGTCAACCATGGCTTTTATCCGTTGGTTATGCGTTTTTTGGTCGCTACCATTTTCTTCATTAAATGTTCGACCCAGGCGTTCTGGGTAAACTACAATAACAACCGGCATATTAAATTGATGTGTCTTTTTGTCATATTCGATGCCTAACGATTTTACTTCCCCAATCACAACGCCACGGAAATCAACAGGCGCACCTGGTTTAAGTCCCCGTATTGAGTGATTAAAGCTTAAGATAACCGTATCAGCGTGACCATCAGACTCTTTAAAAGCCGTTGACTCATCTTCAGCCAATAGAAAAGAAGTGTTTTCTTTTGCAATTGGCCCCGGCTCATCATCCAGAGATAAAAAAGACAAGCCGCCCAACGCTAATGTTGCTAAAGATTGCGTGTTTAACCTAAAACCGCTGGCATCAAATTGTAGATCGATACCGTTGGTATGCCAGAAGCGCGTATTGACGCCAACAAACTTAGTGTAAGGTTGTTCAATAAAAATGCGCAGATTGACACCTTTTCCATCCTCATCAAGGTTATATGCCGCGACCCTGCCTACTTT
Source organism: Methylotenera sp. (assembly GCA_048058875.1). Taxonomy (GTDB): domain Bacteria; phylum Pseudomonadota; class Gammaproteobacteria; order Burkholderiales; family Methylophilaceae. Next base: position 22,658 of record JBLLNR010000016.1, on the reverse strand, counting down.
TAGACGCCTGTAAAAAACAGGGGAGCCAATATCCAGCGAACCAATATCTTTGGCACGCAGTATAAATTGTTTGCCATTATCGTCCCTAGTCACAATAGGTTGGGTTTCTAAACCAACAAACTCTCTAACATATTCTTTAGACTCACCCGCATCGGCTGCGATATAAGCGCCAGAAAATAAAGTACTTAACCCGGAAATACCTGATGGATCCAGTCTTGGTTTTACCACCCAAAAACGGGTGTCTTCCGCGGTAAAAAATTTAGCATCTTTATTGAGTTGTACATTTACAAGAACTTTGGATCGATCCTCACTCAACGTGATATTTTCGACTTCGCCAATGTCAACATCTTTATATTTAAGTTTGGTCTTGCCTGCTGTTAAGCCTTCGGCAGTTTTAAATGAGATAGAAATTTCCGGACCACGTTTATTTAAAACATTGATGATAAGTACTAAGCCAACTAAGGCTGCGACTAAAGGAATTAACCAAACTAAGGATGGAAGCCAAGACTTTTTGTATCCACGAGTAGGATAAGGAAGCTGAGATGTTGGCTGGTCACTATCAGTAGGCTTATTATTGTTTTCTGTGTCGTTCGATTCAGTCATTTAATCGTCCACTCATCATTTATGTTCTGCTGCATCCCAAGCTAATCTTGGATCGTAGCTCATCGATGCTAGCATCGTTAAGACAACAACTGCGCTAAAAGCAACAATACCAGCACCAGGCACAATGCTAGCATAGCCTGGTATTTGTACTAGACCGACCAAAAGTGCCACGACAAAAACATCAAGCATTGACCAGCGGCCAATAAACTCAAGCACTTTATACAAATGCGTGCGTTGTCTTAAACCCCAAGTACAGCCATATTGCGAAGTGACCAGTAAAAACATCAACGATAGCATTTTAAGCAGAGGTACCAAAAAACTAGCAACAAATACGATGATTGCCAGACTCCATTCACCCGAAACCCAAAAATAGATAATACCACTTAGTATCGTTGATTTTTCGGTGTCAAACAAAGTACGAGTGACCATAATCGGCATCAGATTGGCAGGAATATACATCAACCATGCTGCGACGAGGTAAGCCCAGCATCGTTGGAAACTATTGGGTTTTCGCATATATATATCAGCATGACAATGAGGACATTTGTTGTCACTTTGACTAACACGCCAAATTTTCCCGCACGAATGACAAGTCACAATACCCCAATTTTTGGCTGTTTGCATCTGTGTAACAGAATCCTGTGCAGGGATATATTGATGTTTAGTGCGCTTTATTTTCATCAATGTGCCATAAATTTTTAGGGTTATATGAAATGATGATAGTTACCAAAATACTCACTCCAATGAACGCCCATAGGGCTATCCCGGGAATAATGGAGGCTAAATTTCCTAACTTGATAAACGCGACTAAAATACCCAACATAAACACTTCAACCATACCCCATGGGACCATAGCCTGTAAGAAGTGGATAGCAAAATTAACAAACGGTAACTGGATATGTTTTTGTGAGGCATAAGTCACATAACTAATTAATAGTAAATGCATAAAAGGAGAAAAAACCGTTGTGATAAGAACCAACACGGCGACTAGAGAAGCATCATCAGCGATGAGTAACATCAAGGAACCTAATAAGGTAACATTGTTGGTTTGACCTTGAATTTCCATTTCCAGAATCGGGAATGCATTGGCAATGATAAATAACATGATACCTGCTAAGCTGAGCGGAAGCAGATTCAGATTAGGCTGCTGGTCAAACAACTCAAGCTCGCTTCCACAACGAGAGCAATAGGCACATTCATCCGTTGATAGCATCGTTTTTTGATGGATAGCATCACAATACTCACAAACGATAACGTCATGTAATTCTTGCATTTTATGTCATAAAACTTTCATTAGCTTTGCTGTTAGGTGAGCAAATTCTATAGTAACTATTAGTTTGCCTAATGTCTTAATACATTCATCTTCCATGCATAATAAATGAATATGTCGATGGTTCAAAAGTAATCTATATATTATGTCGCCATATGGATTTTAGGTTTAAGATATAAGTTAATAGTATAAACAAGCAAGTTTGGCATTCAGATAACCATTAATTTAAATGAAAACTGAAGAGGAGATAACTAAATGACAACGAATCAATTGCTTAGTTTACGAGAGGTTGTTGGTCTTAGCCATGAGCCAGCGAATATAGAAAATGCAGCATTAATCATGGTTGATTGCCAGAATACCTACATCCAAGGTGTGATGAAGTTATCAGGTATGAATGAGGCGCTACAAGAAGCGGAAAAACTACTGAAAGTTGCTAGAGAAAAATGTGTTCCTATTTTTCATATTCGACACGACGGTGGTGAAGGCTCACCCTATGATATTAACAGTGAAATTGGCGCATTTATTGAGCAAGTGGCGCCACAGTCTGGAGAATCTGTTATCACTAAACATTATCCAAATTCATTTATTCAAACTGATTTGGAAGCACAATTAAAAGCGCAAGGGGTCGACCAGATTATTCTTGCAGGCTTCATGACACATATGTGCATCAATTCAACAGCACATGGCGCTTTTAATTTAGGTTATTTACCAACGGTGGTAGCTAGTGCAACAGCTACCCGTTCTTTAGTCGGTGCAAATGGTGAGATTATTAACGCGGCAGATGTGCAGGCATCAGCGATAGCATCCACACGTGATTTATATGCTGCAATTGCTGATACAGTTGAAGCAATTATCTAATTTTAAATCATATTGTTTTGGAGTGTATAGACTGCGAGCCTTTTTGTATTACTGATATTTTCAGTACAACTAAGGCTCGCAACTCTATTCAAGCAAGGTTAAATTAAGTATTCTCTAATACAACCTGACTATAGTCATCCACTTGTACAGGTTTGCCGTACACTTCTATTTTCTTTTGGCGAACATTAATTTTTGTTCCATCAATCTCGATAATTCTATTCAATGATTGAGCTTGTTTAACATTGATTTTATCCCAAGCGCCTTTGTTATACCGCCAAATGCTGTTGCTCTCAGTATCCCATTGGAATAAGCATAGCCATTGATTTTCAATTAAGTCTTTGACCATAGCATGTTTCTGGATAATCATATTCAACGCATTTTTAGGGGCATCAATATATACATTCAAACGTACAGGTTGATGACGCCAAGTTTTGCCATCATGTAGCGATTGATGAGGTAGCCCGATTCTTAGGTCACCGCCGTTCCCCTCAAACACACCAAAATTTCCACCAACAACGTTATGTAGCATCTTATTACCACTACCATAGTGTTGGTTGTCAGTAACACTGGCGTAATACTGTAGATTAATCCAGTTGGTCACTATCATGGGTGCAGTCATGATTTGCTCTAACAATGCGAAGTTTTCATCCGCTTGCCATGAATAGTCATGTAAAAAGCTTCTGCCTTCAAAATCAATGCCTCTTGTTTTTGCCCGTGGTGCAACGACAAAGGCGGCATTATTCGCCAAGCCCCATTCAGGTCTCAACTGTGCCCAGTCTTGACTTCTTTTAGTCAGCGCTTTTTGCATATTTTGCGGATTATTAAACAATTGTGTATCCATCTGTCCACGTTGTTGTTGGCAATCCTTCGAGGCTGTTTTAAGCCAATTTTTCCATGGTTCATCTGCCCCTTCTTTTGTTGTCGATTTATTCAGTACGATTATTTCGTCAGTCACAGTGTTATGTAAACATGGTACAAAAGTTGTAGTGTCAGGAATGCTTATACCATCCTCATTTAGTGCTGCTCTAATGTCTTTACGATTCAACATATAACAAAGAATAGAAGCATTTACTTCACCAGATTGGCCACCACATGCGCCACAATCCAGACTAGAGGCATGCGGATTATTGCTTGACAAGCTGCCGTGACCAACAATTAATACTATAGGCGCATATGGTTTTTTTAAACCTATGCCTTGCAAAACAGCTTTCGCTAGTGCTGCTAAATCTTGCGTTGTGAAATCGTCATTACCGCCTTTAATCAGCCACTCTTGATTTTCTTTCAATACATTAGCACCGCTGTTCGCACCAAATATCGATTGCTTGAGTAAATCAAAAATCTTCAGTAACCCTTGTGATTCAACAAGACCAAAGGTTGAAGGTGCAATATCAGCTGCCATTTTCCAGCTAAGCTTCTTTTGTATTTTATTACGTGTTTTATTGATATGTGCTTCAGCTACCACTTGTTGGGCAACTAATGTTGGTTTCAACAAACCTGGTAATTGTGGTCTGCTATTTTTGCTGATACTGGGCGAGTATGCAATTGGCAAGCCAAAGAAGCCTGCGAACCCGTAGGTTTCAATATCTTGATGCTGAGCCTCTAGCTTAGTTCTATATTGGGCTGAACGTACATCAATACAAAATACCGCTTGTAAAGCAGGCGCATCTATTTGCTGAGTTTTAGCCGAAACCAACTTTTCATGCATGGTCTCTTGAAACTGGATTTCGCTTGCTTTATGCCATACCCATAACCATTGATGATCACTTTCACACTGTAATTGCTGGTGTTCTGCTTTTAGCAGCTGTTGATGGAAAGTGTAGTTGAGCTGGGTAAATAAGTTTCTATCGGTTAATGCTGTATTTTTCCATAACACTAAATCCCATGCCATTCTAATGACAACCAGTTGTTTTAAAAGTTGATGATGATCTTTGCCATATAGACCTGCTTGCCATTCATCATAGGCTAGCCATGATGCCCAGCCATTGATGTCTAGCACCAAAGCATAAACGTAATCCTCCCAAGCAGCTTCGTCTATTTGATTGCCACTCAGTTCATAAAAATGTTGAGCAATAAGCGCATCTGCTTGCTCGGGTAGGCCAGCGAAAAGCGCACTCAGATGATTTTCACCAGTTAGAATCTGCATGCCTTTATCTGCAATAGTTGATGAACGCCATGCTTGGTAGAAGGAGTTTTCATTCAAAGAGTCATCATCATTGTGTTGCAAGTAAAATGAACAGAAATTACTAATCTGTTGCAACATTTCTTCTCGCCAAGAGATTTTATACTGATGTGATAATTGCTCATCAAGAAAGTCACTAATATGCATCCAGTGTTTGGTGTTATCAGGGGTGCTTAAATAAGCAACTAATTGTGCTGTTGTTACATTTAGATCAAGTTGCTTTTTAGCTTCATCCAAATGCCCTTCTGTTAAGGTCGTTTGCCATAATGATTGATAGTAACTTTTTGGCATCAGCATTCTCACGTTGGCTAAGACTCTCAATTTTGCTGCTGCCTTAGCCATATCCATATCTCTTAATTTCCACCATGGATTGACAGCAATGGATTGATCAAGAGGCCAAGTAGGAGCGATTTTATAAGCAGCTAAATCAACAGCATTCATTGGATCTAAATTCGCGTAAGGGTCTAACGGATTAAGCTTGGTTGCTGATTTCATTTTTCAACTCCTGTTTAATTTTAAATTTAGCTTGTTTCTTTGGCAGGCTAATAGGCCATATCCTCAATGTGATTCTGGTTGACCATTCATCTAAATAAAGACCTGCATTTAATAGTGGCAAGACACTGCGGCGTAGTGCTTTGTGCTGTAATTCAAATAAAGCGAAGTAGGCAATAAATAAACCGATAAATAAAACACTGACTAATAAATCGGATTGCCAGTAATAAACGTGTTGTATGTTTGGTAATAAGAACGAGATACCACCTTTTAAGATCAAATAGAATGCTATTAAGGCAGCAATAGGTACAACAGCAGTAAATGGCGTCTTGTATGCATTCCGATTGGCAAGTAATACAATCGCAGTGCCAGCAATTAATACCCAAGGGCTGTATGGGGAGCTTACCCAGCCGTAATAAAAAGCAGCTGATAAAGTGCCAAGTGTGACAATTAAAGCAAGGAACCAATCTGATTTAGTGCTAATAGCCTGTAATTCTTGTTGTAAAACATGATGTTTAACTGCATCACCCGCGCTCAGGAATGCATAGGCTTTGTAGATTGAATGAGCCAATAAATGTAACAGTGCAAGTGTGTATAAACCCAATGCACATTCAACCAGCATTAAGCCCATTTGCGCAATAGTTGACCATGCTAACCTAACTTTAACACTGGTAATCGTCATCATCACCAACGCCGCGATGACTGCAGATGCGCTCGCGACAATCACCACTAAAACTTGTGCCGGTAATGATTGAGAAAACAATGGTGCAAACAGTAATAACAGTAAGCCGCCTAAGTTAATAATGCCAGCATGAAGTAAGGCAGAAACAGGCGTTGGCGATTCAACGACTTGAATTAACCATCCATGTAATGGTAGCTGCGCACATTTAATTAAAACAACATTAGCAATTAAGAAGGCTGCAATATGTAGTTTTAGACTCAAATCTTGTAGTGGGTATTGCGCAAATATTTCATCAATATAAGCGTTTCCGTGTTCTGAATAAATGAGCAGAAAGGCTACACCAAGCAACACCTCGGCCATCCTAGCGAAGATAAACTTTTTATGTGCAGCTAATACAGCGCGATAGCGCTCAGGATAAAACATTAACAACTGATGCAAGCTAACGCTAATGGAGACCCAGCCCAACCACAACACTAATAAGTGGTTACTTACCACGGTTACCATCACCGAAAATAATGTGATTAAAAACCATTGTAAAAACCGTTTATTGTCAGCATCAAGCTCAAAATTTCTACTCGCATAATTCAACACAATAAAACCGATAAAATGCACAAGTAATAGCACAGTGCTGGAAACGCCCGTAAAATGTACAAGGGGGAATGGATGAATGATATCCACATTAAATACAACACAAGCCCAGATAGCCGCTGCAGAAATTAAGCCAGCTAGACGTGTCGCAAAAGCAATTTCCCAGCGACGGCTTGATGTAGAAAACATAAGTGCGATAAGTGGCGTGAATAACGCCAAGTTAATTAATATGGTATTGATAACTTGATTCATGATTTCAATCCTTAATGAAGTGAAAATATTTTGCAAGATTCAATAAATAAAGTAAAATATATTGTTTATATCAAATCGTTCATATTTATAGAACTATGTCCAGACTCAATTATCATCATTTAAATTACTTTTGGCATGTCGCTAAGATAGGTAATCTCACCAAAACGGCAGAATTGTTGCATGTTTCTCAATCAGCTCTATCTTCACAAATCAAGCAGTTAGAAGATGCTATTGGCAACCAGTTATTTACTAGAGAGAGTCGGAAGTTAATATTAACTGATGTTGGAAAAGTCACGTTTTCATATGCCGAATCTATTTTTAAATTGGGCCATGAGTTAGAAGTTTTCCTAAGTCAAGGTCAACAATTAGAAAATCAAACGATTAGAATTGGCATGTTATCAACGATGTCACGAAATTTTGTCGAGGCATTTGTCAACCCGATAATGAATAATCCCAGCATTAAATTGGTGATTGCTGCAAGAGGGCAAGCTAATTTACTCAATGAGCTCTCTAACCATGAGCTTGATTTAATTTTGACTAATATTGAAGTGAGGGGCTCTATCCAGCAGTCATGGCAATGTCAATTATTAACTAAACAACCAATATGTGTGATTGGTCATCCGGGGCTTTCTCTCGACAGTGAGTTTAATCAAGCTTACAGCAAAGCAGATTGGATATTACCTTTATCAAATACACCTATTCGAGCTGCTTTTGATGGCCTTTGCGCCCAATATCAATTCCAGCCCAATATACTAGGGGAGGCAGATGATATGGCGATGTTGAGATTGCTTACACGCGATACAAAAGCGGTAGCCGTAATGCCTAGTGTTGTGGTTAAAGATGAGATTGCAAATGGCAATCTTACTGTTTATGCAACCTTGCCTAACATTTATGAAAACTTTTATGTAGTGACCGTACAAAAGCATATGACTAACCGGTTAGTGACTGAATTAATAAATAAATTCAAAAAGCTAGAAGTAACAGCTTCATAGTTTAGTACCATTTTTACCGTCACGCTGAAATACTTTCAGAATTACGCATACATCAAGTGCAACGTTGTTTTAACCGAATAAACCGCCGACTCCAAAGTCCTTGTACTTTTCCTTCAAGTTAATCTTCATTCATGTTGTCGCCTTACATTGGTTAACTAATGTTTGAAGATATAAATATATGAATCGTCATTACTAAGCTCCAAACAATATTTAAACGCGCATATTAAGTTAAAGCTTGATAGGTCAATCTCCTCATGTGGAGTCAGAATGCACTTACAAGTCTTCGTTGCTAAACTACATTTCTAAACAAATTTTTCCAAAATGCTGATTCGTTTCCTGATACTGAAACGCCTCTACTATGTTTTCCAGCGGGAATGTTTTATCTATAATTGGGCGCATATTATTGGTGTCTATTGCTTTAACCATCTCTTGTTGCTGTGAGCGGTTGCCAACAATCAAGCCTTGCATTCTTAGTTGCTTGATAAGTGCGTTGACTATCGAAACTTCACCACCCAAGCCCGTCAGAATACCTATTACTGAAATATGCGCACCTACCCGAGCCGCCTGCATAGACTGATCTAAAGTAGTGGGACCACCAACTTCTACAATATGGTCCACCCCACGTCCTCCTGTCATATCTCTGGCTAGCTCGCCCCAGTTAGTTTGTTTGCGATAATTAATTAAATAGTCGGCACCCAAGGCTTTTAATCTATCTAACTTCTCATCACTAGAGGAAGTAGCGATTACACTAGCGCCCGCCATTTTTGCAAATTGCAAAGCAAAAATAGAAACTCCACCTGTACCTTGTGTTAATACTGCATCACCGGGCTTTAATCTATCGTCTGACATAAGGGCTCGCCAAGCAGTTAGCGCTGCCGTTGTTAATGTGGAGGCTTCTACATGAGTCCAACCTTTTGGCGCTAACGTAAATGCATTGGCGGAAGCTGTGACTGTTTCACGCGCATATCCGTCCACACCGTCACCGGGTGTGGTAGCAAAACCTTCTACATTGGGTTCACCTGATAACCAAGTAGGAAAGAATGTGCTTACAACATGATCGCCAACAGAAAATTCTGTTACACCATTTCCAACTGCTGTGACAACGCCAGCACCATCTGCCATGGGGATTCTTGGCTCAGTTGGCCCCCACATGCCACTAACGACAGCAAAATCATGATAATTAAGTGAATTTGCATGTAATTGAACGGTGATTTCCCCAGCTTTGGGGTCTTTTGCCTCACGTGTACCTACAGTTACTTTGTCATAACCGCCACCCGTCTGAAGTATGATTGCCTTGTTTTTCATAAAAAGTCCTTTACGTATCAATATTGACGATTAAATACACTATATTGTTTCCGATTAGATATGTTTGTTGTATTTAATTTTATTAATCATAAAACTACATGATTAAAGTTGTAGATATACGAGAATTTTTTAGCATACTCTTTACCAATATGTCTCACTTGAAATATGCCCAGGTGAGAATCGTCTGTGCTTTTTTAGGCCGCGCTCAATTAATATGTTAGTAGTATCTTTTAACATTTGTGGGTTACCGCAGAGCATAATCTGACTATCATTGGCGTTGATACTTCTTCCAGCTCGCTCTTCTAGCCTACCATCTTTAATCGCCTGAGGTATGCGGCCTGATAAGGCAGTTTCGGTTACTTCACGACTGACAAACGGGATATATAACAACTGATTAGGGTGTTCGGCAATCAATCTTAAAATTAAATCCTGATAGGACCGTTCAGATAGCGTTCTCACCGCCCAAACTAGGATAACTTTTTCATACCGCTGCCACGGTTTTGTGGTTGCAAGCATCGAAAGGAAAGGTCCAATTCCAGTGCCTGTAGCCATGAGCCATAGCTCTTTTGCGATAGGGATTTCATCAAGAATTAAGAAGCCATGTGCTTTGGGTGCAACCAGAATAGAATCTTCTGGTTTAAGTTTTACTAGATAAGGGGTTAATTTGCCATTTGGCACTTTAATATAATAAAAGGCTAGCGGCGTTTCATTTGGTGCATTAACAAGCGAATAGGGATGGCCAATAACTTCTTCATTAATGCTTAAACCTATCTTAACGAATTGACCAGCTTCAAAAGGCTCAATAGTGGCGTCAACATAAAGTGTATGTAAGAATTCGCTCCAATGCTGATGCCCAACAACTTTTCCTGTAGTCCAAGCAGCCAATTACTTACCCTTATCTTTTGTAAACGTTATTCCTCATCTTGATCTGGGGAGTGAGATTGCACATGCAAATAGACTGATTGTGCAATAGCACCTATTTCTGCATTCGCAGCATTGACAGTATCGTCGCTGTATTGGTTTTTATTTCTTAGCACAGGATCACTTTCAACTTCCTTTAAAAACTGATTGTAAGCCTCTCCCCTACCCATGAATGTATTAGCGAGGTACTGACTATGGTTTGACACCCGCTCATTGCTAAAGTTGATTGCAAACTCTTTATTGTTAACAGTTGCATTAAACGTTATGTCGAATTTACTCGGTACTGTATTGGTATCGTTTATTGGGAAATCATAATCCATGCCGGTTATTATTACGTTCGTACCATTAATTGATACTAGTCTTCCGTTATTTTTCAATATGTTTTCCTAGGCTTTGTTGTCATAGTAACGAATAGCGATCATTTAAAAATCATTATTGAGGAGATTTAATATTGATATCACTTATCGATTGTCTTAAAACTACAAGACACTGAGTGCACAGTTCGAGTTCATCTTCGTTAAGCAGATTTTAAATGTCACTCTACAAGTGTTATTAGCATCAATCGCCACTATGTAGTTGAGTCGTAATAATCATAATTCATTAGGCAATATCATTTTAGAATGCTTAATCAAGTAAAGAAAAGTTGCTTTGTATCCCAAGAAACAGGATATGGTTCATTACATTATTGTTACTACTTGACACATTAACGGTTTGGTTTTGATAACCAAATTCATACGCTAAATTATTATTAACTCGATAATTCAGCCCAATAAATAAACGGTTTTGATCAAAGCCTGATTGCGGACCATTTTCTGCATCATTCAAATTAATAAAAATTTCTTCATTTATTGCCAATGATAGATTTGGATGCCATGTAGGCAGTGCGTGTACGTAACGTCCGAAGTAACGTATCCTGTAGGCTGTCTCATCAATGCTTTCGATAAAGCGCTGCTCAAACCGGAGTCTGTGTGCTAATGAGTTGTTCTGCAAAGGCTGGTTGATAAATAGTTCCTGAAATGATCGGTGTTCAACATTTTTAGGGTCATACGTTGGAATATAAGCATAACCCTGATATAAACCAGCATTTGGTGAAATTTGATAGCCGATAGCACCTCTTAATAATAACGTATCAAACGCATTATTCTTGCCACCAGAAGTATCGTTCATCGTATATCGTGGTTGAATATCAATAAAACTGTTGACTGACTCTGTTAGTTTAATCCGACTTAATGACATCAACCAAGTGCTAGTACGTGATAAGATTTCTGCATTGCTCACTAATGGCAATAGTGAAATGATTAGCACAATAAAAGAACGTAACAAAGTAACTCCAGAGGTCATGAGTTAATGGATATAGAAATTATAACTTGTATCCATCATTCATATAATAATGCGATTTTTTAAGCTTGGATTAGAAATGGGAAGCTCACATCGCTGTGAGCTTTATCTAATTATAGAATCTGGAAGAATTACTTGGCATTGGAAAAATAAGTCGCAATACCGGGGATATCCTCCTCTTTAAAGTCATGCATGAGTGAAGGTTGAGAAGTATGGTATTCATTAACTTTTTCTATTGCTGTTACCAACTCTTCATAGGGAAGACCATTGAAGGTGGGGGCATCTGTTGAGCTTGTGCGCGTATTTTTATCATGACACGAAGCACAAACCAGTGCTTTTTCTGTAGCAGCGGTATTAACTGTACTTTCTTCTTTGGCGCAACTTATCAATGTGACTAAAACAATACCTAGCAAAGAGTATTTCATTATTGACTCCTGAAATTTAAGTAATTGATAAACATTTATAAAATTATTTACAAACTGTTTTTCAAGCAATTTATAAATCAGCACGTTAATCTTAATCCATTATAAGAAGGCTAATAATAGTAGGGCAACACGTGTAAACACGTATGTTTATTAAGGAGCTGATATCCTAAACAAATTGATCATCAGTGTTTTTTCGAGATTGACTTTCAGCATAACTCTTGGTGATATTAAAGAAAAAGAACTAGAATCTTCTTAATAAGTTATCAAAGCAGAGATTCGAAAGATGAGTATATTCCCGAACTTTTTTACTGAAATAGCTGCATTGCTTATATTGGCAGCTATTGTTGGCGCACTAGGAGTTCGATTACGCCAACCATTGATTGTTGCATTTCTTGCTGTGGGTATTCTAGTCGGCCCCTCAGTGCTTGGTTGGGTAAGTGCGAATAATCAGGTCGATTTGCTTGCCAAACTCGGTATTACATTGCTGTTGTTTGTCGTTGGTCTTAAGTTAGATTTACATATCATACGTACAATGGGCGCAGTTGCACTTGCAACAGGACTCGGTCAGGTCGCATTTACTAGCATTTTTGGCTATCTAATCGCAATCGCCCTAGGCATGAATGTTATTACAGCTATATATGTTGCAGTTGCGTTGACCTTCTCAAGTACGATTATTATTGTCAAACTGCTTTCTGATAAGCGAGAAGTTGACTCATTGCATGGTCGAATAGCGTTAGGTTTTTTGATTGTGCAAGATTTAGTAGTTGTTATCGCAATGATAGTTCTGAATGCAGTGGCAGGTTCAAACGATTCATCCGCCAGCGAGGAAATATTTATTACGCTGGTCAAAGGTATTGCATTTTTGGCTGCTATTGCTTTCATTATGCGATATGTACTGCCAAGGTTGCTTAAGCTTATCTCTCAGTCACAAGAGTTATTGGTCTTATTCGGTATCGCTTGGGCTGTAGCACTAGCTACATTGGGTGATATGCTGGGATTTAGTAAAGAAGTCGGTGCTTTTCTAGCTGGGGTATCGCTTGCTTCCACAATTTATCGGGATGCGCTGGGAGCAAGGTTGGTTAGTCTGCGAGATTTCTTATTGCTGTTCTTTTTTATTGATTTAGGTGCGGGTTTAAATCTTGGGCTACTTGGCGCTCAGTTATTCGAGGCGATTATACTTTCCCTATTTGTGCTAATCGGTAACCCCGTGATAGTCATGGTTATCATGGGTATGCTAGGTTACAGGAAACGCACTGGGTTTTTATCGGGACTAACCGTTGCACAAATTAGTGAGTTTTCTCTGATTTTGGGTGCATTAGGACTGAGTCTTGGCCATATTAATTCTGAAACGATGGGTTTAATTACGCTAGTTGGCTTAATTACGATTAGCGTATCAACCTATATGATACTTTATTCTCATCTATTATATAGCTGGCTTTCGCCATGGTTAGGTGTATTTGAACGCAAACATTCATATAGAGAAATAGATGAAAATAGTGTGGTCGGAAATACTAAACCTAAAATCATTCTATTTGGCTTAGGGCGCTATGGTTCATGTATTGCCCAAGCTTTGCGTGATATGGGTAGTCAGGTTTTAACTGTGGATTTCAATCCTGATAAAGCTACCACTGGTGGATCGATGGGATATCAGGTGATTTACGGAGATGCTGAAGATCCAGAATTTATTGCTTCTTTACCACTTTCACAAACTGAATGGGTGGTAAGTACAGCACGTGACAACCATGTCAATATGCTACTTATATATAGCTTACGAGATCTAGCTTATACCGGTAAGATTGCAGTCACTGCTCACGACCGCGCAGAAGTTGCTGCATTCAAACAAGCTGGTGCTGATTTGGTATTAGTGCCATTTTCAGATGCGGCAGTTGAAGCAGCTGAGCTTATTATAGGGCGAGACTCAGAGGTAAAGTTAAGCTGAATTATTCGAGTTTCAACAGTAACGATTTATGCTTAGCATCATCACGAAATGTATTAAATTTCAAATTGATGTCAAATTAATGATGTGATAATTACTACCGCTATAAGATGGGATATTGACCATAGTCAATGAGTGTTCTATAGATCTTCCTTAAACTAGAAAAGTAATGCTCAGTCCAGACTTTAGTATTGGGTAAAAGTTGTAGCTTGAACTAACATCAGATATAAGATTGATTATACTTAGAACTCTTGGAAATTTACATCAATACAGACGTTTCTAGATGATGTATTGTTCACTTTAAAACGGCTATATTTAGAGGGTAAAAATGCAACATTTTCATAATATATTGTTTGTTAGTAACGGAATTGCTGATAAGACCGAGGCACTGAAACAGTCACTCAGGCTTGCACATAATAACAAGGCAAAGCTAAAAGCATTTATTGTCATTCCCGAGCTTCCTTCAAAAATGGCTGATTATATGAAAGGCTATGAATCATTTCACATTAATCAGTTGAAAGAATCCATTCAAGTGATTCTGAATCAGATGAATGTTGGTGTTGAAGAGATTTCCTTACAAATTGAAGTTCTCAATGATAATAAACCTGCAGACAGTATTATTCGTCAAGTGATTAGAAACAGTCATGATTTGATTATCAAAGAAACAGAGATAAAGGATGATATTGCAGGTTTTAAAGCGATTGATATGGAGCTGCTACGTAAATCCCCATGCCCAGTATGGCTCTCTCGTCCAAGCAAACCACAAAAGAATATTCGTATTGCAGTTGCAATCGACCCTGAAGATTCGGCCTCAGAAAGTCACCATCTCAGCTTACGATTATTAGCGCTTTCGAGTTCTTTGGCAGATATATTTGGCGCAGAACTACATCTCATTTCATGTTGGGATTTCCCATTAGAGGACTCTCTTCACTACGCTCCTTGGATTGATATAGAAAGAGAAGAAATGCAACGAAATGTGATAGAAGCTCGTACGCTTCATTTTAGCGCTCTGGAAAAGTTGCTTAAACAATCTGGAGTAGCAGGAAAAATGCATTTGCACCACGAAAGAGGTAGGCCAGATCAGGTTATTCCCCAAATGATTGAAAATAAGAAAATTGATATTTTAGTCATGGGAACACTTGCACGTACTGGTATTCCTGGATTTATCATCGGTAATACGGCAGAGAATGTAGTGCAAAAAATAAATTGTTCCTTGATAGCATTGAAGCCAAATGGATTTATTTCTCCTGTAAAAGCCTATTAATAGAGATTCGTAATGCAGCAAACTGAAACTAAAGAAGTTTTGCTCAGAAGCCATAGCAAATCTGTCGATAGGGTGCTCGAAGAACTGAATGCTTCTGTTTCTGGCTTGACTGAAGAAGAGACAAGGTTGCGACTTGCATCCTTCGGTGCAAACCGGTTACCAGAACCGCCCAAACGAAGCGCCTTCATACGTTTTTGCCTACAGTTTCATAATATATTGATTTATGTGCTAATAAGCTCTGCTTTTATTACGGCACTTTTGGCTCATTGGATAGATACGTTTGTGATTTTGGCAGTGGTTTTTGCCAATGCAGTCATCGGTTTTATACAGGAAGGAAAAGCAGAAAAAGCAATGGATGCTATCCGCCATATGCTTGCGCCACATGCCACTGTATTGCGTGATGGTATGCGAATGAGTATTCCTGGTGAAAATCTGGTGCCTGGTGATATTGTGTTACTAGAGGCAGGTGATAAAGTCCCCGCAGATTCACGCTTAGTCTCAGCGCACGGCTTATCTGTGCAGGAGTCTATTCTTACTGGAGAATCTATACCCGTTGAAAAGCATATAAACCCTGTCGCTGTCGAAGCGTCAATCGGTGATCGCAGTTGTGTGGTTTTTTCAGGCACGTTGGTTACTTCTGGTCAAGCGAAGGGCGTAGTAGTAGCAACGGGTCGTAATACGGAAATCGGACGTATCAGTGGTTTACTTACTCAAGTGGAAGTATTAACAACACCTTTGGTAAAGCAGATAAACGTCTTTGCTAAATGGCTGACAATATTTATTATCATTATAGCCGCGGTACTGTTGGTATATGGCTATTTCGTAGGCCATCATGACTTTGCTGAAATTTTCATGGCAGTAGTGGGGCTCTCAGTAGCTGCTATTCCAGAGGGTCTACCTGCAGTACTGACTATTACATTAGCCATTGGTGTGCAGGCAATGGCTAGACGTAATGCCATTGTGCGACGTTTACCGGCAATTGAAACCTTAGGTTCGGTATCGGTTATTTGTACTGACAAAACTGGTACGCTAACGCGAAATGAAATGATGGTAGCAACAGCGATTACTCACCAACATCTGTTCACACTCGAAGGCGAAGGATACGCACCTAAAGGAGCTCTGAAGCTTGAAGACACAAATGTTTCTCCATGTGATCACGATGTCTTGGAAGAGCTTACCCGCGCAGCAGCATTGTGCAATGACGCTTCACTACGTGAGCATGAGCAGGTATGGATGGTAGAGGGTGACCCGATGGAGGGCGCATTACTTGCATTTGCTGGGAAGTTGGATATCAAGGTCTGCAAAGAACAGTCCGAATGGACCCGGACTGACGCGATTCCATTTGATGCCAAACACCGCTTTATGGCTACGCTTAATCATGATCATGAACATCATGCGTTTGTATTCGTTAAGGGCGCACCAGAGCGAATTCTTGCTATGTGCGCAAATCAGCGTAGCGTTGATATGAAGACGGAACCACTTGATCATGCGTATTGGAATGAAAACGCTGAAAGTATCGCATCACTTGGTCAGCGCGTCTTGGCTTTTGCTGTGAAGGCTGTCGAGCCAGAACACACTGTGTTGGAACATCAAGATATTGATGGTACGTTAACACTACTGGGTATGGTAGGTATGATTGACCCGCCACGAGCGGAAGCAATAGATGCTGTGGCCGAATGTCATAGCGCAGGTATCCGTGTCAAGATGATTACTGGGGATCATGCCAAAACAGCCGCTGCAATTGCTAAACAGATAGGACTACAAAATTCAGGTCTTGTATTAACCGGGGCTGATCTTGATAGTATGGACGATGTTTCCCTCAAACTGGCTGTTTTGGCATGCGATGTTTTCGCTCGTACAAGTCCAGAACATAAGCTTAGACTTGTTATGGCACTGCAATCTCATGGCATGACAGTCGCCATGACTGGGGATGGAGTGAACGACGCACCCGCACTCAAGCGAGCGGATGCAGGTATCGCGATGGGTAAAAAGGGTAGTGAAGCAGCTAAAGAAGCAGCGGAATTGGTTCTTGCAGATGATAATTTTGCCTCCATCGCTGCGGCTGTGCGCGAGGGTCGAACTGTCTATGATAATTTGAGTAAGGTGATTAGTTTTATGCTTCCAGTTAATGGGGGGAGGCCATTAGTATAATAATAGCGCTATTACTTGGTTTAACGCTGCCTATTGCACCTACGCAGATTTTATGGGTGAATATGATAGGATCGGTAGTGCTTGCAATTACGCTAGCCTTTGAACTGCCGGAGCCTCAGGTGATGCAGCGCCCTCCACGCGATCCTTCAGCCGCAATCCTGTCATCGTTTCTAGTCTGGAGAATTGTGTTCGTCTCACTTATTTTTGCCGCAGGAATATTCGGTCAATTCAAGTTAGCGATTGTAATGGGGAGGGATCTGGAAACAGCACGCACGATAGCCGTTAATACACTGATAGCGATGGAAGTATTCTATCTATTCAGCATCCGTTATGGTTATAGCACATCACTTTCATGGAAAGGCATAATGGGTACCCGCCCAGTATTAGTATCTCTGGCACTTGTGACTATTTTCCAGCTATTTTTTACTTACGTGCCTTTTATGCAAAGGATTTTTGATACTCGCGCCCTTGGACTAGGAAATCTGCTCTTAGTACTCGGTACAGGATTGGCGTTATTTGCTATAGTCGAAATTGAAAAGCAAATTAGATTGCGCTTTCAGGACATGTCGGCAGAGTAAAAGCGCGAGTTACATTCGATTATTTTAATGACTACCCCAACTCATAAAGTTAGAAGCCTTGCTAACCAACCTGAAAATGGAAAAAGCCCACATCACTGAGAGCTTAATTAGATTGACTTCCCGAACTGGACAGTGACACCTATCTTCATATTGCGAGTAATGTAGCTAAGTCATTACTAAGACAATTTAAAAATAAATGTATCATAATGTTACGAATAGTATCAGAATGTAACTAAGAACTATAAACATAATAAATTAAGTTTCCTTTCAAAGGACTTAATGAAAGGGTGGGGGCGTGTTATGTCTGATCGTTTTATTAGTAATCTAACAAAAAATACAATTGCTATAATTCTTGCTGGAGGGCGCGGTAGTCGTTTAAAAAGTTTAACAGACTGGCGTGCTAAACCCGCTGTTCATTTTGGTGGGAAATTCAGAATTATAGACTTTCCATTGTCGAATTGTATTAACTCCGGTATTCGTCAAATCAACGTCGCAACACAATATAAGTCACAAAGCTTGATACAGCATATTCAACGTGGTTGGGGGTTCCTGCGTGGTGAATTTAGGGAGTACGTAAACATTATTCCTGCACAACAAAGATTAACTAATGAGTGGTACAAAGGCACTGCAGATGCGGTATATCAAAATCTTGATTTAATGCGTGAAAGCGGTGCTGAATATATCTTGGTACTAGCTGGCGATCATATCTATAAAATGGACTATGGTAAAATGTTAGCTGTCCATGCGACAAATAATGCTGACATGACGATAGCTTGTATCAATGTACCTATAGAAGATGCAAAAAGCTTTGGTGTTTTAGAAGTGGACATCAAAGATAGAGTGATTAACTTTGCAGAAAAACCCGAAAGCCCTAAACCTGTGCCAGGGGATACTACAAAGGCATTCGCTAGTATGGGTATTTATGTCTTTAATGCAAAATTTTTATACGAGCAATTGATTAGAGATGCTGGAGATGGGAAGTCAAAACATGATTTTGGTGGAGATATCATTCCAAACGTAATTAAGAAATATCACGTACAAGCACATCGATTTGAGGATAGTTGTGTTGGTGCACGTAATGGAAGTTACTATTGGCGTGATGTTGGAACAATAGATGCCTATTGGGAAGCCAATATGGAACTGACAAAAGTGGTCCCAGAGCTCAATTTATATGATAGGGAATGGCCTATATGGACTTACCAAGAACAATTACCTCCTGCAAAATTTGTGTTTAATGATGAAGATAGAACAGGAAGTGCAACGGACTCTCTAGTTTCGGGTGGCTGCTTAATTAGTGGTTCAAGTGTAACTAATTCAATATTATTTTCAGATGTGCATGTAGATGATTATTGCATGATCCAAGGCTCAATCATCTTGCCAAAATCTACCATTAGTCGAAAAGTAACTTTGAAAAATGTAGTAATCGACCGAGGTTGCTTTATTAAAGACGGGATGGAAATTGGAGTAGACTTAGAGAAGGATAAGGAGCGGTTTTATGTTTCTGAAAAAGGAATTGTCTTGGTTACGCCTGATATGTTGGGGCAAGAGCTTCATAGGGTAATTTAACTTATCAATTTATATTATTAAGTAAGCTCTAAATAAAAATAATTTGATTGGTGGCCCGAACTGAAATTGAACCAGTGACACGTGGATTTTCAAATTTAGAAATAGCTATTTTATTAAGTGTTAAGGCCCGTCCTCACGCGTTAAGTCTCGTAAAAACGTGGCAATTCTGTTACGTTCCTATTTTTTTGGTTTAGAATAAACTCGAGAGAAAAGCGGCATGTTCTTTTTCATATTCACTAAAGAGACGGGAGCACGATAATACTAAGAAAGATAAGGAGTTCCAGTTATGTGTCATGTAAACACAATTATTAATATACGGCCCCATGGGTATCTACATTATCCGAACTATACTTCAGCTCAAATTAGCTATACATAGAATAGTTAATATGATAACTTTTGCTTTATTGTTTTAACTTAAAAAATTAATTCTTAACATAAGAACTTAATGTAGTTTATATAAGGCTAGTCATTATTATTTTATAGTAAAGGAAATGCTCATCATGAAGATAGTTAAACGTTTTTTAAGTGCAATTTTAGCCACTTCAATTTTATTCACTGGATCAATTCAAGCAGTCCAAGCTGCTATGATTAGCACCCAACAAGTAGCAGATGCTAAATTTTCAGTTCAAAGCAATCAAGATCGTGAGAAGATTTTAAGCATGCTTTCACGTGAAGAGGTGCAATCAGAATTAATTTCACGTGGTATTGATCCAATGGAAGCAAAGTCACGTGTTGCAGCCCTAACAGATGAAGAGGCAAGTAAATTGGCAACTGAGTTTGATAAAGCGCCTGCAGGCGGTATTATTGGTGCAATATTGCTGGTATTTTTCGTGTTGCTAATCACGGATATCTTAGGATTTACCAAAGTATTCAACTTCACAAGATCAGTGCGCTAATTTGAACAATAAGTAGGGTGAATTGATTTGGCAATTCATTCTCAAGAGGCAAAGTGATGAAAGCCAGCCTGTATAATCTTTGCATGCTGGCTTTATTATTTTTAACCAGTAGTTGTGCAACCAAAGATGTAGTAGAGCTCAAGCAAAATACAAGGTTGCCAAAACAGGTAGAGTTATACAAGACACCATTTTTCCCGCAAGAGCAATATCAATGTGGTCCTGCAGCCTTAGCAACAGCACTCAATGCAGTCAATATCGAAATTAGTCCAGAACAACTGACCGATGAAGTTTATATTCCTAGTCGCAAAGGCAGTTTGCAGATAGAAATGCTTGCCGCAACTAGGCGTCATGGTGCAGTTGCAATAAAAATTCCACCAACGTTAGAGGCTGTCCTAAAAGAAGTTGCGACAGGCAATGTGGTTGTAGTTATGCAAAACTTAGGTCTTTCGTGGGCGCCATCTTGGCATTATGCAGTGTTAATTGGGTACGATTTAGATAAAGAATTGGTTTGGTTGCGCTCAGGTAAATATAAACGATTTGAAATGACAATGAGCACATTTGAACGCACATGGGCACGGAGTGAAAATTGGGCATTTATCGCATTACCACCTGGAAAATTACCAATCACTGCGAGCCCAGATGAGGTGATAAAAGCGCTAGTAGCATATGAACAACATGCAACAATCGGTGCAAGAGTAAAGGCTTATCAAGCAGCGGTAAAAAAGTGGCCAGATAACTTTGTCTTATTGATGGGCTTAGGAAATAGTGAATATGAAAAAGGTAATCTCACATCGTCAGCTAGCACGTTTCAGCAAGCGATTAAGGTACACCCAAAAGCAGCATCTGCCTATAATAATTTAGCCAATGTCTTGCTTGCGCAAAAAAAGGTTAAACAAGCTGAAAGCATTGCAAAAAAAGGATTAACGTTGGCAGAACATGACGACAAGTTAAAAGCTCAGCTAATGCAAACATTAGCTGAAATTCAGGCTTTTAAACAACTATCAAAGCATTAATATTTGAAAACAAGGCATCAATAAAAAAAGCCCACATCACTGTGAACTTGATTTGATTGATGGCCCGAACTGGAATTGAACCGATGACACACGGATATTCAAGTGAAGGAAAAATACTTGTTGTTAAGTGTTAAGGCCGATCAGTTACTGCTCCTGTTGAAGCTGAGCTTACTGTCCTTGAATATTTTGCTAGTAGTCCCCTAGTATATTTTGGAGCAGGTTTTTTCCATTTTTGCCTTCTTAAAGCCATTTCTTCTTCACTGATATTGAGTGTAATGCTACGATTTTCTGCATCAATTGTAATGCTGTCGCCATTTTCAACAAGAGCGATGGCTCCACCCTCGAATGCTTCTGGTGTAATATGGCCCACAACAAAACCTCTGCTTCCTCCTGAAAAACGGCCGTCAGTTATGAGGGCAACATCTTTTCCTAAGCCTTTACCCATTATGGCAGAAGTGGGGCTCAACATTTCCCGCATACCAGGACCACCTCTCGGGCCTTCATAGCGAATAACAACAACGTCACCAGCAACAACTTCACCGCCAATAATTGCAGCAAAACCTTGTTCTTCGGAGTCATATACTTTTGCTTTACCAGTAAAGCTTAAGCCTTCTTTTCCGGTAATTTTTGAAACAGCCCCTTCAGGGGCTAAGTTGCCTCTGAGTATGACCAAATGGCTATCTTTTTTGATGGGTTTATCAAAAGGTAAGATAATATTCTGCCCGTCGGGATAATCTGTCACATCAGCCAAATTTTCAGCTACGGTTTTTCCTGTGACTGTCATGCAGTCACCATGCAGCATGCCAGCATCTAATAAACGCTTCATCAGTGGTTGAATACCACCGATTTCAATTAATTCAGACATTAAATATTGACCACTTGGACGCAAGTCTGCAATGACTGGTGTTTTATCTCCAATTCGCACAAAGTCATCCAGAGTTAACTCAACTCCAATGGTGTCTGCCATCGCAATTAAGTGCAGTACGGCATTGGTTGATCCACCGAGCGTAATGATTACGGTAATGGCATTTTCAAATGCCTTTTTAGTCATAATGTCTGATGGTTTGATATCGTGCTCGAGTAAATATAATATTGCTTTACCAGCATCTAAGCAGTCTTGTTTTTTATTATCTGAAACTGCATTTTGTGCAGAGCTATTTGGTAAACTCATCCCCAAGGCTTCTATTGCCGAAGCCAAGGTGTTTGCTGTATACATCCCGCCGCAAGAACCAGGCCCGGGTATTGCAGTTTTTTCAATATGCTCCAACTTAACAAGGGGTATATCGCCACTGGCGTAACTGCCTACCGCTTCAAACACTGATACGATATCTGTGTGGTTTTCACCAGGT